>CALOEF010000035.1:0-28641 GCA_942492165.1 uncultured Planctomycetaceae bacterium
GTAGTGGAATCTTCTAAACCATACATTTCTCGTGTTGCCTTTGATTCCGCAGAAATGTCCATCACATCAGGCGCCGCAGTTTGCATACGAAATGCTAATTCGAATGACTGGATACGGGCTTCAAGATCACCTATTGTATTTGTATTGCGGCTGTTGTGCATTTGACGCAATAACTTCAACTGTAAGCGTTGTTGATCGTAAGTGAGTCGCGGATTTCTCATGTAATCAAACTTAGCGTCCTTCGCCAAAGCATTAGGATAACCGGGTGTCCCCAATGCAACACCCTGGTGAATTGATGGTAAAAACGCAGTCCCGAAGTTATCGACTCCACCATGAATGGACTGTGGGCAGATCGTGATGAAACTGGGAAGATTATTATTTTCCGTACCCAGTCCGTAACTGATCCACGATCCCATACTTGGTCGAATAATTGCCTCATTGCCTGTATGTAACTTCATACACGCTCCACCGTGAGCGACATTCGTTTCGCAGACAGAATGAATCATGCACAATTCGTCAGCGACCTCGGGTAAATGTTGCCACAATTCACTCATTGGAATACCACTACGACCGGTTGGTCGAAACTTCCACGGTGAACGCATCAGATTTCCTCGCTGAGCAAACTGGACTCCACGTTCCTTGAAAGGCAAGGGCTTACCATCATCACGATCGAGCATTGGCTTGTGGTCAAATAGATCTATATGTGAAGGACCCCCACTCATGAACAAAAAGATGATTCGTTTCGCTTTGGGGGAATGATGTGGCGTGCGGGCTGCCAGGGGACTTGTGTTTTTTTTGGCGACATCCTGTCCTGATATTAATTGCTCGGCTAACATACCGTTTAGAGCTAACCCACCGAATCCGGTGGCAAAGCGATTTAGCATTTGTCGTCTGGATAAATGACCTGCCATTGGATTTAACACGATTTATTCCCTTCAGTTAGCTATGGACTCGATTGCTAACATTGCTACTTGAACGATTAGTAAGTTTTAAATTGGGTAATTGCAAAACTGCCTGTGTAGACAAACTAATGGATATATACAAATTCATTAGACATCAAAAGTGTGTGGCATAAGCTAATCCACGCGGAACGAAGCGGATTATCGGTTGCATTCGCAGGAGCCGGCAGCTTGGAAAACGCTTCCAAAAATTCCAAGGCCTGTGTTATTTCATTGGTGGTTGCCTGACGAATGAACAATGTCAAATAGAGTTGGTTAACGATTTCCTCATTCGAATGAAGATTGTTATTGTCTAATATTTGTGAAACAATTAATTCTGCTTGTTTCGTGACGAAGTCGCTATTCATCATCATCAATGCCTGAGTGGGTACTGTTGTTACTGCACGTCGACCAACAGGGTTATTGGAGTTAGGAAAATCATAAAGCGTCAACTTGTCATATATTGTGGTTCGAATGACTGGTAGATAAACCGACCTCCGCTTCGACTGTTCATAGATACTGAAATTCTTCGCCATCTCCTCCACAGAAAGATTGATGCTTTTTACACCTTCAATGGGTGGTCCACCAATGGTTCTATCCAATTGACCCGATAATGATAACATCGCATCGCGAATCGCCTCTGCTTCAAGACGCCGCACATCTGCCTTCCAGTACAAGATGTTATCGGGGTCAGTTTCTTGTGCAGGTACCTTTGCCGCCGACATTTGATAAGTATTGGACAGCATAATCAGCCGGTGTAATTTTTTTAGCGACCAACCATCGTCAATAAATCGTAGTGCCAGGTAATCTAACAGTAGTGGATGTGTTGGCCGTTCACCCATGATGCCAAAATTGTCAGGTGTTGGCACAATCCCTTTACCGAAATGCCATCCCCATATGCGATTGACGATCACGCGTGCCGTTAGAGGATGATCAGGTCGAACAAGCCAATTTGCGAGTTCAAGACGCCCACTTTGATTCGCTGGCAACTGTACCGACTTGTCGACTTTGGAGAGTGATAGAAAATGCCTGGGCTCAACATCACCAAGCATGTTGTGATCGCCACGATGGTGTATCTTGACATCACGCACTTTCCCGTCGTTAACAGCCATCAAAGTGGGTTTAACGGGAGCCTGTTTGGCAAGTTCGCTCAGTTGATTTCTAAGGCTAACTAGCGATTTTATTCTGTTGTCATTTTTCTCATTTCCATCTATTTGTGTCAGACGCAACTTATCAATATGTGCCATTGTTTTAGAAGTGAAGCGTAATGTATTCTTCCCTTCCTGGAGTTTATAGACTCCTTCAAAATTCCATTTTTGATTTTGCGGATACCAGCCTCCTGTCGTTTCATCAAGGGCTTGTTTTTTTACGAGTGTTCCATTAATGAATAATTCACACGGTCTCACCGTATTAGCTGCGTATCGAATCTGTAAGAAGAACTTACCGGGCTGCTTCAGCGAGATGTCGTACTCGAAATCATTTCCTTTATTAGCGTGTGAATTGATGACCCCAATGTCGATACCATAGGATTTCGTGTCAATCAATACATTACCGCGATCGAAGGACTCCGCTTCACGTTCTATTCTGGCTATTTCAGCCGCTTCAGATAAGTGGGAGTTGAGTCTCTCTTTCGCTGTTTCAATCTTATCTTTTAGAACTTCTACTTTTTTATCATGGGACGCTTGGGACTGTCGATAAGCAATTGTATCGACCTTGCGATTCGTGATGTTTGTACTATGAAAGATGCCTGCCAGGGCATAGTAATCTTTGGTTGGTATCGGATCAAATTTGTGGTCGTGGCATCTTGCGCATCCCAAAGTTAGCCCCACGAAAGTTTTACCCATCGTATCGATTTGCTCATCAACGATGTCAGCCTGCTTTTTGACGCGATCTTGTTCAGCTAGAATTTTCACTCCCATCGCAAGATAACCAGTTGCTGCCGCCTGTTTAATTTGATTCTCGATATCCCCTGTTTGTGGCAGAAGGTCTCCGGCAATTTGTTCTCGAACGAATTGATCGTAGGGTAAGTCGCGGTTAATCGCGTCAATGACGTAATTTCGATACCGATAAGCATAGGGATGAGGATGGTTTTCATCAGCGCCATTGGAATCGGCATAGCGTGCTATGTCTAACCAGTGACGTCCCCACCGCTCACCGTAATGCGGCGATGCCAAGAGACGATCGACGACTTTAGCAAACGCATCAGTCGAATTGTCTGCCAGGAACGCATCAACTTCTTCAGGAGTTGGTGGTAACCCAATCAAGTCAAACGTTGCTCGGCGAATCAGCGTACGCTTATCGGCTTGTGGGGAAGGTGAAAGACCGGCTGATTCCAGTCGTGCCAGAATATAACGGTCTACGTCGTTACTTGGCCAGGCGGTATTCGCAACCTGCGGAGCAGGACGACGTAATGGCAGTTCGAATGACCAGTGTTTCTTCCAATCTGCACCCTGTTTTATCCAGCGTGTCAATTGCTCTATCTGATTCGAAGTAAGAGATTTATTTGAGTCCTCCGGCGGCATACGAATGTCAGGGTCGTTCGATGTGATTACCTGGATCAATTTGCTGGCAGATACATCACCTGGCACTATTGCAAATCCTCCTGATTTTAATGGGGCCAAAGCATCGGCTCGTCGATCTAACCTCAACCCGGCTTGACGATTTTCTGCATCCGGACCATGGCATTCGAAACAGTTATCAGCCAGCAGGAGACTGATGTGTTTATCAAATTTAATCACATCATCGTTGGCTGTGGCTGGAGCCATCAGGGCCTGTTGTGTCATCACAACGATCAAAATCTGCAACAGGCATCTCACTACTTTGTGTTTCTCTGTCCAAGGCTGGCTTGGATTTGCAATCACCATTATTGATCTCACCTCTTGGTAGCATTTCAAAAAAATTTGTCAAAAGTTGAATTTAGACCGTGATATCGAATACATTTGCTTTGGAATGCAAGTCTACTTCCAAAGGTGTTGTCTCCTTTTTGAAGTACTTTGGGCTCACTTTCAGTTTCACCTTTTTAGCTTTCGGATCCGGCATAAAAACACCATTGACCATGATTGCATCTATTCGTGGAGGCAATAGAGTCACTTTGTACTCTCCAGGTACTATTGGCACTCCGCGAGCTGGTGAAAATGAGTAACTTCCAGAGCTGTCAACAAAAGTAGTGAAACTTGATATAGAATCAACACAGTAAAAAGTGACGACGGTTCCCTCTGGAACCGGCTTCCCCGCAGCTTCAACACTTCCTGAAACAGAGCCGATTTGTCTGGTTGTAGAAGAACTGCAACCCACGAGGATGGCTGCCACAAAAGTGATTAAAAACGATATTTTTAGCTGTAACACCTAGATTCCCCCAATGTCTGCGCTGCATATGAATATACAATTGTTTTTAGATAAATGTTTTATTGTCAGTCACGAGTCCCGATTATTTCAGAACTCGTGACTCAACATTCGGTCACTTAACTTTCTATTTCGCTCAGTCCCGTCACCGAATCTCCCATGATTCACCTGTGATGAAAAGTATGTACCTTCCCACCAAAGGGAGAGCTGCCCCCAATCGTGAATGATTGTTGGCGACATTATCTGAATTTCACAAACTTGAACTATCATGGCTGACTGAATCATATATGGATTGAATTAGAGTAGACGGTCACAGAACACCAGCAAATACTTGTCAATTACAAGATACAGGCTGGCTAAAATTCCCCCAATACTGCACCATCATCACGAATTGCCAGGGATCGCAAAGTATCGAGATGTATCGAATTGCTAAGAAAAGCGACGTGGCCATCAGCAAATACAACATGCACTCCTCCGACATGCTGTGAATTCAGTGGATTATTGGGCCCCCAGCCAACGTTGATTCCGGGTTGGTCATAATTCACCGTATTTGGCGGAAAGTGGACGGTAGTTAAATTTAAAGCCCGCGCATTAGAAAGTTTCGCCTCTGATCCAACAACGCCCATTATCCACGAATGGTAGCCAGATCCTCCAATGGTAATTCTGTTACCTGACACTACATGCGGAACGACCGAAAGAAATGCCGTCACGGCTGAATTAGAAGTAGTCAAGCTTCCACTGGCCTCCCCAACGACGATGGTATTCGATGTACCATCAGTTATATCGCGAATCTTGATGACATCATTGGGAACCAGAACACCTCCGATTGCCTGAATGCCATCGGCACTATTTCCACTGTCACTACAGCAGTTGTTTGCCGTACTGATTGCTCTGGTTTCCGTAAAGCTACTTGTTGAACTCCCTCCTGAAATCCCAATATAAGTGGCCCTTTTTTGCCAACCCCAAGTAGAGCTTGCCCCGTCAGGTTGAGCTAATGTTGATGAGGGGCAGATCATTCCAGAAATGGAACCTACTGAGTTAAGTAGGGAACTGTTTCCACCGCCTCCCATCCCGCTGTTCGCAACAGTAAAATTAAACTTATCATAGACGACTGACTGTTCGAGCATTGGAAGAAGCGCTACCCAATACGAAATACCAATCCCTCCATTCCCGTCACCACGGGCACCTATGGGAAATGAATTGGCGACTTCGTGGTAGTTCTGTAGTGCTAAACCAATTTGTTTTAAATTGTTCTTGCACTGTGCTCGTCTAGCCGCTTCACGGGCCTGTTGAACTGCCGGAAGCAAAAGTGCGATCAAAATTGCGATGATCGCAATGACCACCAACAATTCAATCAGAGTAAAAGCATGATTTCGAATCTTGGGTTGCGACATGGTTGGTTCTCCTCTGAAATTTAAAAGAGACAATAAACAGGGAATAAAATGGCACTCATGTCCACCATTGGACAAAGCGATTTTCGTATCACATTTGCTGTGAATCTCTCAAATAAAAACAGCAAATTTAAACTTATTGAATTAAAACTCACTGCTAGTCGATTGTCGATTGTCGACAAATTGGTATAATGTATTATATTTACAGTCGGAAATTATCTAAGTCAACCCAAAACTGTGATTTTTCTGGAATTGGTCTCGTAGTTTTTTCTGGCAGGATTTTTATATGTCTTGTGTGAAGTCGGATCGATAAAAAGTAGTTCACTGAGGAATTACATCTCGAGAGAGGCCGACATGTTGTAAAAACGTCATGTAAGAGAAATGGAGGTAAATAACATCAAGAAAAATTGTGACTGATTTAAGATTGTCCCATAGTTTCAGATTTTGCAAAAACATCAGAGTTCTCAGAATATTTGTAACGCCCGTTTTAAGATTCGTTTTTGTTTGCTGTCCCGCATTCGACGATTGTTTCTTGTTGCCTGCATTGATTCACGTCATAGCGCCGCATTAGGCTGGCCTTCACAACACAGAAGCACGCTTATGTATTCCGCATGCAAGATCGATCACACCATAGAGATCTATAACAACATAGAAGGAAAACATCGCCATGATTTGGATCCGGAAACCAGAATTTCACCAGACAATGTTTCGCAGTTTGTCCCGTTTTTATTTCCTGCTAATCTGCACGATTGCATTCACTTCATGTGGATTCGTTAACACAAACGCAACTGCTGCAGAAAACTGGAAAGCCGGTATTTCCAAAGCGGTCATTACTCCTCAGACTGCGGTCTGGCTCGCCGGTTATGGATTTAAACGAGCACCCGAAGGAAAACTGCACGATATCTGGATGAAAACGCTAGCATTGGAAGACCCCAAAGGACATCGCGCGGTATTGATTACCAGTGATTTTCAAGGCGTCCCCAAAATCATGAGCGACCGCGTATTTAAAAAGATCAAAACAAAATTTGGACTGCAGCGTCATCAGATTATGTTCACGTTCTCTCATAACCATTGTGGACCTCGCTTAGGTGATGATCTTTACGATTACTATCCAACTACTCCCATGCAGGACAAACTGGTGGATGAATACACGGATCGCATGGTCGACAAAACAGTCGAAATGATAGGACAGGCACTCGGCAACCTTGCTCCTGCCAGCTTAAACCAGGGAGTCGGTCACACTACTTTTGCCCTCAACCGCCGAAATAATCGGGAAGCCGATGTCCCAGCCATTTTGAAAGCAGGTAAAAAGCTGGTCGGCCCCGTCGATCACTCAGTTCCCGTAATGACGGTCACACGTCCCGGCGGAAAACTGGATGCCGTGCTCTTCGGTTACGCGTGCCACCCTACAACACTCAGCTTCAAAAAAGTCTGTGGCGACTATCCGGGCTTTGCCCAACTGGAAATCGAGAAGAACCATCCCGGTATGACAGCAATGTTTGTTAATACTTGTGGAGGCGATCAGAACCCACTTCAACGTCACACACCACTTCAACGTCACACAGTAGAGCTTTGCGAAAAATATGGCCACATGCTGGCAGTTGCCGTTGAAGATACCCTGAAAAAACCTCTCAAACCCATCTCACCAGGACTAACAACCGTTTTTGAATATGTGGAACTCCCCTATCTAAAAGTCGCCTCACGGAAAGATCTGGAAGCCGACACCAAGGTAGAAGCCGTCAAAAAACGCTGGGCCGAACGCATGCTGAAAAAACTGGATCAAGGCGAAACATTCCCCACAGCATACCCGTATCCAATCCATGCCTGGCGTCTTGGTCAAGAAATGCTGGTTATCGGCATGGGCGCTGAAACCGTAGTCGATTATGCACTCAAATTCAAAAGAGAGTTTGGACCTGGCACATGGGTCTGGCTTGTCTCGACGATGCGTTTCTCCTCCTCAAACGTGTCTGGCTTGAAGGAGGCTACGAAGGTGGTGCCAGATTGTATGAATATGGACGTCCCGCATACCGCTGGGGTCCTGATACGGAAAAGATCATTTCCACTTCAGTACACAAATTGGTAAAACAGGTCGACCAATAGGCCGATTGACAATCGGCCCTCAACAGCAGGACTCAAACCTCGTCTGATGCAGTTGACCCTAGAGTCTTGCCCGCGAATATTTTCTGGACAATTGGCGCTTCTGAAAGCAATTCTTGCTCTTGAGCTGTCAACGAACGCATGGGTTGGGGTGCAAAGTTACCTGGAATTCCTCGCATGTTGAGCAAAGCCGTAACGGTTGCAAACAGGGGAGCAGAAAACGAATATTTGCAGTTTTGACAAGTGAGACTGCATGAGTGAATCCGATCTTTCGTGCCGTAAGTCCCGACGATGGCAAACAAGAACAGACATCGGGTTCGTAACTCGTAAAATTACCGCGCCGTCCAATAGTTTTCAACTGATTGAAGACTGACCGAGGTATCGTTCGTTTATGTTTACTGTTTGGTAAATGACGAGTTACTGGGACAAAATTGAGTAGCTGGTCTGCTTTAGGTCAGTTTCAAGAATGATCGAAGTGACGAGCAAGCGAAAACGGTCGATTAACGGTGTGTCCACGATTTGACGAGTTTCGCGGACAAATTTTAGTGGATAGCCTACCTCAGAGTAGTATCAAAACTGACCGCCCAGGCGAGTTCGATAAAACTGTGATTAAATGAAAAAATTGATGTCTTCATTTTGATTTACACTTACGGACCGCCATGCCATGCGCGAATTTCTCCATCATGTGACTACGAACAAGTCGAGGGGGATTTATTCGCGGTAGCGAGCCTGGTTACTGGAGTTTTATGATCGAGAAGCATTCCAACAGGCTGATGCGTTCTTACGTCCCAGAGCTTTATCTTTTGTACTATCAGCTACTGCCAGTGTTCGGCCATCTGATAGGAAGGCGAGGTCAGTTATAAAGCCACGCAATTGACGTTAGCTTAGCAACTTCTTTAAGTGAATCTGTCTGGTATATAAAAATATGATTTGCTCCAGCTCTTACTGCCATCAAATCTTTGGCTGGTGAAATCGTAAGAGATGGGACACCTGGGGGAATTGATAGACGCCTTGATCGCTCTCACTTTCAAACTCCAGATTTCCAATTTTTATTTTGTCCCCACTTATCGTGACGAATCGATGGGGATCAAGAAATGCGATTCCTGTAATCGCGTATTAGCATATGTTCGATTCTCCACTGTTTTAGTCGCGGTGGCAAACAAAGAAATCCATCAGATCAATTTGCTGACGATGGCCGCCACCAGCAACAAGCCAGTCACTATCGGGTGAGATCACTTGCGCAGGAGGGCGTTCCCAGCACCTCAATCTGACTTTGCAACGAATCGGTCATTAGATTCCACAACTTAATATTCTTTCTTCCAGCAGACACTAACCCATTTTCCATTGAGGCTGAACATACTAGAAAACACCGGTTCACATGTGATTGAAGGATTTTTCAGAAGCATTTTCCGTGTTGAGAACACGCAAAAACCAGAGTTTACTGCTGGAGTTCTGGTTATCGGTAGACGTATTCAGGTCTGAGCGGGTCCCTTCATACGGTTGCGAAAATATTTGGATCCATTTCGTGTAAGATCCCATTTCATTAGTTCAGTGATTGATCCAGTGTAGAGGAATCGACCGTCTTTAGAAAATATAACATCTTGGACACCTGATGTATGTCCTCGGAACGCTGCCCGTTTATCTAGTGTCTCACTGTTCCACACGTAAACGTGCTGGTCAATACCAGCGGTAGCCACGAGACTTCGATCTTTAGAAGCCACAAGACCTGGTATCTGACTTTTGTGCGCTTGCACCGAAGCCAAAACCTTAGGGCCAGCCAGGTCCAAAGTCAGCAAGCCGACACTGTTGGCAGTAATGATCCGATCCTCGCGATTTGGCAAACACAACGTTAGCCACCCAGTCTGAATGAATTGTCGTTTTCAGTTTTCCGGTAGCAACGTCGTGGATTGCAACTGGAACCAACCCTAAGCTGCTTACTGCAAGCAAATTTCCAGTGGGAGAGAATGCCAATCGCCACGGGTAGGAACCAAGAACAGTGTCGCGCGGCTTAGTCACTTTAACCTGGAATGAGCTGACCTGTTTGTCATTAAATACGTCATAAATTTGTACCGTCCCATCACTTCAAACAGAAAGCAAATAGTTTTGCATCATCAGAGAAGCAGGCTGCTGTCACCTCACTGGCTGTTTCTTTGAAAGTCTTGCGAATGATATTACTGACAGGATCAAATAGGTGCAGACGATTGTCTCTGGAAACTACGCTCAATAACATTTGTTCTTTTGAGTTACCAACGCTCGTAATTTGTAGGAGGCACATCAGCCAGGCTCGGGAATTTGATTGTCTTTATGAATTGCCCAGTCTCGCTGTCACGAAGTGCCATGCCATAAGATGCATTTGCATATTTATGCGAGACGACCATCGTTTTGTCATGTGGCATAAATGCAAGGCGTTGGTATTCGACGGTATTTGTGAGTAAAATACTTGGCATGATTAGCTTTCGATGGTTTTAGAGACCAGAGTGACTCTTTGCTTCGTTTCCGCCAGTAGTACCACTCAAAACTACGATTGTCAGGCTCGCCTGTCTGCGGAATGTGTCGATTGAGTGTCACCTGCAAGAGTTCATCTGCACCGGAACTCCAGGTATGGGGGCTGAATTCATGTCCGAGACATACGACTGTAAGCGTGATGCTTCACTTTGTTTGATTGCAGCATTTTGGGCATCGACTGCCCGCTTTTGTGAAACTTCAGCAACCGTTTGTGCTTGCTTTGCTTCGCCGAGAGCATTCTCAATCTCATTACGGAAACCGACTTCACGGAAATAGGCAACTGTTGTGATACCTGCGAGCACGCAATGAGCAAGAGATAAAGAACATCAGGTTGAAACGTGACATATCCGGCGGCCACCGGTATTGATCACCTGCCTGCATTCGTTCGTCCTACCGGCGAATGCAGCGGTAATTGGTTCGCATTTCAACCGGTGGCTTCCGTCGGAAACAGCATCGTCTGCTGTCTGATAACGCCGGTTTGGATTTTCTGAATACAGCGGAGGCAGATCGTTTCCAGGTCTTTTGGGATATTGGTGTTAAACTTCCGTGGGCTGGCTGGTTCTTTATTGATGATTTGATGGATCAACGTCCAGATGTACCACGAAACGGAACTTCGCCTGTCAGCAATTGAAACAGTACAACGCCCAGTGAATAGACATCAGCCCGCGATCAGCGGCGTAGCCTTCCCCTTTGGCCTGTTCCGGTGACATATACGCAGGAGTGCCAAGAATGCGACCTTCTATTGTCAATGTGACTTCATTGGTATCCCGTTTGGCCAGACCGATGGATATGTGGTTCACCGTCAGCATCCATCATGATGTTTCCGGGTTTGACGTCACGATGGAGTAATGCCCGACTCATGGGCATGACCGCGTACGCAAGCAATTTTAGCACAAAGTTCCGCCGATTCACGTGCCGTTAACTGCTGATCTGATAACCACTCAGAAAGGCTCATTCCCTCGATATAATCACTGACAACATAGACAAGGTCGCCTTCTTTTCCTACTTCATGCACGTTGACGATGTTTGGGTGTTTTAACTGAGCAACAGCACGTGCCTCGCGTAGAAACCGTTCCTGTTCCTCAGGCTTCAGCCGAGAGCCACGCGGTATCTTGATGGCCACGTCACGCTCCAGTTCGGTATCGCGTGCCAACCAGACCGCCCCAAATCCTCCCTGTCCTAATTGCTTTGATAATTTGAAATGAGCAATTGTCGAATTCTCTTCCGTGAAATTTTCATTCTCGTCGCCTACGAGATCGAATGTTTTCCACGGGAAGGACAATCGATTTCACGAAAGTCGTATCGGCAGACAACTCAATTGATTCCAGGCATTCAGGACAGCGAACTAGCATTAAATAATTGGCCCCTGATGAAGGAAAGCGGTCGAAAAGATACTTTGAATTATTTAGGTTAAGATCAAAACCAATCCAGGCTCGCAATGGTGCACATTATGGTCATGGCATACCTGGAATGTCTAGCGATTAGAGTTAGTAAATATAACGAGAAGACTTCGTAATCATCCCGCTAAACGTTGGTTTTTGTTTACTGTACGGCAAACAACGACTTTCGCGAACAGATTCTGGGATTTGACGATTCAATATACTCAGATACTGAGTCGTTGGTGATGGAGTCAACCCTCCAAAAGCTTCATTCCGTTATTCAGACGTTTTCTCGGAACGAGTATCTTTTGTGTTTTGCAACGAAACGTATTTGTAAAGAGTTGTTCTCGAAATTTTTAATGTATCACAAATATCGTCTATGCTATTTGATTTATCGCGAAACAACTTTTGTGCTAAAACAACTCTGGGTGAATTTGGATCCAGAGGTGGCCGACCTCCCTTGCGTCCGCGTGCTCGGGCTGCAGCTAAGCCTGCTTTAGTTCTCTCTTGTATAAGTCGTCTTTCGAATTGGGCGAGAGCAGAGAAAACGTGAAAGATCAATTCTCCTGATGGTGTTGTTGTATCGATGATACCATCAGAGATCGAACGAAATCCGATTTCTCGTTCCTTCAGGTCTTCAATCATTGTGATGAGATGACGCAGTGATCGTCCCAGACGATCTAGTCTCCAAACAAGGAGAGTATCTCCACGTCGCAAACATTCTTGGCAAAGCAAAAGCCCCGGTCGATCAGCTTTGGCGCCCGAGAGCTTGTCACAGAAAATATTCTCGCGTTTGACTCCATGTTTGAGTAGCGAATCAATTTGGAGGGAGAGTTCTTGATCACCTGTGCTCACTCGGGCATAGCCAATCAAACGATGCTTCTGGAATTCATGAGATACCATCTTGAATCTCCCTCTTATGGGCGACAACGTTTCTCTACCAATAGAGAAACATGGCAACATGAATTTGTTCCTTAACAGGTGTTACAAAGTTTCTGGATTTGAAAAAAATGTCTAAATGTGCCGAGTATTCAGGTTATGCTGTCGACCGGTTTCTTCTGAATACATCTAAATGCAAAATGGGTGGTTTATGGGATTATCAACAATCGAGTTCCTGATCAATGCATCGAACTAACACGCCTTCGTTGACGCAACAAAATCTGTTGACTTAGGAGCTTAGAAACACATTAGAACTTTGTTGCCGTCAACATCATCTGGGTTGCCTCTAAGGAACTCCAAAAATCGGCTCGCCTTGTTCGAGGTTGGTTATATCAGTTGCTCACATTGATCCATTGCTTGAATTTATTACTTCTTCCTTAACTCCTTCAGCAACTGAAAAGGTTTTTCTCCAGACCACTTGGCAGATTCTGGCATGTGGTGCATTGCGAAGGATGTTTGCAGGGGGTAGTTGCAAACACAACCTGCGGAGAAGCAAGGGATGTTCAATAGGCCATCTGCTGCCACCAGCGAGTTGCTACAACCCGAACGCAGGTTGCGTAAACTGTATTCTTTCTGAGAGTTAACATCGATATAAGAAGCGCATTGGTTACGCAAAAACAACAAGTGTTTATTGCCAACTGCATAATTACAACCGCCTCGTTGAAACATGGCTTTTTCATTGATGGTGTCGCCCGTTGTAATGCTGTAACGATTGCCCGCCTGATTGATGAAGCTTTCTTCGCGAACAATAATGGGCTGCAAACCTGCTTTTTTTCTCCACAATTTTTCGCCGGTGGCTGCTTCTCTCGCAGTCGTCATGAAATTTTTTCCCAGTAGCAGGATCTTCTTATCTACAGAGTAAGAAACCCAGTCATCATAAGGACGAATGCCAAGTACCCCCCGCTCAGTCATACTGCGGAAGTCGTATTCTGCTGTCTGTTGCCAAACTATTGTGCCGGTTGCTTCATCAAACGCATACGTGATCGATGGTGTTTTTGCAGGGAGTGTTCCTCGCCGTTTTAATCGATCTGCTTCAAGTGGTCTCATCGAATCGGTAACAAACACCTTTCCCTCTCCTAATGCAATTGCATGGATATTGTACCTTTCTGTAGGATATTTTACCCAAAGTTGCTTGCCAGTTTTTTTGTCCATAGCCACGAGTGCTTCACAATCCCACAAACCACTTTCAACTCCAGCAGGGAGACCATAGCCGAAAGCAGCTAAGATTGTTTTATCTGTCACCCGGACATCAACCACACCCCATGTTCGGCCTTTTTGTTGTTGTAACTTGAAGTGGTATGTCTTTTTGATGTTTCCCGTTGCAGGGTCGAGAAGATCACATTGCTCATTTCGACCGACGAAAATACCATCATTTCGAGAAACGTAACGGACATAGGGAGTTACGGTTTTAAATTTCCAGAGCAATCGTCCTGTGTAAGCATCAATGCCGGTTAACCTGGCTCTATAATCATCAAACGCAAATAATCGTCCCCCCGCCACATGGGGTTTCACACCGCGACCGTAATCTTTGAATTTGTTGAACCCGTGATCTTTCCCATCGCCGTACCACAAAATCGACAGAGGAGCACGAACTAAATCGTCTCGTGAGAAATAGGTGCGGGCCGCATCGCCTCCTTCATGTGTCCAATTTGCAGAACCAGGCAGAGGTCCGACTTTACAAACAGAGACATATTGACTTTCCTGAGAGATTTTCGCTTTTGCCAATTTTGCCTGTTCAGACATTTTTTGAAGTTGATTTTTGGTCACTCCTTTATCACCCAACCACAAAACACCTCCGTAAGGTCGCAATGTTTTGTAATGTTTCACTAACTGTCGAGATGACAACTTGGATTCTGTTTTATTCAAAATCATCAAATTAGCAATATAAGCTGGGAAGAGAAATGTTGCAGAGTCTCCTACAAATGCTTCTGCCCGTGATACATACATTTTTGCATCAATCAATTTTTGTCTCAGATGATTAATGTGTGATTGGTTTTTATCGATAATGATGAGTTTCATTTTTGATTGTAGTAATAACGCGTCAATCAATCGCTCATCTTCAATTCCTGCTATTAAACAGTAACCCTCTTTGATTTTTGACTGCTCCAGAATAAAAGTAGTTTGGTTTTTCCAACGATCATTCTTCTCTACCAATTTACGAATGGGCAATGTATGCTTCACAACAGAAACAGGTAATTTTCCAAAGCATAAGAGCTTACCATCGGTCAATGTGACAAACAGTTTTTTATCTGCTGCGATGATACTTACAGGGGTTCCTTCGAGAGTTTTCTTCCACGCAGTTTTTGGTTTGTCGCCTTTCTTTCTAGGGAGATCAATCGCAACCAGTAAGTTGCCAACATGTGTGTAGATTCGATTTCCCGCTTTAAGAAGACAAGGATTAGACTTTTTGTCCCCTTTGGCAATGTAATATTTCTTCCAAACTTCCGCAGCCTCCCACTTGGCAGGATGGTAGGTGAAGTTACCAATTTTTTTGTCGTATAGCCCCAATTTCGTTTTATTCAAATCGTGAGCCATTAAGAACTCACCACTCATACCATAAGCAATCCCATTTTCGAAAACAGAACGGTGAGTACAACCATCTGTAAATTTATAGCCCCAAAAAGGACCTTCAAATAGATCGCGTTTGGGTGTGCTCCAGCCTTCGGGCGCATCTTTCCCTGCGGACTTCCAACGGTCACCCACTTCATGCCCATCACTGGTATTAACAAGACCAGTGTTGCCGACAAATAATAATTTACCTGAAGAAGTTACACGTGAGTCACCATTGCGATACCCCTGCACATATTGTATCAACTTACCCGTTTTATGATCAAACCCGGCTGGCATCGAGCGACCATTCGGAACATGTAGTTTGCCATCTGCAAACAAAAAGTAGCCCTGTGGCGACAACCCTGCTTCACTTAAATAATTATGATCAATCCGAACTTTTTCGATATAGTTGATTTCATCATTTGCCCATTTCACTTCGCCTGTCTTTGCATTCACTGCTTTAATAAAAACTCCCATTGAGGGCCAAATACCTGCACCAAAAAAGATTGTCCCATCGTGTAATACAGCGCCACCACGCACGGGCCAATATGAAATCAATCGTGCATTTCCCAAATGGCGATAGTCGGGCCGATCTTCTGGTGCACCTCGTACCTTCCACAACTCGTGACCGGTCTTTGCATTCAAACAGTAGAGATATCCATCATCCGAACCGATATAAACTTTGTTCTTCCAACCCACGGGAGCACAACGAATCGGACCTTCCGTAAAAAATGTCCAACGGGCTGCACCCGTTTTCGTGTCAAACGCACGCAAGCTCCCATCGTAAGAAGAACCAACAAATAATGTTTCCCCCACCACAATTGGCTCATTCATAGCATCAAACTGCAAGCGAGATTCATTTACCCATGCGATACTGGGGGCAGAAAGTTCCCGCGACCAACAAAGGTACAACTCTGTTGGAAGTTTTTCAGGAGTCACACCACTTCGCGTTGCATCGTGTCTCCACATTGACCAGTCTTCAGCTTGAAGAGTGATTGAGGTAAGCAAGAACAGAAGAGTGGAGATAAGAAGTGAGTTTTTTTTCATGGCGAGTACTTCAATCGGACTTCGGGGAAATTAGTGGCACACAAATCAATTGATAATAGAAACTTATTTGATTTTTACTCTTAAAAACCATTTTTCGAGAGAGTATTATACAGTCTGACCTCGTGGGTATAACTTTCTATCATGCCGATGGCCTGGGCATTGAAATTATTGTCCCCTGATGACCGCTTACGGAGAACTTATCTGCAAACTGCTAGGGTAATATGAAGAGAGATACGATTGCGCCTGACGTTACAATAATGCTCACAAAATATTAGACGAATGATAATTCTTACGTCGAAACTGTTTCTGTCATCGATCATCCATTCTCAACAATACTAGAACTGCTATGTTGTTAGCGACAAGACACTTGATAGATAACGTCTCATTCATTTTTTCAGATCAAAGGTAAAATTATTCTCGCCCGCTTTCTTCACTTCTGCTGTCAGTATGCTTTTGTTGTTGAACTTTTCAGGGATAGTTGATTCAAAAACAGTCTCGCCATTCTCTCCTTTTATGCCCGAATCACGACTGTCTGAGATTGAGACACGTTTGGAGCCAAATTGACTTAGGAATTCAAATTCCCCATCCTTAACTACACCTGCTGAAGAGCCTCCCTTCCCGTCAATTGGGTCAAAAACAATAT
Organism: uncultured Planctomycetaceae bacterium; assembly: GCA_942492165.1. Classification (GTDB taxonomy): domain Bacteria; phylum Planctomycetota; class Planctomycetia; order Planctomycetales; family Planctomycetaceae; genus Gimesia. The sequence goes on from CALOEF010000035.1 coordinate 16,832, forward strand.
TTCCTTCCGGAAGCGGCTTTCCATCAAGAGTGACAGTTCCTTTGACGGTTGCAGTTTCTGGTGCATCGGAAACTGTTCCACATCCGACGAGTAATGTAATGGAAACCAAAAGAGTTGCAAAATAAAGTATGTGATTGAAGTTAGAAAATGACATGAGATACTCTCTTGAATTGGCTGGTATGTAAATGGTCATAAAAATTTCACAATTGTATTAATCCAAGCTGCGCGACCGACAGGTTGAGCTAGTAACTATCACTGCTGATTTGGTTGGGAGCGAGCTTTACGTCTATATCTTAAAAAAATATTCCCCTTGAATACAAATGGTAATGGAGACTTAACCATTAGTATCTGCCAGGTAAAAATTTGATGAGATACAGGATTAGTATTCTCCCAGAACCTCACCACCAGCTCGGGTTCCAAGTGCATTAAATGTTCCTGTGTCGATGTTTTCCGAAATAAACCGAACAGAACCATCAGCTAACAGACAATGTACGCCACCCACATGTTGGCTACGCGCGTGGATTTGTTGATTATTTGCAGATGAAGCACCACAGGGAGCCAATGGGGCTACCCTACAACCTGCTGTTATGTCACCAACGAGGGTATTCGGACTACGTAGTGTTGTAAACGTTGCTCCAGCATTGTTCCACGTGTTCCAGACAGCTCCACGAAAATCAGCATTATTTGAAACAATATTAATTTCGCTCGCTGCGATCGTGTTTGATAATCCATCAATCACATCACGGATACGAATATTTGACACATTGAAAAATATACCATTTAATGCAGGGTAAGTACCATCAGCTCCTTGCGAAGTAGAGCCTGAACAAAGCAGGTAATTGCTATGGAACCCATTGCCTCCGTCAATTGCGCTAACGGATTTTCCGCTATTAGGGTCTGAGGGGCACATGAAGACAGGTATAATAGCTGTCGCTTGAGAGTGACCAGCATAGACATTTCCTGCAGAAAAACCAGTGCGAATCTTATCGTACAAAGGTGCCTGATCAACAAATGGCAAGACCATATGGAACCAACTCTGGCGTGCTAGAGCCTGATCTGTGTAAGATCTGGCGTTGACCTTCAATACTGTTGCGAAAGGAAAGATGCGATGGGCGTCATGGTAATTATGCAGTCCTAGACCGATTTGTTTTAGATTGTTTTTGCATGTGCTGCGACGAGCTGCTTCGCGCGCTTGTTGGACTGCTGGTAACAACAGAGCAATCAAAATTGCAATGATGGCAATCACCACTAGTAATTCAATTAATGTAAAACCTCGTTTTTGCAACTTCCCTAAATTCATTGCTATCTATCCTTTTTAAAAAGAAAAATAAATTTGATCACTCAAGAAACTATTTCCCAGATGCTGTTATTTTGGCTGACGAATGAAGTGTGTTCCTTTCAGAGTGAATTCTCCAATATTTTGTCGTCCAAAAGCCCAATCGGGACGAATGGTGATATCACTCGTCTTGTAGCCAAATGAGATACCGTGGATTATGCCGGTCTGTGACTTAAAAAGTGTAACTTTTCGCGACCAAGTGTCATCAGGTTGTCTCTTTACAGGTTCTGTGCGCGCAATAATCAAGTCTGTAGAAACAGGTATGAAATCGATTTCATCGTCATTACGTTGCAGTTTCCACTTTCGGGTTGATTCGTCAAAATGCACTACTACTAAATGCTGAGCGAGCAGATCCCAAGTTAAATCTTTGGTTGGAAAAGGGGGGAACCGTATTTCCGCGGGAGTCGCAGTATACATAACATAAGAGATTATTTGACTGCTATCGAAACCAACTATACCAGTACCAAGATCACCCACAAATACAGTTTCTGGGAGTAGTGTTTGGTTATGAATTACTTTATTAAATTCTGATGTGAGTTTTTCTGTTTCCTGCCAATTACTAGTTCTTGCGACACAACGCACTGTTTTTCCTGCTGAAAGCTGAAATTTTTCTCCAGAAGAACTGGCTAGTTCAACCTTTCCTTTGAAAACCTTCACACTCGACGTTCCTAACTGATCAACTTCAACACCAAAGATTGTCCCCAAATCGGTCACAGATCCACTCGGAGTATGAGCGGTAAATCCTTTGCCTTCTTCTGTGGCAACTATCGCAAATAACTTTCCCTGAGAGAGATTTAGCTCATTCTTGCCTGTCACTTCAAATTTTGCAGGGGCCGCAATGAGCAGCATGACACCCGTAGGAAAGAGAAGTTCTATAGTTCCGTGTGATAGTACGAATTGTTTATTTTGCTGGATCTTCTCACCTGGATTGATAGTTATTTGCTCATTATTACTGTTAGCGAAAACAGCTTGATTCGCATTTAAGACAATGGCAGGGCTTTGTCTCATAAAAAAGAAAATAATCCCGCACAGTAGAGTAAGTGTTAGCACCGAAGCACTTACCAAGAACTTTGTTCTGGAAAGTGAAGCCAGCCAAATTCGCTGATCATGAACAACACTGAAAGCTCCTGCGAATTTACAACTTTGAAATTGTGCCCATTCATAGATAATAGCTTCATGGTGGGTAACGCTTATAAATAAATCCGCAAGGTTATCTTCTAAACAAAGTCGCATTTCTAATTCTTCACGCTCTGGTGGTGACAAGTCATTATCAAGGTAAGCTTCCAGCCAATCTCGATCTGTAAAATTCTTTTGGTTTTCCATCACAAAGCATCCTTTAAGTGATTCCGTGAAATGCAATCTCGCAAAATTTCTTTGATGCGTTTGAGTTTAGAATAGACTGCCTGTATGGTAATCCCTTCTCTTTGAGCAATTTCTTTGATGCATTTATTAGGATTTTCGTAGCGGAGAAGAATCAGGTTTTTGCTTTTCTGGGGAAGTTTTTCAAGACACTCCAACAGAATCTCTCGTTCTTTTTTGAATTTGTTAGACTGTTTGAAACGGTCAGTTGCTTCTGTCAAGGCAGCAATCACATGCGGGTTAAGGGAGACCTCTTTCTTTCTTTTTCTGACATGTTCCATCACTCGTCGAAAAGCGATTTCCCTCGCCCATACAAAAAAAACAGATTCTTCTTTTAACTGATTTATAGATTCCAAAACAGCAACAGAAACTTCCTGGAAAATATCTTCTGCATCTGCATGATTACCCACGCAGGCATAAATATAGCCGTAAAGAGGCCCCCTATGCTGTAATATCAAGCGAGCCCCTTGGGTTTGTGTAAATAAATTAGTCGCCATCGAGATCAGAATTTCGTTAAATTATCGCTTTTGCAATCCCACTCAATAGAAGGTTATTTCAAGTAACAATTAGGCGGAGAAAAATTAAAAAAAACAACATTTTCATCAATTTAGATCGAATTACAGTCTTCAGTGCCCGTGGTGAACGATTTTTGGACTCTTAATTTGCAGATTCCTGCAAGACCTTCAATCGTGAAAAAAGTACACTGCCAAGATAAATTTCATCCTATTCTACTAAATAAATTTCTGAGATTGTCTTCAAATCCAGGCAAAGTTAAGGCTACTCTGCGATTTCAGAAACAATCGTTTCCCTTGTTTGCAATCACAGAAATACCACTCTCGATCCGATAGAGGTTGATCATGACCGATTTCGTGAAAACGAATAAGTTCTTCGGACGCATAAAATGTTCGCTTTATTATTGATTAAAACGTGCTTGCCAAAGTCCATTCAGATGGAAATTGTTCAATCGTGTTTGATTCCGTGCAAAGGTACGAGTTTCGCGTACCCATACAGAGTCCTCGAAAACGGTGGTTTGATGTTCGCGGCTGATTGAAGCCACTGAAGCAGAAACAAGCGCAACACACACAAAGAACGAATCTCGCAGCTTTGACGTCGCTGAGCATTGAGTTGCGTCCGCAATCAACGGATAATGGTCAGCCGTCACGAGTCGTCTCTAACTAAGGAATGCACAATGCGAGTTCTCGTTGCCATCGCCGTTACATTACTATCCATCGCTGCCGTCGTCGCCCAGGAACCGCTCAGCCCAAAATGGGAATCGCTTTTTAACGGCCTTGATCTCAGCGGCTGGCAGAAGATCGGCAACGAGAAATGGGTCGTTGACGATGGTGTCATCTTCGGTGAGGGTGTTACCGACGAATACGGTTACTTGGCGACCGAGAAGACGTATCGGGACTTTGATCTCAGGTTGCGATTTAAGTGTGAGGCGAGCGGCAACAGCGGCGTCTACATTCACACCACCTTCGAGCCCGGAACACCGAAAGTCATCAAAGGGCGACAAATCGAGATCGATCGCGCGATCGGTCACCACACTGGCGGTATCTACGGCGACAGCAAGGGGTGGATTGTGTGGCCGGCTGCGGAACTGGAAACCGTCATCAGACCAAACGACTGGAACGACATGCGAATCAAGGTCGACGGGAATCGGTATATCACGCATCTAAACGGAGTACAGATGATTGACTTTACGTACCCATCGCCTTCTGCGACCTCCGGTGTGATCGCATTGCAACTGCACTCCGGCGGCGACGGGCGCATGCGTTTCAAGGACATCTTCATTCGCGACTTGTCTCGAACCGGCAGCGAGCCGCCCGCTACCGAATAGGTCCGATCACCTTTCGCGTTATCGGGACGAATCCTTCGATGCGTCGTTCATGCGGAGCCTACGATGAGCTCCAAGCCTGGTGCGTGGCGTCCGTTCGTGAACCTGAACACGACCATCGTGTGATAGCGAAATGGGCTCGGACGGTAGGTGATGATCTCGCAGGCAAGTCGGCGCATCTGCCTCAGGGGGCGGGCTTCATGTATGTATCCGCATTCGCGAACAGGCCAGGAAGCATTGTGCTGTGATATTGGATTGTAGACTTCGCCTTTCGACTGCCGTAATGGGACGGCATTTCCTTAAGACGTTGATTAAAACGTGCATCCCCTGAAGTCCGGACATATGGAAATCGTCTAATCGATTTGAGTTCGCAGAATCGTATGAGTTCCGCTGGCGCGTACGGAGTCCGCGAATTGGGTGGTTTTAAGGCATGTACCGGAATACGTATGAGTTGATAGAATTGCTAAAGCGATCGGAGATGGAAGAATCAGAAGTTGTCCAAGTGTCGGATAGTTCTGTAAATATGGGTTGGCTGAGTATTTTGACAATACGCGCGTGACCTCAAGCCTCTTTGAGGATAAGATGGTCTCCACATTCCTATTGCGTGCGCCGTACGCAACTCTTCAGAATCGATGTTTAAGATCTATTGTTTCGGAGAATCACATCATGGCCTCTCTACTGCGTTCCTTCACTTCCTGTTTCTTGTTCCTGTTACTCTTCACGACCACAACGCATGCTGAGGAACCAGCCCAAGGCACGGCTCAGAAAATCGATTTGGGTGGTGATGTAAAACTTGAGATCGTTTTCATTCCACCCGGCGAGTTCAAAATGGGCAGTACTTCTGCCGAAAAGAAATGGGCGGTTAGTGAAGAAGGCGGTGCCAGCTTCGCTTCGGGAGGAGGGCAACGAGAATCTTACGAAGGTGAATCCAGGTCGATGCGAGTTCGAGAGGGATTTTGGATGGGACGAACCGAAGTTACCGTTGGACAGTTTCGGAGGTTTACAAAAGTAACGGGATATGTCACCGATGCTGAGAAGCCAGGCGGAATAACACACTGCTTCAATACAAACTGGATCCCAAAAACTGCAATGGGAGGGCCTCCGAATCCCTGGCAACCCATGGCTGATAAAAGCTGGAGAGATCCTAATCATGGAGTAGAAGAAAATGAAAATTTCCCTGTCGTCTGTGTGAGCTATAACGATATGAAAGCTTTTTGCACATGGCTAACGAAAAAGGCACGAGACGCAGAATCTCTTCCCAACGGTTTGATCTACCGGCTACCGACTGAAGCCGAGTGGGCATATGCTTGTCGTGGTGGTCGCCGTGACAGTAGTTATTTCTGGTGGGGAAACGATTTAAATGATGCAAAAGGGAGGCTGAATATATCGGGTATTGATTTTCTGCCAGGAAAAGACCATGTCTGGCCGGGTGCCAAGCTTTTATGGAGTGACGGCTTTGCGATGGTCTCTCCCGTTGATCATTTTGGAAAAAGAGGGCGGAACGGGTTTGGGCTGGCTGAAATGTGCGGTGGAGTCTGGGAATTTACCCTGGACCACTTTGATCCAAAGGGAGGACATGAAAATATCCATTATGAAAATGTAAAACAACGAACTGTGTCACGCCCAGTATGTCGAGGAGGTAATTACTATGATGTTCCAGGCAATGCACGATGCGCTGTTAGACTAGGGATTTATGGTGTCACTTATTCAGACTCGCGCGATGGCTTCCGAATTTGCCTGGGTACTCCGCGATACACTACGGCAGTTAAAGTATCATCCTCCCCCTGAACTGCTCTCCATCCATTTCAGCAATCGTATTAATCTGCAAGGATTATTTGGAAGGGTTGGCTTGAGAACATGGTGCTTGAACTGGTGCTAGAATCGAAAAACGGTCGTTTGTTTTGCTGTCCGGCATTCGACGAGTTTCGCGGACAGAAACGGAGCGAATCCTGTTCAGCCTACCCCGGATAAGTATTGAAGCTAATCGAACGCGGCATTGCTTGGCTGAATTGGCGCGAAAACGAAAACGGTGGTTAATTCCGAAATCCAAGAGAGATATGACTTGAAAGCCCTTCTCCGCGATCCGGCAGCGCACTGGTTGCTTCTGGAAGTGCGACGGATAGGGGTTCGCACCCACCGGAGAACACCGACTTTCACGGGATACAGTTTTGAGGGGAATCCCAAGGAAGGCACCGTCTAACACGGGAAAGATGCGTACATGCGCTCATTTTAGTTGCGGGCCAAGATGTTGCACACAGGCCAATGGAAGATTGCCGCTTCATTGTGATCAACACCACGAAGCCAATTTCCGTGAGACTTGTGCCAAACACCACGAAATGGGCTTGACGGCACAGACAGACTGTCTATAGTAAGAGACAGTCTGTCTGTGATTGGAGTGAATGATGAAAACGCCTGCGGATTCGGAATTGGCTGTCTTGCAATTGTTGTGGGACCATGAGCGGCTGACGGCCCGTCAAATCGCCGAGCAGCTCTACCCGAAACAGACCAGTTCAGATCTGGCAACGGTGCAAAAGCTGATCCAACGATTGGAGAAAAAAGGCTTGGCGGGACGGGACCGGTCTTCCTTTGTGCATGCCATCTTTGCAACGATTACTTGTAATGAATTTGCGAAGCAGCGACTGGCCGAAACAGCCGAAAAGCTCACCCGAGGTTCTCTAAAGCCGTTGCTGGTTCACTTGGTCGAAACCGATCAACTTTCGCCTGAAGAGCTGGATGAGATTTACAAACTGCTTAACAAACACCGCAAGAAACACAAATGATGGATACCTACCATGTCTTCGATCCTTCTTGAAGCCGGCTTAACGAATGTCCTTCTTGCTTCGGTGCTGTCGCTTGTGGTCGTATTGATCACTCGCTGGAAGAAAAATGCACATCTGGCTGCTCTGTTGTGGTTGGTGGTTTTGTGTAAGTTTGTAACGCCTCCGTTGCTCAGTTACGGCATTACGTTTCAGCCGGAGACGGCGGCGGCTGAGTCGCACGAAACGATCGTTTCCGTTCCCGGCTCAGTGCCTCCGGCAGCGTTTATTGGCGAACACAGTTCTGGGGTAGCATCGGCGGCTGACGTGCCAATTCAAACCGATGTTTCCGTTTCACCATCACCGCCAAAGCCGGCCTTGTCGACGCTGGCCTGGAACACGATCAGCAGAGCTTGGAATCCGCTGATAGTATCGCTGATCTGGTTGGGTGGTGCTGCTGTGATGGCAGCCCTGTTGCTGGCCAGCTCGTTTCGGTTTCAAAGGTTGGTCCGGGCGGCGGGGGTGTGCGAACCGACCGAAGGATTGAATCGGATTGTGAAACAACTCTGCGATCAAATGAAGATCCGCTCCATTCCAGAGCTGCGCATCGTCGAGGCCGAAATCTCTCCGTTGATTTGGACATGGGCCGGACGGACAATCATCTTGCTTCCACGCCGTTTGACAAACGAATTGTCTCTCGAACAACAAACGATGGTGCTGGTTCACGAACTGGCACATATCAAACGCTGGGATCATTACTTTCGCTGGTTGGAGATGGTTGTGCAGAGCATGTATTGGTGGTTTATTCCTGTCCGGTGGATAATGATCGCGTTACACGCTGCCCAGGAGGAATGCTGTGACGAGTGGGTTAATCGTCGTTTTCCAGAACAAACGGTTGCTTACTGCGAAACGCTGTTGGCGGCGTCTATTTCGCCGACAAACAGACCGCGTTCCCCGGTTTGTGTGAGCGAATTCGGCCAACCTGCGGGCCTTAAACGAAGGATTGAAGTGATGTTTGATCCGGGGTTCGAGAAGTCGTTGTCGAAACCCGCATGGACAGTTTGTGTTCTGATGGGCGTATTGGCGTGTGCAGTTTCGGTAAAATGGGTCACCGCGAATGAAGGGCAAACATCGGCCACGCCTCTTCATAATCAACCGGCGCAATCGTTCGCTGCCACAGATCAAGCAGATAAACGGCTCGTACGTCCAGCATCAAACACAGCCAGCAGCACACAAGAAAGCAACAAGAACAAACGGCGTGGCGAAGCTGCAAACCCCCTCGTGGCTGCAAAAGCGCTGACGCTATCGGGGACGATTGTCGATCCGACAGGCAAACCGGTTTCAAAAGCGATGATCTTGCTGGCGAGTCGGGAGAACTTCTTCATGGACTTTGCAAAAAAGTTCATCCCCCAAACAGATACAAAGGGCGAGTTTCGCATTGCGAACGTGAGACCTGGTTTTGCACAAAGCCACCATCTTTTCGCCTAACTGGGGATTACGAACCTTAAAGGTATCAATTCCTCTGGCAGAGCCTCTGCGGATCACTTTACGAAAAGGAACACGCGTCGAGTTTCGAGCTGTCGATACCAAAGGGAAACCCATTCCCGGTATCGCGTTTCACCCGCAGGCTCCACAATACACTCCGTTCAAAGGTGATAACGAAATCAATTACCTGCACGTATTGGATTTTCTCTCCCATCGTTTCCTCATCAAGAATCAGACCAACAAAGACGGCCTGTTCGTTTGGGAAAACGCCCCGAGAGATTCTCTCGGATATCAAATCTACGGCGATGGCTATCTCTCGCACATGGGCAAGGACTTTGGGCCGAAAGACTCGCCGCACACGCTTGTGTTTCGCAGAAGTATTCCGGTCACTGCCACGGTGACAGACGTGGTAACCGGCAAACCGATTCCCGATTTTCAAGTTTACCATGGGACCCGTTTCAAGTCCAATCCTCCATCGGTTGGATGGTCCTGGAATTCTTTTCGAGTCGAGCAGCAGCCGGGACAATTCAACGCACAAATCAGAAACCTGAACCAAGTGACCCGGTATCGAGTTCAGGTAAAAGGATACCAACCAAATCTCTCAAAGATTCTGGACGCTGCGAAACTCCCTGACGAAACCGTTTCGCTCCTGTTTCAACTCAAGAAGGATTCTGGGGTTACCGGATCCGTGCTGCAGCCGAATGGGTCACCGGCGGTGGGCGCGAAAGTCTACACGAAAATTAAAAGACCTCGTGAATACGAAAGCCTGCAATTCTCCACTGGCGTTGCGGACGAAGCAAAAGTGACCACCGTGGTCACATCCGACTCGAAAGGAGAATTCCACATCGTCCCGCATGACCAACCATATGTCTGTTTCATTTCCCATGCCACCGGTTATGCCAAACTGATGGATGTGGAACTGCTCGGGCAAACATCCGTCAAACTCAAATCCTGGTCGCAGGTCGAAGGACGTGTGTTGCTCCAAGAAAAACTTGGGGCGCAGATTGCCATCGCGATGTACCAGCAAGATCACTCGATCCACAGTGCAGAATTTCCGGGGGTCAGCTATTCTCAACAGGTGCGGACCGATGCAGATGGGAAATACCGGTTTTCCAGATGCGTCGAGGGCGAATGGTATCGGATCATTACATTCGCTGGCGGAACGATCGGGCCGTCTTATCAACAGACAAGCCGACTCGTCCTGACTGCCGGTCAAAGAGTGGTCGAGAATCCGGGAACAAAGGGCGCCGATTTGATCGGACAGGTCCTATTGCCCAAACAGGCTCCGATCGATCTTCGCAGCAGTTCCGTCTATCTCAGCCAATGGATAGAATTACCTGACAAAAGACAACGCAACGGGAAAGACCCACCCATCTCGCCGCGTTAGCCAGTCATGGCATCGCGTGCGACTGCAGAAGGATGGCTCGTTTCGGTTTTTGAATTTGGTTCCAGCGAAACATGAATTGAACGTATATATTATGGTTCAGGATGACGACGTAACGAGAATCGCCTACTCGAACAAACTGAACTTCACTCGCAAGATGTTTGCCGGAAAGACAACCAAGAATCCGATCGATATCGGGGTGATCACCGTCAATCCCGTATTGCAGCGTTAGAATCCGCCCAGGGTTTCTTAGCGTTTTCGGTTCTCTTTCATCGAACCGACATCGACCCTGGGAACGTTGGTTTAATCGCGCATGTTGAAGCCCGTCCAGACGGAAATTATTTGATCGAGTCTGAATTCGCGAAAATGTATGAGTACCAGCTTGCGCGTGTGGAGTCCGCAAAAACGGTCGGCCGTGTTGAAAAAGTCCGAAGGTTAAAAGGGATGGGAGTGATGCGTACGGTTCCTTGGCCGCAGTGCCAGACCTGAATAATGAGCCAACGACAGAACAATGTCACCATGCCGCTCTGCAGCATCTTCAACCGAATCAGATTATACGCCAGCAGGCACGACCAGAGTTCGGTGAGTACCATGGCTGGCGTTTTCGCACGCAGGATATCCATGCCCAGAGAACACTTGATGCTGCGAATATCCAGCTCGATTAGCCAGCGAGCGGCTCTGGTACACGGCGGCGACCCAGCGCGCCGGGCATGCTTTTCGATCTGTGATGGTGGTGGCAATCGTAAACGTTTTGACGCGATAGCCCGGCTGACTGATCTGCACATCTACCAGGCGCAGAGTGAGCGCCAGCGGTTGTCGCCAGAATTCCTGACGGGGCATCCAGTCAGGACGGACCAGGGACGCGACCACGTTACCAGTCGTTCCCGTTTGCTCAGTCGCCGTGCGGTTTGCGGATTGAAATGCATTACCTGCGGAGTATCGATGCTGATGCCACCAATAGAACTGACTGAAGCCAGAGCAATTGCAATGATAAAACGACTGGAATCAGCACAACGCAGGCACATCACTGCGATCAAACAGTATCACCAGATCAAGAAGCTGTTGCCACACGCAAACAACCAGCCAGACCTGAAGATCTTCCGCCCCAGACAGGGCACTGCTTGAAGGATAATCGCATGCAGAGATTCTCCCGTTTTTACGAGATGGCATCTTCTCTTTAGTCATTCTATGACTCTTTGTATTCACGGCAATAATATGGCAATACCCTTATAGGTACTGTCGGTGAAACTCCAGCCCCGGTAGTAGTCCGAAAGATCCAAAACAATGTAGCCTTCCATGCCGTCAACGGAAATTACAGCACCGTGCTGATCTGGCGAAAACACCAGTTTGTACTCCTCTTCAGTTTCCACATCTTTAACCAAAGTTACCGCAGCTTGATCGTGCCCAACATCTACTTCTTTAATGAATTCAATTTGGTCTTCTTTCATGTTATTTTCCTTTCGAGTGAGTTACTCCTATAACTATTACTCTATAGTAGTAACTGAGTTGCTACTATATATTTCCTTACAGGAAATACCACTACGTGTTTCATTACATTCAACACTGCGTGTGAGATGAAGATTCATCTCAAGTTTTACGCTGACGTGCCCCCTTTAACCGAAACCAGAGCTTGATATACAATTCAGGTTGACG
>CALOEF010000036.1:0-5820 GCA_942492165.1 uncultured Planctomycetaceae bacterium
AAAACGCCTTCATCAAAGCAAATTCGTTCCCCCGCATCGATTTTACGGGTGATGACTTCCAACTGTTCCTGTTCGGTTTGATTCAGATTCATCAGACTGACTGTTTATTGAGACGCTGTTTTTGTGAGTGATTTACGTAAAACCTCCCCATAAGACAGTCGCAAGACCGTCGCGAAAGTCGCTTGCCGGAAGGTTTTCTTAATTATGACGACTCGGTCCCGCTTATGCGAGCCAGACGTCAATCAATCCTGCAAAGAACAAACCAATACTAATCAAGGCATTCATGTGAAAAAATGCCAGATTGACGCGTCCGAGATCTTTGGGATTCACCAGCAGATGTTCGTACACAAGCAGGCAGGAAACCGCGATAACGCCCAGTAAAAAAGGGACTCCCAATGCGGCTACGTGCCACAAACCAAACAGGCAGAGAATTGTGATCAAGTGGCTGAACATGGCAAATCGCAGTGCATTTTTGATGCCCCACCGGGAGGGAATACTGGAAAGTCGAGTCGTCTGATCAAATTCAATATCCTGGCACGCGTAAATGATGTCAAACCCGCCAACCCAGAAGAAGACGACTGCCCCTAACAGCAGCGGTTCGATCGACAGGCTCCCTCGAATGGCAATCCAGGCTGCGATGGGTGAAAGCATCAATGCCGCTGAGAGCCAGTAATGGCACCAGATCGTAAACCGTTTCGCATAGGAATAACCGAGTAAAAACAGTAAGACCGGAACAGAGAGATAAAGGGGCCAGGGATTAGGCAAAAAGAAGAGCGTGGATGCGATAAACGCCAGTGATGTCAGCAACGTAAAGAGGAACACTGCTTGTACGCTGATTAATCCAGCGGGCAGGTGACGGCTCTGAGTACGCGGATTTTGTGCATCGATATCACGGTCAACAAGTCTGTTAAAAGCCATCGCTGCTGAACGGGCAAACAACATACACAGCAAGATGCCGACCAGCTCCTGCCAGCGAACGTCCCGGCCGCGCCAGGCCAGTACCGCTGATAACAGTGCAAACGGAAGTGCAAAAATAGTGTGGCTGAAGCGAATTAATTCCAGCAACAGCCTCAAGCGGGCCAACATTTTCAAATCCCGTAAAAGAGTACGTTCCCAGTCTCACACCAACAATCAATCGTATGTGTTGTTGACCATCTTAGCTGATTGCAAGATGTCTCCCAAGTGAGTGACCAGCGAAACTGGCTGTGCAACAGGGGAAATACGCGTTGATCATTTCACCTTGAAGGAAATGTATTGAGCGAAGCCACATAATTCAGAAATCGTTCATCGACGCCTGGTATATCTCGTGGCAGCCGCGCGCTGAGCACTTCAGGATTGTCATCCGTTTTGAGTTCAGCCAGATAATCCAGGAGCGTGGCTTGTGCATCCGGGTTGCTGTTCAACATGAAATGAACCCAGGCCCAGGCTTCCTGATAATCAACACGTTGCATCTGTGAGACTTTTTCGAGTTGTTCCAGGCGTTTCATATCGGGTTTCCACCCATTATTGAGTGCTGCCGTTAAACGAGATGCGTGATCGCGGTTGATTTGTCCCGGCGTATTTCCCGCGACTTCAAAATATTCTGCGAGTCCTTCATCGAGCCAGAGCGGAACGGTTTTCAGGCTGGCGTGAAGTAATCCATGCGTAAATTCATGTCGCAAGTCTTCCTGTATCCGTTCACCCCAGAATGTATACACGGCCAACTCTTTTGGTGTCCCCACAAAATAGGCACGTCGCGGCGGCAAGCCCGGATATGTCAGATCCAGATAATTTCGATATTCTTCTTCGTTGGAAAAAAGATAAACCGTGACCTGCTCACTGTTGAGGGGAATATTCAGTGTGCTGGCGACATCTTCACGAAGTTTGATCAAATCCTGAAAGAGTTCATGGTCTTGACCAAGCTTGAAATCACTGAGAACGATTAACTGCTCTGCACTGACACTATGCCGGGCCGGCAAATGTACTGATTGATTTTTGGCAGCACTTTGACAGCTTTGAGTTACCAGCAGACAAAATATCAGACCGACATTCAAAGCCATGGCTTTGAATGCTGACACTGATTTCATGCTAAAAGCATAATCTAAAATAGTAGAAGATTGTGGTTTCAAAATGGGTGGGTGCTATCTCGCAGAGCGTTCAGTGAATCAAAATATAAAGCGTGTTTTTCAAAAACGTTTGATCGGGCTTTCTTCATTCGCGGCAGAGCGTTTTTTATTCGAATTCTGAAACAAACCATCGAATAGTCCACTCGACGCTGATTGAATGATGAGATTCCCTTTTCCATTATCAATCATAGACTGTGCCAGTTGGGGATGTTTTTTCCATGTTGTTGCTTTCCATTTCCTGATATCAGCATAGGTATCTTCAAGACCGACCTGTGTCTTGCCGATTACCATCCAGCCTTCTTTGGACTGAACTACATGATATTGAAATGCGGCATACATGCCCCCTGCTCCAATCAACATAAAAATAAGAGCCGCCAGGATTCTGCGCATCAAACTCACTTCCTTGTGTTTCTAGTTTGTGTTTCGTCTCAGTTCAGGGGCGGGATCATCTCAGAAACAGGAAATTGCAGCAATAGTGAACTTGCGATTTCATGACCAGAAAGTGATCTTTTATACACTGCCGGATACGGTATCTCCAAAGAAGTCACCCGGGCTGATTTTTCGGCCACACAAGAACTGACTTACCTGCATCGGCCGTTTTCCTTGAGGCTGAATCTGGTTCAACTCCAGAAAGCCATCTCCCGTTTGAATCACGACACGTTTCGAGTTTGCAAACACAACCGTTCCCGGAGCGGAATTTCTCATTTTCTGCTCTGGTTCGAGTGTATCCAGTTCGTCTGATGAGAGTTGTGTTACATTGAGAATCAGCAACCGGAACGGCTCCTGTCCAGCTTGATGGCAAAATGTGTAAGGGCTCGGCCAGGGTTGCATCGCGCGAACATGACATGCAATTTGACAGGCACCCTGATTCCAGTCAATTGCCCCTGCCTGTTTATCCAGGGTCGGGGCGAACGTTGCTAATTCATGATTCTGGGGAGTCTCAATGAGTGTACCTTGCGCAATCTCTTTCAGTAGCTGTAATGAAAGTGGTGCAGCGAGGTCTGCCAGTCGTTCCTGAACTTCACCAGTCGTCTCTTGAGGACCGATGGGAGTTTCTACCATCGCCACAACGGGCCCGGAATCCAGTGAACGCTCAATTCGAAACACAGAGACTCCCGTTTTGGTTTCACCATTGCGAATCGCGTACAGAACAGGAGCAGCACCGCGATATTGAGGCAATATAGAAGCATGCAGATTGAATGCCCCGTATCGGGGGATATTCAGCAGCTTTTGTGAAAGAATCTGGCCGTAGGCCGCAACCAGAAAAACATCGGCATCCTGATTTTTTAGCGTCTCAAGTGATTCTGGTGAATTAATTTTGGCAGGTTGAAAAACGGGAATTTCATGCTCAAGTGCCAGTTCTTTCATGGGATGTTTGTGTCGATGATGTCCTCGACCTGTTCGATCCGGCTGTGTATACAGACTGAGAACATGATGTTCGGAGGTGATGAGCGATTGAAATGCGGGGATGGCAAACGTTCCGGTTCCCATCATCACGACTTTAAGTGGCACAGCTGTTTCTCCTCAATGCAGACAGTTCATTCCGGCTTTTCGCGTTGAACCGGGCAGAATTTCAAAACAGGAACTCCTTTGATGCCAGTCAAACGACAGCCTGTTATTCATCCAGATCGAGTTCAAGTTGCGCGAGTTGCTTGCGAATTTCCTCATCACTCGGGTATTCGCCCTGTTGTTGTTTTTGCCTGAAAACCGTTTCAAAATCAGCAATCTGTGAGTCCAGCTCTTCCCGCTTTATCTCAGACATCCGATCTGTAAACATGACACCATCCAGATGGTCCAGCTCGTGTTGTACGGCGCGGGATGCCAGATCGTCCAGTGTGATTTCAAACAATCGGCCATCCAGATCATAAGCTTCCACTGTTATTTCTTCGGACCGTTTGACATCGCCGTACAACAGTGGCAGGCTCAAACAACCCTCTTCACCTTCAGTGGTCCCTTTGCGTTTCATGATTTCCGGATTAATGAATACAAATTCTTCATCTGATTCACTTGGATCCGATGTCAGATTAATCACAAACAAACGATAGGGTAACGCAACCTGATTTGCAGCTAAGCCGATTCCCTTTGCCTCATACATTAAATCAAACATGGTTCTCACCGTTTCATGTATTCCGGGTGAGATACTTTTGATGGGCTTCGATTTCCAGCGAAGAGCCGGATGGGGATAATGAACTATGTGTAAGGCAGGCATAATAATTGAGTATACCCCCTGAAAGGGTATGATATATCAGATGAAATACTTAAAAAATAAGCTCATCCGCCCTGGCAGACAGTGCGCGCAGAATTCATGACAGATGACTTGACTACCTGTATATCAAGGCTGAAAGGTAGATACAATCCATATGTCTGCGAACAAATATATTGTTGCAGTATTTTTGAATCATGCTTCCTGCCTTCATGGCAGGAAACGATTCAACCTGTACTTCGACCTGAATCAGGCCGAGTTGACAAGACGACACATAATCACTTCTGTATCATTGACTTAATACATGGGAAGTGGATCAAGTGGTGCATAGGCAGTTGTAGGCACAGTTCCCTGAATTACCGGTGCACTCGCTGTCGACTGGTAAGTATTATAGGTGTTATATGCTCCCTGTGGGGCATAAGTGGGAGCACCCATCGCACCCACACCACAATTACCAGTGGAACATCCACCACCATTAAAGGGCATCATAGGTCCATAGTTGCCGCCGCAACGCCTTCCGCATTGACAACCTGTAGCCAGGGAGATTAACGCCAGACCCATTAACAGAAATCCAAAACGTTTCATTATAGTAATCCTTTTCTTCAACAATGACGCAATTGAACTTTTCAACCGCTAAGAATCAATTTGCAATTTGGAATAGGTAATCCAGTTATGAAGCAACCGTAGCTGCCGAGTTCTTTAAGTGTATTGGTAACAGACTGGAATTGACGCCAGCCCAGTGTGCAGTAAATCCTCCGGGATGTCGTTCCAGATTTGTGACAAAAGCAAGGGACTCGTCTCTGATTCCATTGACTCCAGGGACCAGAGAGACCGTAGCAGAATGCCTGCCTTTCCATATCTGGAGAGCGGGATCCAATCCCTGAAACTGACCATTGACGATCGTTTCCCAGCCTGAGGAACTGCGACTGATACTTACTTGATACTGACGCCTGAGATTCCACCAGTGAAAAAAGTTTTCCAAAGATGTCACCCAGACTAACGGCATCTGCTTTCGATCCAGTTTGATTTTTTGAAATAATAAATTCAGTTCTTCATGCGTGGGGACAGACGGTAAAGACACGGGTAATCCCTGTCGATATCGGCTGACCAGATCCACACGGAATTTGCGTTGAATTTGTGTGTCGAATTTTCCATTCGAATCGAATTCCGACTTCAGGTGCAGTAATTCCAGGGGAATCGGAAGTGGACTGGTGACGTTAGAAAACTCGCTGAATTCTTTTCCCAGTGCAGATTCGCCGTAGCAAATGACACCTTGATAAGGATAGGGATAATCGCCGACTCGAAACCAGGTTCCACCCGTCTGTTGTAGTTTTTCTTTAAGCTGAATCACAAAATGGGAATGAAACTGTTCGATGTTTTCAGTAGTGACTGTTCCCAGTTCGTTCATTCGGCGAGCGACAGCCGACTCACTCGTAAGCGCGGTCAGATCAATCAAGGGGATATTGCAGGCAGAGAGAATCTGCAAGTTCATCTTCACTGAACGTTTTCTGA
>CALOEF010000037.1:0-20471 GCA_942492165.1 uncultured Planctomycetaceae bacterium
ACTTCAATGTGACAGGCTGGAAACTCTTTTTCAATGCCCCTGTGATCTCAGTGAGGATATGAGAAAAGGGAGTGTTAAGACAGGAAAGGTACCCACAGATTAAAAGTGGGTTGCGTAGAAATAACGAAAATAGAAAGAGCCGCAAGACGAGTTTTTGCTTGACCACCAATTTTGATCACATCGATTGAAAAAACTTTCTTCGGTAACCTACTTGTAAGACTTACAAGTAAGGTAACCAGAAACACTCATTCATGGGATCGAATCCACCATCTCAGAAGACGGGAAAGAAACAGACATCAAGCAGTGAAAAGAAAGGGCTTCACTCAGCAGTTGACTGTAAATGGCAGGCAACGCAGGACAAAACCACACTATTGGCTGCCACATTTCTGGTTACTGTGTCGGTCGATTGTTTCACAGGCGATTCCGTCTGAGCAATCCAGAGGCAGTTCTGCTGTTTCTGTAAACTGTTAACTCCCATTGGCATTTGATTTTCGGGTACATCCAGAGAAATCCCCCACCCTATCAAAAACCCGGCTAGCAGAATTAACGCGGCATGTAACAGTCGCTTCTGAGGAAATTTTGAATTGAGCGGCTGTTTCATACCGGCTTCTGCCGTTAAACGAGTTGCTGCCTGCTCCGCCATTCGCACTGTTTCCGCTGACAGAAATGGTTTTTCTACCGGGGATCCGGTCGACATAGATTCCTGATCTCGTGGCGAGTGATATTCCGGGCTCAAGCCGGTAACCTGATCCGCTTCTGAGATTTCATTCAGCATCTGTTGTAATGGATCTAATGCCGGCGCAAGCGTTTCCTGCATCTGCTGACAACGCGGGCATAGTTCGAGATGCCATAGTAGTTCCTCACAGTGGTGTTCTGTAGGATGAGTCATTAAATCAAACGCTTCGTCACAATTCATGATGCATCTCCTTCCAAAGTCGAAGCTTCAGAAAAACGATGAGCCAGTTTAAGCAATCCGTTTTTAACGCGTATTTTTGCTGCCGACAAACTGCAATCCATAGTTAAAGCAATCTCGCTAAATTTCAAACCGCCGAAAAAACGTAGTCGTAAAGCATCTGCCTGAACTTCCGGCAATTCAGTGAGATACAAAGTCAGCCGTTCAAACAGCTCTGTTTTTAATGCAATCTGTAACGGAGTCTCCGATGAACTGGGTTCGGGTATCAATTCATTTTCGACGGCACTGATTGCGGAATGAGTCATTTCACGTGGCTGACGTTGTTCCCGCTGATAGTGACGGCGACTCAAGTTGATAAATATGGTCCAGAGCCAGGTTGAGAAAGCAAACTCAGGGTTAAAAGACTTGCGTGCAGTAAATGCCGATAAAAAAGCTTCCTGCACCAGATCTTCTGCCGCCGACATGTTTCCGAATTTGCTCCAGGCGAATCGCAGTAGACGATTACGATAACGCAATACCAACTCATCGAACAGGAGATACTCTCCTGCACAGACGCGTTTCATAATGGTGGCATCGTCATACATACAAGTCACTCGGAGATTCAAGTGATGTCACTGAAAGAACCTGAAAACTGGTTTTCGACAATATCAGACCTGTCCTCAACTCATTAATTCTATCGAAACACCTTTAATACATGCAACCGGAATGACTCATTCTCTTTCGATCTTAAGGAGCAATTCGTCTTAGAGATCAGCACCAATCTGATAAATTTCTTCTGTATCAAGTAGAAGATCATTCGATGCGAACAGCTTACGGACGGCAGCTTTGTGAATTTTCATTTTCGTGCCTCCGACACCAATTGCTCCGTAGCAGAGAATACCTTCTCGATCCGTTGCCTGATCCATCACATCGACTTCCTCGATACCAGCGGGAGGAACGGCATTGAGGTCAATTACCACTTTGAGCTGCTGCATTGGTTTCCAGCAAGCCGCCGGTAACAATTTCACGCCTGCTGCACCAGCGGCGATAATGAGACTGGTCTCTCGATTCACCAGTTCAATCTGCTTGTGATCTTTTAATGATAACGGTTTCAGTTGTGCGTCAGGTACGACATCGGAAATTGCATCGCAGGTCTCCCGGGCCCGCTCTTCGGAACGGGAAGCAATGATCACCTTGGCACCGCGATGAGCCAGCAATTGTGCTGCGCGCTGTCCAACGGGTCCGGTTCCTCCGAGAATGAGCGCTGTGGTATCGGAAAAATCGAGATGATTTCCTGCTGCCAAAACTGCGGCTGCGGCTGTCGTATTTGAACCATTCGAGTCGATCATGACGGAGACCCTTACAGGACCGAAGAATGTGTCCTGAATTTTTTGAAAGAGTGCTTCCCCCTCTTTCACATTGCTGCCACCAACAAAAATTGCAGTCTGCTTCAGCGTTTTTGGACCACGGGTAAACATCGCACCATGCACCAGTGATTCCACATTTTCGGTCGTAACACCGCCATAGCTCATCAGTTCTTCGACGTCAGCATCAATGGCAACGACGCGATCAAACGTACTTGGAAGTGCATCCGTATCCAACTGAATTAATATGTCTTTCATGATTGTTCTGAAACTCAAAATACAGGGTTTGACAAGAAGAGAAAGAAAAACCCCTGCTCTGAAAGAACAGGGGTTTGGTATCGATTGTTCCACAAGTCATGGAACTGTTGCGAGAGTCAATGATTAACCAGCGTAGAACGGGTGAGTCGCTTCACTCTTCTTGGCAAGCATTTCATCAACAGAAGGCTCGTTCTTCATAGCACGAGCAATCGCTTCTTTAGTCGCTTCGTAGTTATAATCAAAGATTTTCTTGTCATCATCTGCTTCCCAGTGGATGAAGACACCGCAAACGATAACCAGATCTTCGCATTGATCTTTAGGAATCACTCCTGCTTCCACACTGTCAGCCACTGCTTTGGCGACAGCATATTGAGCAGGCCCAAACATCTGAACTGCCTGTTTCGCACCTTTAATTGTCACTTTTGTGACCATCACGGTGGCAGGTTTTACAGCAAGATTGGGTGATAAAACGGCCAGCAAATTGCTATGTCCCATTTTCTGGCTGGAAAGCGCGTTCGCAAAAGCCACTCCGACGGGACCATTTTTGTCACCAATCAATAAATCGATATGAGAAACTTCATTACCTTCACCAACAAGTGACTCACCGACAAACATTGACATTCTTCGTTCTCCATTTCGTATTAGGTTCTTACAATCATGCGTACTGCAAAAAAATGATGCGTACTGCAAAAAAAATAAAACGGATCACGAATACCGCAGTCCTGTAGGGACGGAGAAACCAGCTCGCACCAGATTCGCCTTGGATCATTCGTAGCCTATTCTCTGTAATAGCAATTTAAGGGCGGGATTGCCAGTTATCTGCTGGTAATCACACTAAATCCTCATAAAATTATCAGCACGATCAACCAAGTCAAATATGATGAATCAGATAAATCAATCCAGGAAACCCGAATTGCTTATTGTGGGGGCCAGTACACGGGCTGCCGCCTATTCGGCTGTGCGCGCCGGTTTTCAACCTTTCTGCGTCGATCAATATGGAGATCAGGATCTCTCTGTCATTGCGAACGTTCTTCCCAAAACAGATGATGACTCATACTGGTTGAAAGCCCTGAGTGAGTATCCTTCACGAAACTGGATCTATACGGGAGCACTCGAGAACCAGCCTGATCTGATTGATCAAATCAGCCAGAACCATCGACTGAATGGCTGTGATGGCGAGATATTGAAATCTGCCCGTAATCCCTTCTTCCTGGAAGAAATTCTCTCACAAACACCAATTCAAGTCCCTGCCTGTCTGCCGTCTGGTACTTTAGACTGCGAAAATGTACTCAGTCGTAATGAAAAATGGTTGAATAAACCACTTCGGGGTTCAGCGGGACATGGAATTCGTTTCGCAGATCCTGCTTCTGTTGATTTCCGTATCGACAAAACCTGTTTTCTACAGCGTTTTCAACCCGGTGTTCCTATTTCGGTATTATTCATTTCATTTCGAGAAATTTCTGTTCTGGTAGGAATTTCGAGGCAATTTATCGGAGAAGCAGTCTTTAACGCCGATTCATTCCAATTCTGTGGCGGAATGACTCTTCACCCTGTCCCTTCTCAGTTGAGAGGATTACTTGAGGAACTGGGGCAAATCATAGCAGAGAAATGTCAGATTCAGGGAATTTTCGGCTGTGATCTCATTCTCGATACGGTGGATCAAAATCGAATCTGGTTCAATGAAGTCAACCCGCGGTATACGGCTCTCACGGAATTATTTGAACTCCAGTATCAACTCCCCCTTCTGGCGTGGCATTTCGAAGCCTGCCATACTTTTGAGACAAATTTTCCTGACGCGCAAGCTGCACAGAAACTGCAAAAGCTGCTCATTCAGGGTGAAAACCAGTCATTCACACAGATTGCCAAAGGAATCCTCTATGCCGATCAGGATATTTTGTGTCCTGAAATCGACTGGATACGCCAAATTGCTTCGGATTCGTATCAAATCCCTGAAATCGCCGATATCCCCTGTCCGGGAACGGTTATTAACAGCGGTGCGCCACTTTGCACAGTCTATGGAGCCGGAATCAATCATGCAGCCTGCCTGCAGTCACTCTCAGAGAGGATTGTTGCTGCCCGGCAGCTCTATCAGTCTGCATCGTGTCAGCCCGAGAGCAATCGGGACGTCTTTAACAAGCTCAGCGCATCTATGGAACTGGAAAAACTGTTTTTTTCGAGTTTTTTCTCCAGTCGGAATGATTCGCATTCGTTTCTTGAAGATTGAACCCATAAGTTATAAAATCAAATTTAGAATTGTTATTCTCGAAGATGACCTCATCATTTGAAACACAAACGCTCTTACTGGTTTGTCACTTAATTACGAAGGAATCATTACAGACCGATGTCCAAGCCAACAGATATCAAAATTGTTGAAGCAAAGTTTTCAACGGAAGAAGTTCCATTTCGTACCCCTCTTAAGTTTGGTGGAAGGGTCATGGACAGCAGTGTGCTGTTAAATGTGGAAGTCGTCGTTGAAACGCGCAATGGAAAACAAGGTATCGGAATTGGCAGTATGCCCGCCGGAAATATCTGGGCCTGGCCTTCGTCTGCAATCAGTCCTGAAGACTCTCTCAATGCGATGATTGAGTTTCTGAAGGAAGCGGTCGAAATCGCTAACATTTGTCCGGAAGTGGAACATCCGATTGATTTGATGTACCACATTTCGGCGGAATATCACTTCATGGCCAAAAAACTGTCGAAACGGTTAGGTCTGAGTGAAGAAATTCCCGAGTTAGCGCAATTAGTAGCGTCGAGTCCACTTGATGCAGCGATCCACGATGGTTTTGGACGCGCCAATCACATCAACAGTTACAACGGGCTCTCTTCCGAATTTATGAATCACGATCTGACAGAATATCTGGATGACCAATTCAAGGGAGAGTATCTGGATCAATACACATTGCGCGACCCAAAACCTTCTCTACCACTTTATCATCTTGTAGGTGCGCTCGACCCTATTACTGATGCCGACATCAATGAACGCGTTAATGACGGATTACCGGAAACGCTGGGAGAATGGATCAAAGCAGACGGTCTGACTCATTTGAAAATCAAACTCTCAGGAGACAATCTGGATTGGGATATCAGTCGCGTGATGGCGGTTGAAAATGAAGCGGTCAAAGCGCAAGCAGAGCGCGGACAAGACAACTGGTTTTACTCTCTGGACTTTAATGAGAAATGTGAGAACGTTGATTACGTCCTCGAATTTTTAAACAAAGTACGCGAGCAGACACCGGCTGGCTTTGATCGAGTTCAATATATCGAGCAACCCACCAGCCGTGATCTCAAAGCAAACCCTGAAAACAAAATGCACGAAGCAGCCAAGATCAAACCGGTAGTCATTGATGAATCTCTGGTCGACTATGAATCGCTATTACTTAGTCGTGATCTGGGTTATTCGGGTGTCGCATTGAAAGCCTGTAAGGGCCAGACCGAATCGTTGTTTCTGGGGGCAGCGGCACAAAAATTTGATATGTTCCTCTGCGTGCAGGATTTAACCTGCTGCGGGTACTCATTCCTGCATTCAGCAAGTCTGGCCGCCCGTATTCCAACGATTGCCGCCATTGAAGGTAACGGCCGTCAATATTGCCCCGGCCCGAACAAAAAGTGGACGCGTTCTTATCCCGGGATGTTTGATATTACTGATGGAACGGTCAAAACAGAAGAACTCAACGGCGATGGACTCGGGTTTTAAACGAGGTCAGCGTGGCAACTACCAAGTGTTGTTGCGCTGTTGGTATGCCTGGAAGTTAAAGAAGCAGAATAATGCGAACATAATACCCGCATATCGAAAATCCTGCTTGAAGAAATAGAAGGCCAGCGCGCCGGCTGCGACCATTGAAATTTGTATTGCCAGTACATCGCCACGATAGCGTTTGACGGCTTTACAAATATCTTCGCAGATGTGCCCCCCATCCAGGGGTAGTACGGGAGCGAGGTTGATCAACCCCCAATAAAAGTTGATGAAATACAAGTAGTGAAATGTAGTACTAACATAGAACGCACCCTGCTGGCTCAAGTTATTCCAAAAACCGAGTCTAATCGAAACATATTTAAAGAACATGACTGCTCCCAGCAGTCCAAAACCCGCCAATGGTCCTGCTGCTGAAACAATAATCGAACGTCGTGTTGTCATACCGGAATAGGGTTGAAACATAGCGAGACCACCAAAGTGATACAGAACGATTTCGGGAGGCCAGCCGAAGTATTTTGCCATGACAGCGTGCCCCAGTTCATGAATCAGAATCGAGACGAATACGCAGGCAATCCAGATCAGAGTCATTTTGGGATCATTAGGTGACCAACCCATGAATGCTGAAACCAGCCAGAACAGTGGGTGTACACGAACGGGAATCCCAAATAGAGAAAAACGCAAATCAAATTCGGTGGGATTAACATTTCCCAGCATTTTTTAACCTTCTGTAATTATGTCGATCAAAGCAATTCACAATACGTCAGAAATCAAAAAAGAGTTTTTGCAGCGTTCGTGCACTCCTTTTGCAATGCACTGGTGGATCGTTTCTGGTGGATCGTTTCTGAATCTGGTCGAAATGTATCGCGGTCATGATATCCTGGCAATTGCAAGTTCGCACGACAGCAATAAAGTCACTTTTTTGTATCGGTTTTTATTTGATCAGGTTAGAGTACTGAAATCGAGTTGGAAAATACAGGCTTTATCCAGATTCACGCGACTTAACATTGACGCATCTCACGAAAAGGATACGATTTGCAGTCTTGATGGGCAGTGGGTCGCACAAGTTCTGACTCTGACTGAATCCTGACGGATCACTCGGAGCACTGCGGGGATACCCCGTGGGAGAAGTATTGACCATTCTACGACATGTGAAGTGTCGCTACGATAGTCTCTTATCGTAACAACACTTCGCCACAGGATCGGTTGTGCGGCCCGCTGGTCATCTTCATCTTTGTTATTTCATATGTCCAGATGATATTATAAAATAACCTGACTGCAGGATTTCTGAATGGGTTTATTTCAATTCTTTCGCCAGCTTCTGTTTGGATCATCACCAGGCCGACCTGTTGCTACGTCTGCTTCGAGTTCTGCAAGGATCTGGCAGATACCCTCAGAGTCTATCGCAAACCCTGTCTCAAACCGCTGCGGTATTTTGAAAATCGAAATCAAAATAAACCAAAAATTGAGGAAGTCGCGTCACCCCCATACCAACTCGCACGTTATGGTTCTCGTACTGGCCATTATTTTGATATGACACAGGATGGGGATCCTGAAAGACTGAACCGATACAATCTTCCTCAGTTTTGCACGCCACTGGAACTTTCCCAATGGCTGGACTATCCCATTGGAAAACTGGCGTGGCTCACTCACCGGTTTAATCAAACTGATCGACCGGATGATGTGAACGAATCGCATTATACTTATCATTGGCTTCCAAAACGAAATGGCTATCGGCTGATTGAAGCTCCCAAACCATTTCTGAAAATGGCCCAGCAACAGATTCTAGAGGAATTACTGAATCATATTCCCGCGCATCCCGCCGCTCACGGGTTCGTCACCGGTCATTCTCCGGTAACCAATGCAATGCCGCACACCGGCAAACGGGTGGTCGTGAAATTTGACCTGGAAAATTTTTATGCCAGTGTCAAATTCGCGCGCGTTATCTCCATTTTCCGAAGTGTTGGCTATTGCCGTGAAGCTGCAATCTGGCTCGCGCGACTGACGACAACTGCGATTCCTATCAATATGCCGTTTCCCGATGGAAGCCTGCGCCCGCTTCATCCGTAT
Source organism: uncultured Planctomycetaceae bacterium (assembly GCA_942492165.1). Lineage (GTDB taxonomy): Bacteria > Planctomycetota > Planctomycetia > Planctomycetales > Planctomycetaceae > Gimesia. The sequence continues at coordinate 8,276 of CALOEF010000037.1, forward strand.
CTTTCACGCCATCTTCCACAGGGTGCAGCTACATCTCCCGCGCTGGCAAATCTGTCAGCGTTTTCACTGGACGTGAGGCTCTCGGGACTGGCACGTTCCTTTGGTGCAGAATACACGCGCTACGCTGACGATTTGACTTTTTCCGGACCGGATCAATTTTTGCGTTCATTACGTGTATTCATTCCACTTGTGAACCAGGTCATTCGTTCGGAACGATTTCAGGTCAATCAATCTAAAAGACGTGTACTGCGAAATAATCAACAGCAGAAAGTGACGGGCGTTGTCGTGAATGAACACACAAACGTTCCACGGAAAGAATTTGATTTACTAAAGGCAATTCTGACAAACTGCATTCGCAAAGGACCTGCCAGCCAAAATCGAGACAATCACCCTGATTTTGCGAGCCACCTGCGCGGGCGGGTCGCTTATGCACAACAACTCAACCCTAAGCGTGGTCAGCGTTTACTGCAACTTTATCAGAAAATTCACTGGTAAGTTTTCGGCATCGAATTTGCCTTGTGATGCTGGCTCTTTTTAATCCATAATAGGTTTTCACCTACTCCTCGCGCTGGGAAAAAGCGTTCCTGTTTGATCCCGCATTGACAGGAATCCGTTTGATTAACCACTGAGTCAATTTCGTGTCAAAATCTCACAACATGTAAGGAATCATTGTGGGTGGATTTTTAAATTACCTGGTAAAACCTCTGTTAAAACCATTAACACGTTTCATTGTCGGGCTGATTGCCATCCCGGTTTTTCATCTCATCCTCAAAAAGATTGTTCGTGTTCAGGAATTAGATGCAGAATTGGAAAAGGATCTCGAACAATGGTTTCGTGGTTCCTTATTACTCCTGGCAGCAACTGTGAATATGGAAACAGCTCTGTTTTCCTGGGTCCCCGGCCTGTTTGACAAGGCCCCCCCAAGCCTGCAGGGAATCGAGGACATCATCCTGACGGGATTTCGAATCTTGCTGGCCATTAGTGTGATTGAAGCCATGCCGGACCAGGAATTATTTTCGATCATTCACCCTGGTCCGCCCAAGTTAAAGCTATCAAAAAAGTATGGCATATTCCGGGAGTTGACTGAAAAGTGGCGGGCCATCCTCAAAGGGGTGATCTGCCAGCATATCAACCGGTCTTCTCCGGTCTTTGCAATCCTGTCTGCAATTATTCCCGATACGATCGGCTGGGTCTGTTATGAATTGCGATTGTACAATATTTAATCATTGGTCTGGTGACTTCGCGTGATCGTGCGCTGGATGTTCTGTCGGAATTTGATCGCCAGGTAACAATCCGACGACGCGAACTGATTGAGGAATTTGATTTGAGTGATCAAGAGGTCAAAGCAGCAGATAAGGAGAGAGCCGAAAACGAAGAGCAGTTGGAAGCACTGGAGTCGTCCCCAGAAACGACAACAGACGAACTGGGCCAACCAAAGGCTTCTGCCTGAGATTGTCCCATTTATTCTTCTTTTGCTTTTTTCTTGGTCGTTTTCTTCTTAGCTGCTTTTTTCGTCGTCTTCTTCTTGGTGGATTTTTTAGCTGCAGTTTTCTTGGCTGGTGTTTTCCTGGCGGCTGCTTTTTTCGTCGTTTTTTTCTTGGCCGCTTTCTTTTTCTTTGTGCCTTTCTTGGCGGCTTTCACTTCCAGCCATTCGATCGCCTGCTCGAGCAATACGTTCTCGACTTCGTATCCTTTGGGAATGGTCGCATTGATTTTGCCATGCTTGACATAAAGCCCATAGCGACCATCAAAAAAGCAACCGTTTCTTCGTCTTCCGGATGTTTTCCCAATTCACGAATCGGTGTGGGAGCACTTCTTTGACGTGCTTGTTTTAATAATTCGACGGCACGAGGTAAGTCGATCGTCAGAATATCATCGTCTTTTGTCAGAGATTTATAGACTTTATTGTGCAATACATACGGGCCAAAGCGACCAATACCTGCATTCACTTTCTTTCCGGTTTCGGGATGCTCGCCTAATCCACGAGGCAATTTCAGGTATTGCAACGCCAGATCGAAATCGACTGTATCTGGATCAACGGTTTTAGGGATACTGACACGTTTGGGCTTTGGCCCATCTTCGATCACATCTCCTAACTGTAGATAGGGGCCAAAGGGACCAAACAGCTTGTAAATCGGCGTGTTTTCCTCAGGATGCATCCCCAGTGATTTTGGCCCTTCACTTTTCTGGCGAATCAATTTTTCAGCCAGTTCGTTCGTGAGGTCAGCAGGTGCGATATTTTCAGGAATGGAAGCCGATACAGGCTCTTCCTCTGCCCCATCAGTCACGTATGGGCCATAGCGTCCGACACGGACGGCTGACTCGATTCCATCGAGTTGCAGCGTGCAGATTTCACGCGCGTCGATGGTCTCTTCTTTCGCTTTGACCTGCTCGTCCAACCCATCTGATCCTCGATAAAATTGATTCAAATACGGTAAGCGGTCTCCTTCACCGATGGCGATATCATCTAACTGCTGCTCCATCGCTGCCGTAAACTTCAAATCTACCAGATTGGGGAAAAACTTTTCGAGCAAACGTGTGACTGCCAGTGCCGTAAATGTGGGTACCAGCTGGCTACCTGTTTTATTCACATAACCGCGGTCCTGAATCGTTCCGATAATAGAGGCATAGGTACTTGGACGACCAACTCCTTCACTCTCCATTTTGCGAACGATGGTCGCTTCAGTATAACGCGCTGGTGGCTTGGTTTCGTGCTTGAGAGGGTCGACCTGACTGGCTTCGAGAGACTGATTTTCTTCCAGTGGTGGCAGTGCTGATTCACTGTCATCCAAAGCCGCTTCCGGATCATCTACACCTTCTACATAAGCACGAAAGAAACCAGGGAATTCAACATGGCGGCCGGTCGCTCGAAATTCGGCATTGTCGGCAGTAATCGTGACTGTTTGAAATCGTAATCTGGCTTCTTCCATTTGAGTTGCCATCGTCCGTTTCCAGATCATCGCATACAGTTTACCCTGCTGTCCTTTCAGCCCAAGTTCATCAGCCGTTTTCATCAGTTTTCCGGCAGGACGAATCGCTTCGTGTGCCTCCTGTGCTCCCTTGGATTTGGTATCAAATCGACGGATCTCCGGGCAGAGATAATCTTTTCCATATAAATCTTCAACTCGCTGCCTCGATGCAGAAACCGCTTCATTGGAGAGATTGACGCTGTCGGTTCGCATATAAGTGATGTGACCATCTTCGTATAATCGCTGCGCGACCTGCATTGTTTCACGCGCCGACATGTTCAGCTTGCGGTTTCCTTCCTGTTGCAATGTACTGGTGGTGAACGGTGCCGGCGGTTTACGTGATTGCAGTCGCTGTTCAACTGACGTAACTGTCCAATCCGACTTTTTCACGCGTTCCAGCAGTTCATCTGCCTGCTGCTCATTTAACAGCAGCACGTCTGCATTGGCTTTCAGCTTACCCGTTGATTCGTCAAAGTCTTTACCGCTGGCTACTTTTTTGCCGCCGACTGCCGACAGCATCGACTCAAATTCGGTACCATCAGTCGTTTTCAATGCCGCTTTTAAATCCCAGTAGGTACCACTCCTGAAAGCAAGGCGTTCAAGTTCCCGCTGAACCAAAATACGGACAGCCACAGACTGTACACGCCCGGCGGAAAGTCCACGAGCAATTTTTTTCCATAACAGCGGGCTCAATGTAAATCCATACAAGCGATCTAATACACGCCTTGTTTCCTGTGCGGAGACAAGATTCAAATCGAGATCACGTGGGTTGGCAATCGCTTCCTGAATGGCTTCTTCGGTAATTTCAGAGAAAACCATCCGCTTTACAGGTACTTTTGGCTTCAGTATTTCAGCTAAATGCCAGCCAATACTTTCGCCTTCACGGTCTTCGTCGGTCGCAAGAATGAGCTCTTCGGCATCCTTTAAGGCGTCTTTGAGTTCCTTGACCGTTTTTTTCTTTTCCTTGGGAACGAGGTAATAAGGCTCAAATTCGGAATCCGTATTGACGCCCAGAGTGGCCCATTTATTTTGTTTTTTGAATTCAGAAGGAACATCGGACGCTTTGGTCGGCAGGTCGCGCACATGGCCCATGCTGGCCAGTACTTTATATTTACTGCCTAAATAGCCACCGATTTTCTTGGCTTTGGCCGGTGATTCAACGATCACCAATGCTTTCAGCTTTTTCTTTGCCACTAGACCTGCCCCTCCTGCGAAACCGGCGTTTACCTTGCTCTTCATGTAGTCACTGAGTACAACACGCGGCTCATTTATTACTGTTTTTTCGTTTTCGGGATCATCAAACTGCTGAATTGGAAAACTTTATACCCGGCAATCCTTAACCGCCACAAATCACTCTGTCAAGCCTGTATTTATTTTTTTCACCCCAATCCCGGTCTTTGTCAGAGCAATTTTTTACAGTATGAACAGGCAGGAAACAGCAGGATTCTTTGCGAGAAGGCTTTCACGAACGGCCCGAATAAATTACAACACAGGAAATAAACGGAAAACTCTTTTCCAATTTGAAGATACGAAAAAAAGAACTCTCGCCAATCAGAGACAATTGGCGGCAGATATTCACCAGCAGAAATCGATTTATTCGACTTGCAGACTGAAGAAGGAAACGGAATGGCCTCGCCACTGGAATTGTTTCGTAAAAAACAAAAAGTATTAATGGTTCCACTTACGATTCTGGCGATGTTCGCCTTTATTGTGATGGATCAGTTGAAACCCGAACAGGTGCCCCCGATTGTGGGGATGCTGGTTTTTGGTGGTTTGTTCTGGTATCTGGGAAAGGATCGTGGCAAGGGAACGCTCTTCGCCGCGATTGGAACCGTGATTGGATTTTTTATCGGTTTTGCTTATATCCCCCGCCCGGGCTCAGCAATGGTTGTCAGAAGTACGGCTGGCAACATCGACCAGGCTGAATTTCAGAAACTTCGCTTAAATCGGAATATGGCCAATCAGTTTGTGGTCCAGACGTATTATGCCTCGTTGACAGAAGAAGAGCGTGAACGCGCCCGAGAGCCGTACGGTGCCATGTTTGGTTTTGGTCGGAGAAATCGAGAGGATGATCTCATCCTCGAATTCCTGTTCCGCAAAGAAGCAGACAAAATGAATCTCATCGTTTCTGATGATGCGATCTCACAATATATTTCCCGCTATACGAATGACAAACTGAGTCGTGAGGCATTTAAAGAGACCTGTCAGAAAATGGGTGTGACCGAAGGACAGATTTATGACATTCTCAGAGATCAACTGAAAGCGCGACTCGTATTTCAATTACGCATGCCGGAAATTTCCTTGACTCCTGATCAATACTGGAATTTTTATAAAAAACTAAATGTGCGCGAAGAGCTTGAACTGGTCGCGTTGCCTGTCAAAGATTTTGAAAGTGAAGTTCCCGCCCTGACTGAGAATCAGAAAAAAGCGTTCTTCGAAAGCTACAAAGCTGTTTTTCCGAATGAAAAAGGCCCGGGCACACCCGGATTGCGGCAGCCTCAAAAAGTGATGACAGAGTATCTGATGGTCGACTATGAAGAGGCAGAAAAACTGGTTGCTCCCGTAACAGATGCTGAGATCAAAGAATTTTACGAAGCAAATAAAGAACGGCTTTACAAAAATAATCCGATTCCTGACATGCCTGATATGAATCCGACAGAGGACCAGCCAGTCGAAGCAGTCAAACCAGAACAAAGTGCCCCAAAAGCAGCAGGTTCTCCCAAGGCACCCAGTCAGAAAACAAAACCAGAGGCAGCACCAAAGAAGGCCACTGAAAAGAAGGCCACTGAAAAGAAAACTACTGAAAAGAAACCGGCAGAGAAGAAACCGGCAGAGAAGAAAAAGACCCCCGAGAAAAAAGAAGAATCCAGCGCACTGGATTCTGACACGACCACATTTGTAACACTGCTCGATGAAAAATCGACAGACAAGAAATCGATCGAGAAAAAAACGACGCCTGAAAAAACGGCCAATGAGAAGCCTGCAGCCAAAAAATCGGCGGACAAAAAACCATCGACAAATAAACCTGCCGAGAATAAACCTGTTGTTGAAAAACCGACAAACACCCCAACCGATACTCCCAAACCGGATTCTGCCGCTCCGAATTCGAAAAAAGGAACAACAACAGCACCTCCTCCATTGGCAGCCTATCGTGCTCTGGACGACGACTTAAAAAGTGAAATCCGCGATCAACTGCTCCGGGAGCGCAGCCTTGCTCTGATGAAGAAAAAAATTAGAGCCGCGCTCATTTTCATGGACAATATTAATGAACGCGTTTATGACGATACTGAAGGAGCGACTCCTCCAACACCTGAAGAAATAACCGCTCAGTTAAAGGCGTATGCTGCCAAGCACCAGTTAATTTACAACATCACTCCCCTGATGTCCCAACGGGAACTGGTAGAGTCTGAGAAGTACCCGCTGGGAGCGGCAAAAGAGCCAACCCTCAATCAGTTCGCCGCGCAATCCAGAACGGTAATCGACCAGCTGTTTAACACCCCCCTCACCCTTTTGTACACTGCATATGAAGCCGAAGACCCGTTCTCCAGTGCGTTAATTGCTTATTGGAAGGTAAAGCATATCGACGCCATGATTCCTAAATATAATGATCCTGGAATCGCACAACTCATCACAGAACAGATGAAACTGGAAGGGGCCCGTCCCATCGCCGGGAAACGGGCAGAAGAACTGAAGAAATTGATTGTTGACGCTGGTGATCAGGAAATGCAGACGGCACTCAAGGGACAGACGATTACCGGGAAAAAGGGAGGAGAAGAAATTTCAACCCAGACGACCGAAGCATTCAGCTGGATGCGGACTCCCACAGCGGGAGCAAGTAATCCCTTTAGCAGACCTCGCCCCGAGATATCGACCATCAGTTCCATTGATGGAGCCGGAAATGATTTTATGGAACAGATTTTTGACAACATGGAGAACGGAGATGTCGGTGTTGTGACGAACGCAGATAAATCGGTCTACTATGTTGTCAAAGTGATTAACCGGATTCCATCGACTGAGGGCGGTCGGACTGCCATGTATCAGGAATTTTTGAAAACAGACCTCTTTTTCTTTTTCTCACCGTATCTCCCTATGGCTCAGGATGAACATCAGCAGACCATTTACGAATGGAGCCAGGAGATTGAGAAAAAATACGAGGTCGAGAAATACTTTGAGCAGGTTTATGCAAGCGAAGAAAGTCCCGAATCCAGTCCGCAATAACAGAAACGGAATAATAGAAACGGGTTGCCCTTATTATTTTCATTCGGGCCTGACATCACTGATTTTGAAGTGATGATCGCTTGATTTTTGGTAAGAACTGAATTATTTTTTCCAAAACCACTGGTAAAAAGGCTGGACACCACGAGTTTTGCTGATTAATCCTGTAACAAAGTATTTGATTTGTTTTCGCGTGATTGATCGATCCGGATTGTAGTCATCAGGCACAATGATCTCTTGGATTCCCACCAGAAAACAAATGAAGATTCAGGTAATTCAAAACGCGCTTCCCGCCTTTGTTGTTTTTTTAACACTATCAAGTTAAAAATGAACAAGATCGACGAACTTACCGTAACTTAACCAGGTAACGTAAATTTTCGAGTTGAAGCTTAAGCGTCAATAATTAACGCATTCTGTTGAATCAACCCACGCGAGAATCATCGGGAGTTTTATTGCAATGTCAGAACAGGTTCAGCAATCTCCTAACGAGTCATCAAATGCCTCATCTGCTGAGGAGATGATGATCGAAGCCATTGGATTGAGCAAATTCTATGGCCAGTTTACAGCGACCAAAGATGTGACCTTTTCCGTTCCTCGTGGTCAGGTTGCTGCCTTCCTGGGCCCTAACGGTGCCGGTAAATCGACAACAATGAAGTTACTCTCCGGTTTTCTTTCCCCCAGTGAAGGTCACGCGCGTGTTGGCGGTTTTGATGTCAGCACTGATCGTATCGAAGCAAGTAAAAAACTTGGATATCTTCCGGAAAACGGCCCACTTTATGAAGAAATGACGCCCCAGGGGTTTTTGAAATATGCTGGCGGCGTACGAGGGATGTTAAAAGCAGAACTCAATAACCGCCTTGAATTTGTGACTGACAAGTGTGCTCTGGGCAGTGTCTGGAAAAAGCCAATTCGAAAATTGTCGCGTGGTTTCAGACAACGTGTGGGCATGGCACAGGCGCTACTGCACGATCCTGATATTTTAATTCTTGATGAACCAACCAGTGGGTTAGATCCGAATCAGAATCAGTCCGTGCGTGATTTGATTCGCGGCCTGGGAAAAACCAAAACCATTTTACTTTCGACGCATATTCTGCAGGAAGTCAAAGCGGTCTGCAGCCGGGTGATCCTGATCAATCAGGGTTCGATTGTGTTTGACGGTTCTGTGGATGAACTGGGCAACAGCCAGGATGACATGGAAACCAACTTCCACAAACTGACACACGCGTAATTTCTATTAACCAACTCAATTCCTGTATTCATATAAAGCTGTCGTAAGGACCCTTCTGTTATGTTGCGGAACAACGTTGTATTGGCCGTATTCAAGCGAAACGTACAAAGCTACTTTTCCGGAGTGCTGGGTTATCTGTTTATTGTTGTCTTTGTTGTTGCCGGTGCTTTTGCAGCATTCAATCAGCAATTTTTCGCCAACAATCAGGCAAACCTGGATCAACTGAGCCTGTGGTATCCGTTGCCGCTGCTGTTTATGATCCCGGCAATTACAATGGGTGTCTGGGCAGATGAGAAAAAAATGGGAACGGACGAACTGCTGTTTACCCTGCCCGCTTCCGATACCGAAATTCTCCTCGGTAAATTTCTGGCAGCCCTGGCAGTCTATACGATTGCACTTTTGTTTTCGGTAACTCATATCCTGGTATTATGGCGTATTGGTAACCCCGATATGGGGTTGATGTTTACCACATATTTCAGCTACTGGTTAGCGGGGGCTTCTTTATTAGCCGCTGGAATGTTTGCGTCGGCACTTACAAACAGCACTACTGTTGCTTTTGTACTGGGTACTGCCATCTGTTGCATTCCCGTATTCATCGGCCAGATCGCTCCCTCCAATAACCTGATTCAGGGACTGAGCCTTGTCACTCAATTCCAGGATTTCAGCACTGGTGTCCTGCCGTTAGGCTCGATTTTGTATTTTATCTCACTGGCTGTCATGATGCTGTATTTAAACCGGGTTCTGATCACACGGAGGCACTGGAGCGCACAAGAACAAAATTCCATGGGACTGCAGTATCTGGTTCGTACTGTTGCTCTGGCAGTCATATTGATCAGCGTGAATGTGATTGTCTCGTATGGCAGCAGCCGCATCGATATGACAAATGAAAAAGTATATAGCCTGTCCCAGACGACAAAAGACCTGATTTCTAAAATCGATGAAAAGAATCCCGTGACCATCGAAGCATTTATCAGCCCCGAAGTCTCCCGAGAATATGTACCTGTCCGTAAACGATTAATCGGCCTGCTACAGGAGTACAATCAGCTCGGCGGCAAAAAATTACAGGTACGATTTGTAAAAGTAATCCCCTTCAGCAAGGAAGAGGAAGAAGCCCGACTGCTTGATATTGCACCCGAGCAAGTTCAAACAGAACGTGGCGGCCGCGCCTATGTCGATACGATCTTCATGGGTGCTGTTGTCAAGAGCGGCACAGATGAAGTTGTCATTCCCTTCTTTAATATGGGAACCCCCATCGAATATGAATTAACACGTTCCATTCGCACCGTTTCGAAAGATGACCGTTTAACAGTGGGAATCTTAAACACAGACGCGAAAATATTTGGTGGATTTGACATGGCATGGGAGGCAACCAGCCTCCGTGGCTGATTGTAAGTGAACTCAAGAAACAGTACCGCGGTTTTAGCAGGTCTCACCGGACTCCCCGATCAACGATACCGAATACGATGTACTCCTTGCTGTCTTACCTTCCTCACTGACGCAACCACAATTAAAGAATCTGGTTGATTATGTCAAAAAAGGAAAACCGACACTGATCTGTGATGACCCGCTCCCTGTCTTTGGCGGTGGTCGAGGAATTCAGACGGCACCACGTATGCCGAAACCAAGCCCGGGAGGAGGCATGATGGGCATGCGACAACCTCCCTCAACTCCCAAAGCAGATGAAGGACGTTTGACCTCACTGCTCAATGTATTACAAATTGCATGGGATAATGGTGAAGTCGTCTTTGATTACTTTAATCCCCACCCCGAATTTGCCGATATGGTACGTCCCGAACTCATTTTTATCAGCCCGAAAAGCGGGACACGCAGTGCGTTCAGTTTGAACAGCAATATTACCAGTGGACTGCAGGAAATCCTGACATTCTTTCCCGGCAGTATCCGCCCTCGAAAAGATCGAGATCTGAATTTTGAGCCGTTACTCAGAACTGGTCCGAACTCTGGACTTCTGGAATGGGGTGAAATTACAACGCCCTTTTTCAATTCCATTCGACTTGTACAAGATCCACCTCGACTGATTGACGCAGATGCGCATGTGATAGCAGCACATATCACTTCGACGCCGAAATCAAAAGAAAAGAAAATCAATGTCATCTTTGTTGCAGATGCAGATATGATTTCCAACGAATTATTCAGTATCCGCGAACGACAGGCGTTCGGATTGAAAATTGATAATGTCACATTTTTGCTCAACTGTGTCGATCAACTCGCCGGCGATGATTCATACATCGCACTACGAAAACGTCGTGAGAAACATCGCACACTGACGCTTGTAGAACGTGAAACATCGGTCTTCGTTAAGGAACGTAATGAAGAGCGAGATAAAGCAACCAAAGATGCTGACGCAAAACTGGAGGAAGCACGAGATCGTCTGAAAGCAGAACGTGAGAAAATTGAGCAGGATAAGTCGCTTGACAGTCGCACGAAGACAATCATGTTACGTATGGCCGAAGAAAACGAAAATCGGAGGCTGGAAGTAGACGAAGCCAAGATTGAACGTGAAAAGCAGCAGCAAATTGAAAAAATCAAAGCAAAAACAGAAAGACAGATTCGTGAAATTGAAGATCGAATCCGCTGGTTTGCGATTATCGTGCCACCTTTTCCCGCCATCTTGCTGGGAATCTGTTTCCTGTTTTTCAGAGTGATTAACGAAAACCAGAATATTTCTCCTGACCGAAGATTAAAAAAATAATGACGGGTCTTTTTCAGATTTCCGTTTGTATTCACTTTAAACCACTGTTTTTAAGTAAAAATCGTTTGCCATGAATGAAACGACCAGAACACTGACCTTTGCAGGTATTGCTGTTGCAGCCTTGGCCGCAGCCTACGTGACCGATCGCGCATCTCAGCCAACTGAGCTGACGGGCTATGAAAATTTAGGAAAAGAATTTTATCCTGATTTTACGGATCCCACGCAGGCGAAATCGCTGCGTGTCGTCAGTTACAACGAAGATTCAGCCACACTGAAAGTTTTCAATGTCGAATTCAAAGATGGCATCTGGAAAATCCCTTCGCATCACGATTATCCGGCTGACGCAGAAGATGAACTGGCTGAAACAGCGGCATCGCTGGTCGGTGTGGTTCGTGGTGCATTGGAAAGTAGACGAAAAAGCGACCACGAACGTTTTGGAGTGATTGATCCGCTCGATGAGTCAAATACAAATCTAAAAGGGCGGGGCCAAAGATTGACGCTTTTAAAAGAGGGTGGCTCCCCCCTCGTCGATTTTATTATTGGAAAGCAGATTCCCGATCAGCCTGAAGAATACTATGTCCGAAAATTTGGTGAAGATTCCGTCTACCGTACCAAACTCAAAGTCGATCTTTCCTCCGAGTTTTCCGACTGGATTGAACCGGATCTTCTCAAAGTAGAACGCGATCGGCTGGTTGAAATCATCGTCAATAAATACTCCATTGATGAAGGTAAGGGACGCATCGTGGATCGGGAGTTAGCAACACTCAAACGCAAAAAATCAACAGACCCCTGGGAGCTTGAAGGCTTAAACAAAGCGACAGAAAAACTGAATACCACCGATGTCAATCAGATGATCAATACGCTGGGCGACTTAAAAATTCAGGGAATCCGCCCTAAACCGACAGGAATTGCCCAGGAACTGAAAAAATCAGGATCCCTCCGACTGAATCAACGCGATTTCATCGATCTTCAGAGTAAAGGATTTATCCTTGCACAAGATCCACAGGAAAATCAGCAACTGGTTTCGAATGAAGGTGAAGTGATTGCTGCGACAAATGAGGGTGTCGTTTACTC
>CALOEF010000038.1:0-23673 GCA_942492165.1 uncultured Planctomycetaceae bacterium
CCAACCCGGCATCGCTTACTCGGGTTTCGTTGAGTTGGAGATGCTCTAGTTTTTCTCAATTCTTTAATGTGAATCAGATCTGCGTCACTCACTTCTGTATCGCTAAAATGAAGTTCTCTTAAATATCGAAATTCACTCAATAAGGCAATATCGGAATGGCTGTATGGACCATCGGGCCACCTAATAAATATGACCGTTCGAAAAGGCAAAACGCGTTCACGCCTAAGTGTGTCAACAAGCCACCGCCCCTGCTACAAGCTGATGGAAGGGATTCCCAAAAAAAACCAGGCTCCGCATAGAAATCGACAACTCCGACGGATTCCAACCTTTGAATCGCCCGTCCATTTTGTACGATGGGTACGATGATCCCCACGATCAAAATGAGCAACGCCAGCAAGCCCATTCTCCAGATCCACCGGAACCAGGGGGTTTGTTGTTGTTTATTTTCCGTTTGGTCTTACCACAGTCGTGTTATCTTTTACTGAGTTAAGATTCAAAACTCGCATTAATTTGCATCCGATTTAATTTCGCAGAATGGTAATGCTTTCTGGAGTTGGGCTACCCCGGCCGGTGTTGTTTGTGTGCCTGTAAGGTCAAGTTCATACAGCTCCTTGTGTCCTTTCAAATGGGTCAAACCAGTATCACTCACTCGAGTGCCAGCAAGATTGAGCCAACTGAGTTCTTTAAGTCCTTGCAGGTAAGATAGTCCTGAATCACTCACTTGTGTATCTTTCAGATCCAAACCATTTAGCTCAGTGAGTTCTTTTAGATGGATCAATCCAGCATCACTTACCAGCGTACCATCGAGAGTAAGCCAACTCAGTTTCTTCATTCTCTTCAGGTGGATCAATCCATCGTCGTTGATTCGAGTTCTACTTAAATCAAGGAAGCTTAAATTTGAAAGCCCCTCCAAATAAATCAATCCTGCATTACTCACCCTGGTCCCATCAAGATAGAGATGATTCAGTTGAGTCAGTTTTATTAGATGAGCTATTCCTGCATTATCCACTTGCGTCTTACTCAAATCGAGCTGATTCAGATTTGTAAGTCCTTTCAAATGAAGCAGGCCCGCATTATTTACTTTTGTTCCACTTAATAAGAGAGTTTCCAGCTCCTTCATTCCCTTCAGATAGATCAATCCGGTATCGCAGATCCTTGTACCTTCAAGATCAAGAAATTCTAAACTATTTAGACCAATTAGATTGGCAAGACCTGCATCAGACACTTGAGTGTCGTCCAGACCAAGCTGATACAGTTCAGTGAGTTCTAGTAGATGTATCAGTCCAGCGCCATTGACTCGCGTTTTACTTAGAAAGAGGCTACCCAGGTTATTCATCCTTTTAAGATGGATCAGTCCAGCATCAGTTACCCTGGTGCCCCTTAGATCAAGGTGATCTAGCTTGGTGAGTCCTTTTAAATAGAATAATCCGGCATCACTAATTTTGAGATCATCGATAGTGAGATACCGCAGATTCGTGAGCCTCTGCAGGTGAATTAGTCCCGCATCGCTGACTTGTGTATTTCCTAATAGAAGGACTTCTAAATTGACAAGTTTCTTAAGGTGATTCAGCCCTGAATTGCTAACTTGAGTACCCCTCAGATCGATTTTTTTCAAGTCCGAAAATCCACGTAATATGGCCAGATCTCTGTCATTGATGGAATCTGAATTGAAGTGGGTCTCCGTGACCGCTTCAAACGGGAAGAGTCGATTTCTCCCCAAGTTATAATAAAGCACGTTTTTTAATTTCTCAGGCATCGCATTCAAAATAAGGCCTGGTTCTGATTCGACAGTGACGTTATCGATCGACTTCAGTTTATGAATCGCACGGCCATTTTGGTATGCGGGCACACCAATGCCCACAATCAATATGAGTACTGCAAGCAAGCCCGCTCTCCAGATCCAGCGAGACCAGGCAATTCGACTTTGATGATTTTCCGTTTTTTCGACCATCGTTTCTCTTGGATGTGACAGAGATCGATTATGAAAGTGAATACCTGTCTGAGGCACGGGAACTATGCTTCATCATAGAGTAAAACGGGGTACAATCAATTGGAATATTGGGATCAGGCGCGCACAAAACCTGTTGTATCAAGTTGTTGTGAGTTGAATCTGGATTTGTCTCAGATCGAAATGACGTGCATTATTTTCCGGGAATGCGCTCTTTATATTAAGCGGATTGTGCTGTCTGCGTTGCAGATCGTTTTGCATCCAGGCTCATTGCGCCTGAGCCGTTTGCCATGATGAAGAGCATTGTTCCCATGAGTGCCAGATTCTTCATGAACTGGATCATTTGCGCCTGCTGCGCCTGGGCATCTTTGAATGTCCAGAAATCATGGAAGAAGTAAGTTGCCAGCATGAGGAAAACCAGCAGTAAGACTGCTCCAGTACGTGCCTTGAAACCGACGATGATCAAAATACTTCCCACAATCAGAAACAGGATAGCACCGACCAGCATGACTTGTGGCATGGGTACGCCTTCTGAAGCCATGTAGCCGGCAGTCTTACTGAAATTGGGGATTTTATTTCCGACGGCACTCAACAAGAAAATCGTGGCGATCATGATCCGCCCCAGTAGACTTCCGAAACCCTGTATGACTAAAGATTGCATATCTCTGTTCCTTTGATTGAATATCAGAGTCAATTTATGCCAGATCAAACAGCATGATCTCGGCATCGCGGGTGGCTTCGATGGTGAGTGTGCTTTCTCCACTCACTGCGGCGCCATCGCCTGTTTCGAGATTCTCTCCGTTGAGTAAGACAGTGCCGCGTAAAACCTGTAACCAGGCATGTCGGTCATTTGCCAGTTCGTGAGTCACTGTTGCTTGCGTATCGATTTTAGAGAGGAAGATGTGTGCGTCCTGATGAATGCGCAACGATCCCTTATCAGCCTCTGGTGAGGCAACGAGCCGTAACTGGTTGTGCTGTTCGTTGTCGGGAAATCGTTTCTGTTCGTAGCTCGGTTCGATTCCCTTACTTTGCGGCAAAAGCCAAATCTGATAGAGGTGTACGGGATCACTGTTTGATGGATTGAACTCGCTGTGTGTAATGCCGGTACCGGCGGACATGCGCTGGAATTCACCCGCGCGCAGGATTTCGCCGTTGCCCATGGAGTCTTTATGTTCTAACGCTCCTTCTAAAACATAAGTTATAATCTCCATGTTGCGATGGGGGTGTGTGCCAAAGCCTTGCCCCTGTTCCACCCAGTCTTCATTCATGACACGGAGCGAACGAAACCCCATATAGTCGGGATCCTGATAAGTCGCAAATGAAAATGTGTGGTATGTATTCAACCAGCCATGATCGGCGTGGCCTCGCTCTGCCGCTTTTCGAATTTGAAGCATGATTTACTCCTTCTCAAATTCTCATGTAAGGTTGGTTTTGGAATCTTACTGTTATAGTATAGCAATGATAATTTATATGTAAATAGTTTATATATAAAATATTTTGTTTTGTGCTGTGAAACAAGATCAGAGGATGCTTCTTTCGTAAATTTTAACTGTATTTCAAGCGAAACTTATTAGATCGGCTCTTTAACAGGATGTTGACATCCGATATGGGGTTGCTATACTGGGCCTGAAATTGGATGATGTTATCCAGTTCTGTGGTATGGAATTGAACCCCGTACTCTCTTCATTGATAAGGAAAAAAGTGATGGTAAAAAAAGTGGCAGTGCTCAGCGCAATTGTCCTGTTTTCTGTTGTAGCGGCAGAAGGTTTCAGTTCGGCAGAAGAGTCGAAAGGAAAAAAATCAGCAGCGCCACCCAAGGCGGCTGTTGAGCGGGCACGAAAGACAGTGAAAATGCTAGATCATATTTACAAGTCAGCGATTGTCATGATCACGGATAAATATGTGAATGATGAAAACGATTATCCGGCCGGCAGTGCATTCGTGGAACTTTTCAAATCCGTGGACAAAAAGGGATGGCATCAGGTTCGGTTGATCGACTTAACGGGTGAGCCTTATGAGTCGGAGAACGTGGCTGCAGATGAATTTGAGAAGCTGGGAGGGAAACAGTTGATTGCTGGCAAACCCTACGTCGAAAAGATTATTGAAAAAAAGGGAAAACCTTACCTGCGTGTGATGACACCGGTTCCCGTCGTTATGAAGAAGTGTGTGATGTGTCATCCCCATTATGCAGATGTCAAAAAGGGAACTCCCATTGGCGCGATGACCTACGTTTTACCAATTGAATAATTACTAACCCGGTCGAACTGAATTTCAATCTTCTCAAGATGGAGCACTGACTGTCGTGAAAAAACTCTGGATTGCCTTTGGTTGTGTCATTGGATTTTCGTTTCTGATTCTGTGTTGGATTGGTACTCGTATCTATCAGGAGATGCCCCCGATTCCCAATGAATTTATCACAACCGATGGTCAGGTCATAATCGCTCCTGATGAAATTTCAGCCGGCCAGAATGTATGGCAGTCACTAGGTGGAATGGAAGTCGGTTCAGTCTGGGGGCACGGCAGTTACGTAGCTCCCGACTGGACTGCAGACTGGCTGCATCGTGAAGCCGTTTTTATTCTCGAACACTGGTCGCAAAAAGATTTTAACACGGAGTTCTCAAAACTCAATAACGAACAACAGGCTCAACTGACTGCTCGATTAACCAAGCTGTTGAGAACAAACACTTACAATCCTGATACGGGTGTCGTGACCATTGATCCCGTACGTGCTGAGGCGTTTCACAGTAATCTGGCACACTATGCAGAAGTATTCATAGAGGGAAATCCGGATTATGCAATTCCCGCGGGAGCAGTATCCAGCTCGGATCGTTTGCACAAGCTGGCTGCCTTTTTCTGGTGGACTTCCTGGTCGGCATCGACGAATCGAGTGAATGACACTGTCAGTTATACAAACAACTGGCCTCATGAGCCTCTGGTTGGTAATTTTCCAACAGGTGATAATATTGTCTGGACTGGAGTGAGTATCATTATGCTGCTGGCAGGAATCTCTGCAATGGCATGGTGGTATGCTTCAAAACGTGACGAAGATGAGCCAACGGCTCATCCGGAATCCGATCCACTGGCTCTCTGGGAGGCGACGCCTTCTCAGCGAGCCACTGTAAAATATTTCTGGATCGTATCGGCTTTGATTCTGGTGCAAATGTTACTGGGAGTCATTACGGCCCACTATGGTGTTGAAGGTGATGGGTTTTATGGATTTCCACTTTCCGATTGGCTGCCGTACAGTGTATCCCGAACCTGGCATGTCCAGATGGGCCTGTTCTGGATTGCAACGGCGTGGTTGGCAGCGGGTCTCTTTATCGGCCCACTGGTCAGCAACTACGAACCGAAATGGCAACGATTCGGCGTGAATGTTTTTTATTTGGCGCCTTATTACTGGTTGTCGTTGGGTCGCTTACCGGAGAGTGGTTGAGTATCAATAACAAAATGAGCGATACGGTTTCGTTCTATTTTGGTCATCAAGGATATGAATATGTCGACCTGGGTCGCGTGTGGCAAATTGGCTTGATGGTTGGCTTACTGTTGTGGCTGTTTTTGATGATTCGCGTGCTGCTGCCTGCTTTGCGGAAAACGGGCGAGCATTTTCATCTGGTGGCTTTGCTGACGGTGGCGACAGGCGCCATTGCTTTATTTTACGGAGCAGGTCTGACATGGGGACAGCACTCACACTTATCCATGGTCGAGTACTGGCGCTGGTGGGTGATTCACCTGTGGGTAGAAGGATTCTTTGAAGTTTTCGCAACCACCGTTATCGCGTTCACATTCATGCGATTGAATTTGATTCGTCCCAAGGTCGCCGCCGGTGCGGCACTACTGTCTGCTACGATCTTCCTGTCGGGAGGAATTATCGGTACCTGTCATCACCTGTATTTCACAGGAACGCCACCGCTTGCGCTGGCGTGGGGGTCGGTCTTCAGTGCGTTAGAAGTTGTACCTCTGGTTCTGGTTGGTTTTGATGCCACGGAAGATCTAAGGCGGTCGAGAAAATCGCCCTGGGTTCAACGTTATAAATGGCCGATCTACTTCTTCATTGCGGTCGCCTTCTGGAATATGATCGGTGCCGGTCTGTTTGGCTTCATGATCAATCCGCCTATCGCACTCTACTACATGCAAGGTTTGAATACGACTCCCTTACATGGTCATGCTGCTTTGTTTGGTGTATATGGGATGCTGGGAATTGGTCTGATGCTGCTTTGCCTGCGTGTATTGATTCCGGGCAGGGAATGGAAAGATGGCTTGCTGCGGTTCTCGTTCTGGTCACTCAATATCGGGTTGATGGCGATGTGCGTGCTGAGCCTGCTGCCTGTCGGGCTGTTACAGACAAAGGCTTCTGTGGAAAAGGGATACTGGTTCGCGCGTAGTAGTGAATTCATGCAGACTGACCTGATGCAATTCCTGCGCTGGATGCGTGTGCCCGGCGACACGATCTTCTTTTTAGGGGCAGTTGCGCTGGTGATTTTCGTCGCAGGATTGAAAACAGGTCAATCTTTTCGGAAGGTGGAATGATAATGAAGACGAAATCCATAACACACGTATTTTATGAACCGTTCGTCTGTTCAGCCAGATTCGTAAGAAATTGCTGCAAGACAACAGCATGGCTGCGCACCGGATCCTTGACCGAAGTAACCAGTGTTATTGTGGGTTGAGTGATCCCTTGTATGGTCTGCTCGATCTCTGTTCGTTGTACTTCCAGCTCTTGAACGTATTTCGACACAAAACCATCGTATTGGTTCGGATTGGCGTGGAACCATTTTCGCAGTTCGGTCGACGGGGTGAACTCTTTGGGCCACAGGTCGATCCTGGCAGATGCTTTGGAGATGCCACGAGGCCAGAGCCGGTCGATGAGAATCCGGTAGCCGTCATCGTCGGTCGGTTCATCGTAAATTCGCTTGATTCGGAATTTCGTTGACATTGGGCGCTCCCGAAATTGGAACCATCTTTGAATTGATAATGGTTTCGAATATCGTTTTATTCGTTTTGATCTGATGCATCCTGAAGATTGTCCCGTAGTTCCATCAGGATACGACCGAGCATATTCTTTCCGCTGCCGTCGCCTCCATCACCCCAATACGCGTCATTGGTCGTGTGCTCGATAATCTTAGCATTTCCGGTCGAAATGAGCAGGTCTCTCAGTTCTTTATACTGAGTAAACTTGGCAAGTACTGCTTCCCGCATTACGGAGACTTTGATCGACTCCCAATCTTTTCGCAATGGCCTTTTGCGATCACGGCCCATGCGGGCTGCCTGCATGGGTGATTTTTCTTTGCGAATTTCTGACTGGTGTTTTGAGTCTTGGAATTTCTGAGCCTGAAAGAAATGCTCGGAAGTGGGCCATGTTTTACCCTCGAGTTGAATCGGAAAATCTGCAAAGTTTGAGAACTCTCCGAATTCATCGCTGACGCTGTAAAAATTGATTTCGTAGTTTTGCTCAGACATTGTTGTTTTCAATCCATTACTAATTTATTGTTGAGCGATTTTTTCTTTGATTCTGGCCCATTCACATTCAGTTGTTTAATGACACAAGGTAGGTATCGATGGTTCGACACTTTGAAATTTGTTCCAAATAGACAAGATCACAGAGAGTGGCGTTAACTGCAAGAATCCGATGTCGCCGTATGTGTAGAGTCACTTTGCCGGTACCATAATGCAAGACTCACTAGAAAGAGAAACCATTCACCACCTGCCAGTAGGTACGTCGTTGTCTCAATCCCACTATAAAGAAAAAACCCAATGCTGCGAAACAGTACAAGGCAGCCATGAACGATCACGCAAGTCAGAAGTGAAAACCGCAGGATCTCTTGTTATAGAGTGGCCATAAGAAGACGATTCTCAGGGCCAGTTCCAAACCACCGTACACGACAAGAAATTCGGATTGTCCCGAGCTTGGTTTCAACGCGAAGCCAACAGACTGCGATGTTTGCATGGGAGCGAGCGCACCATAGGATTACCCTTCTTTTATTTAATTCTTAATCAAACTCAAGCTTTCTGGCAATTTGCATTTACACGTAATTGAACACGAGTGTACAATCGCTGGAAGCATTTAATTTTCAACTTATTAGTAAGTTACATTTTTAACAGATTAATTTATTTTTTGTATTAAACTCTTCATCATATTAATATGCTTGATAATTATTTATTTACATCTGGGTATGCTGGTTTCGATGAGGAAAGTTTCATATGGAAACTCAACCTTGATCAGATCCTAGTCGTGATAGATGTACGAGAAAAACCGTTTAGCAGAAATCAGTCTTTTTCGCAGCCAGCCCTTCGGTCTGACTTACAATATGATGGGATTGATTAGGTCCATTTTGGAGAGTTAGGTGTTCCATCGAAACTTTGAAGTATTCTTCGCTTAGGTGGTGATATCCATGAGTTTTTCGACGCTTACCTTATGTTTTTAGACGGGCAAGAGACTGCAATCGAAAAGCTAATGGATATTATTGTTAAGAGACGATGCTGCTTACTTTGCTTAGAAAAGGATCCTCTTGAATGTCATCGAAGTGTTCTGGCAAACTTAATAATCCAAACGACATCGTGAACTGTTCGAGGTTAAACATATATGACTAATGAATGGTTGGACCGAGAGGCTTTGATTACAGTCAAGGCTTACCCAAACCCTTCTGCGAAGTATCATGAGTCGGTGTGTGTCGCAGCGATCACTCGAGAAGAAGGCTGGATACGCCTTTATCCTGTTCAGTTTCGAGAACTTCAAGAACGTCAAAGTTTTAAGAAATATCAACGTATTCGACTAAGAATGCAAAAACATCAAAATGACGATCGTCCTGAAAGTTTTCGTCCTGATGAAAGTTCAATTAAACTTTTAGAAGTGATTGGAACAGAACATAAATGGGCGAAGAGATGGGAATGGATTAAACCAACTTTAAGTACTAGTATGTGTCAAATCCAACTCAACCAGAAAAAAAATAATACATCTTTAGGCGTATTTCGCCCCAAAAAAGTCAATGATCTGATCTTTGAAGATTCATCCTCAGAGTGGACTGGTAAAAAGCAAGCAGCCTTGGATCAACTTATGCTATTTGAGAAACAAACTACTCGTCTGGAAAAGATTCCTTTTACGTTCAAATTTAAATATATATGTGAGGACAAAGCATGCAAGGGGCACCAACAATCGATTTTAGACTGGGAGCTGATGGAACTTTACCGGAAGATTAGAGATAAAACTGACTCACTAAACGAAATCAAAAAGAAAATCCGTGAGAAGTATTTAGATGAGCTATGCGGCCCCCAAAAAGATACTTTATTTTTTGTTGGCAACCATAGTGATCCTCAAAAGCGAAAAGAGCTTTATGATTCTTGGTGTTTTCTGGCCTCCTATTGAACGACAGCAAAATTTGTTTTGAAATGCTATAAAACTAAAAATCTAGGACAAATCTCTTTGATTTAATCACAAAGTCATATTTCTAATCTATCTATAAAACATTCGCTTATGCAACCTTAATGAAGGATTAATATAATTCGATTAGTATTGGCGAAAATTAATAATTCTGATAGAAGCTTGCTTTATACACAAAATGTATAATAATTAAATAAATACAATGTACAATCGATTTCACGCGAGCGAATGGAGGCGACCTACCGTGAAACAGAAGTTATATACTATAGGATATACAGGTTTTGGAATTTCTGAATTTGTTGATACTCTCCTAGAGCACGAGATTGAATGTCTCATCGATATTCGTGAGATTCCGTTGAGCCGAAAAAAGGGCTTCTCAAAGACTGCACTTACAGAAAACCTTGAATCTGTCGGAATCAAATATAGTCATTTCCGATCATTAGGATCACCTCGTATTGATCGGCACGAACTCCGAGAGACAGGCGATTTCTCACAGTTCTTCAGAGCTATGGAATGAACATCTTCAAATCGACTATGTGCAAACGGATCTTATTTCTATGATTTCGACAGCTCGGCATCTTCGTTCTTGTATGATGTGTTGTTGCCCTGAATGGCAATTTTGTCATAGAAGTGCAGTTGTCGAAGCGATTCAGTCTGAAACAACATTTTACTTCGAACATCTTGAGCGAACTCCAGCAGTGAATCTAAACCAAAAGGTAGCCTAGCCATGTGCTAGCCAATGCTGGCACATTGTGAATCGTTTACTGCTCTTCAGTCGCCTCTTGGTATCCAATTTTGCGTATATGTGCCCAGCAGTTTTTAAGTTCAGGAGCCCCTCAACGAGCCATTGAATTGAGACCGACAAATACAAACGGGCACTTGAACTGGCGCGTCGAAACCTCGAGCTATTAACAACTCCCCAATGGTCCGATTTCGGGACACTGGGCTGCCTATGCCGAGGCAGGTCAATTTGAAGATGCGATTCAGTGGGCACAAAAATCGATGGCGATCGTTCCCGATCACGAAAAGTTAAAATTGGAAGCACAGCTGAAATGCTATGATAATAATCAGGCTTATACCGATTTGAATCTTTGATTTTACAATACAGGTTTCTTATTCTCTATCATGTTCAATTCATTCGCGAGAAACGAGATGCTTTGATGTCCTGGAAAAACAAAGGGACTCGTACTTAAGGTTTCGTGAAATGATTATCAGATTCTGTGATCCGGAACGGATTGACTGCCGTTATTATTTGTATTGTTCGAGAATGAAGTCGAAACTGAGAACGTCTGAAAATAGACTGTTACCGGAACTGGGAGGCGGGAAGATGAACGGGTCTACGACTTACCGACATACACAAAAGGCGCCGCTGGGTCTGATGTTGTGTATCGTTGCTGCGGTGATGTTTGTGGCTGCGTGGTTTGTACCTCCTCCCGTTGCCAGTCTGGTTCTGGTGTTCTCTGGTATGTTAACATTGATTTTTGGAGCGGCGTTTCAAAGCCTGACGGTTGAGGATGAAATCGATCAGTTAACAGTTCGCTTCGGCCCCTTCCCACTGTTTCGTAAACGTGTTCGGTACGATGAGATTACCAGTGTCGAACCAGGACGAACCACGCTCCTTGATGGTTGGGGAATTCACATGAGCCTGCGTGGCGGTTATGTGTGGAATCTCTGGGGGCGTGACTGTGTAGTACTGAAGTTACAGAAAGGTGTATTACGCGTTGGAACCGATGACGTGGAAAATCTGGCTGCTTTTATTGAAAGCCGGTTGCAAAGTGAAGATAAAGAATGAATTGGGGCATAAGACACACAACAATTTTTTATTGTGGCAAATCTCCCGGGAAAGATCCGGGTACGGAAATGAAAACTTTCATCAGGAATCAAAAGTCATCTGATGCGTGAAATTATCGCTCCCACTTTATGGATTGGAAATGCGCGTGATGCCCGCGATGTGAGAGGTGTACTGGATCTGGGGATTTCTGTTGTCATCGATCTGGCATTCGAAGAACCGCCGATCATTTTTCCAAGAGAGATTATCTACTGTCGTCTGCCATTGCTTGATGGAGACGAAAACAATCCAGCTGTCTTACAAACGGCGATTGAGACGGTCGCCCGGTTCATTCAGGCTGATGTCCCAACGTTGGTCGCTTGCAGTGGTGGCATGAGTCGCTCGCCTGCAATTGTGGCTGCTGCGATGTCGATTGTGAATGCCATCCGATTCGAAGAAGCCATCAAGCAGATCAGTTCGAACGGTCCGTGTGATGTTTCGCCTGGATTGTGGAATCAGATTCAGGCTCATGGCTTCGAATAATCTGAACGTACGGGAGATCGGAGTGACTCGTTTTTTGAGTCGTCCGTGTGTTATGATTGATGCTCTGATTCAATCATTTTGCGGTCAAGATCCAGGAACCTGACATGAAGTATCGTCATATTGTTTCACTCATTGCAGTGTTGATTGTATGTGCCTCGCACACCGTGATCGCGGACAAGGGACAACCGCTGCCGCTTGTGAAACAGGGAAAATCGGCTTATGTAATCTATCATGCTGCGGAGGCGCCTGCTTCGGTCAAACTGGCGGCAAAGGAACTGCAACGGATTATTGCTGCGTCGACCGGAGTGCAGCTGAAAATCCAAACGAAAGCTGCCTCTCCCATGATCTGCGTCGGTGCAAATGCGGCAGCGGAAGCAACGGGGTTAGATGTCTCGGGTTTCCCTGAAGATGGTTTTCAGATTCTTACTAAAAATGCCAGTCTGTTTATTGCGGGACGTGATACACACGAAAAGCAATTTGTCTGGCGTGGTTACAAGAGCAGGGGGACTCTGTTTGGCGTGTATGAGTTTCTGGAACGCGAACTCGATGTGCGCTGGCTGATGCCCGGCGAATGGGGGGAAGACATTCCCAATCACAAAGAGCTGCTGGTGTCGGACTGGAATGAAATCCAGAAGCCCGATTTTCCTGATCGTCTGTTGGAGTATGTGCAAGATAAACGGCCGCTGGTAAAAGAATGGATGTTACGCCGCAAAATCCCGCCGGTGGCCGAAGGTCGTAAAACCGGATCGGGGCATTCCTGGGATGAGTATGTTGCCGTGAAAGCGTTGCAGGCGCATCCGGAATATATGGCGCTGGTGCGTGGAAAACGGACTTTACCGGTTGGACGAAATTACAAACTCTGTACCACGAATCCGGAACTGGTCGATCTGTTTGCGCAGGGAGTGATCGAGAGTCTCAACGTGCGGACCTGGCAAAAGTCGGCTTCGATTTCTGCCTCCGATGGCGGTGCCTTTTGCAGTTGTGAGAATTGCAGCCGACTTGTGACCGACGATCCGCATGGCAAGCGTTCGAATACCCGACTGTTATTACAGTTTTATAATCAGGTCGCCGAAAAAGTTCAAAAAGCGCACCCGGATCGGCTGGTGGGTGCTTTGGTTTATTACAACTATATGTATCCTCCAAAACAACCAATGCCGATCGCAGAGAATTTGTCGCTGGTCTGGGCGCCGCTTAACTATTATGGTTACGGACTTTTCAAGCCGCCTTATCAACGGGAGTTTGTGGACGTGCTCAAAGGCTGGACGGCACTCACCGACAATTTTGTCTATCACAATTACTCGACCTGGATGCGCTCGTATAATGGAGCCCCTCTGCCTCCCGCGCGCGAAATTCTCAAGCTGGAACTTCCGACGCTCAAACGTCAGAACGTTAAAGGGGCAATCATGGTGGGGCAGAGTGGCTGGGGCTATGGTGCCGTTACAAACTATATTCTCAGCGAGCAGATGTGGAACGCCGACGTTGATGTAGACGTGTTGATGCAGGAGTGGCTGCATCGCGCTTATGGCCCGGGCTGGCCTGCGATGGAACAGGTTTACAATCTACTGGATCAGCAAATGAAAGTCTATAAGCAGCAGGAGCAACTGGGGTATCGAGGTGATCAGTACGAAATCAACGCCGATAAAATTCGCCACATGTACGTTCCTGTATTCGCGAAAATCGAAAAACTCTACCTGCAGGCAATAGCGAAGACAGAAACGACACCGCAAAAACGTCGGCTGGAAATGTTCGGCGATAATCTGATCCAGCTCCATTTCCATATGCGTCAAGCGGGATTGATCGAGAAACCAAAACAGTCCCGCTTCTATCGCTCTGATGCCGAATTCGAAACGTTTATGCAGGCACACGCAACATCGCTGGCCTTAAGCGGCGGAGAAGCCGGCAAACCACATAACGCGCCGATCTACATCGATCAATGGAGCGGCGATCAAACTGTGTATTTGAAGAATACGAAGTAGGAGATTTCCCGACTCGGTTCAACTGAATTCAATGTCTTTGGGAGGATAATTAAGATGGTCATTGCCCCGTTTTCAATTTATTGGTTCCGGACACCTTTATGGCTCACCTTTATGGCTGAGCACCCGTCTTGCTGCTGTTATCGTTGTTGATATACGGCGGTAAGTAACCCTATTGGGTAATCTCCTTTATCTCTTCCTTGGTGAGATACGGTGGTCCGTGACCCCATTTTGAGACAATCTGCATTACATTTGCTTCAGACAGAGAGAACCCCCCAGAGGCTGTACTCTTCTTCAAATGCTCCTTGATGGTGTCGTTAGTTTTACGAACATAGGCAATACTACTATAGTTTCTGTCCCATTTTTGAAAATCGCTCACGTCATCGAGATCGTCTGCACCGGTGAGCCTAAAAGAGGAACAGGTCGAATAATCTTTGTTTCCTGTAGGTAATATTGAGCAGTAAAGATCTGAATGCGGATATGCACAAAGCGATTTAGTTAAATATGAACAATATTTTTTATCGTTCATGATGTTATTTACATCTGACAAAGATTGAACAGACAGCGTTCCCGTTACATAGTTTCGATTTTCCTTGAGTAAAAACGTTCCGTTATCCCAGACTGCAAAGGTAATTTCGGGCTGAAACAGATCGTCAGGATATGGTGCGAAACGAGTCTGAAAAACGGCAATCACTGGCTTATTGAATAAATAAGCTGGCATATCAGATGAAAGATCAAACTCACCTGAGAACTGTGATCGTTCCTCAGCCGGACGGGAAGCGCTGGTCGAAATCCCACGGTGACAACTGGAAAAACAAGTACAAAAAAATAATAATAAGACGGGTATTACAATGTAACGAACATACATTCCGCACCTCTCCTTAAGTGCTGCACTTCTTATCATGTTATTAAGTGAATTATTATAATATATTGACTATTACATGGACAACATGAAATTTAATAACATCTCTATTAGAGTATGAAAGGCACTCTTAACGGATCAATTCCACAATTAGTGATTACAGAACGCCTTTGGAGAGGATTCGGAAATGTGTGAAGATCGATTGGAGAGGGCATGTTTGTCGCTGGACGGTCTTTCGATTGGTGACGCATTTGGCCAGCAGTTCTTTTCTCCACATGTTGCCGTCGAAGCAAATCGCAACAACCCGCCGCTACCTCCCTGGAACTACACCGACGACACGGAAATGGCGATCGCAGTCACTGAAACGCTCATCGATTATCAATGTATTGATCAAGACTTTCTTGCTCAGCAATTTGTAAAACGATATCGGTCAGGACCTGCTCGTGGTTATGGAGCCGGGTGCTCGTCAACTGCTGGAAGATATTGCAGCGGGTGAGTTGTTGGAGAACCCTCAGCCAGCAGATGTTTGGTGGAAGTGGCTCTCATGGAAACGGTGCGGCGATGCGTGTTTCACCACTTGGCGCATGGTTTTCAGATGATGTGGAACTGACTATCAAGCAAGCAGCACTTTCGGCTGAAATCACGCATACTCATCCAGAAGCTCAGATGGGTGCTATCGCAATCGCATTGGCAGCAGGATGGGCATGGCGTTGTAAATCCGAAGGGCCGGAAGAATTGATTCCGTGGGTCATCGCCAACATTGATGAATGCGAAATTCGTCGAAGGCTGGAATGGGTAGCGACATATCCTCTTGACACATGGGCATTCACGATTGCTTCAGAAGTCGGTAGCGGTCATGAGGTCAGCGCCCAGGACACGGTACCATTCTGTATTTGGATGGTTGCGGCATTTCTAAACGACTATTGCGAGGCTCTATGGACGGCTGCCCGAGTGGGAGGAGACATTGATACAACATGCGCCATTATCGGTGGGATCGTCGCTTTGAATGTCGGCTCTGCCGGTATACCATCCGAATGGAAAATGAATCGTGAATCACTCGGTTGGTACAGAAGTCAAAGTTGAATCGTATTTGGGAGCATAATTAAGACGGTCGTTGTCCCGTTTTCAATTTATTGGTTCCGGACACCTTGATGTCCTTCGTATGGAAATCAGAAACAGGTCACAGATGCATTGGTAGCCAGAGGTTATGGCTCCAGATATCTATCTCACAGCACTGTGATTGTGGATCAAATAGTGTACACCAGTTATCAATGAGGTTCGGGGAGGCGGCCTGTTTCAGGCAGGTGGAAAGTGCTTGGAACGGGCAGTTTTGGGGTGATATGGGCTATACTTCCTGGTTTTTTCTAGATAAACATTTCCTTATTTGTTACAAAATAAACGGTATTTTTGCTTAAGTTAAATACTGCAATAGAGTAAATTCAAGTGAATAGTTACTGGCCAGTTGATCTGACAGTCTTTCTTATGCGGCGTTCCTTATAACACGTTATCAGGAGATTCATTGATGAAGAAATACTCTCAGTTCAAACGCGGGTTCACACTGATTGAACTGTTAGTCGTGATTGCCATCATTGCCATTTTGATCGCATTACTGTTGCCCGCCGTGCAGCAAGCCCGGGAAGCAGCCCGGCGGTCACAGTGCAAAAATAACATGAAGCAAATCGGCTTGGCACTGCACAATTACCATGACGTTTTCACGTCTTTCCCGATCGGGGCTGGTTCGAAAACGATCTGGCAATGGAGACTTTTGCCTTACGTTGACCAGGCGCCTGCCTATAACGCAACGAACTGGAATGGACAGTTCTACTCCCATGTTGACCCGTGCTATGCTAACAACGCCTTGTTTATTGATTTGGTGGTTCCTACTTACATCTGTCCTTCAAGTCCGTTTGGAAACGAGGCGTTAGAAGCACACCTTACTCATCACGACTGTGGAATGGCGCAAGACTATGTAGGAATTACTGGAGCGACACCCGATCCGGGTGGACGAGTAAAACATTGCACAGAAAGAGTCATGGGGTGGAGCGCTGGCTACTACTGCGACAACGGGATGCTGATTGCGTATCGCGTTACCCGTATGCGAGACTGCACTGATGGCACATCAAATACGATGATTGTTGCAGAACAATCCGGTCAAGCCAACGGAAAAGAAACAAGTGCGAATGCGCTTGGAGGATGGGTGGGCTGGGTTAATGGTGGCTTTGACCCAGGCGATCTACCAAATGTGGGAGGCGGCGCGGGAGGGTCAAGTGGATCTTACACAACGGGACTCACGACTGTTAAAGATGCCCCGAATGCACACTGGTTTTCAGGATCACCGCACCAGTACTCTTCGAATACTCCTATCAACTCGTTTCATGTCGGTGGCATTCATATTCTGTTGACTGACGGTTCCGTCAGGTTTATTTCGGAGAATATTGATCTCAACACCTTACATCGATTGGCTGTGCGGGACGATGGATTCACTCTGGGTGAATTCTAATCCCGAGTCTTTACAACGGGGAGGCGAATACAAATTTGTCTCTCCGTTTTCTTATTGCTCTCCCAAGCCTTTCTGGAAAGATAGATCGTTCGAATGGAAACGCACACAAAGTCATATTGCCTTTACAGTCTGCTTATTGTTTCTTGCATATTCTACGGTTGCGGGCAGAACCCGCATGCCGACAAAGTCTCGGGTAGCGTAAAAGTCAAAGTGACTTTCGGTGGTGCCCCAGTCCCTGGGGCCAGACTGAGCCTGGAAAATAATAAAACCAAGCTTGGTGCATCGTCTGATCTTGGCGATGATGGCACTGCACTCATCGACCAGATGACTCCCGGTGACTATGTTGTAACCATTCTGCCCCCGTTGCCTGATCAGGTTTTCGCCGAACCTGGCAAACCTGCGCCAAAAATGGAAGACCGGAAGGATATTCCCAAAAAATTCCGCTCCGGATCGACCAGCCCGCTCAAAGTGACTGTTGTGGAAGGCAGTAACGAATTCGAATTCGATCTGAAAACAGCCGAGTAAACTTCCGACCAACCAGGTGGACAGAGTCGGCAAGATCCACACTTCGATCCTTCTGGGTGCCGGAACGGTATCAGGCAGCAGCAGGGGCTGCTGTCTTCATTGTGTATTAGTCGAGTTTGTCGAGAGTATTGAGTGACTTCTCTACAAAGCGAGACTGCTCTGTTTTCTATCGATTTGTTGCGGACCACCTTTGTTCCGCCAGGATTGATGATTTCTACTGGCGAAAAAAACATGAATAAAAGAGGGGTTTGATTTTAACAAACATGATCAATTCTTTTGTTAAAGAAAGTACGCTTCAAGTTCTTTTATTCAAGTTTTACTTTGGCTAAAAAAACTGCCGTGTTTCTGTCATGAGACGAGTAATAGCTCATCCAGAGATGACCTTTTGCCGAGACCAGTCCGGGATAGCCTTGATCGCGTGATGATGGAAGAGTTAAGAGTTTGGTGAATTTGTTTTGTTCAGGATTCACTGAAAACAAAACTGTTTCTATAGCTGTGTCTTTCAATCTGCAGGCTAGAAGGATCGTGCCATTTGAAAGCGTAATCAATTCGGGACACTGTATCACCAGTCCCGTATCTTCCCAGTCCCATTCGGTAAAGGGAAATACTGATGTTCCAATAATGGCAGTTTTTTCGCCCAGATCTTTACGGTGAATACAGACGGCTTGTGTGGGAGTTGGAAAAGTCAGAGCCGCTTCTGTGGGCCTGTTTTCTGTCTGAAAATTGGGAGACAGAATTTGCATATGTCTTCCATCTTCTGATATATATAGTTTCGTCTGCCATGGTTTTTTGGCTTTCAGTCCGACAACATAAAGTGTTTCTGCATTCCATGTGGGCCTCCACAGCCACATGTTTGGTTCACCAATCGGAACAGGATCTGTCCATTGCTGTCCATCACCAGAGAAAGCAGCAATAGTTTGATGTCCATTTTCTCCGGCACCACAAGCAGTCAGCATTAATTTGCCATCTGCCGTAACATCGATTTTTGGATCTCTCAGATCAAGTTGGGGTATCTGAATTTGTGCTGTTGAGTTCCAGGTATCACCATCAGAAGATTTTAAAATCCTGACGATAGAAGTGGGTGACTGACGAGATTCGCCTTCCCGGAAAACACAGTAAAAATTGTTTTTGAAAAAGCAAATATCAGTAAATGCATTGGTTGGTGCCTTGTCCCAAATTCGTTTCACTGAAATTAAAGTTGTTTTTGGTGGATGTATTGGCTTAGGTTGAGAAATTTCTTTATCCGGAACGGGAACTTCTGTCTCTGGAGCAGGCGTTTTCTCTTGAGCGGTTTGTTTATCTACGACGACATTATCCGCATCTAGTTTTCCCCAGGGCAGCCAAAACGATGCGGCTGCCATACCGAAGAAAGCAATTGCTAAAACAGAGACAATCCCGGCGTACTCTCGCACAAGTCCGCTCTCTTCACCAACAGTCCGTCCTGCT
Organism: uncultured Planctomycetaceae bacterium; assembly: GCA_942492165.1. Lineage (GTDB taxonomy): Bacteria > Planctomycetota > Planctomycetia > Planctomycetales > Planctomycetaceae > Gimesia. Next base: position 18,941 of record CALOEF010000038.1, read on the forward strand.
CGCATCTCAACAGGAGAGGGAATTGCATGGGGATCAAATTGACGCTTCTTCCTCCGTTTTTTGAAGAGATCAACCTGCTGATCATATTGCCGTCTAAGTTCAGGACTTAATAATGTAATTTCACCTTCATCAATCTGACTAATCAGTTTAATGGCAAACTTGTTAAACTCAGTTCCCAGGAATTGTTCTACGTGAGTTTTTTGACGCTCAGCAGCAGACATAATGACAGCTGGCTCTTCTTCGTTCAATGAGATTCCCAACAGTTCATAAAATGTGGGAGGGCACTTTTTTTCGGGGATACCCAGCCATCTATGATAGGGGTTGAAGTTCTTACTCATGCTGCATTACTTCCGTAGTTGAATTGGCGTATGGTCTCATCTGTGCAGTATAACATTCTTTGCCGGTAGTGCCATATTCAAATTTGTTTCGGGGAGAGGATTAATTCATGTTTGATCATGTGTCAAAAAATTAATCGACGCTAAACAACAACAAGAATAACCACACAAAACGTCTTTTCCATGTTTCGCATGACGACGAAGACGGCTGATCGAGGGCTATCCCACCAGCCAACAGATTGGATCCGAATTTTGCCTTATGCCTCTACAAAGTTACTACAAATTCTGAGAGAAAGTGATTGTACGGAAATCAATCCATGTTTCGTGCATGAATGGGTTCGTATTAGAATTCACAGCAAATCCCGTATATTCCAAAACCAATTTGAATTTGGATATTTACTTTGGGGAAGGTATAGTAACCGAACCAGACAGACTACATGGTTGTCTAGACGGAGACAATTGCGATTAAAATGCTTATGACAATAGAGAATCATGCAGATTCACCAACATCTTGAATCGAGGATTTCGGAAAACAAATTAACCTAATGACGCAAAACCCTCTTCCCACGACTCATTACTTAGATCAAGTAAAATATTGGCCCGAATCGGGCCGACACATTCTCGCCCTTTATGATGATGAAACGATCGTTGTTTACCGGGCATATCGATCGGAGATCAGTCGATATGCAATTGAGTAGTGGCTACTTGCTGGTGGCGAGTTTAAGTACTGCCATGAGTTGGATCAAGCCCAACTTCTTATGGATGATGTACCGTAGTAGTTGGGGGCAGGCAGAAGGTCAGGAAGTGATTCTCGGAATCCGACTACGGCGCACTTTTTTTGATTCGTTGTTGGAACAGGCTGTTCCTTCTTCATTCTCTCGACAGCTTTTTGAAAATCGTGATTTGTGGAAAGCAGCCATCGCTCAGTCAGACGTGCGGTTACAATGGGACCCCGATCATCTTCCTGATGGTGATAAGTGCGAACGCAAGGCTATTCAACTGGGTCTTAGAGGAAAAGCACTCGAGGCATTTGGAAAACGAGAAATCGTTGAAATTATTAATATGAGCGAGTTCGTCAACGAGCAGCGCGAGAACATTTGTAGTTCGACAGAGAGAAAACTATTAACTCCCACAGAACGAGTCTATTGGCCAACAAGTGACAAGGCGGTTTCCCGAGTTGGATTGGATCCATGGAGCGGTTAATAAACGCTGTATTTGACGGATGTGAAGATGTAGGGTTCTAGATATTGGATTTCCAACTGAATTCAGTTTATTTGGAGGATAGTAAGACAGTTTCCTGACGCTGATATCCTCTAAATGAATCAACTTACATCAGCCAATCCTGAATAGGGAATTTTTGATTTCCCCATGTAACACCATGTATTGCGTTGTATAATGCATTTCTAAAGCAGCAAACTTATTTTCCATTCTCATTCTGCTTTTCCGTTCTCAAATCACTGAGCATCAATGAAAAAACGATTTGAATTCAGTTTACTGTTATTGCTCTTTTTGCTGCCGACGCGGTTGGCGGATGCGTGTATGGGGTGTGTGAACAGTGTGACTGAGGTGCAGATGCCGTTTCTGGAGTCGCTGATCGGAGTTTTTTTCGGCTGGCTGGTTCTGTCTCTGATTTTCAGTCGACCTTTGGCGACATGGTTGAAACGGTTTCTCTATTTTGGTGTGCCCCTGTTGATCCTCGGAGTTTTGCTTGTTGTCCCGATGGTGTTCGGTCTGCCGGTAGTGCTCTGCTGGCTTTTTTATCTGCTGTTCCGAGTGCAGCAGTTCATCACGACGAAAGACGATTGGTCGCGGAAAAATCTACTGCCGTTCGGCCTGAATGCAGTCGCGTTGATGCTGTCATTTGTGCTGATCTTTGTTACGACGAGCCAGGCGAATTCGACGCCGGGACTGATTGAATCGCTGGGTCGTATTTCGCCTCACTTCCCCAGTCGTGTTCATAACCAGATGTCGCGAGTCATCCAGCGCGATCCCGAAGTTGTTGCACCTCTGCGTACCGCATTAGAACAGGAGATGGACAGGGAATATCCTTCTTCTTTCCGGATCGCACAGATCGCCTACTGCCTGAGCGAGATCGGCGGCGAACAGGCGGAAGCGGCACTGAAACAGTCGATTGAAGAACAGATTACCTTCGACAACGACTTCTACGGCAAATGGGAAACGGCGGTCTGTTGTCTCTATGCCGAGTGCGCTCAGGCGCGGGCAGTACCAACACTGATGCAATTACTGAATGCGGCTGAAGAAAAACAGGCGAACGCGCAGAAGCTCATTGCATTAGTCGCGCTCGTTCGCACGCAGGATCCGTCTGCAGTGGAAACAGTGCTGGATCATGCCAATTTTCTGAAAGAGCCGCTTAAGATTAAACAGAGACCATATTGGCAAACCAGGATGACCCTCTACACACTGCAGGCACTTGTAGAAGGAGAGCGTCCAGCCGACCTGAGTGCCAGCCCGGTTTATGAACCGCTGCGTCTCGGCCTGAACCCTGACAGTCAGACCCAAACGGGAATCAAGTGGAATGAGCGTTGGAACGGCGAACTCGACATAGAAGCGTTGAAACAACACTGGTCTGGGATTTTGAACGAATGAATCTGAATATTCGAATTGAGTCCCGCACGGGTCGCATCAGTCCTCCTGAGAAACACGACTCCCTGTTTGTGTGCAATAAAAAAGCCCTAACTCTATGTAAGAGCAGGGCTTATGAGTGGACGATACTGGATTCGAACCGGTGACCTCCACGATGTCAACGTGGCACTCTAACCAACTGAGCTAATCGTCCCGTCGTTACAGAAGGTTACGCGCGAATTAAGAAATCGTCAAGTTCCAGACGACTTTCTGTGAAAAAAACTGCTGAAAGAGAGAGTCGGGCGTCCTGTCTGACCGATCATATCAATTTCAGCGGTTTCCGACGAATTTTCTGTGGATGGGCGAACATTGACGCAGACATAACTTGTCGAATATAAAGACGCTACCTCCTTCGAACTGCCTGAGCAGTGAGCCCTTTGTAACGGCGACTGTGGTGGTTCCGACTTTAGATGAAGTTCAAAAATCGAATGATTCAAATCAAATTACCCGATGGAAGTGTTAAGGAATTCTCAGATAACAGCTCCGCGATCGATGTCGCACAATCAATTGGAGAACGGCTGGCCAATGCCGTGGTTGCCGCCGAAGTGGATGGAACCGTTTGTGATGCGTTCCGCCCGATGAAAGAGATTGCGGATTCGTCCGAAATTTCGCTCCGCCTGCTGACTGATCGTGATGCCGAAGCGCTCGGCGTAATGCGACACTCGTGTGCCCACGTCATGGCGCGAGCCGTGATGCGTCTCTGGCCTGGTATTCAACTGGCTTTTGGCCCGACTTTGCCCCATGGCTTCTATTACGATTTTGGCCTCGAACATACCATCAGCGAAGATGACTTTCCTAAAATCGAAGAGGAGATGAAAAAGATCATCAAAGAGCAAGAACCGTTTGAACGTTTCTCGCTTGATCGCAGTGAAGCGGTTTCTTTTGTAAATGAGATGGCGCAGCATTCCAAAGCGGAACACATTGAGACGGGTCTGGCCGATCATGGGCAACTCAGCTTTTATCGACAGGGAGAATTTGTCGATCTTTGTCGTGGTCCTCATATTCCCAATGCGGGAAAAATCAAAGCGTTCAAACTGCTGTCGATCGCAGGTTCGTACTGGAAAGGCGATACCGGTGGTAAACCACTGCAGCGCCTGTATGGAACCGCCTTTTTCAGCAAAAAAGATATGAAAAAATATCTGGAGCAGGTTGAAGAAGCCAAACGCCGTGATCATCGTGTGCTGGGCAAAAAACTGGGACTGTTCCAGATCAATCCGGAAGTAGGACAGGGGCTTTGTCTCTGGTTGCCTAAAGGGGCCACGATCCGCGCAGTACTGGAAGACTTCATTAAAGTCGAACTCACGCGTCTCGGTTATCAGCCTGTGTACTCACCCCATATCGGGCGTGTCGAGCTGTACGAAACCAGCGGTCACTTTCCGTACTATCGTGACTCGCAGTTCGCGCCCCTGTTCGGGCACGATGCCGGTCAACTCGTTGACTTCTGGGTCCGTAAACTGGAAGAGGACGATCTCTCGGCTGAAGATGAAGAGACATTCTGGAAATCTTCGCGGGTGATGAACTGTGATTTCGAATTTCCTCCCGGTGCGAGCCGCGAAGAAAAAATTGAAATTCTGAAAGACTGGGAACATAAAAACGAACGTTACTTGTTGAAGCCAATGAATTGCCCGCATCATGCCGAGATGTATAAAGCGATGCCGCGCAGTTATCGGGATTTGCCCGTGCGACTGGCAGAATTTGGAACCGTGTATCGTCACGAGCAAACGGGTGAATTGAACGGTATGCTGCGGGTACGTG
>CALOEF010000039.1:0-105000 GCA_942492165.1 uncultured Planctomycetaceae bacterium
CAGTGTGGTGTGCGCACCCTGCTGTTTTTCAAGATACTGACAAGGTCTGGCCAGTCAGGCGATTCCTTACATAATTCGAGACGATACGGATACGGATATGGTTAAGATCACTCTACCGGATGGAAGCGAACGCGAGTTTAATGAGGCCCCCTCTGGGGCTGATATTGCCCTCTCCATTTCTGAAGGCTTTGCACGAAGCTGTGTGGCCATGGAAATTGAGGGGCAGCTGATGGATCTTTCGGAGAAGGTGGCGGACGGCGCAGCGGTTCGCCTCATCACCACCAAAGATCCCGACGCCCTTGAGATCATGCGGCACAGCGCCGCTCACGTCATGGCCCAGGCCATCAGGAACCTCTATAAAGGTGCCCATCTTACCATCGGTCCCGTGGTGGAAGGGGGCTTTTACTACGACATCGACATGGAGCCCATCGGGGAAGAGGCGTTTCCAGCCATTGAGCAGGAGATCACTCGTCTCGTCAAGGCCAAGCTCCCCTTCACGCGCAACGTGATCTCCAAGGAGGAGGCCCTCGAACGCTTTAAGGACGAGCCCTACAAGCTTGAACTCATCGAGGGGCTTGAAGGCACCATCTCCCTGTACGAGCAGGGGGACTTTGTGGACCTCTGCCGCGGCCCCCACGTCCCCCACACCGGGTTTGTGAAGGCCGTCAAGCTGATGCGGGTTTCCGGCGCTTACTGGCGCGCGGATCAGAACAATGCCCAGTTGCAGCGTGTCTACGGTACCGCGTTCTTCGATAAAAAGGAGCTGAAAGCCCACCTCCACATGATCGAAGAGGCCAAGAAGCGGGACCATCGCAAGCTCGGCACCCAGCTCGACCTCTTCAGCTTCCATGACGAAGCGCCGGGCATGCCCTTTTTCCACGCGAAGGGCATGGACATGTGGAATGCCCTCCTTGATTACTGGCGGGAAGAGCATCGGAAAGACGGCTATGTCGAGACCAAGACGCCGATCATGCTCAACCGGGCCCTCTGGGAGCGAAGCGGGCACTGGGAAAACTATCGGGAGAACATGTACACATCCGAGGTGGATGGCTTCGATTACGCCATCAAGCCCATGAACTGCCCGGGTGGCATGCTTCTCTTTCGCATGAAAAGCCCCTCCTACAGGGAGCTCCCCTACCGTGCCGGGGAGATTGGCCTGGTTCACCGCCATGAGTTGTCAGGGGCCCTTTCCGGCCTCTTCCGTGTGCGGGCCTTCCATCAGGACGATGCCCACATCTTCATGACGCCAGAGCAGATCCACGATGAGATCCTGGGGGTGCTGAAGCTTGACGAACGGGTCTACGGAACCTTCGGTCTCGACTTCCACCTGGAGCTCTCCACCCGTCCGGAGAAATCCATCGGCACGGATGAGCAGTGGGAGAAGGCCACCGAAGGCCTGCGTTCAGCCCTGGACGAATACGGAAAAGGGTATGTCATCAACGAAGGGGACGGCGCCTTCTACGGCCCCAAGATTGACATTCATATCAAGGACGCCATCGGACGAACCTGGCAGTGCGGTACCATTCAGCTGGACATGAGCCTGCCTGAGCGGTTCGATCTCACCTATATCGGCGCCGACAACGAAAAGCATCGTCCCGTGATGATTCACCGCGTGGCCTTTGGGTCCATCGAACGTTTCTTCGGCATCCTCGTGGAACACTACGCAGGTCGGTTCCCCTTATGGCTGGCGCCGGTTCAGGCGGTTCTTCTGCCCATGAACGACGATCTCCTGGATTACACCTATCAGGTGAAAAAAGAGCTTGAAGCCGAGGGGCTCCGCGTGGACGTGGACGGCCGTGGCGAGAGTCTCAAGCGCAAGGTGCGCGATGCGCAGCTTCAGCAGGTCCCCGTGATCATCACCCTGGGTGAAAAAGAGCGGGAGGCCGGTGTCTTCTCCGTGCGTACTCTGGACGGGAAAGTCAATTACGGCGTATCCAGGGAGGACTTCCTCTCTGTGGTGAAAACCGATATTCGTGCACGGAAGAACGAGAGCGTTCCCGTTTTCGGGTAACATGGGTGAAGGGGAGGGGAGAACGTCATGAAAGTTTTGGGGTCGAAGGGTTTGCGCAGCTGGCTTGCCGTGCTTCTTCTCTGCATGCTGATATTTCTTCCCTCCCTGATTCGGCTGCCGATGCCCAAGGGGCCCGTGCTCGATAAGGTGTTCCACTTTCTGGCCTACGCGTCCGCCGGATTTTTTGTGTTGCGTGGGGCCAGGGCCCTGCCCCTGGGGCAGAGCCCCATTGCGGCCATATGCTTCGCTTTTTTGATGGCGGCGGCCATTGGCGCGGCGGATGAAGTACTCCAGCTCTTTGTTCCGAATCGGCACATGGATCGGGTCGACTATTTTTTCGATCTTGCGGGCATTGTCAGTGGCATTTGCCTCTACCTGTTTTTGTGGGCCCGTGAGGGGCGAAAACCAGGGGCTAGTTCACACACGGAAAGGACATGACGAAGGTTGCCCTTTTTATGTCTGAAATCAGATTTTGAGGGCTCTGCATGAGGTCAGAATACCTGCTTGTGATGCACTCTGGCGAGGCTGTCGCATCTGTTGGGGATGTGAGGGCACAACGGAGCTGTATCGGCCTGTGATGTCATCATCAAATCTTACATACCTGTTATCTCAATAATAGAATAGGAAACATGACCATGCGAATCGTTACACGACCCGATTTTGACGGGGTTGTCTGCGCCGTGGTGCTTGAAGAGGCCCTGACTCATACCGAGCGGACCCTTTGGGTGGAACCCAACGACATGCAGCAGGGGACAGTGGAGATCAGGGAGGGCGATGTCATCGCCAATTTGCCCTATGACTCCGCGTGTAGCCTCTGGTTTGATCATCATGCCACAAACCGTGTGGAGACTCCCTTTGAGGGGGCATTTGGGGTGGCGCCCTCGGCCGCCGGGCTGGTGTGGGGGTATTACAAGGACCGGATTAAAAAAGACTTTTCCGAGCTGATCCGTCAGGCGGACCGCATCGACTCCGCGGACCTCACCCGGACACGAGGTGGAGGCGCCGGAGCACTACCCTTATGTGCTTCCCTCCATGACCATCTTTGGGCGCAAAGGGGAGGATGGCTCTTACTGGGATCGTCTGGTGGAGCTTCTCAGGACCCGGACCATTGAAGGGGTGATGGCCGATTCGGAGGTGAAACGCCGCTGTGAGGCGGTGGTGGCCCAGAACAGGGAGTACCGAAGGCACCTTATTTCGTGCACCGAGGTGAAGGAGGGCGTCTCCATCACAGATTTCAGGGGGTATGATGAGGCTCCTGAGGGCAACCGCTTTCTCGTTTACGCCATGTATCCGGATGCCGTGGTGAGCGTGAAGATCCGCTACGTGGACCGTGCCAAAAAGCGGGTGGTCTTAAGTGTGGGCCACAGCATCTTTAACGTGGGCTGTAACGTGCATGCCGGGCATCTCTTGTCTAAATTTAACGGGGGCGGCCATTTCGGTGCTGCGGCCTGTACCTTTGATTGCACCATGGCCGAGAAGAACATTCCCCGCATTATCGGGGCTCTGCAGGAAAATCTGCCCAATGAGCATTGATTTGATAACCCTGGCGGAAGCCGCTCAAAATATGGCTGCTCAATGCAACCGTTGCGGTATGTGCCAGGCCGTCTGCCCTGTTTACAAAACCACCGGCCTCGAAAGTGACTCCGCCCGTGGGAAGCTGGCCCTTATTGTTGCCCTTCATGAGAAGCTCACCGATGCTCCGGCAGAGACCCTGGAGAGATTGAACCGCTGCACCCTCTGCGGCGGATGCCAGGCCAACTGCCCCCGGGGCGTTGCCACGGTGGACGCTTTTCTTGTGGCACGCAATGCCCTGGCTGATGCCGCCCGCCTGCCAGGCATAAGACGGGCCCTCCTGCGGAAGGCCTTTGCCGATCCCAAGCGTACGGCCACCCTTGCCGCACGATTTGCAGCGGTCCAGAGGCGCCTTGTCTCTTCTTCTGCTGAAGCGCGCGTGACCCTGGCAGGTCGTTACCCGGTTCCGAAAATAACCCGGCCTTTTTTCAGCGATCATTATGCCCCGGAGGACCAGGGCGCATCCGGCCCCGAGGTGATCCTCTTTGCGGGTTGTCTCGTGGACAAGGTCTACCCCTTTGTGGGGGACGGCCTTGCCCGCCTGCTGACCGATGCCGGGGTGCGGGTCCATGTGCCCCGTGAACAGGGCTGCTGCGGGATTCCCTTCCTTGCCGAAGGGGATATGGATGACTTTCTGGCGGCCGTGAAGCGACACCTTGCCCTGTTTGAATCCATCTCTTTCAGCCATGTGGTGACCCCGTGCGCCACCTGCACCCACGCCTTGAAACACCTCTGGCCCAAGGTGAAGGAGAGCCTCACCGCGGCCGAAGGCGCCCTGGTGGACCGCATTGCTGAAACGGTCTGCGACGGCAGCGATCTGCTGGCTCAGTTGGGTTTACCGACCCCGAACGCGGAAAAGGAGACAGGACTCACCGTCACCGTCCACGACCCCTGCCACGGCCGGCACAGTCTCAAAAATACCGGTGATGTCCGAATGCTTCTTGAAAAAGCCGGCCACACCCTGGTGGAGATGGAGCCGGGGTGCTGTGGGCTGGGGGGAAGTTTCGGCATCAAGCACCGGGATCTCTCCCTGTCCATCGGGGAGAGTTGCCTGGCACGAATCGAGGCCACCGGTGCCGATGTGGTGGTGACCAGCTGCCCGGGATGCATGGCTCAGATCGAAGCCCTGCTCACCGCATCGAATTCGACGATGCGTGTCCTGCACGCCGTGGAAATTCTGGAGAATCCCCTTGACAGTTCTGGGGTCTCTTGATTTATATTCGGTGAAACGAAAAAAGGTGCCTGTGTAAAAAAGTCCCTTTTGAGGATCGTAACAGAGAAAGACCCGGTAGCGGTGTCTTAAACCATAGAGATGGGGAAAATCACTGATGTCGCAGATCGAAGAACTCAGCGCAAGCCTGGAAGACTACCTTGAGGCGATCTACCACGTTGTCTCTGAAAAGCAGGCCGCCCGCGCCAAGGATATTGCCAGGAAGACGGGGGTGAACAGCTCGTCAGTCACCGGCGCCCTGAGGGCTCTGGCGGAAAAGGGGTATATCAACTATGCCCCCTACGACCTCATCACCCTGACATCCAAAGGGCAGAAGCATGCGCGGGACGTGGTGAGACGCCACGAGGCCTTGAAGGATTTCTTTACAAGGGTTCTCTTTATCGATTCAAAGGAAGCCGAAGACACGGCGTGCAAAATGGAGCACACTGTCTCCCGGTCCGTTTTGGATCGCATCATCTCCCTGATGGAGTTCATCGACCTCTGCCCGCGCGCCGGCAAAGAGTGGCTTCACCAGTTTGGGGCCCGCTGCGAGAACGAAAGTCCCCGCGATGAGTGCAAAGGGTGCCTTGAGGAGTGTATCGGTGGACTTCGGGACCTGGGAGGCCTTGATCCCGCCTCGGGTGAAACCATGAGCCTGGCGTCCCTTGGAAGCGGCGAGCGCGGAATCATCGTGAAGATCACCGGCACCGGCAATGTGGCCCGTCAGCTCAAGGATTCCGGAGCGGACGTGGGCAACATCATTGAGGTGGAAGAGGTGGATGTGGCAGGCGAGTTCATCACGGCCAAGGTGGTGGGGTACCACCTGGAGCTTCGCAGAGAGGACGCTGAAAAGGTCATCGTGAAAATGTTTTGATCTTGCCGAAAACCATTCAGCTATCCTCGGCGGGCGCTTTTTGAAAAAAGCTCCGCAAAAATTTTTCGGTGGCAGCTTCTTTTCAATCCCCTGCTCCAAAAAAATCGGCAAAAGAAGGCCAGGCAGCGCCGGAGGAACATTGGCTGAATAATGATTCCGGAACTTTAAAATGATCCGGTAGTAAGGCATACTTGGTTTTCCCTGGGGTCAGGGTGCCCTTGTGGATGATGAAAATGATGGGGAGCGGGAGTCCGCCTCTTTTTTTGAGAATAAAGTTAGGTAAGCCGAAATAGATTAGGGGGAGGGGTGATATGTTTGAAGGTCTGATTGAAGGAATGGGGATGGAGGTCGCTGGTAAGGACAACGATAAGAAACGTCTCTTTGATTCTTTTTGGGAGATCCCTTCTGCCTTGAAATGCCCCGTGGTGGGCCTTGGGGTGAGCGACGGGGAGGGGCGGCGCATCTTGAAGAAATGCGGCTGGCGTATAAAGAACCTGGAGCCCTGGGAGGTGCATCGGGATCTCATGCAGGAGGTGGATGGGCCAACCCCGGTAGCCCGTCGCGTGGATGCTTTCCTGAAACGTACGTTTGCCGGTGCTGTCAAGGAGACGAAATCCCTTCCCGAAGAGCAGCTCCTGCCCCTTCTTAAGGCGGCCATCTCCCGGGGGGATGCCGCCGAAGCCCTTTATTGCGTGGCCAGGCGAAAGGATCTCTCCGTGGAGACCCTCACGGCGGTATGCGGTGAGGCGCACATGATGGGGCATACCACGGCGGTGGATCTTTATGAGGCGCGGGCAAAGGAGCTGAAAAATGCGGAAAAGGTAAAGACGCTGTCAGAAGCCCTTGAAGAGGAGAGGCGTGAGCGCCGCCGCCTGGGGCGGGAATTGTCCCGCATGGAAGCTCAGGTGAAGGAACTTGAAAGCGCCCTTGCGAAGAAGAGCAAAGCCCCCGCAGCGCTTACTCAGTCTGTCACTGGTCTGGAAAAGCCGGAAGGGGGAGACCCACTGCAAATGGAAAAGGCAAGACGTCGCGATAGTGAACGCGAACGGGATGCCCTGGCCCGTGAGGTCCGAAGCCTGGAACGTGAGAAGCGAAAACTCCGGATTCGCAACATGGACATGGCTCACGTAAACCAGGCCCTCGCCGATGAGGTCATGAGCCTGGCCATCGGTCGTCCGGCTCCTCCCTTGAAAACCATGGTCTGCGAAGGTCGGGGCTGCTGCACCTGCCCGGAGATGGGAATTTGCAGTCGCAGGGTTCTCATGGTGGGTGGGATCTCCCGCATGGAACCCCACTATCGGCGCGTGGCCGAAGCCAAAGGTCTCGGCTTTGAATACCACGACGGCACCATGAGCGGTGGCCGAAAAGCCCTCGAGAACCAGGTGAGCCGTTGCGATATGGTGGTCTGCCCCGTTTCCTGCAACAGCCACAACGCCTGCCGCAGCGTCAAGAAACTCTGCGCCAAACACAACAAAGAGATCCGCTTCCTCCCCACCTCCAGCATCTCGGCCTTAACCGGTGTGCTTGTCGATATGCCGAATTAGGTGCGACCTTAGAGATCCAGAGGAAAAGCCAAAAAACCTGCCTTCTATATGGTCAAAGTTGGGTTAACCACAGAGGCACAGGGTGCACAGAGAAAAAACTAAAAGCGTTGCCTCCGGCGGCGAGGTGGAGCCACCTCGAAAGCTGATTGCCATCTGCGCTTCCCCTCGTTCCTCGGGGGAAATCGCAATGACGTTCGCCGCGGGCTGCGCCCGCCACCATAGCTGATGATATCGCAAGCGTTGTCACAAGCTTCATAATGATGTGGGTGAGGTGGAGCATTCACGTACCGTTTATATATGCCGGGACGAAGTGATTCCACGGCCTAAGATCGGTTCTAAATGTTTTCCGGGCAGTGGTAACAAGAGAAGGTGTGGCAAGGCAGGCTTGGTGGGGCGGGTGGCTTTATACGTTGGTCAGACCATGACAGGGGAACGGAGCCTCTTGGATCAATTGTAACCAGAGGCACACCCCGCCGCCGTAGGCTTGTTTTTTTTAGGGCAATGTTTGCAACAAATATAGAAATTCCACCAAATAGCCGCTGCGCTTTGCCCGAGGAACGAGGGGCAAAGCGCAGCGGCAACCCGCTTTCAAGGTGTGTTAGTTTAAGTGGCTTCGCCACCCTTGCCGCCGGAGGCACTGCTTTTAGTTTAATGTCGGTAGGGTAAACCGGATGTATTTGATGAGCCGGCCATCTTTGATGTAGCGTTTTTCGTAGGTGGTTTGGACCGCGGTGGCGTCACCGAGCTCTTCCGTGACCTTGTAGAGGTCATTGGTGTGAAAGAGGATCTCGGCCCCGTTCTCTTTGAGGCTCTCCAGGGAGAACTCGTAGAGGGTGGGGTCGTCAGTCTTGAGGTGCAGCAGGGCGCCCGGCTTGACGATTTTTCTGTATACGTCCAGAAAGCTGCCGGCCGTGAGGCGTTTTCTGCCGTTTTCTTTGCGGTTGTAAGGGTCCGGAAAGGTGATCCACGCCTCGGAGAGGCTCTGGGCCTCAAGGAAGGGGGCAAGGTACTCCACCCGGATTCTCACGAACATGACGTTGGTGAGTCCCTCTGCCATCGCCTTCTGAGCGCCAATGAAGAGGCGGTCGGCCTTCAGGTCGATGCCCACGTAGTTCTTGTGGGGGTTGCGTCGGGCGAGGTCGATGCAGTACTCCCCCCTTCCGCAGCCAATCTCCACCACGGTCTCCTGCTCCTTTTCAAAGGAGTTCTCGTCCCAGCTTCGGCTGACTGTGCGGTTCTGCGCGTCCACAATCTGTGTGTAGATGACGTTGGGGAAGTTGTGTATCTCTTCGTAACGCACCAGCTTTTTCTTGGCCATACCATCCGTTCCACTTCGTATATATCAGGGCGTTGTAAACGCCGTATCCATTAATACATGACGTATTTGCAGAGTCGGCCGTCCAGGCCGCCGTTCATGAGGGGGCGCTTCCATTCGGCTTTGAGGCCAAGGCTTCCGATGAGCTCCCGGTTGCCGAAATAGATATAGGCGGTGGAGCCTTTGCACTGGTTCTTCAGGAAATCCCCGAGCTCTTTGTAGAGTGCCTTCATCTCCTCTTCCTCGCCAAGGCGGATGCCGTAGGGAGGGTTGCAGATGATGAGGCTCTCTTCGTTGATCTCGAGTTTCCGGAAGTCCTTTCGGAAGATGGGGATCTGGTCTCCGCCGGGCAGGTTGGCCATGTTCTCTTTGGCCGCGGCCCCGGTGGTTTTAGATATATCGCTGCCCATGATCAGGCCCTCTTCGGGGGGCTGGATCTTTTTTATCGCTTTTTGGCGCTCTGCATCACACAGCTTCTTGTTGAAGTTGGGGAGCCGGAAGAGGCCAAAGTGTTTTCGCAGGTCGTTGGCCGGAATGCCGCAGGAGAGCATGAGGGCTTCGGAAAGGATGGTTCCTGAGCCGCACATGGGATCCACCAGGGGGGTCTCAAGGTCCCATTCGGTCATGGCGAGAATGGCGGCTGCCAGGGTCTCCTGCATGGGGGCTGCCACACCCTGGGTGCGGTAACCGCGTCGGTGCAGGGAACCGCCGGAGGTGTCCACGCTGATGGTGGCCCGATCCTTGCGGATGTGGAGGTGAAAGATAACGTCCGGAGACTTCTTGTCCACATCGGGTCGGCTTCCGGTTCGCGCGCGGAAATAATCGCAAATGGAGTCCTTGAGTTTCAAGGCCGCATAATGAGAGTTGTTGATCGCTTCGGTCTCCGAAACGTTGGCCACAATGGCAAAGGATCCGTTGGGGCGAAGAAAGTCTCGCCACTCCATGGTACGGGTCGCACGGTATAATTTGTCTGCATCAGGGCATCGAAAAGAGATCAAGGGGGCAAGGATGCGGGTGGCAAGCCGTGACCGGAGGTTGATTCGATAGAGTCCTGCCTTATCTGTCGTGAAGGTCAGAATTCCGAACTCGGTCTTGGTCACCTCGGCGCCGAGCCATGAAAGCTCGCGCGTCAGCTCCTCCTCAATACCGGGAAGTACCTGTGCATAATAGAGATTTTGTTTCTGATACGTATACATGGGAAGGCAATATATACCTATTTGATGGGTTCTTCAATACCAATATGACATGTGGTTGTTTGTCGTTCCTGGCTTCTTGTTCGGGGGTACGGAAAGGCCCCATTCCAGAGGTCAAAAACGAGGCGAAAGGCGAAGGTCGAAAGGCTAAAAAAGGAAGAAACTATGATGCGTATAACCGTAGAGTTAATATAACGAATCAAGAATCAATTGTATAGATGTTCCTTTCAGATGTGCGTGTGGCCGGGGTGTGACAGGTATCACTTTGAATGTTCAGTGTATTGTTGTATGGGAAAGGGTGGGCTTATGAGGAAATGAGGCAACTGTTCTTTCTCATGGCACCTGACTTTGGATACTGAGGACGGGGCGGGCTTAACCGTTTTAAACAGCTGAATTGAGTGAGGGGGATTGATGAGACGGACGATATGCTGGGTTGTGTTTCTGTGTTCTTTTTTTGGGGTGGCCGGAAATTCTTTAGCCACAGAGTGCTCCTGTTGGGATGATCATGAGCGCCATGAGGTGGAGGGATTTTCCGAAATGGAAGGGGCCATTGTCCTCTCCTTTAAAGATGCCGTGAGCTGCGAGCCCCTTTCCGGCGCTGAGGTGGTTCTCTCCCTCCCCGACAGGGATCGGACCGTCATGACCGGCGCCAAGGGCTACATCGTCATGCCGGAGCGGGTGGTGGATGCCATGGGCGAAGGGACCATCGGCATCCGGATCTCCAAAGAGGGCTACATTCCCCTTGAGACCCAAATCCCCGTCCAGGCCGGGACCATCCGTGCCAAACGATACCTCGTTTCCAAAGAACTCCCCCCCGAAAGTTACCGCTTTGTCCTCCAATGGGACGAACAACCCATCGATCTCGACCTTCACCTTACTAAAGACGACACCCTCCACATCTCCTACCGCCACATGAGATCCATCCCGGACCTCGCCCGCCTCGACCGCGATGACATGGACGGCCTCGGCCCCGAGACCCTTACCCTGGATCGCATCGACCCCGCGTCCACCTACCGGGTTTTCGTTCACAACTACTCCGGCGAAGCATCCATGGCCGGCGGGCGCGTGAGCGTCTACGCCGATAACAATCTCGACCGCGTGATTCCCTTGCCCGAAACCGATGAGCGTACGGTGGGTGTTCTGGTGATTGAGGCTGGAAAAATCAGGTAAAAAAAGCGTGCCTCCGGCGGGTGGGGGATACATCCCCTGCACCCCAGGGTTGCGAATACTCCCGACCCTCGTTCCTCGGGCCGATCATATTCGCTGATGGGCTGCGCCCATGTGTGTGGATACTGCACGTGCCGTATTTAAATGACGACGGGTGTTGGTGTTTCAACCAAATGGTGCGCAGGCGCACCCTACGGGCCGTCGCATGCCCGATGAGGGGGGCGCGTACCGTGGGGGAGAGAGGGCAGGGTGCGCCTGCAACCCGCTTTCAAGGTGGCACACCTTGCCGCCGGAGGCAGAGTTTTTTCTCTTTCCTTTACAACACCAACTCCTGAATAAAATCGATGAGCTGGTTTAAGTTGCCGCAGGCGCGCACTTCGTGGCAGTGGGATTTGTAGGTGTACATTTCGGAGTCGCCATCGGACCAGAATTTCTCCTGTTCGGGGTTGAGCCAGATGATGCGGCGGCATTTGTCCCGGAGCTGGCGCAGGATGTGGTCCTGGGGGTTCTGGTAGTTGGAGCGGGCGTCGCCGATGATGATGAGGGTGGTCTTTTTGTCCAGGTCGGGCAGGTGGTTGTTTTTGAAATTCTGGAAGGCCATGCCGTAGTCGGTCTGGGCGTGGTAGTTGATGGGGGCGTCCTTCATGATGGCCTCGATGGCGTCGTTGACCTCTTTTTCGATGAAGTAGTCGGTGACTTCGGCCAGCTCCGAGACGAAGATGAAGCTCTTGACCTTGCTGAAGCACTCCTGCAGGGCGTAGAGGATGTTGAGCATGAAACGGGCCGTGGCCCAGACGGAGCCGGAGACATCGCAGATGACGACGATCTTGCCCTTTCTCAGGGGTTTGTCCTTTCGGACGATCTCGATGGGAATCCCTAAGTATTTTCCCGCCCGACGCAGGGTCTTCTTGACGTCGATGTCCCCTTTTTTGGACACGGAGTAGCGCAGGGTGGCGATCTCTTCGAGCTTTTTCACCAGCTGCCGGATCACGTCCCGCACCTCTTCGATCTCTTCACCGGAGAGGGAGGAGAAGGGGATCTGCCCGATTTCGGTGTAGTGTTCGTCGCTGTGAGCGACCTGTTTCAGGCCGGAGTTTTTGGTCTTCGGCTCTTTGGTGAGGAGGTCGTAGGCGCTTTCCAGGCGGCGGGAGAATTCGTCTTCGATGCGGCCTTTTACGGCGTCGTCCACAATGGCATGGTTGCCCCCCATGAACTGAAGCACCTTCTGCTTCATGTCGTTGATCTTGAGCATCACCTCCAGGCGGCTGGAGAGCTGGGTCATGTTGGACTTAAGGCCCGTTGCGGCCTGCTCTTCCTGCTTGTGAAGCTTGTTGATGAGGTCAAGGTATCCCAGGGGTTTGCCAGCCAGGAAGTCGAGAAGGGCCTGCTTCATGGCATCGCCGTCGGTTTCCAGCGCCTCGGCCATCTGGGCGATGACCTCATCGAACCCCTCGCTCTCCGGTGTGATCTCCACTCCCCTGATATCACTCTTCATTTCATGGAAGAAGAGCTTGTAAAGCTGCTCGAACCGGTCCTGATCCCGATGGCTCTTGGCAAAGTTGGTGCGGAGCACCGTGTGGAACTGAAATTCATCATAGGGATCCACCAGGGCCAACTGCTGGACCGCGTCCAGAACCTCGGCAGTGGAGACCCTTAAATCCGCTGCCCGACAACAGTTCACAAATCGTAATGTCAAATTAACCATGGTGGGGTGCCTCCGGCGGGTCGCTTTTTGAAAAAGCTCCGCAAAAACTTTTCGGTTGCCGGGTGTTTGCCTTCGTTCCTCAGGCAGGCACCCGGCGAGAAAACGTAGAGTCATGCATAAGCGTCAAACTGAGTGAATGGTGCATAAATACACCCTCCAGTAACCTCGCCGCCTCAGGCATGTGGGATCCGTCATCTAATCGGTATCCACTTTTGTATCAGCCAGGGTAACGACGCAGGGTCTATCAAGACAACCGCGAACCTGGGGTGCAGGGGCTTTATCCCCTGCCCGCCGGAGGCTCCTTCCTTAGCTCGCCAACAGATCGGAGATGTTTCGTTTTACCAGCTCGCAGTCCGCCTTGTATTTCAGGAGCGGGTTGAGGGTGGTGGCCACGATCTCAGGCGACAGGTCTTCGATCTGGAGGGTGAGCAGGGCGGTGGCCCAGTCGATGGTCTCGGAGATGCACGGTTTTTTCTTCAGGTCCATGTCTCTCATGCGAGCCACGATGGTGACGATCTTTTTCAGGAGCGCCTCATCGATGCCGGGGAGTTTGATGCGGACGATATCCATCTCGGTTTCGATATTCGGGTAGTCGATGAAGAGGTGGATGCATCGACGTTTGAGGGCATCGCTCATGTCCCGGTAGTTATTCGAGGTGAGAAAGACAATGGGCTTGGTGGTGGCGGTGATGGTACCGATCTCGGGGATGGAGATCTGGAAATCACTGAGGAGCTCTAAGAGAAAGGCTTCGAACTCGGGGTCGGACTTGTCGATCTCATCGATTAAGAGCACCACCGGGTCGGGGGATTTTATGGCGGTAAGAAGGGGGCGGGTCTGGATGAATTTTTCGGAGAAGAAGGCGTCTTCGTGGTTGGCGATCTCATCCACGGCATCGGCCAGGGTGGCGGTCTCCGAGACGATGTCGGTGATCTTGTCCTTGAGCATCTGGGTGTAGAGGAGCTGCTTGGCGTACTCCCACTCGTAGAGGGATTTGGACTCGTCGAGGCCTTCATAGCACTGCATGCGGATAAGGGGCCTGCCGAGGGCCTTGGAGATGCTTTTGGCCAGTTCGGTTTTGCCGACGCCTGCAGGGCCTTCCACCAGAATGGGTTTTTCCATGGCCACGGCCAGGTAGACCACCGTTGATATCTCCTTGGACGAGATATACTTTTGAGATTCGAGCCTCTCCTGAACCTCCAGAACACTTTCAAATTCCATTGCTGCCCCCTTGGACCGAGAAAATCACTTAAAACGAACCCGTGTTGAGTGCTGTGAGGGGGATCGGAACCCGTCACAGGCGGCGACTCTGCGTCGCATGACACCCAAAAACTTATACGATCGTACTATTTTCTGGGGCTAAGAGCCGACTCATGTAAAAAAGCCAAAGGACAACGCCGGGTTGGGTGGCGTGGGTCTTTGATACGCGCTGGTATGGTATTCATACCAGCGACGTGTTCTGTCGTTTTTACGAATCATCAATCAATGTGTTTGCCCCATGAAAGATGTTACCGGATCAAAGGAAGACAAATATCAATAATGGGTCAAAAGGGCAAGGAAAATAGGGGTAATGGCGGCCTGCGAGGTTTATCGTGAGCCTTTTTTCTCTTCCATGGCAGAGGCTTTATCTGAGGGGTCGAGACGTCGGACCCGGCCTTTGGTGCAGTTAACCGCCACATGGTCCACACACTTGCGCTTGGCCTGCCAGATATTGAACTTCATGATTGGGGACATGAAGATGGAGGTGAAAGGGGAAGAGAGGGCTTCCCGGGGGCATTTCAGTTCGCAGGTAAGGCAGAGGAGGCACTCCCGGCCCAGGATTGGGCGGCCGTCTTCGTCAGGCCGGATGTTGCCTGCGGGGCAGAGGGTCGCGCAGAGCCCGCAGCCGTTGCAACGCTCTTGGTCCACGAAGAAGAGCCGGCTGTAGAGGTGCCGGGCCAGAAACCGGTGGCAGGCGGCGCGTTCGATGAGATCGGGAAGGCTTGCTGTGTGGTGATCCTCGCCGGGCGCGAAGTCCGGGGTGTTGTGGCGGGTCAGCAGCTCTTTGCCGAAAGCGAGTGCTTTCTCTTTTTCATCGGGGTTGGGGTTGTCCGGTGAGAAGAGGACCCCTTGATTCAGGTAGCCCAGAAACAGGTCGGCGCCTCGGCTGTAGAGAAAACCCAGGTCCCGGCCCCCCTTTTCGGAGAGCAGGTTTCGGACGATGGTCGCTGTGCTTCCCGGGTGGGTGCCGTAGAGAACAAAGACGAAGAAGGCTTTGCCGGTGAGTTCCGGCAGGCCTCGGATGAAATCGAGAACATTGAAGGGGGGCCGAAAGACGTAGACGGGAAGCCCGATGCCGATGATGTCATAGGAGGCAAGGCTGTCCGGGTGGGTCTCAGCCATGGGCAGGAGAGTCGTGTCAACCCCTGCCTCGGTGAGTCCCCGGGCAAACTTATCGGCGATGGTTTGTGTGGTCCCGGTTTGTGAGAAATAGCAGATGGCGGCAGTGGTCATGGTGGCTCCTTGTGAAATTCAGCTGAGCGAGAGATGAGACAAGCACCAAAAAAAATGCTTTCTATGGTGACAGTTGGGTTAACCACAGAGGCACAGGGTGCACAGAGAAAAACCAAAAGCGTGCCTCCGGCGGCAAGGTGAGCCACCTTGAAAGCTGGTTGCGAATGCTCCCGCCCCTCGTTCCTCGGGGCGATCACATTCGCTTCGGGCTTTGCCCGGAATTAATGACAGTGGTTGAATCACCAACACCGTCATCCCCGGCTGTTTCGGACCATGAAAGAGGTTGATCCTCCTTGCCGTGCGAAGACATGTCACCTTCAGTATGGCCGGATGACCGGGGATCCATGTGTGTCATGTGAAGATTTTCGAGCCATGAAAATTTTACAAGGATCCATTGACTTTCACCGGAATAACTCCGGCGGCGAGGGTGGCGAGGCCACATTAGGCAAAAACACCTCGAAAGCTGATTGCCATTGCGCTTCGCCCCTCGTTCCTCGGGGCAAACCGCAATGGCGTTCGCCGCGGGCTACGCCCGCCTCCAAAGCTGGTGATTACGCCGAGTCTGTCACAAGCTTTCAAAGGGTCGGGTACAATGGCATCATTCTATATAGAATTTGGCTTTAATCTGAGTTCCGCCGGAGTTATTCCGGTAAAAGTCAACCCGGTTCAGAAGACCCGTTCTGCATGTTTTCCGGCGCATGAAACAGGTCGTTTCCCGATATAAGTTGTCATATTTACACTCTACGCGAATGCTTTGAAAACGCTCCTATTACGAGCATCCTCACGCATTCGCCATAGGGTTTCAAGGTGCCCCCACCTTGCCGCCGGAGCTCTTATTCTTTCTCTTCGAGGAACCTCTCTACGGCTTCTGAGGTGATATCGAAGGGGAACCCTTTGCCGGCCAGGAAGGTGTAGGCCTTTTGTTTGAAGATTCGGGGGTCGAGGCCCTTCCATTTCCAGGCTTTTTTCCGGAGAAGGGTGAGGGCGGCTGTGGTTTCATCCAGCTCTTCTTCTAAGAGACGATCGATGATGGCCTCGTTGATCCCTTTTTGCTTCAGCTCCTGCTTGAGAAGGTAGCGGCCTTTGGGCTGGTTTCTGAGGCGGGAGTCGATCCACTCTTTTGCAAAGGTTTCGTCGTTGATGAACCCGGCATTTTCTGCACGGGTGAGGGCCAGCTCCGTTGCTTCAAGGGAAAATTTTTTACTCAGGAGGCGGCGCTTCAGTTCCATGCGGCTTTGGGATCGAACCCCTAAAAGGCGGAGGGTGGCGGCCCAGCAGCGTTGCTTTTCGTCCTCGAAGGCTCTTTTTTCCACCTCGGCGGGGGCCATGACGGAGCCTCGTTCAAGAAGACCGGCATCGAAGGCGTTCATGCTGAAGGCCTTTTTGCCGTTAAGGAAGATATCGGCTTTGCCCGGCAGCTTTTCATCGTAGTCGATGTGGGTGACCTTTTTGGGGCGGTCGGGTTGCTCATCCGGGGCAGGGGCGTCGTCCCATGGGGCTCTTTCGGTCATCGGGTGATCTCCGTGATGATGGCAACCGTGTCTTCGGCCTGCCAGCGGATGTTGAGGTCCCAGAGACAGAAGCCGAAGGAGGCGTCCCTTTTTTTTGCGTCGTAGTAGGCGGGGCGGGGGTCCTGCTCCACCACCCCTTCGATGACCTTTCTGAGGTTGGGGTAGGTGTCAGGGGAGAGCCTGTTAAGGGTCTCTTCTGCTTCGGGGGCAAAGGTGACGGAAAGGCGCGGTTCGGGTTTTTCCGGAGCAAAGCCTCCGGTGGCCCCGGAAATGGCGTCCACATACGGGATGTAGGGTTTGATATCCACGACCGGTGTGCCGTCCAGGATGTCGAGCCCCTTGACCCGGATCAGGATTTTTCCCTGCTCCTCAGTAACCCCCAGGAGGCGCACCACAGAGAGTCCCAGGGGGTTGGGGCGGAAATTGGACCTGGAGGCAAAGACCCCCACTTTTTTGTTGCCGCCGAGTCGTGGCGGACGCACCGTGGGCTTCCATTGCCCGCGTGCCGACCGGTCAAAGAGGAAAATCACCCAGATATGGGAGAAACCGTCCAGGTCCCGAACCGCCTCTATGCGGTTGTAGGGCGGAAGCAGTTCAATGGTACCTGTGGCTTCCGTGACGATGCCCGGTTGCCGGGGAACGCCGAATTTTTCTGTGAAGCAGGAGTGGACGGTGCCGATGGGCGTCAATGAGGTTGGATGATCCATGGTTGATTTTGTTGCGTAAGGGTTGTTGGTGGTTGGGCGGACGGGAAAATAAAAACGGGCAGCATCATCTTCTGCCCCATGGATTGACGTTTGCCTGAATAATATCGCGGCAAGGTGAATCACATGGAACGGGGTTGCCGTAATCCCTGGCACCATGCGTCAGCATTTGCTCGACAACCTCAGGTCCTTCTATACCATATGACGGCGCAGGAGACACCCTTGTTTTATGGCAAAATGGGGGGGCGTATTCGCTTCGTGGGCGTGGTCTCGGTGTCAGTTTTTTCCCATGATTCGCAGGTAACTTTCAACGGTCCCGGCAAGGATCTTTTCTGTGGAGGGCGGCATTTTTCCCTCGATGGTGGCGAGGATCGCTCCGTCAAACCGGTCTTTTATGAAATGACAGGCCAGACTTTTGCCCTCTGAAACTTGAATTAGAATGGTTTCGGCTTTTTTGAAGGAGGCGGGGCCGGAAAGGGTTCCGGCGGCTTTTTGAAGCACCCACGCCATGGGGGCGAGGGTGGCGGCGTCACCGATGGGGGTGGAGTATGCCACCAGTTCTCCATCGTCATCGACGATAAAGGTCTGGTCGAAGCCTCCCTTGATCCGTGCGTAGTCAAGTAGGTTGGTAAGGGCGTCTCTCTGGTTTGTGGAGCGTTTGGTGCGGCGTTCCTGCTTTACCTCTGTCATGAAGTCTCCCTGCCCGTGATGTTCAAACGCGTATAGTTAAGGTGAACGATGTTTTTCCGGGTCGAAATACAGACGCGGCCGGTTTCTGTCCGGGCTCAAATGGTAAAATCATCGTTCCGATCAGATACGGGACCGGAGATAACAACAACGCAAATGTCTGATGATGACTGATAGCTAATAGGTGACTTCCTTTAAAGCATACTCCACCTGGGTGATTCAAGGGAGAATGTAAGAAAAAGTGCGGGTATTACCCGTGGGTTGTCAGTCAGCCTGTTGATTCATGATGTGAAGACATCATTTTGTGGGTTCGGGTATCGGTTACAGGGGGGGCTCCTGCGGTGCCTCAGCAACAGGGCCGAGTGTTGGGAACATGGCATGACAGATGAACTTCAGTACGCCGTTGTTCGTATGATTCGCTCATACCCGCTGGCCGTTCTCGCAAAGATTTTGTCGGCGGATGGGGGATCCGTGTTTTTGACAGGGCAACAATGGCGCAGGCGCTTCCGTTGGTGGCCTTGAAAAAGAAACAGGCGATGCTGTCGCCCCGGGAGGTCTGCGCCACAATGGTTTCGATATCGGGAAGAGAGGATGCTTTGGAGAGGTAGCTCGCGGATTTTTGAAGGATGAGGGCGATGTCCCTCATGCGGACGGCCTGGTCCGTATGGGTCGATCTGGCGACGATTTCTCCGTGGTGAATGATGACAGCATGTTCAAAACCACCGTATATTTTGGCGTAGTCGAGAAGGTTGGTGAGAGATTCGTGCTTTGTCTTTGATCGGTTGAATCGTCGGTCTTGCTTGCTGACGTCCATTCCCTACCTCCTGATAGTGGGTGGCATCCGGCACGTTGACACACTGAAAAGGCTCCTTCCTCGAGAAGGGAGGGGCTGCGATGGAGCGTGTGCCGTGAGGCGAACAGATGTTTTCTTGTGACAGGATTGAATGAGTATACCGGAAACGTCCAGTTGAAGCGAGAGGGAACCGAACGAGGGCGCCGGTGGGGTCCGTTCCACCGGCTCTCCGGGCCTATGCGATCTATTTGAGGAGCATTTCCAGCCGCTGAACCAAGTCCGCAAAGTGGGTGATGGTGTTGTTCACCGGATCAGGGCGGGTCATGTCCACTCCCGCGGTGCGAAGCTCATCCAGGGGGAACTGACTGCCTCCCAGGGTGAGGAACTGCAGGTAGCGCGACACGGCGCCCTCTTCTCCCCCTATAATTCGCCCGGCAATGTCCAGCGCAGCGGAGATGCCCGTGGCGTATTTGTAGACGTAGAAGGAGGAGTAGAAGTGGGGGATACGCAGGCACTCCAGCTTGAGCACGTCGTCGATTTCAAGGGTCTCGCCGAAGTAGTCCACAAGCAGGCTGCCGTAGAGTTCGGTGAGGGTTTCTATGGTAATGGGCTTGTTTTCGACAGCCATGCCGTGGATACGCAACTCGAACTCGGCAAACATGGTCTGCCGGAAGAGGGTCCCCCGGATGTTGTCGATCTCCCGGTTGATGATGTAGGTCTCCATCTTTTTGTCCCCCTTGTATTTTGACAGGAGGTGTCGCCCGAGAAGGGCCTCGTTCAAGGTGGAGGCCACCTCGGCGACAAAGATGGTGTAGTCCCCGTAGATGTAGGGTTGTGTCGTCCGCGAGTAGTGGGAGTGCATGGAGTGCCCCGCCTCGTGGGCCAGGGTGAAGAGGCTGTTGATGCTTCTCGGGTCATGGTTCAAAAGGATGTATGGGGACGAGTCATAGCAGCCCGATGAGTAGGCTCCGCTTCGCTTGCCCCGGTTTTCATAGCGATCCACCCAGCCGCCGTGAAGCCCCTTCTTTAAGGGTGGTTACATACGCCTCTCCCAGAGGGGCCATGGCCTCCAGGGTGACCTCCACCGCTTCGTCATAGTCCATGAAAAAATCCACGTCGGAAGCCAGGGGAACATAGGTGTCGTAGATGTGAAGTTTTTCGACTCCCAGGGCTTTTTTCCTCAGCTTGAGATAGTCGAAGAGGGGGGAAAACCCGTCCCGGACGCTTTCGATGAGGTTGGTGTAGACGGTGATATCCACGTTATCGGCAAACAGGGCACGGTTGAGGGTGGAGTCAAAGCGTTTGGCCCGGGAGATAAAGAGGTCCTTCTTGATGGAGGAGGCCAGGGACGCGGCCATGGTGTGCTTGTGGTTCTCGTAGGCCGAGTAGTAGGTGGTGAAGGCGTTTTTCCGGACCCCGCGGTCCGGGTTCATGAGAAAGGCGATGAAGTTGCCGTGGGAGAGTTCGTGGTCAAGCCCCTTGTCATCTTTGATGGTGCCGAAGCGAAGGTCGGCGTTGTCCAGCTGGCTGAAGATGCGGGAGGGCGCCCCCATGGCTTCGGAGGACATGGCCAGAAGCTCTTCCACCTCCTCACTTCGGGTGTGGGGCTTGTAGCGCAGGATTTTTTCCATGAAAAACCGGTAGTCGGCAAGGGCGCTGTGGGCAAGGAAGCCCTCCATGACCTGTTCGTCAATGGCCTGTACCTCGGGGGTGAAGAAACTCGATGCCTGGGCAATGCGGGCGTACAGGTTCACGGCCTTTTGAAAGAGCCCGTCATAGGTGGCGTTGGTCTTGTCCTCATCGTTTCGGAGGTGGGCGTAGGTGTAGAGACGCTCCAAGGCCCGGTTCACCGACAGGTCGTAATCAATGGCCTCCCGAAGTACCGCGGCAGACTCGCCAAGACGTCCCTGAAAGGCGCTGTATCCGGAAATTTTTCCCTCGGTCTCCCTGAAGAGAGTGTCCCACGCGGCATCATCTGTGAACATGGGGGAGAGATCCCATTTGTGGGCATCGGGTATGTCGCTTCGCTCGGGTATGGTCGTCATTTGTTTTATCTCCTTTGTGATGATGGCCTTTTAGAAAAAGCGCCTCCGGCGGCCCTGCCGGGGGCCAAGCTTTTAGAAAGTTTGATAAACAGGTCTTAAGAGCTATTCGCCTGCTTCACCGATGTTGGCAACCGGAACGTTTTTGCGGAGCTTTTTTCAAAAAGCGACCCGCCGGAGGCTCTTTTTTATGGGTTGTAGCAATACATGGGGGCGATTTTGATGAGGAGGTCGAGGTCGGGGAATCGCTCCTTTATTTTTTCCTGGGTATCCCTCAGTACCTCGTGGTGATCGAGGATGTTGTGGGTATTATTCAAGGTGATATCAAAGAGGATGGTTCCCCGGTCGAGGGTTGCCCCCACGATGCGCAGGTCGTGGAAGGTGAGGACCCGGTCGTCTTCGGAGACAACCTTTTGAACCGTATCGAGGACGGTTTCGTAGTGGGGGTGGTCGCGGTTGATGGGATCCATGTGGACCACCACCATGCCGCCGGTGATACGGCCCACGGACTCCTCCACATCTTCGGCGATTTCGTGAACGGCAAGGGCGGAGAGGTGGTGAGACACTTCGACATGAAGGGAAACAACGCGGTTTTCCCCGTAGTTGTGCACCACAATGTCGTGGACGCCGAGGACATCGGTGACGGCGCGGCAGGCCCCTTCGATTTCGTCAAGGAAGGCCTGGGAGGGCGCTTCGCCGATGAGGGGGCTGACAGCCTCCCGTGCGATGGCCCAGGCCGAGGCAAAGATGGCCAGGGAGACCCCGATGCCCATGATGCCGTCCATCTGAAGGTAGCCGAAACGGGAGGCGATGAGGGCGACGATGACGAGGAGGGTGGAGAAGGCGTCGGTTCGGTGGTGAAGGGCGTCGGCCTTGAGGGTGTCGGAGTCGATGTGATCTCCCAGGATAAAGGAGAACCGTGCCATGAGCTCTTTGGCGAGGGCCGTGGCGAAGATGATGGCAATGGTGCCGTAGCTGGCGACGCCCACGGTGGGTGCCATGATGGAGGAGACGCTTTGTTTCAGGAGCTCGAAACCCGCCACGAAGAGGAGGATGGCGATGATGAGGGTGGCCACCGGCTCGATGCGGCCGTGGCCGAAGGGGTGTTTGCTGTCCGAGGGTTTTCGGGACATTTTAAAGCCCACGATCACCACGGCGGAGGTGGCGGAGTCCGTGAGGGTATGGATGGCGTCGGCGATGAGGGCGGCGCTGCCCACGGAGAGGCCGATGATGAGTTTCACGGCAAACAGAAGGGTGTTGCCGACGATGCTCACCCAGCCTTCAAAGGCGCCGTAATTGGCGCGTACGTCGGGGTCTGATGTGTGGGTGTGGTTTTTAATAAAAAAGGACGCAAACCAGAGGGTAAAGGCTTTCACGGGCGGCTCCACATGATGAATCGGGTCAAGGGCGGGGGTCTCTGCCAGAGAGCTCCGGCACGCCGGAGAAATCCGGCGTGCGGAGGAATTCATGCTTCTGAAACCGTTATACGGCCTTACACCTCCCTTGTCCAGAGGGAGGCGATGGCAGGG
This sequence comes from uncultured Planctomycetaceae bacterium, assembly GCA_942492165.1. Taxonomy (GTDB): domain Bacteria; phylum Planctomycetota; class Planctomycetia; order Planctomycetales; family Planctomycetaceae; genus Gimesia. The sequence goes on from CALOEF010000039.1 coordinate 22,348, forward strand.
CCGGTGCCTACGCAAAGGGAGGCACCGCCTACCGTGAGGTTCAGGCGTTCCATCTCGTAGTAGAGGCTGACGATGATGCGAAGGGCGGTGCAGCCCACGGGGTGGCCCAGGGCGATGCCGGAGCCGTTGTGGTTGGTCTTGTCCATGGAAAGATCCATGCCGTACTCCTCTTTCAGCATGCGGCCCACGCCGAGGAATTGGGCGGCAAAGGCCTCGTTGATCTCCCAGTACTCCACATCGTCAAAGCTGTACCCGGTGCCGTTCAGGGCCTTGGGGATGGCCACGGCGGGTCCTAAGCCCATGAGCAGCGGGTCGACACCGGCACAGGCGGTGTTCACCAGTTTCATCAGGGGCTTGATGCCAAGCTCCTTGGCCTTGGCCTCGCTCATGAAGATGGCGGCAGCGGCCCCGTCGTTGATGCCGGAGGCATTGGCAGCGGTTACCACGCCCTCTTTTTTGAAGGCGGGCCTCAGTTTGCCGAGGCTTTCCATGGTGCTGTTCGGGATGGGGTGCTCGTCGGTGTCAAAGACAGTGGTGCCTTTTCTTGTGACGATTTCAAAGGGGGTGATCTCCCGCTTGAAGTGCCCTGCTTCGATGGCATCAAGGGCTCGGGTGTGGCTCATAAGGGCCAGTTCATCACACTCTACCCGGGTGATGCCGTACTTGTCGGCCACGTTTTCCGCGGTGGTTCCCATGTGGCCGCCCGCCAGCTCATCCACCAGGGCATCCGTGAGCAGGGAGTCCTCGATGGTCCCGGTGCCCATGCGGTAGCCGGATCTTGCCTTTGGGAGCATGTACGGGGCGTTTGTCATGCTTTCGGCACCGACCACCATGACAATGTCATTTTTGCCCACCATGATGCTGTGGGCTGCAATCTCCACGGCGCGCATACCGGAGCCGCAGTTCTGGTTCACGGAGACGGCGCTGCTGGCATCGGAAAACCCGATGCGCTTGGAGACCTGGCGGGCGGGAAGGGACCCCTGCATGCCGGGGAGGCACTGGGCAAGGACCAGCTCATCGATGGTTTCCGTATCGATACCGGCGCGTGCGACGGCCTCCTTGCCCACATGGACGGCAAGTTCCCGTGCTGAGACGTTTTTCAGGGCTCCCTGGAATTTGCCGATGGCGGTTCGGCAGGCACTGATCATGACGACGTTTTGCATTTCCACATCTCCCTTCTGTTGCATGTTGATATGTTAATTATATGGTAACAATTCAGACCTCCAAAAAGCCTACGGCGGCAAGGTGTGCCACCTTGAAGGCAGGTTGCGGAGGCGTAATCTGAAGAGTTGCATTATATGAAATCCTTAGTGGTTGGTGACGCGGTGGCAAGGCGTGCGGGCGGTGTTGCCCTCTCGCAACGGTGAGAAAGCCTTGTTTTGATGATGTACGCCGAATGGCCATATGTACACATCTGTTGGTGTAAAAACGTTGTTAACACATCAAGGGATAATCAATAACCAAAAAAAAGGGGGATGTATAGAAAAATATGGGGGGGTGGTCAGTGGAAGCGAGGCGTCGGAGGGAATGGGGGCACTTTGTGAGGGCTCCCCGATGTCCGCCGGGCTGTGGCGATGGAGGGTCAGGCACGGGGGGAGGAATACCTCCGAACTCCGGTTATCCGGGGCACTTCCCGAGCCTGAGGCGCCAATGGCTACCCATGGGCTCCCTGGTGGGAGGCGAAGTCATGGCCGGCAGCGCTTTGGTTTTTCATCAGCTTGTCGTTGCGGAACCACAGAGCGATGTCAGAGGTCACCATAACGGCGTTGATGCCGTACAGGATGATGACGGCGTCATAGCTGTAGAGCAGCTTGTGGGTGATGCCGGCGGCGTAGCCGACGAGAATGATGCAGAGAAACTGGAGGCTTTTTCCCCCGTTGTTACGCGATGTCCAGGATTTCCAGATGGATGCGGGCCAGGCAAATCCGAAACAGACCAGCATGGCGATTTCAAATACACTCATAACAGATGCCTATCTCTATACCTTAAAAAAAATAAGGGCAAGTCGCCCTGAACTTGCCGGTGGCGGGAGCTCTACGGCAGGGACCCGCGCGGCTCTTGATAAGTGGGCTATACCACCATACCTGAGAAATGAAAAGCCGGGGGTTACTCTTTGTGCGGTGAGGTGTTTATCTTTTCAGAATAATTGACATAATGAGAAATATCGATGATACTGCGTGTAAAATGTCAGAGTGGTGTGTGTGGGAATTTTGGCAGCAACTGACACCTCTCCGATGGTGTCATCGTTATTAACCCGGCGGTGAAATGCATGAATGTCGAGGGGCACTATCACCCCGAGAAAGTTGACATCTCTTTCACCTGCTGTTTTGTAAATTAAGTTGCCGGGTTAATAATTGACAAGGCTGTTCACAGGGACATTCGCAGTATCCCGGATCAACCCGCGGACAGCATGTACCCCGACGCTCCGTTCATGTATGTGAAACCATCCCAACACAAGGAGACCGATCATGGACCGAAAAGTTTACGTGCTTTTGCTGGTACTGCCTCTTTTGGCGGTTTTTTCAGCATCTCCCGCTTTTGCTGAAAGGATGACGGTGACTGGCAAGATTATGGGCGCTGCCTGTGTGACCAATGAAACCGTCTGTGCGGAAAGCGCCACGGATCCCAAAGTTGCGGTGGAACGGGACTTTGTGCTGGTGGCCGAAGACGGCACCACCTATTTTCTCCCTAACATGACCCGAGTTGCCAAGCAGCGGCTTGTGAACAAAGAGGTGCTGCTGGCAGGGAACGTGAAAGATCAGAGCATGTTTGTCTATAACGTGGACACGATGATGATGGGAGGGATGGTCAGCGTCTGGAATTGGGATCAGCGCGTGAGAAACCTCCGGCATCCCAGGTGATGCTGCAGGACCCTGATGCTTTCTGAATCGCCTGGGCCCATTCGTTTAAGAAAAACCCGCATCGGCGCGCAAGGGCCGGTGCGGGTTTTTGTCTTTGGATCCCGGGCTTGACAGCATGGCCCCTGGAAATTAATAAATGGTGATTTTTCAGCTATGCCGGCGGGTCGCTTTATGGCCCTTTTATTTGTTTCTACGTCCTTTAAGCAGCGAACAGCATTTCAAAAGGGGCAGTCGTCAATATGGGAAGCATGGACGAACTCGACAAACTGCGGCAAGAAAATCAGCGCCTGAGGCGACAGCTCAAGGAGAGCAGTCGTCTTATCAAGGGGCTGCCCGATTTGATGTTCACCCTCTCGAAGGAGGGGGTGTTTATGGATTACGCATCCATGGGTCTGGCCCTGTACCGGTCTCCGGAAGGTTTTCTGGGAAAGAGTGTGTACGAGGTGCTGCCGGAGGAGTTGGCTCAGCGTATCGTCGCTGCTTGTGAACGAGCCATTGGCTCAGGAGAGCGTGAGGTCCTTCACTACGATCTGGTGCTGGAAGGAGAGGAACGTTATTACGAGGCGCGCATGATGCGTTGTTGCGAAGGAGAAGGGGTGGTGGCCTTTGTTCGGGATGTCACCCGGGTCACCTGTGTTGAAGAGGAGCTGAGGTTCCGGGAGAAAGAGCTGGAGCGAAAGACGGCCCGGCTTGAAGAGATGAACACCGCCCTTGAGGTGCTTTTAAGAAAGCGGAGCAAGGACAAAAAAGCCTTGGAGGAGGAGATTCTTTTTACCATCCGGGAGATGATTCATCCGTGGATTGAAAAGCTTAAAGGGTCGCGACTGGGGGATCGACAGGTGGCGTATCTGGAGGTCGTCGAGAACAACCTGAGTACCATTGCGCGTCCACTGGTTCAGGCGGCCCCGTCCTACCAGTTGCAGCTGACCCCGTCGGAAGTCGAGATAGCGAACCTCATTCGTGAGGGGAAGACAAACAAAGAGATTGCCGATATATTGTCCCTTTCTGTGAAAACCATTGAGACCCACCGGAAAAATATCCGCAAAAAACTTGGGATCACTCACTCCAAAACCAACCTGAGAACCCTTCTTTCGGCTTCTGTTCCGGATAATATATAGTGCTGGCCTCGCAAAAAGTTGATCAACGGCCGGCATGAGATGGTGTGCGTGCCCGTGCCCCCAAGGCATCGGAGACCGTGGGCCGCTTTCAGCTCTGTTATGCTCTGAATGCCTTTGTTTTCGCACGAGCGCAGAATAAACCGCTGGTCACTTTTGGGTATGTGGGTGGTTTAATCGTTGATCGTCACTGATTTGAAAAGCGCTATAATTGTTAAGGATGCCGTGTTTAAAGGGGTCTTCGTATATTGGGTATTTAGTATACCCAATATATACCCTATCATTGAGGGTTGATTTTGCCAGGCAGCCTGTATAAATCACATTTGAAAAAGGGGGCTTCAATGCTGTTGACGCATTTTCATCTGAGACCTATGGGAAATGCGATGAGTTACCGGATTGCCTGATCGACGTTGTACTGTGCTGAGCTGCAACACTGCTGGTTGTTATACGTTGGATTCTGGGGCGAGTTTGATCTGATCTGTTTTCATCGGTCGATCCGGATAGCCTTCTTGGGGGAGGAACTTGAGTGGAAGCGGAGCTGACCTTGCAGGGTTTAGAATACTGAGCTGAGTGGAATTGAATCCGGATACAACCTGCAGCCCTTCCCCCCAAAACAAAAAATAAACCGGAAAAGAATCCGGGCACGATATCATAGTTTTAAAAACGGGATTGAGAAGAAGGAGGGAATCCTGCCTGACCATCCTACCTACTGAGTCGTAAAGAGATTACAGCCCGACGTGGCTATATTTTTTCCTCTTTCTTCCCCGTTTTTGTTGGACACAAAACCGCCGGTTCCGGCGGTTTTTTTATTGGTTTTTACACCCCGAAACATCTGAATCGGCTCATGATCGGAAAGTGGTCTGACGGGTAGATGCCGTCGAAGCTTTTCTTGATCACCTCTGCCGCCGCCACCTCAAGCTTCCCCTTGTAGAGAATCCAGTCAATGTGCCCACCTAAGTCACCCCCTGTAAATCCGTGAAAGGTGGATGAGTGCTCTCCGGCGAAGCTGTCTTTGAAACCGTCGAATTGAAGGACCCTGTGGGCCGGGCTTTCCGGTGGCGCGTTGAAATCGCCCGTGATGACCACGGGCACATCCCCGGGGAACGCCTCCAGAAACCCCAGAACCAGCTCCGCGCTTTTTTTCTGCACCTCTTCGTCAAAGTCAAAATGGGTGGTGACACAGATGACGCGTTGGGCTCCACGCTTAAAAAGGCCGATCACACATTGACGGGGCCACTTGCTTCCCGGCATCTTGCTCACCTCATGGGGTGTGTCACTTAAAAAGAAGTGAGCGCGCCTGAGACAGGTCCATTCCTTGCGGTAAAAAATCAGGTTGTTCTGCCAGGCTGCCGGGGAGGGGTTCCGAACCCCGATAAACCGATAGCCCCTCAGAAGCTGAGCCAGGCAGCGGGTTTGAAAGCTGTTGGCCTCCTGCAGATGGCGATGAAGTCAGGTCGGGTGGCCTCAAACAGGGGCCCGAAGGCTTCGCGTCGATGCTCCCAGGCATTCAGGCCATCGTCGGCCAGGCCGAAACGGAGGTTGATGCTCATGACGGAGGTCTCTTCAGGACGGTTAAAGGAGGTTGTCTGCATGATATCCTGGCGAGTGACGGGTGGTCCGGATGGTGTATGTCCATTTCAGTCTATGTGCACAGAAAATACGACCATGTGATGCCGGAGTGGTTCGGTGATGGTCTGTGTTTTATTCGTTCAGCATAGGTGAGCCGGCATGGGTTTGTCAAAGGTGGAAGGTAACTATTCAGCTATGCCTCCGGCAGGTCGCTTTTTGAAAAAAGCTCCGCAATCTGCTTTCAAGGTGGCACACCTTGCCTCCGGAGGTTTTTTTGGGGGGCGGGGGGCTTTTTTACAGTCGTGGCACCTCCTCGGTGGTGAGGTCCAAGGGTGTCTCGGGATGCCCGAAAAGGGCTTTGATGTCTTCAAGGATCAGGTAGAGGCAGGGCACGAGAAGCAGGGTGATCACGGTGGCAAAGACAATCCCGAAGCCGAGGGAGATGGCCATGGGGATGAGAAATTTCGCCTGCCGTGAGGTTTCGAAGATCATGGGGGCCAGGCCACCGAAGGTGGTGACGGTGGTGAGCAGGATGGGGCGGAACCGCTGGATGCCGGAGGCCTTGACCGCATCGCCCACGGCCATCCCTTCATCGCGTTTCCGGTTGGCATAGTCGATGAGCACCAGGGAATCATTCACCACCACTCCGGAGAGGGCCACAATGCCGAAGAGGCTCATGACGGAAAGGGAGTAGCCCATGAGCATGTGCCCCATGACCGCGCCAATGATGCCGAAGGGGATACAGACCATGATGATAATGGGCTGAAAGTAGCTTCGGAAGGGGATGGCCAGAAGGGCATAGATAAGAATCAGGGCCATGAGAAGGCCCTGGATGAGGCTGCTCACACTCTCTTTGAGGTCGGCTTGTTTGCCCTCGAAGCTGTAGGAGAGGCCGGGAATATGCTGGGAGATCCTGACCAGGCCGTCTTTTTGAAGGGCTTCGGCCACTAAACCTGCCTCGGCCTCGGGGATGATGTTGGCGGTGACGTTGGTGATGCGCTGCTGGTTGCGCCGGTTGATGGTGGTGTAAGCCCGGCCTCGTGTCATGGTCACCACTTCGTCCAGGGGGGCTTCGATCCCTTCCGGGGAGCGGAGGATGAGGCTGCTCAGGTCTTTTTCGGTTTTTCGCTCGTTTTCGGCAAGGCGTACCATCACCTTTACCTCGTCCCGTCCTCGCTGAAGCCTCAGGGATTCCACTCCGTAATAGGCATTACGCACCTGCCGTGACACCTCTTCAGCACTGAATCCGAGGCGTTCTCCCTCGGGGAGCATGGTGAGGTCGAACTGCATCTTCCCGGTGGCGGAGCCGTCGTCGATGTCCCGGGTGTTGGGAAAGGTGGCCAGCTCGTCGGCCAGCTCGCGGGTTCGTCCAGGTGAGGTCCTCGATGTCCCCGTGGCGCAGTTCGATGGTGGTGCCTTGCCGGATCCTGGGCCGCCCCGGTTGGATTCAAAGAGGCCGGACTCCACGCCGGGGAGGGTGCCCACACGCTCGCGCCAGGCATGGGTGACGTCCGTGGTGCTCATGGGGCGGACATCCGGGGACGTCAAAATGATCCGGATGCGGATGCTCTCTTCGTTGATGCGGGTGAGGATCCCTTTCGCGAGCTTCTTACCGCCGTTTTCAGCCACCACCTCTTTTGCCGCTTCGACGGCAATGGCGGCAATGCGGTCCACCTCGGCGGCCGGTGTGCCATAGGGAAGGGTGAGGTTGGCAAAGGCGTAGTTCGATTCGATGCGGGGAAAGAGCTCCATGCCCATGCGACCGGACAGGCCCCAGGACGAGCAGATTGCCAAAATCGCATACCTTCCTACGGCACCATTCAAGATGGGAATGATGACCAGAAAACCGCTCCCGAATATGGAAGCGAGTGGTGTTGCCGTCGCAGAAAACAATTTTTTCATGGACTGTTTCCTGTTAAGTATTGCAGTTAGTCTGAGAGTGATAAGCACAATGCAGCATTAGGTATCCGAATGGGAATTCACAAATTGACATGAAAGATGAACCACCGGCTGATTGAGTAGACTAGCAGATTCCGTTCGTCATTCCGAATCAAAAACGTATTACGCTGTCATCGATTGACAATGATTCCGGCTTCGCTGATGATAAATGATCTGCTGATCAATGTTTTATCAGATCCCCTCTGCTGTGGAGTCCCTGCTCATGAAGCGATGTGTCACTGCATTATTCCTCATTATTCTGATTCTGTCTGGCTGGGTAAGCACGACTTCAGCGGCAGCTGAGCGACCTAATATCTTGTGGATTATTGCGGAAGACATGGGGCCGGAATTGAGTTGCTATGGAACTCCCGAAGTCAAAACACCGACTCTGGATCGTCTGGCAGCGAACGGGATGTTATTCCAAAATGCGTTTACAGTCACTCCCGTCTGTTCTACCAGTCGCTCTTCTTTCATGACGGGCATGTATGCGATGTCGATCGATGCGCACAACCATCGTTCGCACCGCGAGGGAACGAATCCATTACCTGCGGGAGTGAGAGTGATTACCGACTGGCTGCGTCCAGCCGGCTATACGACGGCGAATATCAAAAAACTGACGAAGGATCGCAAACTGGCCAGGTTCTATAAGGGGACCGGCAAAACGGACTGGAATTTTACTTATCCCAAGGGGAAAAAACCGTTCGATGTGACCAATTGGGATGAATTGAAAAATCAGCAGCCCTTCTATGCGCAGATTAACTTTTCAGAGACTCATCGTGGCGGTGCCTGGAATACGTCTCATGAACATATCGGTTATCAGGCCGACCCGGCGAAAGTGAAACTTCCCGCGTATTATCCCGATCATCCTGTCACGCGTGCGGTGTGGGCGCAGTATTTGAATGCGGTGATGGCCGTCGATAAGAAAGTAGCTTTTATTCTGGAATTGTTGAAGCGGGATCAACTCGATCAAAATACAATTGTGATCTTCCTTGGCGATCATGGTCGTGCGATGCCACGGGGAAAGCAATGGCCTTATGATAGTGGCCTGCATATACCACTTATCATTTATTGGCCTGAAAATAATTCGGCACTTCCTGCCCCGGCGAATTTTAAACGAGGTAAAAAAAGTGAGCAGTTGATCTCTTCCATTGACTTGAGTGCGACAACGTTAGCTCTGGCGGGAATCAGCAAGCCGAAAAAAATGCAGGGTCAGATCTTTCTGGGAAGTTCCGCTGAACCCCCTCGCGCTTACGTCTTTGGCGGCCGCGATCGGGGAGATGAAACGGTTTTTCATATTCGCACTGTGCGGGATAAACGGTATCGCTACTTACGCAATCAGTATCCGGAACGCCCTTTCCTGCAGATCAATCGTTATAAAGAAACAAATTACCCGATTCTCGGTTTGATGCGTCATCTGCATGCGGAAGGAAAGTTGACAGGTCCTGCTTTGAATTTGATGGCGAACTATCGGCCAAAAGAGGAATTATATGATTTGCAAAATGATCCCTGGGAAACGAAGAATCTGGCAAATTCGAAAGCACATCAGGCAATTAAGAAAAGGCTTACACAGGCACTGGACCATTGGATCAACGAAATCGATGACAAAGGTCGTATTCCGGAAGCTCCTTCGATCCCCCGGTTCTGGGATGAACGTGCGATTCGCGTGTATTCCAAACGACTGGAAAGCCGTCCTGAGGATTGGTTTTTGTCGAATCCGGCTTTGGGGCCTTATAAATTGAAAAGCGAATAAGAGGGCACTGTTCAATTGAACGAGACGATCGCGAATGCCCTTCGGGCTCAGTACAGCGCGCAGAATCACTTCTGATTTTATTCTGATCCATCCCGTTGATAAAACGTTCTGTGACCATTACGAAAAAACCTCGGGAAACAATCTGCTTCCCGAGGTTTGCATTTTGAACTTTAACAGCATATTTGCTGTCATGTCTTACTTAAACAGAAAGGTAGCCGTTTGAATCGAGGTAAGCGATTACTTCGTCGGCCAGTTCATCGATACCTTTCGCATCGGAATCTAAAACCAGTTCTGGTTTGGCAGGTTCTTCATAGGGGGCATCAATTCCAGTGAAGCCCTTGATCTCACCAGCACGGGCTTTTTTGTAGAGCCCTTTGGGATCACGTTCTTCACAAGTTTCCAGAGAGGCCTTGACGAGGACTTCAATGAATTCACCTTCACCCATAATCTCACGGACCTGATCACGGTCTTCGAGGTAAGGAGAGATGAAAGCCGTCATCACCAGAATGCCGGCATCGGTGTATAATTTGGAAACTTCACCGATGCGACGAATGTTTTCAGTACGATCTTCAGGAGAAAATCCGAGGTTCTTGTTGAGACCCATTCGAATATTATCGCCATCCAGAACAAACGTATGTTTTCCCATTTCGAACAGCTTGTGATCCACTGTATTGGCAATGGTACTTTTACCTGATCCACTCAGTCCAGTGAACCAGAGTACGGCTCCTTTGTGGCCATTTTGTTTGCAGCGTTCTTCTTTGGAAACACGGTGTTCGTGCCAGGTTACGTTGGTGGCTTTTTGCTCGGCCATCGAGAGATTTCTCCTTGTTTTGTGCTAAATTTCTGTGAAACAAATTCTATCTTAAAAGATTCCTGAAGTGAAAAATTGTCTGGAATCGTTTATCTTTTGTTGATACTTGAAAGATCGTAGAGAAACTCCGGCTTCGATGGAAGGCCATCGATTAGGATTTTCTACTAACATTCTCGTTCCCAACTACTGGAACTGTGGATTTTGAGCTGTTAGAGTACGCACAGTCTTTTTTAGAGTACGAGGTTGAAGACGAGAATCGAACATCTTGTGCTCTGACTGGTTCTGATTTAATGATCACCTGTAGAGCCTAAACTGTTAATTTAAAATACATTACGCACAAAACTAAAGCATTCAGAAAAACGAAAACCATGTCCAAGAAGGTCTTAAAGCTCGGTATCCCCGCAGGAAGTCTACAGGAATCGACGGCGGAATTATTCAGACGAGCCGGCTATGTCATCAAATTCTCATCTCGCTCGTATTATCCTACAATTGACGATGATGAAATTGAATGTTTGCTGATTCGAGCCCAGGAAATGGCCCGTTATGTTGATCAGGGCATTCTCGATGCCGGAATCACGGGATATGACTGGATTCTGGAAACCGACGCAGATGTTCATGAAATTTGCGAACTGCTGTTCTCCAAAGTCAGCCGCCGCCCTGTTCGCTGGGTATTATGCGTGCCTGAAGATTCTCCGATTCAGACAGTCAAAGATCTCGAAGGCAAACGAATAGCGACTGAAGTCGTCGGCATGACAGAGCGTTATCTTGAAAAACATGGCGTCTCCGCAAAAGTTGAGTTTTCATGGGGAGCCACCGAAGTCAAGCCTCCTAAGTTAGCTGATGCGATTGTTGAAGTCACTGAAACAGGATCGTCTCTGCGAGCCAATAATTTACGGATTGTGGAAGAGTTGATGCAGAGTACTACACGATTCATTGCTAACAAAGACGCATTCGAAGATCCCTGGAAGCGAGAGAAACTGGAAAACATCGCCATGATGCTTGAATCCTGTCTGGCAGCGGAAGGCAAAGTCTGTTTGATGATGAATGTGGAACGCGCTGACCTTGAAAATGTATTAAACCTGCTTCCCGCATTGCAGAAACCAACGGTTTCTTCTTTATCCGATCCAGACTGGGTTTCCATCAGCACCATCATGGAAGAATCGGTTGTACGCACAATTGTTCCCAAACTGAAATCAGCGGGCGCATGTGGTCTGGTGGAATATCAGATTTCGAAAATTATTGACTGACTATTGTGTCAAGCATGAAATGAGTGATGCAGTTCGAGTTTAAGCGACAGATTAAACAGCACACGTTTACGTCTCACCTTCTTCCATTCCGGCTTCGCATTCATGAAAACCGTGATTATTAAAGTGGGAGGCAGTCTGCTTGATCTACCCGATCTGCAAACACGACTTCGCGGGTTGCTGAACCGTTTGAAGAATTCGCTGCCGCTTCTCGTCTCTGGAGGTGGTCAGGCTGCTGATGTTGTCCGCAGCTGGGATCAAACGCATCACCTGGGAGAGGCAACCGCACATTGGCTTGCGATTCAATCTCTGATGTTGAATGATCAATTACTCTGTCGCTTACTGCCTGAAGCTTGTGTGGTATCATCCCCGGCCGAAGCAGTTCAAGTCTGGAAGGAACAGGGAATTCCTATTCTCTGTTCATATACTTATTTACAACAGACAACCTCTTCACAAGTAGAACCACTGCCGACCTCGTGGGATGTAACCAGTGATTCCATCTCAGCCTGGGTTGCTGTTACCTGGCGCGCGGATGAGCTGATATTTTTAAAATCAGTGGATCTTCCCCAAAACCGGACACTATCAGACCTGGCTTTAACAGGGCTTGTCGACTCCTTTTTGCCAACATTGACCGATTTGCTGCCCGATATCTACTGGTGTAATCTGCGCGACAGCCACACTCCCTTTCAATTGGCGACAGTTACCAAGGGTAAAAGTTTCCACATGAGAAACGCAACAGGACCGGCATAAAGCGGGCTGTCTAATAAGTCGAGCAAGCCTCCGAAGCCGGGCAGTAATTCGGCAGAATCTTTTTTCCCGACATCCCGTTTGATGAGTGATTCGCATAAATCTCCGACCAGTCCTACCACTCCAATCACGGCACCAAACAAGATAGACCAGTACCATGCACCGGCGGACCAGTCTGAATGAAACAAGGCAGGTGTAAATTGAAACCAGAGGACACTGCCTAGTGCTGCGCCAAAAATGGCACCGTAGCCGCCAACCCAGGTTTTTCCAGGACTTAAACGGGGAACCAGTTTTTTCTTTCCCCAGAGCCGACCAAAGGTATAACCACCAATGTCGCCCATTTTAGCGCTGATAATTACAGAACCCAGTGCGAAGTAACCTGTTTCCGCTCCGGCAACCCACCTCAGTTCGGCCAGCATCGCTAACAGAAATCCCAGGTAAGACACAGACAGGAGTTCAGCACCCATCGTTTCCATGCTCTGGCCAGGTTCCTGAAACCGAATTGCCCCCATCAGAAAAATCAGCAATATAGAAACAGCAAAAGCAACCGCCATCAGTGCGAGTGAGAGCGTCTGTGGATTTCCCTGTCCAGCAAATAAAGAAGGATTCAAAAAGGGTAACCAGGCTGCCATACAAATCAGGAGTGAAAGGCTGCAGACAATCGAATTACCGGGAGCAAGGTTACGAATGGTTAACAGTTGGGTTAATTCCCAGCTTCCCCGTAAAATCAAGAGGCAGCATAAACCCAGCAGATAAGGTGCACTGACTCCTGCGCGTTGATCCAGATAAAACAGACCAAACAAAAGAGGAATCAAGATCGCAGAGACAGTAAGTCGCCAGCCCAGCATGCTGCGTTATCCTTTCAAACCACCAAAGCGGCGGTCGCGGGCCGCAAACTCGCGCAGTGCCTGCCAAAAATCAGAAACACCAAAGTCAGGCCAATAAGTGTCTGTTACCCACAGCTCTGCATAGCTGATCTGCCATAACAGAAAGTTGCTGATTCGCATTTCGCCAGCAGTACGAATGACAAGGTCCGGGTCGGCCATGCCTGCCGTATAGAGATGTGCAGAAATCAGCTCTTCATTAATATCATTTTTTCTGAGGTTTCCCTGTTCGACTTCATCAACAATCGATTGAACGGCGTCAACAATTTCCGAACGACTGCCATAGTTCAGAGCAAGACAAAGTTTCATTCCGGTGTTTTCCCGGCTTTCACTGATCGTTTTGTCAACTTCTGCAAGAACATCTTTGGGAAGATCGCTACGTCGGCCAATTGTGGTAAATTGAATATTCTGCCGCATGATCTCAGCCCGCTCACCGATGACAAACTTCTTTAACAGTTGCATCAGAAGATTTAATTCAAGTGCAGGGCGTTTCCAGTTTTCACTGCTGAGGCAATAAAGCGTTAATTGTTCAATTCCCAGTCGCGTTGATTCTTCAACAACCGTCCGAACACTGTTGACCCCCTGGCGATGACCTTCGATGCGTGGGAATCCGCGCCGAGAAGCCCAGCGACCATTACCATCCATAATAATGGCGATATGCCGAGGTAATTGATGGGACTCCAGACCAGGTGATTCCCCATCTTGTTCCGATATGGCAGGCACAATTTGCCTCACAGTAATTGAATCTAAGAAAAAAATATCTGCACGGGAGCAGCAGATCAGGCAACAGAAGCAGACAATCTTGCCTGCTTGACACTACTATTGTGAGAGATTACCGCAAGCACGCCAAGGCTAGACGGCTAGAAAGCAGACCATCTTTAGAGAAAGAATGGGTATCCATCTTCAGCTGGCATCCTAAACAGCAGTCAGGACTCTGGAAATTTGTTCCATAAAAGCAGGCTGGTCAAACGGGATTAGCCAACGACTTCAGCGGATTGTAACTCCTCAGATACATAAGATTGCTCTAAATAAACTATTTTTTCGCAATATTCAGGCTCAGAGCCGGGAGTCTCGCCGGGAGTCTCAATCGAGAGTTTTACATATTCCTCAGATACCTCAAGTACTTTTACAACTGTATGTTCCCCAATGAGGATGCTCTCATTGGCTTCACGAGAGATAATATGCATTCGCTCGCCTCAAAATATATTTCAGATGTGATTCTGTAATTTATGAAAAGTTATTGTGTTGCTCATTCTGACGAACTGCAATCAGAAGGACAAGCTGAAACCAAATAAATTTTTAAACGATTTTAATGATGATTCTTTTTGTCGAATAGCACTTGACAAAATCCGATTCATCGTTTCTCGCAATTTTCCGCGTTCATGATTGTGTTTTCAGTGTTCTGATTGAAAGCACTCAGCTCTCACTCGATTTATTATCAAGTTATTATCAAGGTTTCCTTTTTTTCTTTATTCGTTTTCACAGCAAAAATTACTTTTTACCTTCCGCCCGTTTTTTTTGAAAAAATTCCTGCAGGATTGAGCGGCATTCATCTTGCATCACACCACTGATTACGGTGCTTTGGTGATTCAACCGCTGGTCATTCGTGATTTGAAATAAAGAGTGGCAGGCTCCCGCTTTTTCATCGCGTGTTCCATAAATGACAAGGGGAATCCGGGATTGAATGATGGCTCCTGCACACATGGGGCAGGGTTCAAGAGTGACGTACAACAGGCAGTCGGATAATCGCCACGATCCCAGGGACTCTGCTGCTTGCGTAATTGCAATCATCTCTGCATGTGCCGTTGGATCGTTTAATGCTTCGCGCTGATTATGAGCGGCTGCAATAATTCGATCCTGGTACACGATCACAGCACCGACGGGAACTTCATCTTCTTCAAAAGCAGTCCGTGCTTCAGCATAAGCATATCGCATCCAGCGCGAATGGAGTTGTAGCATTTCCCGGTCTGCAGAGAAATATTCTGGTTCGTCCGGTAGATCAATCATGAAAATCTCGTCTTGTTAACAAATATCGATTTGAATTCAAGAACAACATAATCCAGATTTCCCATGAAGGGAAGTCGATTTCAATTATTTCTTGAATGGATGTCTGTTCTCCTGGCGATTGTGAATCTACTTTGATCATAGTATTCTTGAATACTGATCCCGTAATTACATTGACAGACATGATAAACCCCACTCAATCAGCTCAAGGTTATATCGCATGCACAGAATCGTGATTTATTTGTCGACTCTCTTTTTAATCGGATTTCTTTTGAGTTCCTCTCAAAGAGGCGTCTCCCAAAGTGATGCACCGATGACTCACACTGCTGCTCCCACAGTCAAAATATTTGGTGCTGCCGGAGATGGAAAAACTGATGATTCCGCTGCGATACAAAGAGCCGTCGATTCTAAAACAGGGCAAATTGTATTTCCGAAAGGTGTCTATCGAATCACAAAAACCATTACCATCAATCTTGAGAAACTGGGCCCCACTTCAATCAGTTCGGATGGAACTGCCACGGTGATTATGGCAGGTGCAGGTCCCGCCTTTCGTTTTATTGGTACTCACGCCGGAACTGCCAGCCCGAAAACTGTGAAGGAAAATGTCTGGCTGAATCAACGCTCTCCCCTGGTTGACGGGTTGGAAATCGTCGGTGATCATCCGGAAGCATGCGGCATCGAAGCAACGGGCACGATGCAAATTACTTTGACACGTCTTACCATCCGCCGCGCGCTGCATGGAATTCATTTTGTGAAACGCAATCGAAATTTGATTGTCTCCAATTGCCATATTTATGAGAATCGTGGTGCGGGCATCTTTTATGACCATGTTAATATTCATCAGTCAAATATTGTGGGTTGCCATGTTTCTTACAATGCCGGTGGTGGGATTGTGGTTCGCAAAGGCGATATACGCAACATTCAAATTGGTACGTGCGATATTGAAGGCAACATGGGTGATGAAAATTCGGAACCGACGGCGAATGTGCTCATCGATTCTGAAGGTGCCATGGTGGGCGAGATTGCCATTGTCGGCTGCACGATTCAACACGATCACTATGCGCCTGGCTCTGCCAACATTCGTATTAATGAAAATGCATTCGTCCGGCCGCACTCCAGCGAATACCGCGATGGGAATATTACCATCGCCGACAATGTGCTCTCTGATGTGCAGACCAATATTGAAATTACCAGTGCCCGCGGCGTGACAGTGACCGGGAATACCATGTGGAAAGGATATCAGCACAACATTCGCATTCACGATTGTCGTAACATACTGGTTTCGAACAACGTGCTGGATCGCAGCCCCCGTTATCATTATCGAGATGGAGCGACCGCGCAAGTCGGCATGCTGTTTACTGACTGCGATGGCTGCACAATCAGCGGTAACCAGATTACCGGAACTGGCGACGAGACCCCCGCACTGGAAATTCGTAATTCGCGTCGGATGAATATAACGGGCTGCACGATTCTGGATTATACACTCGAAGGTCTGTTGTTAAAGAATGTTTCCAATAGTCGCGTTTCCGATTGCCTGATTCAAAGTGATATACCAGGCAATGAAAAGTCATATTCGATTAAGGTGATTGATGGTAAGAAAAACCAGATTGTCGATAACATCTTCGGCAATCTGAAACAGCTTTAGATATTAAAACATGTGTTCTTTTTTAGATCAGAGCACTCTTGGATCTGCAAAATTTTTTGACGAAGCCGTATTTCTTTTCGCTGGCTGAGTAGTTATCGATTTTTATTTCTGCTTAAATAAAGAAACGTTGAATTCTCAAGTTTCACACACAATATGAATGCCGAGTCTTACACATGGATACACTCTCATTTTGCCTGAATGTCATTTCACGATCATTCCTGTTTCTGATTCCAACGCTTTGTCTTGCTGCTGAGGCACCGCAGATTAAAGTCGGCTTTGCGGAACGTGATATTACACCTGAAATCGGGATGGAACATCCCGGCGGGTATGGGAAATCATTCCATCGTTCCTTTCATGATCCGTGTAAAGCACGTGCTGCCGTTTTTGATAATGGGAAAAATGTCGTGGCCGTTGTGAGTCTGGATGCATTATTTATTTTAGACGAAACTGTGGCAAAAATTCGAAAGCGGATTCATAACAAATGCAAGATTCCAACCGAAGCGATTCTTTTGCATGGAACTCACTCCCATTCGTCAGGCCCCATGGGTATGGTACTACCCGGCGAATATGATCATGCTTCGGATTTTGTCAAAGAGCTCGCTTATCAAAAAACGTCGATGGCAGATGCCGGTTATCTGGAAACAGTGATTGATCAGGTCGTTGAAGCAGTTTGTGAGGCGCATAAAAAACGTAGTGCATCTCAGTGTGGTGCTGGTGTGGGAATTGAAGAGCAGGTTGCCTTCAATCGCCGGTTTTTCATGCGGAACGGTTTAAGCTATACTCACCCGCGTCCCGGGAATCCGGATATTGTGAAGCCGGCAGGCCCCGTTGATCCTGAAGTGGGTGTGATTGGAGTCTGGGACGACAAAGGACAGTTAAAAGGCTGTATTGTGAATTTTGTCTGTCATGCGACCACCAATCCCGGTGGTATTTCAGCAAATTATATCTATTATCTCGAACAGGTCATTCGAGGCTTTTTCGGCAAAGATACGATTGTCGTTTTTCTGGCAGGGGCATCGGGTGATGTGACACAGGTTGATAATCTGTCGAAATTTGCACGACGACCCGGTGAAGAATCCGCTCGTTTTGTTGGTGGTCGTGTTGGTGCAGAAGCGGTCAAAGTGTTGCTTTCGATGCATCGTGGTAATTTTGAAACGGTTACGAGCAAAGTTAAAACGATTGAAATTCCGCGACGCAAACCAAATCCGGAACGCGTGAAGAAATCCATCGAAATGGTGAAAGCCGGACCTGCCAAAGTCGGTTCGGTCGAATGGACGTTTGCCAAAGAAATTGTATTACTGGATGCCCGTTTACAAAAAAAGCCGGTGGCGAAAGTCGAAATCCAGGCAGTTCAAATCGGCCCTGCGGTTCTGTTAACAGACCCGGCTGAATTTTTCTGTCAACTGGGCCTTGATATCAAAGCAGGCAGTCCGTTTGAAATCACGTTTCCCGTTTCGCTGGCGAATGGCTGTGTTGGTTATGTTCCAACGCAAGAAGCCTTCGACAAAAATGGTGGTGGCTATGAAACACGACTGACGATGTATAGCAACCTCATCATCACTGCCGGTCCGCAAATGGTCAAAGCGGCGATTGAACTCGCCAATCAGCTAACCCCCGATAAACTGCCACAACGCCCTGCCGCTCCCGCATTCAATAACAACCCCTGGGGTTACGGGAATGTGCCACCCGAGTTGGAATAAAGGATAACTGCCTGGTTCTATCTGCTTTTTAAGTAGCATGAGATGGTTTTGGCACTTGTCTCGTTTGTTCATTGACGAGATTCGATGCGTCTCCGGGCTGGTTACTCACTTCATGCCCAGTGATCCGATCTGCTATTGCAGGACATATCTCCTACAGTAACCGGTACCTCGATTATTACGAGCTCTCAATTATGTTGTAATGAATTAAATAATTCTAAATAAACAAAATTGATTTATGATGCGAAAAATGGATTTGTGTAGATTATAAAATTTGTCGGAATTAAATATGAAAACCGTCTTTGTTCATCATTTAGTTCAAGATAAAAATGCGAGCAGTTTCTGGTATTGTTGCGCGAACGTTCGTATCCCGGTGACTATCGGTTTTTGGAATCATTGCAGCAGTGTTTTACTGATGCCAATATTTCTTCTGCCAACGTAATTTATCGATCATTACCATCTGATGTTTTTGCGATTCGTGCTGAGACAAAGCAACTCCTGTACGTTTTAATTCAACACAAAATGGGAACTAGTTGACTTTAGGCTTAGCCTTTGTAAGATTAACTATCAACTATCTTTTGGGTAATCACCTATTTCTATTCTGTTTACTACTATTCTGTATACTGTTGTTTCATAATCCAGATAGAGTGTTTCATCTCATTTCTTCTTGACCAAGCGCAGGTTTAACGCAGATCTGAATATTACTTATTAGCTTAGTTTTCTGTTTCCTATCTAGTTCTTCTCTTGCGAATGTGAAGGTGTCCTATGAAAAAAAACTCACGTGGTTTTACTTTGATTGAATTACTGGTGGTGATTGCGATCATTGCCATCTTGATTGCACTTTTACTTCCCGCCGTGCAACAGGCACGCGAGGCGGCCCGCCGTTCAACGTGCAAGAACAATCTTAAACAGATGGGCCTGGGAATTCACAACTATCATGACACACATCGTGTTTTTCCTCCCGGTGATATCAACGCAGGCGCGATCAATTCCGCGAACTGGGTCGGTACGGGTCTCGTGCGCAATCATACGATGTATATGATGATCCTGCCGTTTGTTGATCAAGCCAATATCTATAATTCGATTAATTTTGAAGCAGCAACAGGAACTTGTGATGTCGACGGATTAGGTGGTGGAGGTTCTCAGCCGGCGGCTACGGACCATGTGATTAATGTTTTCCGCTGTCCTTCAGATCCGGGCATGACCAATCAGTCATTGGATCCTTATACTAAAAGTGGTACCGCGCATTATGCATGCAATAGAAATCATCGTGTCAGTTATGGAATCGTTTCGAACACAATCGAGAATTCGACGACCGCAACCTATACCGCTGATACAGATGCCCGGAAATCAGCCTGGGGGCATAATGGCGCTGCGAAAATGCGGGATATTACAGATGGTACCAGTAATTGTATTATCATTCTGGAGACGCCCATTCAGAAATCGAGTAATGACTACGGACCATACTGGAGTCAGTACTGTCATACGAACTGGATCACTCCCAGTTATGGAAATTATGGGCTCAATGGTTATCCCGCTTCACAATATGTTTACGCGTTTGGTGCGGGCAGCTTGCATGTCGGGGGCGGTCACTCGTTGCTTGGAGACGGGAGCGTCAGGTTTATCAGCGAAAATGTGGATATCAATACTTTGAAAAATTTGATTTCCATCAAAGGTGGAGAAGTGATCGGGGAATTCTAAAAGATATCTTTCACCTGTCCACGACAATTGACATCTACACATAAAACGATTCCAGGAGCTCCTCCCGGAATCGTTTTACAACAATGAGGAAATCCAGGAATGCATCAAATGAATCGGTTCGTTTTTTTCTGTCTGTTGTTACTCTGTATAGGGCTCAGTTCCTGCAGTTCTGGCACGCCAGGTGTTTCACGAGAAAAAGTCACAGGCAAGGTGACCCTCAATGGTGAAGCACTTGACGGAGCGATTATTATTTTTGAGGCAGCTGGAAGTGGCACTACGTCACACGGTGTTGCAGATGCTGAGGGGCATTATGCGTTAAAATCAAAACAAGATGAACCGGGCGCCCCGGTCGGTAAGTATGTCGTAAAAATTATCAAACCAGAGGGGGCTGTGGCTGGCCAGGAACAGCTTCCGGCAAAATACAACGCGAAATCGGAATTGAAGGCAGAAGTCAAAAAAGGCGAAAACCAGTTTGACTTCGAGCTTCTCAATAAATAATTGCTGAGACTGGAACTGTTTCTTTCTCTGGAACTGCGGGGATCCTGATTGTCCTCGCGGTTGCCGCTAATCGGTACCCGTTGATTCTGTTTTTGATTGTCTCGTTGTCTGAATTTACCTGTTTTAATTTCATTTCAATGCCCTTGCCCGGATGCTGATAGATCAGAAGTCTGTTTTTGTTCTGCAGAAAGCCAATCAGGCGTTGCAATTGATCATCAATTTGATTTGATTCAGCTGACAAACCTGCTGCTTGCGCTGACTGCATTTTTTCGATTTGAAGATAGGCGCTCTTTTGATTAAAGGCACTAATAATACTGACTCCTCATGCGCGTCCGCGCGACTCCAGATGTAGAGCGACATATATTGTTTCTTACTCATCTTAAGTGTTCTGAGTGAAGACGTTTGAAGACTTTTCTCGATGTCATCCGTCACAAGCAAATTAATGGCTTGTCTGGTTTGGCCTTTTTTTTACAGCTCCATAGCCATATCAAGGGGGACCGGGTCACCTGCCGGCTGACAACCACACAGGAGCAGAAGCAATGCCAGTAAGACGAGAGGCATGCTTTGAGTACAGAACCGGAAGAACAAAATCATTGTTTCCTCAAAATGTGAATTTCGTTAACGGGATTCTGTTTATAACGCAATAATTTGTGAGTTGGATCATTCTGTTACTTGACTGCGATTTCCATTTCCACGTTGACGTTGTAATCCGTGAAGCACCCATTGGAACACAGGAGTCAGAAAGGCGCCAATCACAGCAGCGAACAGGATCACGCCCAGAATCGCGTAGAGAGTCACAAACAGTTTGCCTTCCGAGGACTGGGGGTGATGCAGGGGGCCATTACCGGTCATCACTAACGAGGCGTTGAGGCTGGCATCCAACCAGTCCAGTCCCTCCAGAAAGTGAAAACCGAATGCCCCCATCGCCAGGGCAATGGCATCGACAATGATGGCAACGACTGTGAATATGGCCATCCGAAGCAGAAACCGATAGCGAGGCGATCGCCGTTGATGCGGCTCATTCATTTTATTACTCTTCCATGAATTCGTTCTGTTTTGTCATCTTGAAACGGGAACAGAATACTTCGTCAACAGGAGAGACGACTGTCCGGATAAACTCTTGGTTCTCGCGTAGTTTAACGCCGTCAGTCAACAGGTACCAGACCAGAGTGTAGATCTAGACGGGCAGCCTGAGTCGCTCTTGCTTGTTGAGGAAGTGAGAGTATTTTATGATGCACGATAA
Source organism: uncultured Planctomycetaceae bacterium (assembly GCA_942492165.1). Taxonomy (GTDB): domain Bacteria; phylum Planctomycetota; class Planctomycetia; order Planctomycetales; family Planctomycetaceae; genus Gimesia. The sequence continues at coordinate 44,055 of CALOEF010000039.1, forward strand.
GCGGCAGGAGAAATAGAGACGATGGTACTAAACTTAAAAGCCATTGCCTTGTATTAACTCGATATGGTTAAAATTTATGAATTATGTATTGGTTCACGGCGCTTGTCATGGTGGCTGGTGTTGGAAGCCTGTTGAAACCTTATTGCGGTCGCAAGGTCATGAAGTCTATCGACCGTCGTTGACCGGCATGGGCGATCGCGCTCATCTGTTAACACCTGATATAACTGCGCAAACCCATATCGAGGATATTTCCAATCTCATTCAAATAGAAGGTTTAAACGAGGTTGTTTTGGTAGGGCATAGTTATGCCGGTTTAGTGATTGCAGGTGCTACTGAGTATGTCGCGCAACGGATAAAACAATTGGTGTTTTTAGATGCGTATATTCCCCAAAACGGTAAAACCGGTTTCGAAATTATTGACGAACCTTATATAAAAGACTGGACACAAGCAGCTGATCGAGATGGTGATGGTTGGTTAAACCCTGCAGGTGAACGCTCTTTAGATTTATGGGGAGTCGAGGATCAACATTTACGAAAAATGATGCTACCCAAGCTGACTGACTTTTCGATTAATTTCTTGAAGGCGCCAATAACATTGTCTGAAAAATTTGATAGTGTTGATAAAGCATTTATTCATTGTAGCGAAATGAATTATTGTTATGATTTAATGCTTCCTTTTTACCAATACGCGAAAGACAAGCATTGGCCAACGTTTGTGATTGAGACTGGCCATGATGCCATGTTGACGAAGCCGCAAGAACTGGCAGAGATATTACTCTCTTTTTAGTGAAATGCTGCAGTGAACTCCGTGGGCAAAGCCAGACAGGCTGTCGGATGCCGTATGAGCGGGCATTGTTCACATCACACCCTCAATCTTTGTCGATTTATAATATCCGTCTGAGGCATCCACCCAGGCGAATGCTGATATCGTGGTGTTTCTCGTCCGGCTATATCTGGCTGAGGTCGACTTGTAATTCATGGCCGTCAAGCCAGAGCTGTTCAATCCACGTCAGGCTTTCTGCTATTGATGGGTGCGGGTTGCACATCGCAACCTGCCAATGTTCCACAGTGGGTGACATGAGGAAGTAGTTTAATACAGTGTGTAACAAGATCATGTCACTTAGCGTCTCTAACTGTTCGTGATCGAGACTGTATTCGTCGCGGTAGCCCTGTACCATCATTGCCAGGACATGTCCGGCTAATTCGGAGCTGGCGTGCGGTAACCGGAGACTGGGATAGTAGTAATATAAGAAGAGCAGGACAGCAAAATCCATCATCCTCCAGCCATAACAGCCAAGGTCAAAATCGATGATCTGGATTTTGCCATTCTCAACAAGGAAATTCCCCGCGTGAAAATCTCGATGGACCAATCCATAGTGACGAGCTGGTGTTGGCCGCCTGCGCAATTCGTTTGTAAAGGCGCGCATTGCGTCTGCAACTTGCGGGTTGAAGACATCAGGAAGCGGGTCCGGGATTTGTCCGAGCTTACCTTCGTACCAAGGCCGACGATCTCGATCGGCAGGTAATTGTAGTTCATCCGAAACGCGATGGATGCGACCAATTTCTCGTCCCAGTTTCAAAAAAAGTTCGTCATTCCACTCTTCATCGGTCGCGGGGTCGAGTTGCCGACCCCCAAATCTCTCAAAGCAGGAGACGTGCATTGTGCCCTCGTCCAATTCGATCGTCTCAAGCAGGTCCCCACCGCGTGAAGGAATCGGCGTGGTGACCGTACAGCCATGGCGTATCAAGTGATCGAGCCAGAGCAATTCTCCCAATATCTCTCCCCGCTCGCGCAGCGCACCGTCGCTGATGCGGATAATGACCGGGGCACCATCCACGAACTCCGTGGCAAATACGTGATTGACGCCATCACGGACTAATTCTGTTTTCTCAGGAACAAGTCCCCAGTGATCGACACACTGTGCGAGAGTATCTGATAGGGCGAAGAATCGCCTAAAGGTAAATGATTCGGATCCACGACTTGCTCCCCACGTTCCCTTCTTAGGATGTTTCCTGCTATGAATACGATTATAGGTTGAAGCATCTCGTTCTGGAAGAACGCGCCTGAGAATTAGGTCATCAGGATCCATTATTAAGGCTGTTCAATGTGTCGTTGATGCGGCTCATTCATTTTATTACTCTTCCATGAATTCGTTCTGTTTTGTCATCTTGAAACGGGAACAGAATACTTCGTCAACAGGAGTGACGACTGTCCGGGTAAACACTTGGTTCTCGCGTAGTTTAACGCCGTCAGTCAACAGGTACCAGACCAGAGTGTAGGATCAGGCAAATAGAGCCCAGCCCTTTTGAATCATTCCAATCAGAAGTAGGGTGCGGACCCATGTGTCCGCCCGCCCGGCTTGGAGTGATTGCGATTCGTCATGCGAATGTTTTGAGAGATTCCGTTGTGGGTGTGAATTGATGGAACGTCGCAACGCGGGGCGACACACGGGTCGCCCCCTATGAGGGAAATGTCTGTTGGGAATCACCGGGTGCCACTGTCGGCTTGCCCGACAGTGAAGAGATAAGGTAACCTCAACGCCATCTCCCTCAACAATCAACGGGAAAACTCGACGAAAATCGAGCCGAGCCTGATAAGCAGAAGTCGTAACGCGGGGCGACACACGGGTCGCCCCCTACGAGGGAAATGTCTGTTGGGCAACCCTGCGGGGCCGCCCCTGGTCTTAAAGAACGAGTCGTTGACCAGCTAATGGACTCTATCATCGGTGAAATTCTCGATCGAATTATTCATTTTCCATGTTTTCACATTTGTCTAAGATTGTTTTGATCTTACTAGTCTCATAGGCAGATTCAAGCTCTACTTCTTTCATGAACGAAATGATCTGACCCTTGAATTCGCATAAAATCAATGAGTTATCAAATGAATTTTCAACATGATCTAAACGTCCTAACAAGATAAACATTGCTGGATGCCTAATATATACATCATCACTGGAAATGAGTTGCAATAAAGTATTATCGATTTCATCAGAGGGAAAACTCGCACTTCGAAGTGCATCAATCGCAGGAACTCTGACAGCTAACTCTTTATCATGGAGTGCTGTTTGGCAAAGTTCGGAGACTATTTTTTTTCTCTCCGCTGGATGGTATGCGATATAGTCACCAGCAACTCGGATCGCGGTGATTCGCGTTTGCCGATCCTCGCTCGACATGTACTCCACTAATATGGGTATCGCTGAAGGCCCTACACCTCTGATTGTCATATTTGCTTGTCGATGTAATTGGTTTTCTATTTCATATCGCAGAGTAATGTTATTGGGAATAAATATTAAAAAAAATAAAAACGCTGCCAGCGCGCAAACAATCGCTACGAAACATCTACAGCAAAGTCGTTTAGATGAAAAACCAGAGGGAGCTACCAGGGGATCGTCGGCCGACAAGGTCATTAACATTTACTCCAGATACGTTTGCTCTTCTACATTCATTAGTCATTAATCCTTTTTAGCTGGATTCACCGCGGCTGGCCAACGTGCCGAGGATGGGTGAGATCAATGCGGTCCAACCGGTCTGGTGGCTGGCGCCTAAGCCGCGTCCTGTTTCCGCGTCGAAGTATTCATAGAACAGCACCAGCTCGCGCCAGTTTGGGTCGTCCAGCAAAACGTCGGTGCGGTCATAACAGGGACGACCGCCTTTTTCTTTCGAAAGGAACAACTTTGAAAGCCGGCTGCGAATTTCGTCGGCCACTTCCTGGAGGTCCATAAAATTACCCGAGCGAGTGGGGCATTCGACCCGTAGCGACTTTCCATAAAACATGTGATAGCGTTCCAATGCTTCAATCAACAAGTAGTTGAGCGGGAACCAGATGGGGCCGCGCCAATTGGAATTGCCGCCGAACAGGCCGCTATCGGATTCAGCCGGTTGGTACTGCACCCGCAGCATCTCGCCATTCAGTTCGTATTCGAAAGGATGTTCTTCATGGTATTTGGACAGAGAGCGGATGCCAAAGTCGGATAAAAACTCGTCTTCGTCCAACAGGTGACGCAACATCCGTAGCAGGCGTTCGCGTGTGGGAATGGCCAACAGGCGGAGCCCGTCGTCCGATGTTTCTGGATCACGTTCCATGTAGGTCATGAACTGAGACAACTCGGGACGATTCTGAAGGAACCAGTTCATGCGTTTACGAAAACCGGGCAGCTTGTTGATTTTATGATCAAACAGCACATCGACGGTGAACAGCGGAATCAGCCCGACAATCGAGCGGATTTTCAGCGGGATACTGCGGCCATCAAGATAAAGATGATCATAGTAGAAGCCATCTTCTTCGTCCCAAAGTCCAGTGCCATCGAGAGAGTTCATCGCTTCAGCAATTGAGACGTAATGCTCGAAAAATTTCGAAGCCATGTCTTCATATGCCGGATTATCATCGGCCAGTTCAAAGGCAATCGACAACATACTGGAACAGTAGAAGGCCATCCAGGCGGTTCCGTCTGCCTGTTCCAAATGCCCGCCTGTCGGCAAAGGCTTCGATCGATCAAAGATACCGATATTATCCAGCCCCAGGAATCCACCGCTAAAGACGTGTTTACCACGAATGTCTTTGCGATTGACCCACCAGGTAAAGTTGAGCAACAGTTTCTGAAAGACGCGTTCCAGAAAGTTGCGGTCGCAATCGCCATTGGAAGCCGTCATTTGATACACGCGCCAACAAGCCCAGGCATGCACGGGCGGGTTGACATCGCTGAAATTCCACTCGTAGGCCGGTAGTTGACCGTTAGGATGCATATACCATTCGCGGAGAAACAAGATCGCCTGTTCCTTCGCAAAAAAGGGATCGATTTTCGCAAAAGGAATCAAATGAAAGGCCGAATCCCAGGCCGCGTACCAGGGGTATTCCCATTTATCGGGCATCGAAATGATATTGCGATTGTATAAATGTCCCCAGTCGGCGTTCCGCGCGTGCGGCGCGCCGGGAGAAGGCGCAGCGGACTCTGTTTCTCCATTGGCAGGACCAGGCAATGCGCGAGGAATGGCGTAGTGATAAAACTGCTTTGTCCATAGTAACCCGGCATCGGCCTGTCGCATAATCTGTTGTTCTTCAGATGAAAGCCCCGGTGAAACGAGTGACTTCGCATAGCGATCGGCTTCGTCAATTCGTTGTTCAAATGTCGCGTCGAAATCAGCGCCAAACGCATGTTCGGGCAGGTTGTTGACTGCCGACATCCGTAAACGAAACTGGATGGAACCGCGGGCTGCAACGGTGCACTGAAAATGTGCCGCTGCTTTGGTTCCCGCGGGGCGCGGATTGACAACCCCTTCAACGCCGTCGACAACAGCTAAATGGAAGGCATCTTTACAGGAAGGACGTCTGCTGTTGGGATCATCAAATCGCCAGGAATTAGTTTCGTTTTCAGTAAAAAGCCACTCAGGAAGTTCACCGTCTGGACCGACGTCGGCATAAATCTGATAATCGCCCAGTGTTTCGTGTCTGGCAACAAGCTGATCGCTTTTCACCTGGGACAGACTTGGTTTTTCGTTGGGGCGATCGAGGATCGGACCCCAGCCCCAGGTATTACGGTACCACCATGAAGGCAGAATGTGGAGCGGTGCCGCCTCCGGACCGTGATTGAAAATGGTGACCCGAATTAAGAGATCTTCATCGGCCGCCTTTGCATATTCCATCTGGATGTCAAAGTAACGGCTTTCATCAAAGATGCCTGTGTGAGAGAGTTCAAACTCAGGTTCATTTCGAGAGCGCCGCGCGTTCTCTTCACGTAAATGGGCATAGGGAAATTCAGCTTGCGGGTATTTGTAGAGCGCTTTCAGATACGAATGCGAGGGTGTGGAATCAAGATAGTAATACGCCTCTTTGACATCTTCACCATGATTGCCTTCAGGACCGGTCAGCCCAAACAGACGTTCCTTGAGAATCGGATCGTTACCATTCCACAGAGCGAGACCAAAGCAGAGTCGGCATTGACGATCACAAATTCCCAGCAGACCATCTTCGCCCCAGCGATAGCTGCGCCAGGTCGCTTCTTCATGTGTAAAATTGAGCCATGGATCTTCGTTCCCGGTACTCTCACGCACGGTCCCCCATTGCCGCTCTGCCAGATAAGGCCCCCAGCGTTTCCAGTTGGCCCCCGACTCACGACGCGATTCCGAAACGAGACGCCCCCATTCTGCTTCTGCCATCGATGTTTCCATTTTTCCAATAGATTAGTCAGGCGGGTGTGCCCCGTAATCTTGTGAGATATGCGAGAAAATGATTTCCTCCATAGGAAGAAATATTTGAATACCCGTAATATAGTTCTGATTCGATCAGAATGCGACAATACGGATTGCAAAACGATCAGCTATTCCTGACAACTTTCCCTCCTGAGCGCGAAAGTGCGCCAGCGCTCGGTCGCTTGAAGTCACAATTTTACCAGTAAATTGGCACTGATCGCCGACTTCAGATTAAAACAACGAAAACCAATATTTGCTGACACGCATGGCGCCATTTTATGATTTTTTATGTTCTGTCGAATCGATCGGTCTCATTTTAACAGGCTTACTGTCGGGCTCCAGCAACCAGACCTTTCGATCTGCAAAGTATTGGATCAGCTTGTCATTTTCTTTTTGGCCTAAATCATGTGCCCAGATGATTTCAGAACCATCGATGTCTGCCTGGTTGTAGACCCATTCCGCATTGGGACTGTGGCTGGTTGAATATTTGACGATGATCAGATCCTTTTGGGGAATGCGAATCAACTTCTTAATAATGTCTGCTCGTTGCAATGCAATATCATACATCGCTGGTTGTTTGGGACTCATAATGTATACAGCAATAGTTGTGATACTTGTGATGATGAACAGTATGCAGAGTCCTGTCGCAAACAGGGGGCCGCGACTATGATCTTTCCACCGCGATACTCTCCAGTGTCGCAAACATTGAATTAGAATGTAGAAGATAAGCGGGATGATCGGTGCGAGATAATGACCTAAAAAAAATGTAACAGCAGTAAAATGAAAAAAGGTAATCGATAGTACAATAATTAATGCAGATCTTCCCCAACGGTCCCGCATGACCCAGGGCGATATCAGTAACAGAACCCCCAGAGGAAAAACGAGCGTGTAGTTATAAAAATACAAGACTTTTCTGAGAATTGTTAATATGTATCCACTTGAAGTCTGCTGTACTTCGTAATTCTCCAGAGACAATCCGTAATGGAGTTTTTTCAAATGTGGGTTGTAAGCTTCCAGATTCGTTCGGGGGCTGTCCCAGAGGAAAAGTGGTGTCGGCGAGTATTTTGCTTCGTGCACCTGATAGGGAAGCCGAGCAACATTTCCGGTTACGTTGTAATTATAATATGCCAGTGACATAACGATAATTAACGACGCGCCTCCCAATGGTATCAGTAAAGATCGAAATATGAGAGATCCGGAAAATTGAGTTTGCCTGACAATCCAGATTATCAGTAAAACAGCTGCTGAAACCGCTGTTAAGAAGCCTTCAAATGGTCGACTGATCGCCAGTAAAAATAAACCGGTTGCAAAAATTAATGTGGTGCTTATCTGAGGTTGCTTCATAATTCGACGCAATGCGCCAAATAAAAGAGCCCCTCCCAGAACAGCAACAGCGCCCCCCCAGAAACATTGCCCCCAGATAATCATTAATGGGTGTAAGGCAGACATGAGACCTCCCAAAAGTGCCCATCCCCGTGGGACCCATGCATGTAACATCCAGCAAATCGCTGCGCAGGCCAATGCAACACTCAGCCAGACTCCCACAATGGGATAGCCCGTAGTGACTTGACCTGCCGCGAGAAATAACCCTTGACCAGGAGGATATTTTGAAGCATACGTTGGTTCATGAAAAATATGAAAAGACTCAAAATGTTTCCAGAAGGGATGTGTGGGATTTGTCAATCTTCCCTGTGAAAAAGTATCTGATGTGAGAAGATAACAAAACTCGTCTTGAACACTGGGGAGCGGAGTTTTGTAGCTGGAAACAACGACTGAGAGAACAAAACTCAAAATGAAAACGGTCAATATTGATTTACCGGGTGAACTAAACGAGTGAGCTGTCTGTTTGAATCGCTGCAAACTTTTGAACTGGATAAACCGTTTTGGCAGTACATTAATCAGGATAAATAAAACAGCTAACAGGAACAGGTTCATCTGAACAATTGCGAGATCCATAGCTACAGCCAGAGAAAGATAACAGTTCGGATATGTTCAAAAATAAACAAAGCAATTTGACTTCAAAATTCAGTGTTATTATAAGGTCGGATTGTCTTTAAAGCAACTGATACGTTTTCTTCAGTAGTCCAAACCGTGCGATAGATTCAGACAAGATCTGCTCAAACGAAGCATAGTCTGCATCACTCTCGAAAAATGTCATCCAGATATTCAACCGCGCGTTTTAGTCTTATTCATAATCGACAACTATAATCCGATTGGACTGGTAATTCAAAAAAGTTCGCTGACATTTTTTATTTTGACACCTATTTATTTTCTGTGGGAATAAGTATCTCACTGGGAGTCAGTGATAACAGGGAAGGGACGCCGATGAGTTGTACGTAGTGATCTTCGAAACCTCCCTGTGTGGGACGATCCAGGACCAGTTTCCACAGTTCTCCCTGTGTACGATCAGTATTGTTCGCGGTATAGAGTTCCGGTTTATCGACATTTTGTACTCTCCAGACTTTCTTACCTGACGGATCATACAACGTCGCACTGACGGTTTCACCAGGACCGCCGCCGAACACTCCCACGGCCCATTTCTCTACCCCGGCGGGCACCCAGAAAAAGAATTCTCCGGTGGACGCCATCAGTCGAATCGGGCCTGCTTTTGAAGTCAGACAGATGCGATGCGAAGACGCGTCTACCGTAACGAAGTTCGCGCCCGGATCACAACTGATTCGATACGTTCCCGTTTCAGGAGCGACGAACTTGCACTCTGCGCTCATTTTGAAGGGGACATCGACAACTGGCAGAATCTTACCGGAAGGAGTTACGACGGTCACCGGCATTTTGTTGCCTGTGTAACGGACCAGTTGATGATAGGTCAATCGTGTTGTGACGGTTTCTCCTTTGTCGGCATAGAGCAGAAACCGGGACAAAGCCCGTTGACGAACGATCCTGCGCGGGGCGGAATGGCGCGTCATACTGGCATCCAGTGGTACAAGACGGGTGAGATCTGTTTTGTAAGGAGCAATGTTTCCGGCTTTACTGGCAGGCATCCATCTGTTGATCAGTTTTTTATTCAGTCTGTAATCGATCTTGTGGTCACCGTGTTCGACTCGCAGCGTTCCCGTAATATTGTCGACCGCGGCAACGTAAGATTGATCATCGAATGACATGACAGGCTGAGCCGCTGGAGACCGGATGATGCAGTCCTCAAATTTGACACCACCAATTGTTCCGATCACTCCTGCCCGGGCGGTAAAATGAATTGCCGGCATGGTGTTCGCTTTTTTATCGGGGCCGATGATCGTGCATTGTTTCAGTAAAACGGGGCACACATCAGCAGGTTTATCTAAAAAGGCAACCGGAGATTGTCGGGTGCTTTTAAAAGTACAGTTTTCAAACTCGATTGATCCGAGCACACTGCCGGGAGAATTGTTTCTGGTTGTGCAGGAGAGTCCTCTGTTCTCTCCTGTGCTTCGGCAGTTCTCAAAGCGGATTGAGACCGGTTTCGAATTACGATTTAAGTGAGGCAGATAGAGCAGATATCCTGGCCCCTGATTATTCTGCGACACACAATTTCGGAGTACACAGTTGACGAGCCGCTCATCAGACTGGTTTGGTTCAAAATCAATCCCGGCCATCGGTGCGGTGCCTGCGGTACCTTTGAATTCACAGTCTTGAATTAACAGGTCTTCCGCACTGATGACACTGATCCCCTGTCGGTAGTTGCGATCACAGATCACATTTTTGATGGTGATGTTTTTATTTGTAACTCCCCGTTTGGCAACGCCGAGATAAATACCGTCACCGCCCGTTTCCTGAATGATCAGGCCGGAGAGACTTACGTTTGAGCAACTTCGCAGGCTGATCCCGTTTCGCCATTCGGCTTTCTTATACGGCGGCTGTGTGTAGTCCGCTCGATGCATCTTCAGAATGGCTCCTTCGCCTGTCAGCTTGATGTTCTTTTTCAGTGAGGCAGAAAAGAGTGAAGCGGTGGCCGCCTTGAATTCTCCTTTTTTTGCCAGAACCGTCACTCCTTTCTCAAAAACAATTTCCTGATCACTGGCGAGCTGGATTTGATTCACAATCCACGGCGATTCCCTGTTATCCACGATCACCTTCGCAGCACCCGAATTGATTGCAGATTGAAGTGCCTTAGTGGAATCAACGGGATGAAATCCCCACCAGGCAGCATGTGCCACCCTGGTTTTACCGGACATGACATCCGCAATCGCCTGTTTGTTAATCGTGACCTCTGGCCCTGCAGTAACAGCAGTCGTAATCAAGAAACTGGAAATCACAATGATCGTGCTACAGTACAGATATTTCATGTTGATGACTTAATTATTTATGATGCAAAAAAGGATGGAAATCGAAATCACAACGTGACATCGTTGCGGATTGGAATGTTATTCTATGGTATTGAAAAAATTATGGCAGGGCCATTCGTTGCTGATGAGAATTGGTTAAGGACCTGGAAAAAATAAAGGTATCCGGAACCGAATCTCAGGCGCATTGTCCACCATCAGGAACGAGAGAGCAACGGCGATTACGAATTTTCCGTACGCACCTTCAGCGGTTATATTGAGCACGCCGGGTTGAAACAATAAATTGACTAAACCATTGGTTGTGGCATGAGCACGTTGGGTTCTGGTTTTTCTTCGGGGGCTTCTTCGGCCAGGACGGTTTCGCAGAAGAAGATCAACAACTGTTTGAAGTCTTCGTTGTCGACGCTCTCTGACAGTTCTTCGGCGCGGGCTCGTGATTTATCAACGAGTGCTTCGGCTTTGGTGAAGACGTCGCAGTCCTGATAGATCGTGCGTAAGCGACCAATTCGCATGCCGTCTGAGGGATGGCCGTGCAGAATGTCTTTGAGTCGGCTTTCTGCTGGTCGTCGGCGGCCTGAAGCGCCAGTGCCAGGAGCAGTGTGGGACGCATTGCCAGTGCGTCCTGACCGGTGATGAGTTTGTTATGATCGTCGTCGCGCCAGTCTTTGAGGTCGTTTAGAATTTGAAATCCAACGCCGATGTGTCTTGAGAATGACGAGATCAATGCTTCGTACTGCCCGACGGAACCGGTCATGCGAATGCCGGCATACAGGGCCGCTTCGAATGCGGGGGACGTTTTGAGAGCGTAGATCTGTAAGGCATCCAGCGGTGAGAGTTCGAAGGTCTCGCTTTCCTGCCAGGCCATTTCGGCCCCCTGCCCTTCGCAGAGTTTGATATGGGCGGCGGCCATTTTTTCGATCAGGTCGGAGGCAGCTTCTGCACCGATGTCGGCCCGGGCTTCGTTGAGCAGGCGATAACCGATGCCGATCAGGTAGTCGCCGATGTTGATGGCCATGCCGGTGCCGTGCTGACGGTGCAGGGTTTCCTGACCGTAACGGTACTGATCATCGTCTTCGATGTCATCGTGAATCAGCGAGGCCTTGTGGAAGACTTCGATGGCCATGGCCGCCTTTCTGCACGCCCAGCGGATAAGTGCGATCTGTTTCTGCTGTTTCATCTGTTGCTGATCTGCGTTTTGGTGAGTGCATCGTAGGCGGCCAGCGTGATAAAAGGACGGAAGCGTTTGCCGCCATGCTTGAGCCAGTCGTAAGCGATGGCTTCGGTTTTGCCCAGAGGTGTCCGGGCGGCTGCTTCGGTTTTTGTACGAAGCGGGGGCAGAATCTGATCGAAGTTCTCTTCGAAGAGTGCATTTGCGGCCCGCATGGTGGGCAGATAACTGCGGGTCAGCGGCTGTTCCAGCGGACGGTACTCTTCGAGGACTTCCCAGATCCAGGGCTCATCCATCTTGGTGTTTTTGCAGTCGCCCGAATGCAGGGGAACTGCGTAGGAGGGAACGCCGGCGATTAAGACTTTATCGATCGATTTCTCCAGCACGTTCAGACAGGCAACACCGAGGATACCATCAACGTAGCCGCCGATGATAATTTTAAGGACCACGGGCGAGCCTTCGGCTACGAGTACTTTGTAGCCCAGTTTTTCCGCTCTGACTTTGTAATCGGCAATGGAGCAGGCACCGCATTTTTCACAGTCGAGGCCAAACTCATCGTATTCTGCAGGACAGCCTTCCGCGTGTTTCAGGCAGTGCGGCAATAACAGTAGGCGGCGTTCGAAGGGAATTGCCAGGAACTGGCGTTTCCAGAAAAAGTTTCCGATCAAAACCATCATGAAGCCGAGAAATTTTTCGGGCTGATTCATCTGGTCGAGTAAATCGCGCGACCAGGCTTCCAGAGTGCGATTTTGTAAACGGATTGGAGCAGTCGAGACCTTCCGACGAACTTTTCTGCTTCGGCTTTCATCTCTTCGCGAAGTGCGAGAGGTTTCCGGAACCGCTTTGAGGTGGCTGGTACTCTGGCGTTTTCTTTTGACCGGTTTTTTGTCTATCGGAAGAGTGTACTTCAGCTTTGCTTGAGCCGGGTACAATTTTATCTTCAGAACTTTCCTGGTCTAAAGGTGCAATGGACACGGAACACTCCTCTATGGTTAGTAACTCAATCGAGCGATGATTCAATTGATGAATACAAAACTGGCTTGGGGTTTCAGGGGGGATCTATTTTTTGTCAGCGTTCATTATACGGTAATCTTCATCTTCAAGCGACAACCTTAAATTGTCATCTGCACATTTTTTCAAAACCATTTCCGCTTGATGCAGGGCAGAAACAGTAAAGATAATTGGATAAAGTTGTTCGAAATACCAGAGTTTGGCGAAGTAAAAGCCAATCGGTGTCGATTCGGTAAAAGTTCCGGATTCTACCTGTTCCAGCAGCCAGTTCAGCCCCTGGACGAGCGTGGGGGCTGTATAATCCATCTTCGTAGACAGTAAAGTATCGATGGCTAACGCCGTTTCTTCAACACTGGAAGGGGCACCCGCGTCTCCACCCCAGCCTCCGTCAACATTTTGTACAGTCTTCAAAAATTCGAGGGCGCGATTTGCTTCGACAGAACCAGATCGATCCACGGCAGTATAAGCGGCTAAAACCCGCGCCGTACCATAAACGGGGTTTTCATCATTGCTGATATGCTGATTGCCAAACCAGAGAGGCAGCCATGAACCATCGCTGCGCTGAACCGATTTCAAATATCGAAATGAATGTTCGATGGCGTTTTGGGCCCGTTGCCTTAGTGTGTCTTCTTCAGGAATCGATTCTGTTTTCAGCCAGGCGTGTAATGCACGAATCACGTGCGCTGAAATGTCGGCGGCACTCTGATCGAAGGGGAGCGTACCCCAGCCGCGACAAAATGTGGGCCACCCGCCGTTGCGGTTCTGCAAGTCGAGTAACCACTGCACACCATTTCGTATTGCCGTGCGTTCTTCGGCTGAGAGACGATTGAGAGAATCGTCTGATCTCAAGTTCAATAACGCGAGAATGGCGCCGGGCGTATCATCGGCGTCGGGTACACCGCCGGGTAGATCGGTCCACGCCCAGCCTCCCGGTTCTGCTGATGTGTAAGGGTGCAGCTCCTTGTATTGTTGTTGCAATAACCATTCGCGAATGGGCTCTTTTTCAAATTCGGAAAGCAAACCTTGAATCGCATTCACGGAAAGCGTTGTCGTCCAGGTTGCTAAATTGGTGTCGATGGGCCAACTGCCGTCGGGTCTGGCGGAGTCGAGTAAAAACTGGAGCCCTTTCTTTGCAACAGGATGATCGCCTAACCCCATTCCGGCCAGACTCATTGTGACAAAACTGGTGAGCGGTGCTGCTTCCAGAAAGCCGCCATTGGTGGGTTGAATGGCAATCAGTTTTTTCAAGCTTTTTTGAATTGATAAATTTCGAATGACACGTGTGATTGGATTTTTAGGCTTGAGAAAATGATGTCTGACCTGGCCAATGGCAATCAATGCGGGCAGCGCATAACTGACAACGGGGAGCCGTACTGTTTTATAAAAACTGGCGGGAAGACATGACAATTCAAAGGGGAGAGCAGGAATGGTTTTCCAGTCTACCAAACCGGCGAGCGCACAGTGTGTCAGGATGGGAACGGAAAATGTTTTGTCTTTGCCATAGCGGGCAACAACTGCTTCGACTCCACCGATGCGGTTGATATACTGTTCTGCGTGCGCGACAGTTGAAGTATACTGTTCGAGATTGTCTGTTGCATGAAACACAGCATGGCAGAGCATACTGGTAGAAATATTGCTGATGCTTTTGACCGTGTCTCCCCAGCCTCCGTCTTCATTTTGATGTGTGGCGAGCCAGTGAATGCCTTGATCAATACAGGAATCGAGTGTTTTGTCATCGGCAGGACGCCCGCGACGAATCATTTCCAGTGCCATGACGGCGGTTGCCGTTGAGAGAGCGGATGTGGAAAGTTCTCCCTCCCAGTGACCGGCGGCTGTCCGGGCAGAGAGCAGTTCTGCACGTGCCCTCTGATAACATTCATGAACTCTTTGGTAGGAGATATTTTCACTCATTGCGATCAGTTCTTTGCCAGAGTTCCTGCTTCAACCGCTCATGTATCACAGGTCCATTGCATCCAGGCTGTCGATAAGCTCATCTAATTCGTCACTGGTTTCTTGTGAGACTTTCAATCGACTGGGAATTCCCACAGCCATGCCGACTGCATCACGTCCATCTGCAACGAGTTCGACATCACGCTCTCTGGCAGCCATCTCGAGTGCATCCGGAGCGCCAAACAGTTTGGAGAGGTCAATTTTTAATCCAGCGACTTCACCATCCGCGCCTGCAATGCCCGGCGTTTTGTGCCCGGGAAATATGATCGCATTTTCTGGACAGACTCGACTGCAGGCGGGGCAACCTTTCTTGCAGCTGTCCTGTTCTTCTACCAGGACCTGTCCTCCCTGATCAACGCCGTAGACGCCAAACAGGCAGAAATCGATGCATTCCATGCAATTGGTGCAGAGGCCATAATCGATGACGGGATACCAGCGACGCTTTGTCGGTTCCATCTGAATTGCTTCGTTGCCACTGCCGTTGTTTTTCTGTGTATCAAGTAGTTCCAGAGGTTTCAAATATTTTTCAAGCTGTGCCGGCTGCGGGCTTTGCTGTATTAAATTCCCAAGTTGAAATGTCTGGACCTGTGAGTCCTGGGAAATACGCCGGATTTCAGAGATGTAGTCTTCCGGGTTCGAACTGACCCGCAAGTCGATAGAATATATTTTGCGATCCGGAATACTTTTGTTTCGTTCGGGGTTTTCAAAGGGAGTCGAGTTACTTTCAGACGCTTCCGGATCTTCTTCTGATTCGTCGACTTCACTTTTTAAGAGGACAATTCCTTCATGTCCACGCACTCCCTGTCGATCGAGTACCCAATGACTTGCGCGGGGGTAAAGCCACGAAAGCACAACGACATCACCTTGAATGGCTTGCAGAAACAACGTTCCCGTATGATCGGCAGAGAGGTCGTACAGGTGAGGCACCAGCGAGACTTCCAGATCAGATTCCATGAGAAGCGCTGCTGCCAGTGTTTCTTCCAGCTCACGTTTTGCGGGATTTTTTCCCCTGAGCCTGTGAGATCACTACTGTCAATTTTTTGTCAGCCATTCCAAAACCTCTTCAACGATAAACTCAATCCGGAACCTGTTTTGCCGTCTATCAATTGAGTTGTCCTTTAATCATCCGCTGGGTTTGTTCCCAGCCGTCATCTAATATTTGCATATACTCCTGCGGCGTCAACCACTGCCCTTCGGTTTCCATCTCAAACAGCCAGCCTTTATCGTAGTTATCTGCCTGATTGATGGCGGAGGGGTCGTTCAATAACTCTTCGTTAAAATCCAGAATTCGACCAGCAGCGGGCGCGTACAGGTCAGACAACGCTTTTGAACTCTCTATCTCGCCAATTTTTTGCTTTTCCTGTACTTGAGTAAATGAATCGATGGCCCAATCCAGAAAATAAACGTCCTGCAGGAGTCGAACCGAGTAGGCCGTAAAACCCACCCGCCAGTGGTTGCCTTCCGGCATGAACCACAGGTGTGATTTACTATAAACACGGTCCTGGGGAATTCGGGCTTCGAAATTCCCCATCATAAAGACAAGGTCGTCAGGCATGATTTATTTGCTGTGAACTTTGAAACTACGAAGCTCAAGGTGACAAGGGAGTTAATCCCGTCATATGATTAAGTTATTAAGGCAGGAATTTTCACAATATACACTATTTAAATAGTAGAAACAGTTTACTGACGGGATGCAAGCTGGTTTCAACCATGAAAGCCGGTAAGCGGTCATTTTCTTCTCAATCTTTGAGGATTACGAGATGCCGGTTGTGTTCAACTTGTCTCGCATAAGATCTGGACTAAAGTCGACTGAGATCCGTTGCCGCATCATTCAGAATCAATGATGCACTGTTGGTTTTGACTTGTTTCGATGGATTTCAGTGAACAACCTCCCGGATTCCCTTTCAAATTCCGAAGGGATGTTTTCTTTATCATAGGCAAACGATCTGTAATTCCCCACTCGATTTCACCAATATCGTGTGATTTTGCACCGGATGATGTCGATGTAAGCTACTATGTTGTATGTATCTTGTACCTATCTCTTTTTTTGGTATTTGTCTTGTCTCAGAGAGTCAGGTCATCGTGTGGCATCACTGGTTTCCCGAAAAAAATGGCAATTAAATCAGATCCATTTCAAATATCGTTGTTGACAGGCTCATTACTG
The DNA here is from genome assembly GCA_942492165.1 of uncultured Planctomycetaceae bacterium. Taxonomy (GTDB): domain Bacteria; phylum Planctomycetota; class Planctomycetia; order Planctomycetales; family Planctomycetaceae; genus Gimesia. The sequence continues at coordinate 60,808 of CALOEF010000039.1, forward strand.
CCTGTAATATCAACAGGTATAAGATGTATCTAATTGTATGTACCTTTATTCGCTGGCTCTGAATTCTGCCTAATACGCTGAATTTAAAGAGCAATCAGATTGGGGTGTTCAAACTTGTTATCTGAAAACGATACCTTTGACGTCACGACATACTCCGTTGGAAGCGACTCTGATTCCTCTCTCACAAAATACGAGCGCATCCAGGAGCATCTCAAAAAACGAATCCAGGAGGGATATTTTCCACCAGGTAGTGGACTCCCTTCCGAACAGCAGCTGGCGAACCTGTTTGAGAGTGCCCGCAGTACTGTGAGGCAGGCCATGGGCATGCTCGAACGCGAAGGATTAGTAAGCCGCGTTCAAGGCAAAGGGACTTTCGTCCATCAAAATGCCCGCCAGCGGCTTTCAAGTGGTCTTAATATTTTGGCGCTTGTCATTCCGGAACTCATCTCCGGGTACTATCCTTCACTGCAACACAGTTTTGAAGAGTCGGCCAGTCACTCTCAAAATCAGATGCTTGTCTGCTGTACTCGCAACAATCTCGATAAGCAGGGAAATGTCATTCTGCAGCTGATTGATAATCAGGTTGGTGGTGTTGCGATTGTACCTGTGAGTACTCCTCCGACGCCGGTCTATCAAATTCGTCAACTGCAGAAAGCAGGGATTCCGGTGGTTTTCTGTCACCGCCCTGTTGAAGGTATCACTGCCCCGTTGCTGGGACTTCCCTTCAAACAGATCGGCAAACTGGCGGGAGAATCACTGGTAGAGTTCGGGCATCGTCGTGTCGCATTTTTTGCTCCGCATTGTACGGTAACGACAGATTTGTATTTAGAGGGTTTCCGAGAGGTTCTGGCTGAAGGCGATTGTTTACTTCCCGAAGACTGTTGCTACTTCGGTGCAGACGGTGTCGTCGACATGCAGATGCTCGATGCTGAAATTGTGCCTGCACTAAAACGCATGATGGAAAGCGAGGATCCCCCGACTGCCATTTTTGCGACCTTCGATTCGATGGCAGAACGCCTGTATTTACACTTGAATCAAATGGGGTTACGCATACCGGAAGATATCTCTTTGATTGGTGTCGGAGACAAAATTCGTCATGGCGTGCTTCAACAGCATATCGCTTCGGTCACAGTAGACGAATCAGAGTTAGGGCGTCAGGCAGCGGAACTGCTTAATAAAATGCGCAGTGGAGAAGTTCCCATTGAAACATCTGAGTCATTCACGATTCCCGCAGAAGTCCATCATGGCACCACACTGGGTGTCTTGAGTGAAACGGAAATGGCATAATCAAATTCATTCTGACAAGGTGATATAAACTGAAAGAATATTTTTTTACTTATCCTTTATTTTTTGTTGCCAGGTAATTGCATATTGGTTTCGATGCCATGCTGCAAGCGGGCCTGAGCCGCAGTCTTAACCAGTCTGAGAGGGAAGAAAAATGAAAAATGACATTTCGAAACACCGCGGGTTTACGTTGATTGAACTGCTGGTCGTCATTGCCATTATTGCGATTCTCATTGCACTGCTGTTACCAGCTGTGCAGCAGGCCAGAGAAGCAGCGCGCAGGAGTCAATGCAAAAACAACTTGAAACAGATGGGACTGGCCCTGCATAATTACCACGATACACACAAAGTGTTTCCCATCAGTCATGGTGATACCGGTAATTCATTTGGCTGGCGTGCGCTGGTTTTACCTTATATTGATCAGGCACCACTTTATAATCAGATTAATTTCAGCGGAAATATTGTTGACGCGGGGAATCTGACTGTCGCTCAAACGCCCCTGGCCGCCTATCGTTGCCCGAGTGATCCTACTTCTGATCGCGTCAGTGGCGGTAATCTGGTCTGGTCAAACTGGTGCTATCCAGCGACCTGTCCTGCCGCGTCACGGAATGATATTGCTGTCACAACATACAAAGGTGTGGACGGCAGAGCTTATGACCAGCAGGCGTCAGCTTCTCCGATACCTCACGGCATGTTTGATCGTCGTATGGGGCTCAACGTCAGTGGCGGTGGTGGAAGTGTGGTGACGCCAAACCGCGCGATTCGCATGCGGGATGTCGTTGATGGAACAACAAACGTCTTATTCGTTGGTGAAAATTCACCGGGCTTCCATGCCTGGTCTTCCTGGGCAGCCTGGCATTCTCCAATGACAACCGCCTTTCCGATTAATCATCCCTGGAAGGTCTGGGGCAGTGCACAGGCTCGAATGGCATCCGCCACCACTCATGGCTGGACGGCTGGCTTTGCCTCTTCCAGTTACCATGTCGGCGGCGCGCATTTTCTGATGGTGGATGGCAGTGTGCACTTCCTGAGTGAAAACATGGACTTCACAACATATCAGCAATTGGGAAACCCTCAAGATGGTCTCCCGCACGGTGGTCTTCAACTTTAGTCATCTGATTAATTTGAAACAGGAACGACTCAGCTGGTCTACCTGATTTCGTTGATTTTCAATTACAGACTTGAAGTTTTACAGGAGCGATTCATGTTTTGCATACGTCCGCTGGCCATCTCAGGAATGATCCTGATGGGTGTGGCATTATGTTTTGGCTGTAGTGGGGGGCAGGACAAAGACTTACCTTCCACTATTTCCGTTACGGGTGTTGTCACTTATCAGGGGAAACCGGTGCCTGATGCGCAAGTGATGTTCTATCCTGTTCAGGGGAGGAAACCCGCTTCAGGGAAAGCCGATGCCTCTGGCAAGTTTCAACTGAGCACGTTTGGAAAAAATGATGGTGTCATTCCGGGGGAGCACAAAGTCACCGTGATCGCCTATGATTCCACATCGGAAGGTCTCGCTATGGATAGTGTGATTCCTGAAAAATATACAAGCCAGACGAGTTCGCCGCTGACGATTAACGTTTCTGAAGGGCAGGAAGAAATTAAATTAGATTTGGTTGACTAACTTAAGGATTTATTCATGTTCTCGATTCTGAATCATCCACACCGGACAGGTGCTGGAATCTCGCGACGGGATGTCCTGACCGCAGGTGGTGCGGGGCTGCTTGGTTTAACGCTGCCGAAGGTCATGCAGGCAGAGCAACAACAGCTTGCCGATCCGTTTCGAGGTGGCCGTGCCAGGTCGGTGATCTTTCTGTTTTTGTTTGGTGGTCCGAGTCAGCTGGAAACGTTCGATCTGAAACCGGAAGCACCCAGTGAAATTCGCGGCCCGTTTCAATCGATTGACTGTCGGACTCCCGGATTGCTGATTGGCGAACATCTGCCACGCCTTGCGAATATATCAGACAAATATTCTGTCATTCGCAGCATGACACATGACTTTAATGACCACAGTGGTGGTGGGCATTATATCCAAACTGGCAAACGCTGGCACATTCCCATTGGTGCGGGTTTCGATGCAACACCTAAAGACTGGCCTTCCATGGGCTCGGTCGTTGAATATCTGACTCAACATGCGCCTGGTGGTCTGGAACGTGATTTACCAAACTATTCTGTTGTCCCGAATCGTCTGGGCCGCCTTCAGGCCGGTGGTCGTTATTTACGCCCTGGTGAATATGCAGGCTGGCTGGGACGGGCTTACAATCCACTTGCAACAACTGTTGACCAACGCGATTCAACCGATAATCCTTACTGGCGAAACTGTACGGATGAAGAACTGGATTTTGAGATCGAAGGTCTCGCGCCGGAGGTCCCCCTGAATACGATCCGTCGTCGAATTTCGCTTCTCAAACACTTTGATCATATGAAGCGAAATTTCGATAAAGCCGATTCGCAGGTCTTTGATCAATTTCGACAACGCGCTCTGGCGCTCCTGACTTCAGACAACACGCGGAATGCACTGAATATCAAAAAAGAACCCGCTAAGCTCCGCGATCAGTACGGTCGTCATCTGTTTGGGCAATCCTGTTTGATGGCGCGTCGTCTGGTCGAAACGGGTGTGAAGTTTGTCACGGTGCACTATGATTGTGTGGATGGCTACAGTTGGGATTCACACAGAAACAGTGATGATGTGAAAAATAATCTGCTGCCAACGTTTGACCAGGGATGTTCCGCGTTACTGGCCGACCTGGAAGACAGAGGCATGCTGGATGAAACACTCGTTATTGCGATGGGAGAAATGGGGCGGACTCCCAAACCCAACAGCAACTGGGGCCGCGGCCACTGGAGCCAGCTCTTCCCGGCGCTGATCGCCGGCGCAGGCATTCAGGGAGGTACCACTTATGGAAGCTCCGATCGACTGGCATCGAAACCTAAGGAACATCCTGTCAGCCCTGAAGATCTGGCTGCGACAATCTACTGGGCAATGGGCATCGATCCCGGATTAATGCTGCCCGATTCTCTGAACCGTCCGGTTCCCATCAATGAAGGCGGGGAACCGCTTAAACAACTGTTTGGTTAAGAGGATTGTACAATTCATTCGTGTTGCAGCAGTGTACTTGCTGACTGAAAAAATTGCGAATGGTGACATGCCGCTGCCGTTGCGACTTACTTTTGATTGACTATCGTGGGACGGTTTACGAGGGATACCAGCACAAAACTGAGCATCATTAATAGATACCAGGCAGTCAACTTGGATAGCGGAACCATTTGCCACTGGCGCTCCTGTGTTGGATAAATCCAGACGCGGGAATACGTCGCCAGATTTTCTGCAAACCAGATAAACAAGGCAACCAGTAACCAGCCCACGACAAGAGGCATCTGGCGGTGTACTGTTTCCATCTTAAAATAGATGGTCACTTTACCAAACATGAACAAGCTGGCCAGTATCAAGAGCCAGCGAATATCAATGACATAGTGATGTGAAAAAAAGTTGGCATAAATCAACGTCACCAGTACCACCGTACTCCACATCGGGGGATAACGGGAGTATCGAAACTCAAAAATCCGCCAGACGCGTGCAATGTAGCTTCCCACAGCGCTATACATGAACCCGGCAAACAGCGGTACATTTCCAATCCCAATGGTAAACGGTTCCGGATATTGCCATGAGCGAATTCCGTCTGAAGTTTTAAACAGCTCCATGACTGTTGCCACGATGTGAAATATCAGAATCACCACCGCTTCCTTTGGCGATTCCAGACGTAAGGCTAACAGAAAAATCTGAAATGCGATGGCGGCCAGAAATAGAAAATCGTAACGATAAAGAAAATCGACTGGGTACCAGAACCGTGTAATGATCATGATTGCCAGCAGAAAACCACCAAAAATACAGGCAGAAGCCTGCTTTAATCCAAAGAGCCAGAATTCCCAAAGAAATGTTTTCAGAAGAGGAACTCCCTGGTAATGGATTGCCTGGATGAGAATTGATTGTAAGACCGGATTGTAATGGAATGGAAATACTCAATCTATAAAAAAACAGGGAGCAGGCAAAATACCTGCTCCCTGATTCGGAACTTAGAATGGCTCCAAGCCACTCTACGCACACTTCCGTTACTCTGCGATGATTGCAGCCATCTGTGGTGCAAACTGCACTTCAATCGGATTTGAAGCGGCTCCATCTCCACGAATCACAACCAGGGTTGCTTCTGCTGAATCTAACAAGGGTAGTTCAGGCATCTTGACTCGAACGCCCAGGTCGTACCAGCCATAGATCTCCGCTTCGAAATTCATTCCATTCAGAGATACCAGAACTTTGCCGGGTTCCGGTCCCAGACCTTCTCCTGCCAGATTGATCAGCGAGCCACTTAACACGACTTCCGAATCTGTTGAAAACAAGGCAGGATCAACTGGCAGAACATCAACGCGAGGCATGACAGCACCGTTGTTTTCTTCGAAGGCTTCGGGAATTTCGCGGTGCGAATCGATCAGCACGTGCAATTGTTCGAAGGGAACCTGGTTTCCTTCTGCATCGGTCGACATCGTGCTGGCTTCGAATGGCAGACGAATGTCGACAGACTGCATCTGACCAGCGGCGATATTATCAATGCGCGATCCCGCTTCGGGTAAACCTTCGGTCAATTCACGAGAATTGGAAGCCAGCAGCATGACATTGAAAGGGACATTGATATCAACGTTACTGTTATTGCGGAACCAGACGCGGAAGCGTGGTCCCAGTTCTTCTTCCGGGTGTCCCGAGTCAACAAAGCGTACCGCCAGCATCTGCAGGTCAAGACCACTGTCGATGACGATGGGTTCCACGTCGACCCAGGTACCACAGGTGACGATGGGCAGCGGCTGCCAGACGGGGCAGTCATACCAGACCCAGGGACCACAGGGATCGTAGATAATCGGACGACAGAGCAGTGGACGCGGATCGCAGATCGGGTGACACCAGTCCCACCAGCACCAGTCAACCCAGGCACTCCAGTGCGGGCTCCAGCAGTAGCTGGGGTAAACAGCCCGGAACCGGCGTACCAGACGCCGAAGTGAGTGTTGCGAAGGAATTGTTCATTTTGACCGAACAGGCTGCGATTTCTCCAGCCACCATGCTTGAGCAGATTGTGATTCAGTTTCAACTGACGGGCGACGTCACCTTTTTTGTGCAGTTCAAACTGTTTCTTCAAATTCCACTTCTTGTTCTGCTTGCTGTTAATCAGCGCATTCAGTCTGCCCGGCTTTCAGTTTCTTATCCAAGGTCACCGTTGATCGGCTTGATGTTTTTGCCTTTGAAGAAATCTTTATCTGACAGGAACACCATTTTTGCCGAGCCATTTTTTCGAGTGAGGAAATTTATTGTTTGGTCTTTTCCTTTGGACATATCTTTGTGTTTCGAAAGATCACGTTTCCAGGAACGCGACCTTGATATTCCCGGTTTTTTACCTGGTTTGCCAAGCAGATCGTCGCGTGAGATTCCTTTGACCGGAGGAACGCGATTCCCTTTACCTGGCTTCGGTACAAACTTTCCTTTTCCCGGTTTGAATACGTTATTATTTTTTCCAGGTCGAGGTCGTACGACGTTGTTTCCTGGCTTCGGAACAAACTTCCCATGGCCGATTTTGCGATCAGGAATCTTCAGGTCGGGTACTTTGCGATCGGGGATCTTACGGTCGGGAATCTTCCGGTCGGGAATTTTGCGATCGGGAATTTTGATTTCAGGACGTTTGCGATCCGGAACTTTAAAATTGGGATTTTTGAAATCCGGTCGTTTGCGATCGGGAACGCGTGGCTGCAGATCTTTGGTGCCGAGATTCAGACCACTGCTCTTACCGAACTGCGGCATTTTGAAATCGGGCCGCTGAGATTTCGGTGCAACCTTGAAGGAGGGTCGGGATTTTTGAGTCCCACGATCAAAGGACTGCGGTGTTGATTTGCCAGCACTCTTTTGAAATCGCGAGATAACGGTGCGACTGACTGGCGACTTTGAGAAGACTGATTGGTGGGCTGACTACTCTGTTTTTGACTTGAACTTTTAAAACGACTTGAGAAATCGAATTGAGCTGCTGCCTTTGTCACTACGGCTGGAACTGCTGCTGTTGTCGCTGCGTCGGGATGACTTGTCGGCTGCGAAAGCCGGGGCACCACAGATGCCGCCTGCCAATGCCAGCGAAAGCAGGATTCGAAACGGCCGTCGTAAGCTACGTTTTTTTCTCTGGATCATCTTGACTCTCCCCCTTAAGGCTAAATCTTAAAAGCCCGCGTTGTGATGTGAACGACATTTGGGAAGAGCGTAAAATATGCCAATTATGACGATTTGACGTGGTGGCCTGACAAACAAAGCCGTCAAGCCACTATGTATAAAGAAGTTATAACATTTCTCCCAGACTGGAAAGCAGTCAGAATTTTCTTGTAAATTCCACAAAGCGAACCGGAGCGCCATCAGAATGATTGAGCACCCCAGAGATCAAATTCGCAGCAACAGACCGGTTGAATCAGGAAGATTTTGCCGAAGCGAGCGACTTGTCGTTCTGCGACTTCCGCCAGTCGTTCAGACGGCGGAGCAGAGCGTCGCGGGTCTGTTGATGAGCGGGGTCCTGGGAGAGGTCGTGCATCTCCAGTGGATCGTTCTGAAGATCGAAGAGCTGGACCCGATCGAGGTGCGGATAGAGGATCAGCTTCCAGCGGTCGGTGCGGATCATGCGCTGGAAATCGCGGAAGTAGCCATAGATTTCCTCGTAGATCTCATCCTGCTACCCTGAGAGGACCGGCTTCAGACTTTTACCTTCGACCGTTTTGGGAATGGGGATGCCTGCGAGGTCACAGCTGGTGGGATAGAGATCGCGGAGATAGCACTGCGCGGCCGAGCGTTGATCGGCGGGGACGCCGGGGCCGACGATGATCATCGGGACGTTGATCGTGTGTTCGTACATGTTCTGCTTGCCCCGCAGTCCGTGGCTGCCGACTGCCAGGCCATGATCGCTGGAGTAAATCAGAATGGAATTGTCCCACTGTCCCGATTTCTTCAGGGCTTCCACAATCCGTCCGACTTGCGAGTCCAAATGCGAAATCACCGAGTAATACAGGGAGAGATCGTTCTGCACGACCTTCTTGGTTCGAGGCCAGGGCAGCAGTTTTTCATCGCGACCGTCGAAGTTCCCGTGATCGAAAGGGATGCTCGGGCAGGAAGTTCTTGGGAACCGGCATTTTGTCGGGGTTGTAGTATTGTCTCGTAGCCGATAGGCATGAGCAGTGGATCGTGGGGAGCGGTGAAGCAGACGTGGAGGAAGTAGGGTTTGTTGTGTTTGCGTTCGATGAATTCGATGGCTGCGTCAGCAAAGTGCTCACTGATATTGGAGGTCAGCCCGACCCCTTTCTCCGGGAAGAAGTGACGCTCGTCATCCTGAAAGATCCAGCCGCGGTAGCCGGTCACGAGCAGACCGTTGCCATCGTAGGAGGGAACCGCCCAGCGACCGCCGCCGCCGGTAAACAGGCCCAGTGTCTCATCGTAGCCCCGGATCACCGGCTTGCCGTCATTGTGCCACTTCCCGACATACCAGGAGTTGTAGCCTGCTTTGTGCATGGTTTCGGACCAGGTGGGGAGATCGGATTTGATTGGCTTGCCGAAGTCCAGCGAGCCGTTATGAAATCCACCCACACCAGTGAGGATTTCCGCACGACTGGGGGTACAGATCGGATTGGCACAAGTCGCCCGGGTGAAACTGGTTCCCTGTTTAACGAGTTGATCCAGGTTGGGGGTCTTGATGACCGGGTTTCCGAGGGCGGCGATGGTATCGGGACGCTGGTCGTCCGAGAGCAGCAGGATCACATTGGGTCGCCGGGGCGTTTCAGGCTGCGCATCAGCGGCGAACACGAGGGAGCAGGAGAGCGTAAACAGTGTTGTTAAACCAACTAAAATCGCAGATCGCATTCGCTTCCCCTCTCAGGCCCCCGGGTCGAGGCGCCGGTTTGAATTCGTCTTTCACTAAATCCGTATTACTGATAACTTTTGTGCCTGAAATACCTCAGAAAAAGCACATTCATTAGTTTTCTTTATCTATTCTGGACAATGTCGCCATGCAGGGCAAGCGTTATATCAGCTGGATGATCGGAATTGTGATTCTTGCCGGGACCGGTTGGTCGTTTTTGAACAAGCAAAGGCAGAACGAATCGTCGGAAAACAAGGTGGAAAACGTCAGAACCTCTCGGAGCCGTTGCGGAACCAGACTCAGCAACCGGTTCCTGTACGAAATGCTTCACTGCGTGAGGAAAAAGTCGAGGTGCTGGAGCTGAACCTGGCTGTCAATCAGCGTTTCCCGATGATCAAGACGGTGGAGCAGACGCTGTCGCAGGCCTCGGCAGCCGGGGTTGTGCAGAGTAAATCGAAACTGGAGCTGATTCTGGCGGTGACGGTTGAGGAGCTTCAGGAAGACGGTCGTAAGCGTCTCCGCGTGCAGTATTCGGGTGTCAAATATTCACATGACATCGCGGGTGAGAAAGTCTCGTTCGATTCCAATCGCAGTTCGGGCCCTGCACCACCGGAGGTCCAGGCTTACCAGGGACTCGTGCAGAACGGGTTCTCCTTCTGGATTGGACCGGATAACAAAATCATCGAACTGGTCGGCTTTGATCAGTTTATGCAGCGCTGTCTGCAGAACACGCCGGTCAGTCAGCGGGAAACCGTGCTGGCGAAAATCTCCGAGACCTCGGGAGATGACGGCGTGGCAAACTTCATCGACGATAGCATTGGTCTGCTACCCTATAACATCAACAAGGAAAATCACAAGGGGGGTGCTGTGCGCGTAGGCGAGACCTGGACCAGAACCAGGCGGTACACACAGCCGATTCCGATGACGTTGAAAACAGAGTATACATTGCGCGAGTTAAACGATCATTCAGCCATCATTAACGTTGCCGGTGATATAGCCGCTTCGAAAATCAGCAGCCCGATAAACCAGAAGGGTAAGTCAGTGCAAATTTACATTCGCGGTGGCAAGACGGCCGGGTCCTGTCTGATTGATCGTCAATCAGGACTGCCTCTCAAATCGCAGATAGAACGAATTCTGGAGACCACTGTGAAACTTGCGAACGGTCAGGAATTTGAACAGCAAAAACAGATCGTCACCACGATCCGGGCATTCCCGCATCAGGGAGTACGACGTCTGGGTCCCTCGGTGAAGATTAGCGCCGCAAAGTAATCCGAAGCCGGTTGCGAATTGATTCAATGGTTTTTCGGGATTTTGCGACCACGAAAAATACGAAATTCACGAACGTGTGAATCAAAGATCTCCAGAACACAATTTCGTCCAAAGATGAAAGGATGATGTTGTCTCGGTTCCGTGAGACCACCTGCCAGAGTGCAACTGCTCGGCTTGCCCGACAGTGCTGTCGCGAATGGGGACTTCATACAACTCCTTACCTGCGGTGTGCGGCGGCTCATCAATCTGGCAGATTGCTTCGGGGAGTCCTGCTCACTGCGTTGGGCACAAAGTGTATTTGAGTTTTTTGTGTGGAAAGTGGTCTTCGATTTCCTGAGTACTGGTGGTCTTTCGCTCACAGGGTGACTGCTCGCTTTAAAATATGCGCACAGCTGGAAAAACGTGGATCAGAATTACCATAAAACACGAACGGTACGAAAAATTTGCATGGCACTGATGGATTTTCAGTTAGGGCTGATGGTGTCTATTTCTTATGATCCTGGTTCATTATTTCAGGAGGCCTCTTTCAACTGAATCTGGCAAGTGGGTATTCAGATTCCATGAACATGTATTTGAAGTGAGCTGGAAATTGGTTGATCAGCCAGAGGCTGTCTTTCTGAGTGTGTGATTGCGATCTAATGTTTTTCTTGTTTGAGAGAAGAGAGTAGACATGTATACGTCTCCTTTAATTAAATGGGTCTTTGCTTTTTTGAGTTGGTTCTATGATGCTGAAAGGCACACACTGGTCAAGAGAAACTTGTGTGCGGTTTTGTGCAAGACGTGGTTGATTCAGGAGCGTTTGCGTCACATGCGCAGTCAAAAAATGTGCTCAAAGGGAGTGTATGGATACGAGACATTGGGAACCAGTGTGAGAGATGCAGGTGATGAAGTGGAAAAAATGGACCACTTCAGGATGAATCAACTGAAGTTGTGCGCGATATGCAGTGATCAAAAAAAAACTGCCTCGCGCGCGCGACGCAGATCACGGAGTTTCGGGAAAGGCGCGGCTGTGTCAAGCTCAGAAAAATCACTAAACATCGAGGGCAAATGCAAACGTCAGCAATTCACGAGATTGTCATATGCGTTTGTTTTTTTCCGGTTTGTCCTGGATATCATTAAGCAGCAGAACGAATTTCTGACATGGACTTTTTATGAGTGTTCGCTGCATGCTGCTGGCATTGCTGAATCACATCGGCCACAAACTGTCTGGCCGTCAAATACTCGCGCAGATAGCTTTTTACTTTTGTAATGCGAGATGAAATGTAGTAGCGACGCGAATGATATTTTAAAGGAGTGGCATTCTTGATGACTCGCATCGTCTGTTGATAGTTCTCAGGATCAATTTCAAGTTTTGCCTGATCACTGCAGGAAAAGAGCATTTGCAGATTAGGATCTTCGCTGCAGCCGAACTGTTGTTCCAGTTTGAATCCACAACTCTCTGCCAGCATCTTGAGACTGGCAGGGGTGAAGTTATGAATATGAGCATAGTGAAACATTTTACTACGACGCGCGAAAGGAGCAGCGATATTGGGACATTCAACATAAAATTGTCCGGAATCAGATAACATTCCTCGAATATATTCAAGCGCTCTGCGAGGTGATTTAAAGTGCTCGATGACGTGCACGAGCAAGATCAGTTCCCGACTCTGATCACGGGGTTGTTCAAACAAATCGCCTCGTACGACATCAGCCATCAGTCTTTTTTGAGAGTAGTTCTGAAATCCTTCACCGGGTTCGATGCCAGTGGCGCGATGTCCCTTTGATTCAAATACTTTGACTGTACAACCAATGCCGGCTCCGACTTCAAATATTTCGGTATTCGGTTTAATGAACGATTTTAACTGATTAAATATTCTTTCACCATTATTCCAGGCACGCATCACGCGGCGATCGGAGGGAGTCATTTCACCATGATAGCTCTGTCTGTATTCTGTAGCATAATAACGAGCAAGCTCTTCATCAGTGGGAATTTGCCCATGCGCAACCAGTCCACAGGTTTTACAAATCACGGATTCCAGTTGGTTCCCGTGCCGATCCCGATTTCCAATTTGTTCAAACTCGGAGCCTGCACAAAGGTCACACTGTTTTTGTTCCATTTGATTCACCACTTTTCGCGTTGGATTTCGATCATTTCTGCCATTCTTGTCTCTGAGAAACAAGAGGCGGCATATTCACAGTTCAGAATGGTGTGAACACTAATCTGAGAGTCAAAACAGGTCAAGATGAATCATTGGAAAGCTTTTTCTCAACAGGTGTTAGTGACATGACAATTTTCCAGTAATCGTTCGTGAACATACTTGGTATTTGAGATTTCACGCACATGCCTAGAATCGATTCTAAGAGGTGTTGGTGCATTGTATTTCTGGGTCGAGAAATGTACTCTAGTGATCGTTGATCGGACAAGAAAACCAGTCAGAATTGAACTTCATTCAGGCCTTCAAGTCATAAATATACAAAGAGTTAGGAGATCCCATGTCAACGGGCAGTATTAAAAGGCTTCTCGTCGCCAATCGTAGTGAAATTGCGATTCGAATATTTCGGAGTACACATGAATTAGGAATTCGCACTGTTGGGATCTATACCCACGAAGACCGGTATGCCCTGCACCGAACGAAAGCTGACGAAGCATATCAGATCGGAAAACCGGGTCACCCCGTTAAATCGTATCTTGATATTGAAGAAATTGTGGCTTTGGCCAAGCGGAAGAAGATAGACGCCATCCATCCAGGTTACGGTTTTTTATCAGAAAATGCCGAATTCGCACAAGCATGTGCTGATGCGGGAATTATTTTTGTCGGTCCGCGCGTGGAAACATTGCGTGAACTGGGAGATAAGATATCAGCACGTAAGATCGCAGAAAAAGTGGGTGTTCCCGTATTAGGCGGGAGCGGTGAAGCGATCACGGATGTTACCATCGGTCTCAAGACAGCGCAAGATATTGGCTTTCCGATTATTCTCAAAGCCGCCCATGGTGGCGGTGGGCGCGGCATGCGAGTCGTGAATGACGAAAAAGATTTTGAAGCCGCTTTTGAACAAGCGCGTAGTGAATCGTTATCTGCATTTGGCAGTCCTGATGTCTTTGTCGAAAAATTTATCTCACGGGCACGTCATATTGAAGTGCAGTTATTAGGTGACAAGCACGGTAATCTCGTGCATCTTTATGAACGTGACTGTTCGGTTCAAAGACGTCATCAGAAAGTAGTGGAAATTGCTCCTGCACCAAACATTGATCCTGCTGTACGAAGTGCCCTTTGCGAAGCGGCCTTGCAGATTGGTCAAAGTGTTAATTATGAATGTGCGGGAACCGTTGAGTTTTTACTCGATGCTGACACGAATCAATTTTACTTTATCGAAGTCAATCCCCGCGTTCAGGTTGAGCATACCGTTACAGAAGAAGTCACTGGAATCGATATTATCAAGTCACAAATCTTGATTGCTCAGGGGACTCCTTTGTCAGATCCTGAAATTGATATCACTTCCCAGGATGAGATTGAGACCAACGGATTTGCGGTGCAATGTCGAGTGACGACAGAAGACCCAGAGAACAATTTCATGCCGGACTATGGGCGCGTTGCCCATTATCGGTCCGCCAGTGGGATGGGAGTGCGTCTGGATGCGGGAACAGCTTTTCCCGGTGCGATGGTTTTTCCCTATTACGACTCACTGTTGGTGAAAGTTTCTATCTGGGCACGTACGTTCGAAGATGCCAGTCCGCACGTATTGAACGTTGTCTGCAGGAATTTCGGATCCGTGGCGTGAAAACCAATATTCCATTTCTTCTGAAACTGGTTACCCATCCAACCTTTATCAAAGGCGAGTGCACTACTCGTTTCATTGATCAAACACCGGAACTGTTCGATTTCCCAAAACGTCATGACCGCGCAACAAAACTACTCACTTTTTTGGCAGAAACGATCGTGAATGGGAATCCACTCGTCAAAGATCGTCCGAAAGCCGTCCGACGGAAACCGGCTCCTGTTCCCATTTTCAACAAGAAAAAAGTATCGATCCACCGGATGGAATGAGGCAGAAGCTGCATGAACTGGGAGCAGAGAAATTCAGCAAATGGATCCTGGATCAGAAACAGCTGCTGTTGACGGATACATCCTTCCGCGATGCCCATCAGTCGCTGTACGCCACACGTTTCCGTACCCACGACATGCTGCAGATCGCAGAAGCTTACGCCCACAACTGCCCACAGCTGTTCTCGCTGGAAATGTGGGGTGGAGCGACCTTTGATACCTCCATGCGGTTCCTGAAAGAATCACCCTGGCAGCGTCTGGCTGATATGCGGGAACGGGTGCCGAACATTCTGTTCCAGATGTTGATCCGTGCTTCGAGTGCCGTTGGTTATACCAACTACCCGGACAACGTGGTCCGCGCATTTGTGAAAGAAGCTGCCGCTGCAGGCATCGATGTGTTCCGCGTGTTTGACGCGTTGAACTGGGTGCCCAACATGAAAGTGGCGATGGAAGAAGTGCAGAAGAGCGGCGCCATCTGTGAAGCCAGCATCTGTTACACCGGCGATATTCTGGATCCGTCCAAATCGAAATACGATCTGAAGTATTACGTGAAGATGGCCAAGGAACTGGAAAACATGGGCGCCCACATCCTGGCGATCAAAGATATGGCCGGTTTGTGCAAACCGTATGCAGCCGAACTGCTGGTGAAAACGTTGAAGCAGGAAATCGGTATTCCCATCCACTTCCATACTCACGACACGATTGGCGGACAGGCTGCATCCATTCTGAAAGCCGCCGAGGCGGGACTGGATATCGCCGACGGTGCAGTCCCGTCGATGTCCGGTGGAACATCACAGCCGAACCTGACCACAGTGATTGAATCACAGCGATTTGCAGAACACCAGCCGCAGGTCAATGTCGAACCACCTCGACGAAATCTCCGAGTACTGGCGTGCCGTCCGTGACTTCTATACGGCCTTTGAAAGCCCCGTACTTCCGGCCGGTGCGAATCTCTACGATCACCAGATGCCCGGTGGTCAGTACACGAACCTGCTGCAACAGGCACAATCGCTGGGACTGGGAGACCGCTGGTCTGAAGTCTGTCATGTCTATGCGGAAGTCAACCAGCTGCTGGGCGATATCGTAAAGGTAACTCCTACCTCCAAAGCAGTCGGCGATATGGCACTGTTCCTCGTTGCCAACGACCTGACCTGTGATGATGTTGTTAATGGCGAACGTGATCTGGCATTCCCCGAATCAGTACTGGACCTGGTCAGTGGTCGCATGGGGCAGACCCCCGGAGGTTTCCCCGATGCCGTCCAGAAACGAATTCTGCGAGGAGAAGAGCCTCTCACCGAACGTCCGGGCAGTATTTTACCTCCTGCCGACTTTGAAGATGCTGCTAAGACAGTGCAGGAGATGATCAACCGCACGCCTACCGATCAGGAAGTCGTGTCTTACCTGCTGTACCCCAAAGTCTTCGAAGATTTCGCAGCGCATCAGAAAGCGTACTACGATACCAGTGGCCTGCCGACGTACGCGTTCTTTAACGGACTGGAACCGGAAGAGGAAATCGCCGTCGACATCGCTCCCGGTAAAACCCTCATCATCAAGTTCCTGGCTGTTGGTAAGCCACAGACAGATGGTTGCAGAACGGTCTTCTTCGAACTCAATGGTCAGCCACGTGAAGTGGTGATCGTAGATAAATCGTTGAAACCGCAAGACGATACCCGTCGCAAAGCAGATCCATCTGATCAGAAGCAAATCGGTTCAGTGATGCCTGGTGTTGTGGTCTCCTTGACCATCAAGGTCGGCAGTAAGGTCAAAGCCGGCGATCAGCTGCTGATGCTGGAAGCCATGAAGATGCAAACCAGCGTCATTTCTGAACAGGATGGGGTCGTCAAAGAGATTCTGATCGAGCCTGGTACTCAGGTGGAATCGGGAGACCTGCTGATCGTGCTGGAATAAATAACAGGAAACTCAACTCATCCCATTTTACCCAGATGGACCATAGTTTTAAATTTTGAGTTAAAGACACCAAAATCAGGATTCATTTTTTAATGATCCATTAGAGATAGTGAATCCGAGCTTCCTCATTCGCCGATAGATCAGATAACAGTACTTATTTGACCATTGTCCATCCTGGTCAATGCAATGAATTCCCAAAACAGCAACCATACAAAGAATCGAATCAACTTGATTTGATCTTTCAAGCATTTGGAGTACTCGGCGAATGAGTGTTGAGCGTCAATCGATTCAACCTCCGCATTTTGTAATCTCAAGCGAGGGCGAAATTCTGGGTGAAGACTCTCCTGAAAATCAGGAAATTGTTCGTCGCGTTGTCGCCTGTGTGAATGCCTGCGATGGGATTACAACGGAAGAGCTCGAGAGCGGTATCATTGCCGATATGCGTAAGGTGATTGCTCAAACTGCACGCTCTGCTTCAGGAACGCAGCCAGATGTCCGAGTTGCTGCGGAGAGAAATTCGTGCTGAGATGAACGCACGAACGAAGGCAAGTTAGCCGCCTTCTATCGCTCCGGCCTATATTTGAATTCCGTTTGAAATAGCCGCTGATACGGACTTTTACTTTTCCTTTGGATCGATGTCCCGGAGGCAGATTTAGACCGATCATGAGCATGCCATCATCCTTCGGCGTATATTCCACTTTCTCACCGATTCGAAATGGTTTCCTCATTTTGGGCTTTCCCTTTTCCTGGGAAATCAGGACTCCCATTAAGGCACCGGTGGGAACTCCATTCGCAGTTCTTTCATCGGCGTTTTTCTAGGCAGCAAATCCATCAACTCCGACTTTCGTATCCGTGATAAAGTCATACGTTCCCGTCGCTTGAATCCGAACCGTTTTCCCTTTTGCAACATAACCTGCGGGACTGCTCCAGTTACGCGATGCATCAATTTCGAAGTCATTCGAGTTGGACGTCAACAGCTTTTCATTGAGTTGTTTGATCATCGCTTTCACACCAGGTACGTCTTTTTTGATCGTGAGAATCGATTCCAGCATTTCGCGTGATTTCTCATAATCTCCGGCATCAGAATACTTCCTGGCAATGTCGGCAGACTGCCTGATAAACATATCGCGGAGTTTGTCAGCCTGTACGTTCAGCTGCTTGACATTTACTTTTTTCCCTGATGTCTGAGCAGGGGCAGGTTGAATCAAGATTGAAAATACAACAAAAATTCCAACGATCATGCTGGAAATTCGACAGACTGAATTCGATTTCAACACGGAATCTTTCTCCTGTTTCTATGAAAACTGGTTTTCTCTCATGATTCTATTATGTGGGAATCACACGGGGATTCACAAGAATTATCTCTCACATCGATTCTATTAATGTTAACTCAAATTTTTATTAGCCGGGCGGCCATTGCATACCTCGCCCACCCAGTAGATGCAGGTGCAAATGATCGACGGTCTGCCCTCCTTCATTGCCGGTATTGATGATTGTACGATATCCGTTATCCAGGCCCAACTCTTTCGCCAGCTTTCCGACTGTCAGAAGTAAATGTCCAGCCAGTGCCTGGTCCTCATTTTCCAGATGAGCAATTGAAGGAATTTCTTTCTTGGGAATGACCAGTATATGAACGGGTGCCTGAGGATTCACATCCTTGAACGCCAGGCAGAAATCATCCTCATAGACGATTTCCGCTGGGATTTCACGGTCAATAATTCGTTTAAAAAGTGTTTTCTCACCTGCCATTTAACCTACATCCGTTCTAATTGATTCGAGACTATTTTTGAATTCACAAAGAAAACCACAAAAAAATATTCACTACCAACAGGCTTGCGAAATATCACTACACGAAAAGTTGCTTGTACACACCATAACCCCCTGCAAGTAACAGTCCCAGACAGGAAATGAATAACAACAGGTCCCAGATTCGACCGGGAGTCAGCCGCGCATCGATCCTTGTATAGCGCAGGTAAATGGCTGCGAGTCCCAGCATCGGCAACATGATCGCCTGCATGGTTCCTGCGATTAAGACCAGCGTGACGGGATTCGCTCCTGCTAAAAATACTGCCAGACAAAGTAACGGCAAGATGAGTGACATCATCTTAACCCAGTTTTGAACCGCATTTGGTTTACGATCATCCACCACACTGAAAAATCGTAATCCATCTGAGAAGATCCGGGCATTTGCAGCATTAGCAACCAGAAATGTCGAGTAGAGTACTGCAATTGCTCCCAAGAGAAACAGCCACTTGGCGTAGTCCCCGAATACCGGGACATAGGCTTCCGCCAGTGTACTCACCATTCGCATTCCGTCCGGGTCTAAACCTTCCTTATGCAGGACGGCAACACCCATCAGAAAAAATGCGATTGTCGCAAATGTGTAAATACACATGGAAGCAAACGCGTCAATTTTCATCACCCGCATCCAGCCTTTGGCCCTGATGGCCCAGCTCTCATCTTCTGAATGAGGGCCTGTAAATCGAGCATACCCTTTTTCCAGACACCAGTAGGGATAGGCAATGAGCTCAGATGCACCGACACCAATAATCCCAAAGGCAGCCAGCGCCGTCAGTAACGGATTGATTCCATCTGAGGCTGCGGGTACTCCAAATGAGAGTCCACGGATAATTTCTTCTGTTGAAATACTCCAGACTTCAGAAGTCTGGAGCGAAATGACATTTCCAATCGTGATAAATGTGAACGAAACGACTAAAATCGTTGATAAATTTTCGATCAGATTATAACGACCATAATACAACATCAATGAAGTGAAGATCGCAATGACTGTCGCCCAGATCTTGTCATCCCACGTTTGGGGCTCGATCAGGGATTCTCCATTTTGATCGACTAATTTTTGATTGTTGCGTAGTTTTTGCAGAATTAACCGGCCTTTTTCCTGCAGGCGTTCAATCCGTTCCTTGATTTTGGCATGACCGCGCAGATACCGTTCCCGTTGATCCGGGGTCAACGCGGCGATGGAATTCTGTTCTTTTATGAGTTCTTCTTCCAGTTTCAGGTACCTTACAAATTCTTTCTCAGAAGGAACCTGAATCGCTTTGATGTAATCTCCTTTGATGGGCAGAGTCAAAGCCAGCGCCTGTCCGACACCACCCACAATGCCTCCGAGTTGCCCGATGGTGCAGAGACTCATGACCAGCCAGAACCAGAGAATCCAGTTCGGTGACCGTTTCTCAGGATCACGTGAGAATCCCAGTCGAGGGCCGGGAACGTGATTTAAAGCAGATAAGGTGGTTTCGCCACATGTCAGCGAGAAGCGTCCCAGTTCAATCTGAACGAATACCTTGATCATACAGCCGACAATAATCAGCCAGAGCAGAGCAATTCCCGCTTGTGCCCCGGTTTTCGTTGTGGCAATCAACTCGCCGGACCCGACAATACTGCCCGCTATGATCAAACCCGGGCCTAAACGCTTTACAATTCCCCAAAAGTCTGTGGGAGCGTCGATTGCTTCCTCTCTCTCAGAACCATTGGATGGATCGCGTGTGCTGTGCTCATGTTGAGATTCCATCGTACTCCTGTTTCACTTTTGTTTTCGACAGACGGGGGTGATGCCAAGACACGGCTCAGAGTCCGAAGAATTCAAACAGTATGAACTCTCATCGAATTATTTGAGTTGTTTTTCTGCAACTTCAATCGCTTTGAGCAACCCCTTTGCCTTGTTCAATGTTTCATGATATTCCATTTCCGGTACACTGTCAGCAACGATCCCGGCGCCGGCCTGGACATAGGCCGTTGACCCCTGCATCACTAATGTTCTAAGGGCAATACACGTATCCATATTCCCCGTAAAGTCGAGATAACCAACGGCCCCTGCGTAAGGACCCCGTCGATGAGGTTCGTATTCGTCGATAATTTCCATCGCCCGCACTTTCGGAGCTCCCGATACCGTTCCCGCGGGCAGACCTGCTCTTAACGCATCCAAAGCAGAACGTTCCTCCGTTAACATGCCTGTCACATTGGACGTGATGTGCATGACATGACTGTAACGTTCCACAACCATCACGTCCGACAGTTCCACAGATCCAAATTCGCACACGCGGCCGACATCATTTCTCGCCAGATCAATCAGCATGACATGCTCAGCCCGCTCTTTGGGATCAGCTAACAGTTCGTCTGCCAGACGCTTGTCTTCTGTTTCTGTTTTTCCGCGTTTGCGGGTACCTGCCAGCGGACGAACCGTGGTTAATCGATCTTCGACACGAACCATAATTTCCGGAGAGCTTCCCACGAGATCCACTTCAGGAGTTTTTAGCAGAAACATAAATGGACTGGGATTGACGACGCGCAAACTACGGTAAATATCCAGCGGCGTGGCGGTGGTTTCCAGCTTGAGGCGTTGGCTTAAGACAACCTGAAAGATGTCACCTGCAACGATATATTCCTTACATGCTTCAACTGCTGTTTCAAATTTCTGTTGAGTAAAATTGGATGTCCAGTTTAAGTTGGGTTCGGAATGGGCGTCTACGCTGATATCAGCCATTTTCAGAACGTCTGCATTGCCGGTCTGAAATCGGAGGCACGTGTCATCAACACGTTGACACGCCGACTGATAGGCGGCTAACAGTTCATCCTCATCAAAATCAGAAGAGATGTGAGCATGAGCAACGACTAATACCGTTTTGTTAATCTGATCGAAGACGACCATGTGATCATATAATGCAAAGGAAAGGTCGGGTAGCTTTCGATCATTTTCCGGGGCATGTGGCAGATGCTCTGAATATCGCACGACATCATAGCCGGCATATCCGACCGCACCCCCACAAAAACGAGGAAGTGAAGGCAGCTCGGCAGCCTGATATCGTCCAAGAATTGTTTCCAGTTCCATCAGCGGATCGTCTACAATTCGTTCCTCTGTCTGGTCTCCCTGTTGAATCACGACGCGCTTCTCAAACGCGTCTACAGTCAGATAGGGATTCGCTCCCAGAAAGCTATAGCGGCTGATCTGTTCGCCGCCGACCACGCTCTCGAACAGAAAAGAATACGGTCCTTTTTCCAGTAACTGATAGGCACTGACCGGTGTCAAAGTATCCGCAGTCAACTGTCGATAAACGGGTACCAGATTAGCCTGGCTGGAAAGCCGCTTCAATGTTTCAAAATCGGGTACGTATTTCATGAATTATCTTATTAGAACTGTCTATGGATGAACAAGCATCCCGGTTTCTCAAATTCCTGTAATGGGCTCTCTTATGAACATTTCCCGTCTCTGGGACAAGCGGAGAGTGTATCTAGTTCTCAAAAATCTCCAAAATGTCTGGTTTCTGACAGTGATCCCACAGGGTAACAAACTGGGGTTTCCTTTTATTCAATTTTAGATTCTCTTGTGAGGAATGGAATTAAAGTCTCTGATCGCCTAGAATAAACAAAGGCCTTCAGACTTACATTGCATTCAAGGAGTTCGAAGATCGTGAGGCTTTGTTTTCAATGACGAAATGAGTATGTTATGCCTTCCCTGAGTCTACACCGTTCAGGGAAGAATGTCACGCGAGATTCGATGACCGCGAGAGACCATTTTTTTAAGCAGCTGATCTGACAGAGATCAGACTTCAATAAAGGAGAAACAGGGGTGGATTTGGACGCGTTCACTCAAACAAGTGGTGAATGGTTAAGAGGAATCGGTCCGGACTCAGATATTGTCATGTCCAGCCGAATCCGACTAGCCAGAAACCTCGCACAGTTTCCCTTTATCACGCGCTGTTCCGAATCGACTCTGGGTGAGATTGAGCAGCTGTTGCGTCCCATTATCACATCGCTCCCGATGGATATTAAACTGTCGTATCTGGATGTGAATCAACTTGGTAATCTGGATCGTCAATTCATTGTGGAAAGACAGTTAATCAGTCGCGAACATTCTGAACGTTCCGGACCGCGTGGAGTTGGATTGGATAGTGAAGAAAATATCGGCATCATGGTCAATGAGGAAGATCACATCAGGCTACAGGTGCTTCGTAGCGGATTTTCTTTGCATGAATGCTGGGACACGATTAATCAGATCGATGATTTACTGGAACAGGAAGTGACTTATGCCTTCAATGAAGAATTCGGCTATCTCACTGCCTGCCCTACTAATGTCGGTACTGGAATTCGAGTCAGTGTCATGTTGCATCTACCTGCGTTGGTGATCACAAAGGAAATTCAAAAAGTATTTCAGGCCCTTCAGAAAATCAACCTTGCCGTACGAGGACTGTATGGCGAAGGGAGTCAGGCGATGGGCGACTTTTACCAGATTTCTAATCAGGTCACGCTGGGACAAACAGAACACCAGCTGATTGACAGCATTAAAGAAGTAGTTCCTAATATCATTTCCTATGAAAGACGTGTCAGGAATTCTTTAATCAAGGAGAATCGTCAGGGACTACACGATCAGGTCTCTCGCGCTTATGGTATTCTCAGCACTGCCCAAACTATTAGTTCTGAAGAAACGATGCATTTGCTTTCCAGCGTACGCATGGGGGTGAATCTGGGGCTCATTGATGGCTTGCCGATGTCGACTGTTAATGAAATGTTTATTTTCACTCAACCAGCGCACCTGCAGAAACTGCAGGGCGGCGAGCTGGAATCGAGTGAACGAAATGCAGCGCGGGCAAATTATCTTCGACAGCGCATCAGCGATTCCAATAGCGCCAATTAATATGCATGCGTTGAGACTGTTGAAGGGATTTCATTTCACAGGCGCCCACTGCGAAATACTCCATAAATCAGCCAGATCCCCAACAGGCTTGACAACATAAAAATGGGAATACTGATATAGACCAGCCGGTCATCGGATAAAATTGTAACCGAGGACGCCAGTATAAGTGAGGACATGACCATTCCAATAGTGATTCGATTTCCGGATCGATCCAGTTCCGTTGTCAGATGATCAATCCCCTGGTGTTCTAATTGAACTTTCAATTCATCGTCGCTTAACTTGCCTAGCGTTCGACCGATCTGCTCAGGCAGGTCGTGCATCAACTTCGAGAGCGTACGCGCCTCTGTCCAGATTCGAGAAGCGATCGCGCGAGGATGATATCGTTCAGCCGAAACCTGATAGAGATAAGGTTCCATTTCCTGTGCGATATTCAGGTCAGGGGCAATGCGTCGCGCGACACCTTCTAGCGTAATTAAAGCACGAATCAGTAACATGATATCTACCGGACATCGTATGCGGTGGATTGACAGAATATTGACGAAGTCACTTAACATCTTTCCAACACTCATCTGCTCCAGCGAAACACCATAATAATTCCCGATAAAATCGCGCAAATCGGCACGCAGGAGTTGTTGATCTACCGCCCGCTTGGATTGACCAAGTTTTAATACCAGGTCAACCAACCGGGCTGCATCTTTTTTTGCGACATTCAAAAACAGGTCAACAAGCAGGTCACGTCTTTCTTCCTCAAGAATGCCTACCATACCATAATCGATCAAACATAAAGTTCCATCAGGAAGCACTCGAAAATTTCCCGGGTGCGGATCTGCATGGAAAATGCCAAATTCAAAGGTCATTTTCATAAAAATTCGTGCGCCATTTGCGGCAACCTCATGTGCTTCAATCGGGAGATTCTTTAACTCCTCTGCATTGTCAATCCGGTAGCCGTCAATATATTCCATTGTGATGACATCACCTTGCGTCAACTCCCAATAGATCTTCGGGACATATAATGTTGCATCATCCTGAAACAGCCGATAAAACTCATCCGTTGAACGTGCTTCTCTGACAAACTGTAATTCTCTCTGGATCGTTCGGGAAAACTGCTGAACTAATCCAACAGGATCAAATACTTCTGCGTCCGGAAAATGACGTTCAATCATCAACGCCAGTTCGTGCATCAGACTCAAATCCTGTTCAATAACACGATCAATGTCAGGACGTTTAATCTTTACCACTAATGCCGTACCGTCGTGAAGGCGCGCACGATGCACCTGTCCCAAAGATCCTGCCGCTAAAGGTTCATGATCAAATTCTGCAAAAAGGGAATCAACCGAACCTTCTAAATCCCGTTCAACAATCTGGATCGCCGTTTCACTGGGGAATGAAGGCACCTGCTCCTGCAGTTTTGATAACTCGCGAATGACATCTCTGGGAACCAGATCGGGCCTCGTACTCACAACCTGGCCAAACTTGATGAATGTAACCCCCAGGCTCTCCAGCGCGAGTCGAATGCGTTTGGCACGAGTCAATCGTATCTCGGGTTCTGTGCGTTTCCAGAACAGAAGGCGTCGTCCCCACCGCAGGTAGCGTCTCAATCCCAGTTGATCGACCAGATCATCAAAACCGTAGTTGAGAAGAACAGTAACAATCTCACGGCTTCTTCGTAAATTTCTTAATAATCGTAGTGGATTAGATTCAAGGGATTCTCCTGCAAAGAAAGCGATCTCACAGATTTCTTCTTCAGCAAACGCAGTCTGGTATTCTGTTCGGTTTCACTTTTTATCTTATCAGACTATAACAAACGTTCCTATTCAGCAAAGCCCTGATCCTGGTAAAATAGGATTGGTGAAAATCTTTTAATTCTCAACTCGAAACGCGGAGAAGGAAATAAGCGTTATCTTAATTACGTTCAAATGACAATGTTCTGCACGGCGTCAGTCGGTCACGCAGGAGACTGGCCTCAAATCCTTGGTCCCTATCGAAATGGACATGCAGAAGGTGAAACGCTTGACAAAGCATGGCCCGAAGGTGGTCCCGTTCTGAAGTGGCAGCGTGCTGTGGGGAGTGGTTTTTCCGGTCTTGCCGTCTCAAAAAATACGGCATTACTGTTCCATCGAATCGGCGATCAGGAGATCGTAGAAGCCGTCCAGACGCAAACCGGGGAACCGCTTTGGAAAGAATCTACGACTGTCAATTATCGCGGGACTTTCAATCCCAATGATGGCCCGATTGCCGTTCCGTTAATTCATAAAGACCGCGTATATGTCTACGGCATCTCAGGGCATTTACGCTGTCTCGATTTTAAAACCGGAAAACAAATCTGGTCGCGTGATACACACAAAGATTTTCAGGCCAGTGAAGGCTACTTTGGTGTTGGCAGTACTCCTGTCATTGTGGAAGACAGGTTGCTCGTTAACGTTGGTGGAAAACGTAAAAATGCAGGGATTGTCGCCTTCTCTCTCGATAAAGGTTTTACACTCTGGCAGACACTGCAGGACGATGCCAGTTATTCTTCTCCCATTTCTGCTTTTTTACATGGTCGACATTATGCTGTTTTTATCACGCGCCAGCATCTGGCAGGCGTTGACCCACAGAATGGTAACCTGATATTTCAATTTCCATTCGGTAAACGGGGACCTACTGTGAATGGAGCGAATCCGGTACTGGTCGGAAATAAGGTGTTTGCGACAGCCAGCTATGGAGTGGGTGGCTTCTGGGGCCAGATTGAAAGGTCTAATGCCAGCGAGATCTGGCGGAA
Source organism: uncultured Planctomycetaceae bacterium (assembly GCA_942492165.1). Lineage (GTDB taxonomy): Bacteria > Planctomycetota > Planctomycetia > Planctomycetales > Planctomycetaceae > Gimesia. The sequence continues at coordinate 86,626 of CALOEF010000039.1, forward strand.
TAACAGTATTATGTCCAGCCAATATACAACCCCCATCGAATATGATGGGAGTTTGATTGGCATTGATGGTCGACAAGACGTCGGCTCTTCACGACTGATTTGTTTTGATCCTCAGTCTAAAAAAATTCTGTGGTCACAAGATGATTTTGGTTATGCGACACTGCTGGAAGCAGATAACAAACTCATCATCCTGAAGTCGGATGGTACTCTGGTAATGGCTGAAGCCTCTCGAGAAAAATACAATGAACTTGGCCGTGCTCAGGTTCTGAATTCGACAACACGCGCACTTCCGGCTTTGTCAAACGGACTCCTCTTCGTTCGAGGTGAAAAAATTGTGAAATGCCTGCAGCTGAAGTCTGCAAACTCACCCTCCGCACCTTCTGAGAAATCCCCTGAACCTGAAAAGTAGTCTGAATATGTCATCCAGCCAACGATCTAACAGCGAAGAACAGTTTCAAAGAGCCCTGAAGGTGATTCCCGGTGGAGTCAACAGTCCTGCACGCGCTTTTGCAGCAGTTGGTGGCCATCCCGTGATCATTGATCGGGGTGAAGACCAGTATTTATACGATATCGATGGTAATCGATATATCGACTACGTCGGTTCCTGGGGACCCCATATTTTGGGGCATCGCCATCCGCGTGTGATCTCCCGAATTGAAGATGCTCTCAAAAAAGGAACCAGTTTCGGAGCCCCGACATTGCTTGAAACGGAACTGGCTGAACTTGTCGTTGAACTGGTTCCCTGTGTTGAAAAAGTCCGCATGGTCAATTCGGGGACTGAAGCCGCCATGAGCGCTATTCGATTGGCCCGGGGCTATACCGGACGCGATAAAGTAATCAAGTTTGCCGGTTGTTATCACGGACATGTTGACAGTCTACTCGTTCAAGCCGGTAGTGGTGCACTGACACTGGGAACTCCGTCGAGTCCAGGTGTTCCCCAGGGTTGTACTGCCGATACACTGGTTCTGGAATATAATGATATCAAACAGCTCGAAGATACTTTTGAACAAGCGGGAGAACAAATCGCCTGTCTGATCTTGGAACCAGTGGTAGGCAATATGGGCGTTGTGCTTCCGGAATCGGGATTTCTGGAAACCATTCGCGCGCTTTGTACTCAGCATGGAGTTGTCTTTATTATGGATGAAGTCATGACCGGTTTTCGAGTCTCTTTAGGAGGAGCGCAAGAACGGTTCGGCATCACCCCTGATATCTGTATGCTGGGAAAAGTCATCGGCGGCGGTATGCCCGTTGGTGCCTATGGTGGAAAAGCAGAAATTATGGAGGCTGTTTCTCCCGTTGGAAATGTATATCAGGCGGGAACGCTCTCTGGGAATCCCATTGCGATGGCGTCTGGTATTGCCACCCTGGAGTGTTTGAAAGAAACCAGCCCCTATTCAAATCTGGAAGCGAAAACGAAACGATTAACCCAGGGTCTCATTGCCGCTGCCACTCAAGCAGGGCTGCCGCATACTCTGGCAGAATGTGGCTCAATGTTTACTCTCTTTTTCAATCCGGAAAAAGTGACCAGTTATACCATTTCAGCCCGAAATGACACGGAACGTTTTGCTCAGTATTTTCGAGGAATGCTCGATCGAGGTATTTATCTTCCCTGTAGCCAGTTTGAAGCCAACTTTACTTCAACGCAGTTGACAGATGAGAATATCGAGCACACGATTCAAGCTGCAGCGGAAGTAATGCAAGAGATCGCCTGAAGCAGATTTCTTCACTCTTACTTTACTGGCTCGTTTTAAGGAGTGAAGTCGGTACTTTCGTTGATGCCCCTGCAAAACGTTGCCAGTAATCGGGCGGCATTTTCTAAATCCTGTAATGAAATCACTTCTACAGGACTGTGCATATATCGATTCGGTATCGCTACGATGCCAGTGGCCATACCACCTTGATTCAATTGCATCGCGTTGGCATCATTCCCGGCAGGTCGGGAGATACCGTTGATTTGGCAGGCAATTTCACTTTCGTCAGCCAGTCGCGTCAGTGAGGAAAACACAACAGGATTTACATTGGGGCCACGATACACAACGGGCCCACAACCTAATTTGATATCACCATGTTCTTTTTTACTAACGGTCGGACAATCGGTGGCGTGTGTGACATCAACGGCGATTCCGACTTCGGGCTGAATGGAAAACGCACTGGTTTTTGCGCCTCGTAGTCCAATTTCCTCCTGTACTGTCGAAACAGAAAACACTCCAACCTGAGGTGACGTTTCACTAATCTGGCGTAACGCTTCCATCACGACCCAGACTCCAACACGATTATCCATACCGGGGGCAGAAGCGAACTGGTTTAACATCGGTCGAAAGCCCAGTTCGAACGTGATGGGGTCGCCAATGGCCACTTTTTCTCTTGCTTCTTCTCCATCTCTGGCACCGATATCGATCCAGAGGTCTTTGATTTCCGGAACCGTTTTTCTCTCTTCAGGAGTCAACAGGTGAATTGCTTTTCGTGCAATGACACCATGCACAGGACCCGTTTCAGTATGCACCTGCATATTCTGACCCAGTAACATCTGGATGTCCCAGCCGCCGATGAGGTTCGCCCAGAGATAACCTTCGTCGTCAATATGTTGTACTAAAAGACCAATCTGGTCGCAGTGTCCGGCCAGCATGACTTTGCGCTGGGCACCCGGATTGACAGCAGCAATAACATTCCCATGAATATCGGTGTTAACCTCATCTGCAAATTGGCTGACATATTCACGAACAACCTCTTGAATGGGTCGTTCATATCCAGACGGCGCAGGAGAATGGAGAAGGTTTTTTAAAAAATCCAACGCAGGTGCATCCATGTCATCAGTCCAAAAAATTGAGGGGTTTCACTTCTATCCGAAAGGAGCATTTTCCATGCTTCTTTGTGACGTTTTTTGCGAGGTGGTCTGTAAGTACTAAGATTCTAATGACTTATGGTGTTTCTTTCAATCTGCAGACAAAAACCCCTTTTCAATGAGGTGAATTCCCTTTGTGAATCAAAATTCAATGGGAGGGGAAATTGATTAAAAAGAAGCACTCCGTGACAGAATCTTTAAGCTAAGCTTTGAACGTAAATCGAGTGATGCTGGTCTTTGTTTCCGGCGGAACTCTTTCACAAAGAGTAAGAAAAGTACCGTTGATCACGATTATCTCGATTATACAGACGATCACGGAGAATTTGATATTTGTATTAAAGCGTTGAGGACATCATGACTGACTGGACACGATTGCGTAAAAAACTGATTGGAGAAGGAAAACAAAGTCCTTTGCCACCTGAGATCAAGCTGCCGATGCTTCCCAAAGCAGTAATGGAATTTTCACGAAAGTCAGAAGATCCAAACTCGACACCCAAAGAATTGAGCAAGATCATCGAGACAGACGCCGGGATTTCATGTGAGTTGCTGAGAATGGTCAATTCCAGTGCTCTAGGGTTACGACGGAAAATTTCTTCGACCCAGCAATCGATATCCCTGTTGGGAATACGCTCTACAAAACTATTTTTAATTACGACTGGCTTAAAGCAAGCCATGTCGAACAGCGATTCGAAATTAATCAATCTACCAAATTTCTGGAGCACTAATCTGGAGAGGGCATTGATGGCTCGAGAAATCTCGCGACTGATGAATGTTGATCCAGACGTTGCCTTCTCTGCGGCCATGCTGCAAGATTTTTTATTGCCAGTTTTGTCGAAAGAATTATTTGACCAGTACCTGCAGTTTACGGTTAATCAAGACAGTAATCCTTGCCTGCTAAAAGAACATGAATTGAAGACTTTTGGCTGGGATCACTGTGCCGCATCAGCAAATGTGATGCTAGACTGGTCATTTCCAGATGAATTGATCTGTGCCGTTTATTTACATCACCATGGACTCAATCTCTTAACGGATTCAGAACTGGGGCAAACCGCTGCTTCGGCGGTTGCTGTCGCGTCTTTAATTCCGGATCCTTTACGTCAGGACCCTGATGGATTAGATCAGTTACTGACTCTGAATGATGCCTGGGAAGAATTCAAACTGTTTGATCTGGCAGATCAAATTGATCGCGAACTCAGAGAAGAATCGACAGCGGCCAGTAACTATCTCTCACTAAAGAACCGCCTGGAAAAACAGGCAATGCTGGTCGAGAGCGAATAGTCGCACTGTAGATGAGAAGGAGATGATGACTCATGAACTCTGATCGAATCAGTGATCCGCGCGTTCTTTAATTATGAAACCGTCGTTGAATAATCGCTCGACTGTTTCAGAGTCTTTTCCCATTTTTCTTTTTCGTCCCTGATCTGTTCTTTGGTAAAATTACCCTCTTCAGTGACAAGGTCACTCTTGAGTAAATAACGACCATCTTCCGTGTGCACACAGAACTGTTTGAACCATAACATCCTGGCAACATTCGGTTGTGGACTATAGAGTGTTACAGAGATGCCTTTCTCATAGAGATCGTATAGCATTCCGAAAAATCCACTCGGTATGTATTTTACCGAAGTTAATTCCACGCCTATCGACTTGCATTTTTCCAGATCGACTAAGTGTGTGAGAGTTTCACGTAGTAAAGCCAGGTCGGCTCCATCCCAGATTTCCATCGTTCCGAAATCCAGAACGGTCACTCCTTCACGCACATAGACGCTCATTCGATCGCGTTTTGATGCCATGCCGATGTTCTCACTTTCTGCTGGTTTACTATCAAAGTTGTTGAACAGTGAACTGTTAAGAACATTGAATAGACGCAAAGAGCGGACCATTTTTGTCCAGATTTATTTACTTTTTAAATTCATTTTAAATAAACTACTGGTAAAAATGGACTTAAGAGATCTTGTCCCTTACGCAATCCACCAACCCTTAACAGGCACTGTTGTATTTTTTCTACATCCAGACAACGCCTGGTGTAAAAAAACATCATGGCTGGCCCTGTTGTTGAAACACTCAACAAACCTTTTCGTATCGTTTTGTCATGTCTGATTCTATCTACGAAATGTGAGCGATAAGTGTTGGATACTGACAAGAGTAAAGTGCTATTGTAGTAAGACGTTTTGCAGAGAATCAGCTCACTGCCTGATGCCGACTTTTTTGACAAGTTCATTAAGAAATAAATTGATTCAAATCGAAGAATTCAGTTCGATTTATCAAGAGCCCACTCTGTATCTGAGACTTCAAGTCGAGTAAACCTGTCCCTTATTCACTGAGTAAGTCAGACACCTGCAAAATGAATGAAGATCACTTTCGAGTCATTACGTTGATCTGGCCAGGGGCGTTTATCAAATGCAATGCTGATCACACCATCGGGACTACTTGAATCAATCCAGTCTTATCGCCTGTCAGCTAAAACATGAAAGGGTGATTTTTTACTTGCCGTTTTCAGTAACCACTGCGGATATCCAGCAGATAATGATCCTGCTGCAATTTGACACACTTGTAATTGTGATTTACAGAGAGATGAGAGACTTTCAGTTCCTGTTTCATCTTGAGCCAAATGGCGATTTACAGTACTTTTCAGCTCACCAGACAGACTTTCTGACAGTACGAACAGATTTGCTTCAATATGCAAGGACGCGAGATGAGAACAGCGATAGTGATCTTTACAATGGTTCTTCCCGGATTCACATTTCCCGGCTGTAGTGGTGGTGACAAATCCCAGTCCAGAAGAGACACTGCTGAATCGAGCCAAAAACAAGATCGAAATTCTGATTCCGCCAGATCTCCTGAAGGAGAAGCTGGCAGAACTCCTCAAGCAACCAAACAGAACCATGAAACGATTCGTGTCTTTTATGGGACAGATCGTAATCTTACAGGTTCCTCGCGTCCGAATGAATTTTTTGGGATTGAACGAGCCGATCTGTCATTGGGATTCTGTGACGTCAGTATTCCCAGAAATCATCAGGAAGGGAAGCTGGAATCTCCGAAAATCTGGAAGCTGGAATTTCGGGAAAATCCGGATAAACATGTTGTACTCAAATCTGTCGAACCGGCATCGGGCATTGAATTTTTAGATTCGTTACAAGAGACAATTCAGAATTCGATCGAAGTGAAGCAGACTTCGCAGGGTGAAGTGAGTATTGGTGGTGAAGCGTTTATCTTTATCCATGGCTACAATAATTCATTTGAGGATGCCGCTCGAAGAACAGCGCAAATTGCCTATGATTTAAAATTCAAGGGAGCCCCCCTGATGTATAGTTGGCCTTCCCAATCGAAGGGAACACTCTGGGCCTACAAAGAAGATGCGCGGACTGCTCAGTGGTGTGAAGAGAATGTAACCCAGTTCATCGAAGCGATTGCCAGCGAATCTGGTGCACGCAAAATTCATCTTATCGCTCATAGCATGGGGAATCGGGTTTTATCACGCGCGTTGAAAAATATTTCACAGAACCTGGATCAGTCTCCCCAATCAAAACATTTGTTTAATGAAGTGATTCTGACTGCTCCCGATATCGATGCTCAGGTTTTTAAGGATTCGATTGCACCGCATATTATACAGACTGCAGATCGTTTCACCATTTATTCATCATCTGAAGATCTGGCTCTGAAAGCATCACGCGTTGTCAATTCATTCTGGCATCAACGATTGGGAGAAGGTGGAAATCACTTGACAATCTTCCCGAATTATAAACAGATCAATGTTGTCGATGCATCAGATGTCGATACGAATCTGTTCGCATTAGGACACTCCTATCACGCGGATAATAAAACAGTCCTGCGTGATGTCAAGTTGGTTTTTAGAGGTGTTCCTGCAAAAGAACGTGGTTTGAGATCATTACTCGAAAATCTTGCCTGGAGGTTTCAAGGGTCCCGCAGCATCGGGAAAAAGATACGGGGAACTTTCCGCTGAACGATTTGGCCAGGCGCAAAGAAATCTGCCTGGTACATATGGTGTATCAGGCAGAATGCGCATCGTTTCGTCTCTTCACAAGAGCCAATGTTTTACCAATTACCCGAGAGGAAATGGCTCTGGTTCAAGAAGGAATGGGAAAACACGAACTGGCTCACCCATTGTCAAATCGTCAGGATAACGAAGTTGAGCAGCGCGGTCAGCTGCAAACTGCAGTTTGGTTAATTCAAGCCCACAATAGTGGTCAGCATTGGATTCAGCGGCGACGTCAGCAAAGACTTCGCCTGCAGAAGCCGCATGTCGGCGTACTCCGTGAATGCTTCCTTCCCGTACCTTGATACCGGCAGCGGAAAGTTTGACGAGTCCTTTTAAAAAACGACCAGGAATGGAATCGGGGCCACAGACACGTAAAAGACGTTCCCATTCGTCATGGGCTTCCCAGTAGAATCCCAGATTAAAAAAATCGATCGCATTCAAGTAATTACGATGTTCAACCCAATTGTCTTCCGTCAGAGCCTTAGGGGGTTTCGGCTTATTGCCGTAACTGTGTCCTTTGGGATCACGGTAGGGGTGCGGGAGGTTCTTGCCGGGAACAAAAGTATATTCAGGCAGACGGGACGAAGGTAACAAACGCACTACTTCAGCAACAGGATAAACCATCCTTTTAAATCTCCAATTTCACTTCTAATTAACGGGGATCGATTGTTTCAGAGACCATTTTCATCATTGAAAATGAGAGACATGATCTCGAATTTGTTAATATTCAAGTCGAACCTGTCAGAGAGGCTCATACTTAACGTATTTATTCATAAGAGGTTCCGTAACGGTAGCGCCGAAACCTCATTAGACTTGGGTTTTCCCCATCTTCAATCTGGGGGTGGCCTCGTTCAACTCAAAGTGCAGGCATGAAATCAATGCAGCATTGAGCATAGGGGTAGGAATCTGGAAAACAACACTTCAAGGCTGTTTAACAATTCCTATCATATACCGGCTTTTTCGAACTTAAAGAGCAGATTTCCGATTTTCATGTAATTTCAACAATTTCAACGAAATCAGGTACTAATCAGGTTAAATAGCAGTGAAACTCGAATTCTAATGGTTCAGCAGGTCATGGCTTCCGCGATTGATCATCAAAAGGTTCATCCGATCAGCTATGGCGGTTACCATTCAGTAAATGGTCATTTTGACTTCTTCTGCCGCGCTTCTTCCGCCCGGATTCTTCGAGCCGAAATACTGCGGAATTCCCAGGGAAGCTTACTGTTTTCTGGTAGAGAATTCAGCACACTTTTGAGTTGAGTATATGATTTCAAACTGACTTTGTTTGTTCTGAGACGGTCTGAGTCTGTAAGACTGTGCAATTCAAGTGGGTCTTCGGACAGGTCATAGAACTCCCCCGACGAATAAAGTTTGAAGCGTTGATCTCGAATCACGCGTTGTTTGTAATACTGCGACAGGCACCACGAACGCCAGGGTGTATTTCGAGGCTCATTCAAAATTTGTGGTGCGAATGAGGTTCCGTCTATCGTCACCCCTTTCGGAAGCGGTGCATTTGCCAGATCTGCCAATGTGGGTAAGATGTCTGCGACATCAATCAGGTCATCGCTGATACGTTCTTTACCAACCAGCTTGGGGCAATTCACAATCAACGGCATATTGATGCCTTGCTCTTTCAGTGAATAAATTCCCTCAGCAGAAACACGGCCGTTAATCCGACCGCCCAGACTCTGTTCTGCTTTCTGATCTGTGCCATTGTCGGTCCCATTATCGGGAACAATGAACAGAATCGTGTTATCACGAATTCCCAGCTCATCCATTGCCTTTACCAGACGACCAATCAGGTGATCCGAGTAATTTAACATCCCGGCAAATTTTTCACGCGCTGTTAATTCTTTCCCTCGATTGTGAGGTGTAGAGACAACGGGAATATGTGTCAGAATGGCTGAGTAGTACGCGCAAAATGGTTTATCACGATGTGTCTTCATGTATTCAATCAGATAGTCAGTAAAAATGTCGGGGCCGAATTTCCCCTTCGTCTCTAATCGCTGACCATTTTGAATGACATACGGATCCCAGTAGCGCTGTTTGTGTGCCGGATGTCCTTTTTTTCCTTCGGGGAAAATGCAGTACTCTTGAAAACCATGTTGGTTCAGGGCGTCCTTTTGAATCGGATCAAACAAATCATTGATCTGCCATTTACCAGAGATGCAAGTGTGATGGCCAGCATCTCTGAGGATACGGGCAAAACAAACTTCTCGATTCCAGTCAAAATAACCGCCGCCGTAAATCGCGGGATCATGATGTGTATGCCAACCTGATCGGAACGGATAGCGACCCGTGAGCAACATATGACGTGTTGTGCTGCAAACGGGAGTGACGTAACAGTTTCGAAACCGCAATCCCGTATAAGCCAGATGATCAATGTTCGGCGTCTGATTCTCCTGACTGCCGTAACTGCGAAACCAGTCCTTGCCCACATTGTCCAGCAGGACAAAGATGATATTCGGACGAGTCTCTTTCTTCTCCACGGCCAAAACAGCAGATTGCTGCAAAAACAGCACGTAAAGAGCACAGCAAATAAATGGAATCAAACGCTTCATGGGAACTTCAGCTCAATCAATGTGAATAACAGCGTGAGCCAGTTCAGGGTGTTCCACCTGACGGACTGTGGTTTCCTGCCCACGCATTTCCTGAATCTGGGGTAGCACTTTTTCCGTAGCAATATACCAGGCCATTCCTAACAGCAGAACAAATCCAATGCCGGCAAAAATATTCATCAGAATTCCGTTACGATGTTCACCCATCACTTTTTTACTGCTGGTTAATAACAGTAACCCGCCAGCGGCAAGGGCGCGGCAATAACGGTCACAGCCTGAGCGGCCACAATTGCGGCAACAGGTCGAATTCCTGATTTAATAACATAAAGTGCGACACACATACCCGTCAGCAAAACTACTGCTGTCAGGATTCGTGTCGATTTATCTTGAGGAGTACTGCCGAGCCCCAGACTGTCAGACAAGATGAAACCACCAATCATGGAATTTACGATGAAGGAAGAATAGGCGGCGGAAAAGAGACCAATGCAAAACAGTACTTGTCCTTTTTCACCAAACAGAGGCTTCAAGGCATTTCCCACATCACCAACACCACTTAGCTCCTGTCCTCGTAGAACAGCGGCTGCAGTGGACATGATCATGATTGTGATCAATGCCATGATCCCGGCACTGACTCGAGCATCAATCCGGCCATCTTTCAGGTCATTCACTTTCCAGCCTTTGAAGCGTGCCAGATAAGACTGGTAGAAGGCAGCTGTAATGACAAACGTTGTACCCACAAGACCTAAGAGTGAAATGTTGAGAATGGATTCGGAACTGCCTCCATTTGAACTGGGAATGACTCCTTGTGCCATTTCCAGCAAATCAGGTTTCGCAAAAAAGAGATTGATCGCAAAAGAAACCAGCATCAAACCAACAAAAACCGACATCAGGCGTTCGATCAATTTATACAAATTCTTAAAGCCGAATAAAAAAGCAATTGAGATGGCATTGAAAATCACAATTCCATACTTAAAGGTAGTGTAATTTTCTAGCGCTGAGTGAACACCGAGGTTATTCCCAAACTGATAAGCGGCTGAAATGAAAAACACGCCACATCCTATAAGAACTGTGAGAGGCCGACCTACATTTTGGGCGAGTAATGTGCACGTGGATTCTTGAGTAACGGTGCCAAGTTTGGCTCCCAATGAAGTATATATGAGCATGAAAAATACAGAAACCAGCACGACCCAGATCATGCTGTAGCCATGCTCGGAACCAAGCTTGGAACTCGTCAAGATACTGCCCGGGCCAATGACGACACAGGCGGTGACCAATCCGGGACCAATTCGTTGCCACCAGTGCGGCCTCACAGTTTTTGTTTGTTCTTCACTCACGGTATTCGATATCCTTTTGGTGTAGCACATAGCGAAACGAATAATTGGATGTCTGGTCTTTATTATGCGAATCTGGCAGCGATTCACAATCCAATTCAATATTTGTCTGGTTTTATTTTGGAAACAGTCTGTGTACTATAATAAAATGAAATAATGCGTGCTCCCATTTGAGAACAGTCTGCCTGCACTGTTTGAGAATATAAAACGACTGTCATATTTATATATAAAGGTTTTCTTGAAATGAAACATCAGACGAAATTTCTTCTCCTGGCAGGTTTATTGTCACAATTTACTTTGGGAGCTGTCTCAGCCACAGAAAAAAAAGCAGCTTCACCTGCAAGGTCACCTAACTTTATTGTCATCTACTGTGATAACCTGGGTTATGGCGACATCGAACCATTTGGCTCCACGGTCAACCGTACACCCTGCTTAAATCGAATGGCCAGAGAAGGACGCAAATTTACTCATTTCTGTGTTACCGCCGGTGTTTGTACTCCCTCGCGTGCTTCGATTATGACTGGTTGTTACTCTCAACGTGTTGGCATGCATTGGAATCCCCGCGATGGTCAGGTACTTCGTCCGATCTCTCCTTATGGTTTACATCCAGATGAAATCACCGTTGCCGAAGTTCTGAAAGACAAAGGTTACAAAACAGGAATGATTGGAAAGTGGCATTTAGGAGACCAACCTCCTTTTCTGCCCACTCAACAGGGTTTTGAATACTTTTATGGAATTCCTTACAGCGATGATATGACTCAAGCAGTCGGAAAACGCATTGGAGAACGACTGGATGGGAATCGTTGGCCTCCCCTGCCTGTGATGTTGAATGACAAAGTGATTAAAGCGGGTGTTGATCGAAATCTATTAACCAAAGATTACACTGAGAAAGCCGTCGAGTTTATCGAGCAGAATAAAGATCAGCCGTTCTTTCTTTATTTTCCCCAGGCCATGCCGGGAAGTACACAAAAACCGTTTGCCAGTGATGCCTTCCGGGGCAAAAGCAAAAACGGACCCTGGGGCGACAGTATCGAAGAGCTCGATTGGTCTACAGGCCAAATCCTCGATAAACTTGTTGAGCTGGGTATCGATAAGAATACGCTTGTTATCTGGACTTCAGACAACGGCTCACCGATGGCAAGAAACATGGAAAGCACAGCGCGCGGGACAAACAAACCATTGTACGGTCGTGGCTATACGACCTCAGAGGGCGCGTTCCGTGTTCCGACAATCATGTGGTGGCCTGGTAAGGTGAAGGCCGGATCGGTTTGTGAAGAATTAACAACGACAATGGACCTGTTACCAACTTTTGCACAACTTTCAGGTGGAAAAATTCCGACTGATCGTATCATCGATGGTCATGATATCCATAAGCTTATCGTGGGAAAAGCCGATGCCAAAACGCCATACGATGTCTTTTACTACTATGCGATGGAACAGTTACAGGCAGTCCGCAAAGGGCCCTGGAAGCTGTTTCTGCCTCTCAAAGAGTTTAGTCGACATCCTCACTTCAAAAAAGGAGCGAGTTCGAAACCGCTGTTATTTAACATTGTGACCGACATTAGTTCCCAGCATAACGTGGCTGATCAACATCCTGAAATTGTAAAAGAGCTGATGGTACTGGCGGAAAAGGGGCGTGCTGACTTAGGCGATACAAAACGCCCGGGAGCAAACCAGCGAAAGCCGGGAAAAATTGAGAACCCCGTACCTCCCACACTGAAAACAACATCCACAAACTAATCTGATTGACGCAAAATGAAAATCAATATTCTTAAGAAGCTGGTATGAGCGAGCCACGCTGACGGTAAACACTGAAAGAGCATCAATGGATCCCCAGGAAATTGACTGTCAGACAGTCAAACAAAAAATTGACGAAGGCCACCCGTTTTTATTACTCGATTGTCGCGAACAGGAAGAATACAATCTGGTCAATATTGGAGAAGCTCATTTACTGCCTATGAGCGAAATCCAGGAACGCGTTTCCGAACTGGCTGAACATCGCGCTCAAGAAATCATTGTTTATTGCCACCATGGTATGCGCAGTATGCAGGTTACTACCTGGCTGTTGCAGGAGGGTTTTTCAAACGTGAGAAGTATGCAAGGCGGCATTGATGCCTGGGCTTCTCAAATCGATACTACTAAAGCACGATATTAAACTACGACAAAAATAAGGATACGATTTCCAGGATGAATCTCAGTTCTTAATGGAACGTGCAGCATCCGATTGATATAATGATCGTCTTCAATTCGAGCTGATTCACTTTGTCCCTCAATTTGGAAATTCATCATGATCTGCAAACGCTTACTTCTTTCAATAATGATTGTTACCGGTTTGATTTTCAGCACTGATCCACAAAAAGCGAACGCCGATGAGCCTCTTGTATTGATTTCCGCTTTTGCACCGGGAGAAAAAGGTGCCATTCATGCGTATAAACTGAATCCTGAAACAGGCGAGTTAAAGCTCGTACAGCGAAACACGGATGTGGAACATCCTTTTTTTCTCGCTGTTTCACCCGACAATAAGTACCTGTACTCGATACATGCACCGGGGAAATTTGGTGGTAAAGATCATGAATTTGTTGCCGCATATGAAATGCTGGGTCGCACTGGTAAATTAAAAAAGCTGAATCAACAATCGTCATTGGGAACCGCCTCTTGTTTCCTGGATATCGATAAATCAGGTAAAGCGGTTGTTGTCGCTAATTATTCAACAGGCAGTGTGGCATCTCTGCCTGTTAAAAAAGATGGAACACTTGGCAAGGCAACATCATTTATTCAACATACAGGATCGAGTGTCGATCCCGGTCGTCAGAAAGAGCCACATGCTCACAGCATTATCGTAAGCCCCGATCAAAAATTTGTTTTTGCTGCCGACCTGGGTCTGGATAAAGTGTTAGCCTACAAACTCGACCCCGAGACAGCCAAACTTACCGCCAGCCCGCAACCCTTCGTCAGAACCGTCCCCGGTGCCGGCCCCAGACACATGACATTCCATCCTGACGGGAAACATCTCTACGTCATTAATGAGCTCAAAAATTCCGTCAGTGCCTTTGATTACGATCCCAAAACCGGCACTCTGATTGAACAGGAAACCATCTCGACACTCCCGGAAGACTTCAAAGAGACGAGCTATTGTGCCGATGTGAAGATTACTCCCAATGGTCGCTTTTTATATGGAACGAACCGCGGACACGACAGTATCGCTGCTTACAAAATAGACGATAAAGGGCAACTGGAACTGTTGGAAATCAAGCCGAGTCTTGGTAAAGGACCACAAAACCTGGCGATCACATCTGATGGAAGATATCTGCTTTGTGCTAACATGCCCGGTAATAATGTGATCGTATTTGAAATCAACAAAGAAACCGGTAAACTGAAAGCCGTCGGCGATCCCGTATCAATACCAAGCCCGTCGTGTATTATGATTCGTTAACAGGAAGCTGTTTCTGGACGTATTGTGAGAAAGATCATTGAGATTCTCTGACGTGATACGTGGTGCCGGAATTGGCATCTGTATCAGTCTGTCGCAATAATTTCTTCATCTTCATCAACGTGCCTGGAATCATATTGATCCATTAACGTCGAAGGACAGGTTTCTTCCTGTTCACATTGCTTACAGATAATGTGAATCAGATCGGATCCGGCGATTCTTAGATGATTCTTCTCGCAAAGTTGATATAGTTCTTTGAGGTGTGTGCAAACCATTGTTTTCAAATCCTTTTTAATTCAAAATCACTTTGCTTAACTGAAATGAGCTCCCCATTGCGGAGTTCAGGATATCGATAAGCTGAACTGGTGCTATTGTCAGTCATTTGGATGTATCAGGCAATAGCAATTGAAGTCTGAACCCGGAATCAGTTGCCTCTTTGAAACAGGAATCTCATGAACCAGACAAATCAAGCATGGACGTTTCTGCATGTCAATGACAGCCATATGGGGACGGCTCGTTCTTATCGCTTTCGACCTGCCATCAATAAACGCTGGGCAGCGATCAAACAGCAAATTGCATCGATTGAAGCCGATTTGCTATTGCATGGCGGTGACTTAACTCGTGACGGTGATACGCATGAATTTGAATATCAACAGGCCCGCGAAGACCTTGATACGCTTCCTTTTCCCACATTTGTGATTCCTGGAAATATGGATGTCGGCAATAAACACGCATCACAAAACGGTGTCAAAAACCGTTGGGACCCCAAAGGGCTGGGTTGGCATGATCCCGATTTAAATATGACGGCCGAACGCCTGGATTTATTCAGCGCTTATTTCGGCCCTCTGCAATGGTCCTTTATGCATCGCGACGTTCGCTTCACTGGTTTTTATGCCGCCGTCGCTGGTACCGGGCTGCCACATGAACGGCGTTTCTGGCAGATGATGGAACGACTCCCCAGCCTCCCACCGGCAAAACATCATGTGGCCGTCATGCACTATTGGCCTTTTATGGAACACCCTGATGAACCAGCCTGGGATCTGACCGATGGTGAACAGTATGACAACTGGTACTTCTCGATTGATCCTCCACATCGACAACGGTTATGGGATATCCTGAAAGCTTCCAACGTCGAAATTCTGTTTTGTGGGCACGTACATACGGGCCGTCACGTTCAAATTGTAGATAACATTCGTCTGTATCGCACACAAGCCGCTGGAAATACAGGCCAATTATCCGAACGCTGGCCCGATGCTGATACGCGATTCGGCTTTCATCGATGTGATGTCAGTGACTCCGGCATCGATGTGAAGTTTATTCTGGGCGATGATCAATGCGAAGAATTCGGCACATTCGGCCCGCTGGGACATCCACCCGTTGAAGAACGCGATTATTCAGTTGCTCAAGAAAAACCACCCATTGTCCCCGATGCAACACACTGAATTTAAAATATCGAGGAGTAACCAGTGAAAGCATCCGTTTATATTGCGACTAGCCTGGATGGTTTTATAGCGAGAGAGAATGGCGAACTCGATTGGTTACCAGGCAGCAATGGTGAAAGCGATTCCACTGAAGAAGACTATGGTTATCACGCATTCATGGATTCGGTTGATGCAATCGTGATGGGGCGTAACACGTTTGAACTGGTGCTCTCTTTCGGACAATGGTCTTATGGAGACAAACGCGTCATTGTTCTCAGTAGCAAGCCACTTAAAATCTCAGACAATTTGCCACCCACCGTCGAGTCCAAATCGTGTAGCCCCAACGAGTTGGTTCAGGAACTTACAGAACAAGGCCTGCACCACTTATATATTGACGGTGGCAAAACAATCCAAAGTTTTCTGAATGCGGGTTTGATTCAGGAACTCATCATTACCAGGATCCCGGTCCTCATCGGAACGGGGATTCCCCTCTTTGGACCTTTAGATACAGACAGAAAGCTCCATCACATTCAAACCCTCACCTATGAAAATGGGTTTGTACAAGACAGATATCAAATTCGGAACTGAGTAACCCGGGTGTCGTTCTCAATTTATATGATGAAAACATCGTCTTTCATCTTTTTCATTACAACAGACAAAGACTATATTGATTTGGAACTCTTGACACTGCTGAAAGTGCATCCCGGTGTTTCACTTGTCTGAAAGTCTATTGAAAGGAAAACGAGATGTCTCCACGAATTCTCATCTTCACAGCCATTTCCAGCTTACTCTTAAATTCCATTTTAGCGGCAGCAGACCCACCGCAGGACAAAGATGCGGAACTTTTGGAAGCTGTTAAAAAACTGGACGTCGCTTTCTCAAAAAGGGACAAAGAGACGATTCGACAAATGACGGATTCCAATCATTTGTCGATTTCTCCCTCATACCAGTTTTTCAATCGGAAAGATCAGTTAAAAGCACTGTCGGAATTGAATCTCACGCAGTTCAAATCGGAACAGAAAAAAGTCATTCACATCACACCCCGTACGGCCCTTGTCACATATGAAGCAAATATTGAAGGGACGTTTGCCGGGAAGACACTTACAAAGCACGTACAAATTGTGGAGTCATGGGTCAAACGCAAAGGAAAATGGGTTGAAACATCCTACCAGGAAACTCCCTTGCCCTGATGTCCTTCCGGGAATTTTTCAGAGTGGGAATTCGACAGTTTCAACGGTCAGCAAAATATTTTCCATCAATTAAGAATTGGATTTTCCTTTTGTTGACTCTTTCATCCAGCCTTGCAGCATGTCTCGCAACATCACCAATTCCTGAAACAGTTGCTTCTGATCTTTGTTCGCGTGTTCGAGACACCAGGGTCCACGAAAACCCGCGTTCCAACCAATTTCGAAACAGCGTTTGAGATGATAGAGCGGATGCTCTCCCTTGGGGCCCATCGCGCGGGCTTTGAAGTCGCAGGTGACAGCGATGGGAAATGTTTTTTCCAGCCCGGCATAGCGTAATGATTCACTGTCCCAGTTTCCGGTATCCGGACACGCCGCCACATTGTCGCCGATGGCTTTGACTAACTTCACAACCGATTCCGGATCATTTTGCATCCAGCCATAATTTTCCACCAGTAACTGCACATTGCGTTCGGCTCCGTATTCACACAATTCACGATAACTGGCAACGTGAATTTTCATGTCAGGTCGTTTCGCCAGAGGCAAAGGCCGCGCCCATTTCAAGCCGAGATGAGAGGCCGCGTCGATTGATTTTTTGTAAATCGTAAGTGCGTTGTTTCGAATTGCTTTGTCGACACTGTTCATATCCAGATTGCGCTGGTTCATTTTTAAGTTGGTAAGAATGCAGCCGGCTTTGTCTGCTGCTGCGCGGACTTGATCCAGATATTTTTTATCGGTGGATGCCAAAGTAGACGTATTAAGATCTATCACGCGCATACCCAGTTCATTCCGCAGAATGTTGGGAAGCTCCAGCAAAGTCATTTTCCCTTTTTTCGGCTGGGATGACATTTGATAAGTCAAAGAAGATGTCGTCACTCCAATCGCCTCGTCAAGCGAGTTTGTCGCCTGTTTCTTCGTTTTCGAATCCGCGGGGAGCGAAACACTTCCCAGGCAAGAAGTAGCTAATGCACCACTGCCAGCATGCAAAAAACGACGTCGGGAAATATCCATTTTTACTTCTCCTGCTGGAAACAGTACAATCACAGTGAGGTTTGGCGAACGAATCGATAACCTGATATCGTACGGTATTTGGGGTAGCAATGTAATAAAAAAACAGAAAACCATCTTCAAGAAAATTTGTTGAAGCGAAAAACAGTGATCCGGGGTAGTTTATTCAGAGCCTGAACTCATCAAGAAAAGATGATACTTGAAAAATGGATTTCAAATGAAATTTTCTACTTATATTCGAATACCGTTGCTGCTGATCACTGCGACTTGTCTTTCTCAGGTTTGCGCATCCGAACGGGAAACATCCAGACCCAGAACAGGCTCAAATGTCGGAGAACTCAAGTTTAAAGACATTCGCTACCTGAGTCGTTCATTGAGTGACTTCAAAGAGAAAAAGGCTTTTGTGCTGATTGCCTGCAACACGACTTGCCCTTTGGTGAAACGTTATTTGCCAAAGCTCAAGCGTATGGAACAGAAATTCGGCCCTCTGGGAGTTCAGTTCATCGCATTGCATACAGCCCCCACTGATTCGATTCGCGAAATCGCCGAGTTCGGTATTGAGTATCAGATCCCGTTCCCGAATGTTCAAGACATCAAAGGCCGC
>CALOEF010000039.1:110000-189961 GCA_942492165.1 uncultured Planctomycetaceae bacterium
ACACGCTTCGTTTGAACCGCCGTGGTTTTCTCAAAGCAGGGGGATTAGGGCTTACCGGTCTAACGCTGTCTGACCTCCTGCAACATGAAGCACAAGCAGGTCCCGCTGCGAAAAAAGAAAACTCGGTCATCATTCTCTGGATGCGGGGCGGTCCTTCTCAGCATGAAACCTGGGATCCCAAACCCAATGCACCCGCGGAATTCCGTGGTGAATTTGGTGCCATCAAAACATCTGTTCCCGGAATTGAAATTGTTGATCTGATGCCGCGCTGTGCCAGGATCATGGATAAATGGTCTATCATCCGCAGCCTGCATCATACCAATGCCGGTCATTCTGCCGGCGACCAGATTTTGTTTACCGGTCATAAGCCAGGACCAAATCCAGCAGTCAACGTCCATCCGAGTTGTGGCTCCATTGTTTCAGAGCAACTGGGACATCTGACACCTGAGCTTCCCCCTACGTGATGATTCCCCGCCAGGTATCCGGGAACCGATTCTTCCTATCTGGGCGTCGCCCATAAACCGTTCGAAACTTTGGCCGACCCAGCCAAAGACGGACCTTTCACATTGCAAAATTTTTCACTGGTCGAAGGCATTAATGGCGATCGTTTCAGTCAACGCAAAGATTTACTGAAAAGTTTCGATCAGTTACGCACCGACATCGATCGCTCGGGACAACTCGATGCCATCAATGGAGTTCCAGCAGCAGGCATTCGGCATACTGAGTTCTGACAAAGCCCGTAATGCGTTTGACCTCGACTCAGAACCGCGAAGCAATCCGCGACCGCTATGGCTTCATTCCGCGTTATGATCCCGATGGATCTGCCGATCGATGCAGGCGAGTGCCTTCTGGAGCAACGTATGCTGTTGGGCCGCCGCCTGGTTGAAGCGGGCGTGCGCCTGGTCACGGTCGACTGCCGCTGGTGGGATACGCACGTGCTTGGTTTTGATTCGATGCGCAACGGATTTCTGCCCCGCTGGGACCAGGCCTATTCCGCCCTGATCGAAGACCTGGACCAGCGGGGTTTGCTGGAAACGACACTGGTCGTGGCCTGGGGCGAGTTTGGTCGTACGCCGCGGGTCAATAAGAATGCAGGCCGCGACCATTATCCGAACGTTTTCAGTGCGGCCATCGCGGGAGGACCTGTCAAAGGAGGCCGTGTCGTTGGTTCATCGGATTCAAAAGGTGCGTTCCCTAAAGATAATCCTAAATCGCCGCAAGATGTGCTTGCTACTATTTATCAACACCTGGGGATCGATACACAAAAGCACTATCTCGACCACTCAGGTCGACCGATTATTACGCTTCCCTATGGTGAGCCACTCCACGAACTGGCATGAACTTCAATGGAATCCGAGACCGGTTACTAGTCGTCATCCACACGCTTGATCAGCGCGTTGTAATCTTTGAGGCAGCGTGTCACCAGCTCCCTCAGTTCCTGGAACTCGGTCTGATTGGCATGCGAAGAGGTGATCAGAGGCTGCATCCAGCCCTGCATCAGATCGAACTGCGTTTCCAGCACATTCAGCAATGAACGGGGTATTTTATTGACAACGGTGATTCTGTCATCGGGGCTTCAGTGAAGCCTGACGGTTTCTCAGCAGCGACCTGCTGCTGTTTCCAACTGTGATTGCACCGATTGCTCAAACAGTGTTGTCACATCTTTCGTTCCTGATCGTCAGAGCCGCCTGGATTGCGTGCAGGCTCTCTGCAAGATGCTGGAATCGTTCTGCGAAATCGCTGGCATATTGATCCAGATTGGTTCTGCCTTCTCTTCCGTGAGTCGGCCGATGCCGGCATTCATCGTTTCGCGGATATCCTGCAGTCCTTCACCCACATTCGCCAGTTGCAGAATCGCCTGAGCCATGCGATCTTCTCCGCCGACACTTTTGAGCTGCTGATTTTTCCGGAATGACTTTTTGATCTCATTCCAGCGCAGCTTTGCTCAGCTTCAGATAAGATGCCCATCAGCTCCTTGAATTTCAGCAGGTTGGCTTCGGCATCCGAGGTCAAAGTCTGAACATCGTTTTCGTAGTTGGACACAATCAGCGTCTCCAGTTCTTTGTCATTCATCACCGCAAACACTTTTTCGGCGATGCGGTTCATGTTTCGGTAGGATCCCTGCAGTTTGAACGCCGGTTCCGTACGATAATCATCCGACTGGGCCGCCGAACGGATGTATTCGCGGTTGACACTCAGAATCACATCGCGCACGCGAATCAGTTTCTTCATGGTGGAAACCATCTCGTTGAGTTCTTCCACCGAATAGTTCCCTTCCAGGTCACGCCCCGTTCGCCGGTCCCATCCTGGGCCATCTGGATGATCGTGTAAACGTCTTTCTGGCTGCGTGACGAGAGCGGATTGAGAACCGGATTCGAGGTGATGCAGTTTTCCAGGTAGCTCATCTCGAACGCATCCGCATGTTCGCCAATCACTTCACCCAGGTTATAAATGTCTGCCCGGTTGGAAAGCATGTCCGGGATTTGAAATTTCTCGCCGCTCTCCGTATAGGGATTCCCCGCCATCACGACAGCGACTTTTCTGCCCCGCAAATCATAGGTCCTGGTTTTACCTTTATAAACTCCTTCGATCTTACGTTGTGCATCACAGAGAGAAATGAACTTCTGGAGAAATTCCGGATTGCAGTGCTGAATGTCATCCAGGTAGATCATGACGTTATCACCCATCTCCAGCGACAGGTTTAACTTTTTGACTTCTTCCCGAGCCCCGCATTCGGTGCAGAAGCGGGATCGAGCGAAGTCACCTGGTGCCCGAGTGCAGGCCCGTTGATTTTCATGAAAATGATCCCCAGGCGATTGGCGATGTATTCCATCAGCGTGGTTTTTCCGTATCCAGGTGGAGAAACCAGCATCAAAAGCCCCATCAGGTCGGTTCGTTTCTGTTCGCCGGCTTCACCCATCTGTTTGGCAAGGTTATCACCAATCATTGGCAGATAAACTTCATCCAACAACCGGTTTCTGACAAAAGAGGTGAGAACGCGAGGTTGAAACTCATCAAGCCGCATGGTTTCTCGAGTTGTATCAACCAGTTCTTTCTTCAATGCAACATAGGATTCAAATCGGGGAACATTCACAGACTCAAATTCGGTCAACCGTTTCATAAAACGATTGAAGTGCAGATGATATTCACCACTTTGAATACACGCATGTGAACCCGAAAACCCTTCAATTTGAGTTGTGATCTCGGCATCAATCAAACGAGTACGGTCCAGCTTTCCTTTGATTAACAAAAGTGCAATTTCGTCTCGGTAGTCATGATCTTCTGCTTCGTCCTGATGGTCCAGAAATGCCTGAACCCAGTCTCTGGCCAGCAGAAACCAGTTGGCGGGATTCTCGCTGGTAGCAGCCAGACTTTCTTCTAATCGCTCGAGGGCATTATTGTGTTTCAAATACTTTTCGAAATCATGGTAAAGATCAGCGGCACGTTTGCTGATGACAAATGAATTTTCACCAACTAGCTCTTCAAAAAGATATTCAGCCGACTCAGGGATCAATGCCTCATCGAGACTGGGTATTTGTTGAATGAATTGTGTGAGCTGCTGTTTTAATTCATCGATGTAATACTTCTGCTGTCCTGTTTCAGGGAACACTTGCATGATTTTTCCGAAACCGGCCAGTTGGCTGGTAAGGAGAGCCCTGGTTTCTGCATCACAGAAATACTCCCAATACAAAGCAGCCAGTGCCCGTGCACTCGATTGATATTTCAAGAGACCTAATGCCGGTTTTATCTGTAACAGTGACCGCAACAAAAGCAGGGCATCGTGATCGTGAACCCCTTTCACATAGCCTTCGCTATACCGGGGTCCCATGAATTTTTGAATGAATAATAAAAGCTCCTCATCAGTCAATCTGGCAAGTGACTCGACAGAATGCTCTGGATCCGTTTTCAGTGAATTTAGAAGACAGTACGTCAGATATTCAGAGCGATAGACGTGTTTGTTTTCTGAAACAACTTCCTGATTCCAGACTTCTTTTGTCGCCAGTAAACGTTCATCTTCGATGACTTCAAAAAAATTAGTTCCCGTTAAATGCAATTGCAGCGCATCATCACGAAAGACAGTGGTCAAATCAAGCGGTTGACGATTGACGGTAAATTTACGATTGCCAAACTTGATAATGTTCTCGCCGTCGACAAACAGTTCCTGCTTGTCTTTTAACTGCCTTACAGTGTCTTCACGGACACTTTTCAGACGACTCTGAATGTCATCGACTTTGACCGTATCGTTCAATTCACCCAGCTGGCGAACGATGTCTCTCACTTTATCGATCATCAGGTCCGAAGCAAAGTAACCATTGATTTCATTGATCGACTTCAACTGTTCTGCACGGCTGCGAATGCCTGTGAGAATTCGATCCGCTGATTTCGCAAGGGTATTGGCTCGTTTGTTCTGGCTCTCAACAATCGCCAGTTTGCGTGATTCGAAAGCGGAGTAGATCTCTTCCCGCTTCTCCGTCAGCTGTTCGACAAATTCATCGAATTCTGCAAACCGCCCTTCAAGTTCCTCTACTTGAATCATCAGCTTCGTGAGAAAGTCATCACATTTTTCAGGTGAATCGCAAACATCCAGATAGTTTACAACCCCCTGATTCAGGAGCTTGATCTGGGCATTGAACTCAGCCACGCCTTCGACGGACATCAAATCCTTAATGCGGCGTTTCAGGGCAGCCCGCGATTGATTAATCCGTGAGAAATTTGTGGAAATGCTGTCAATGATGGCTGTGCGCTGAGTCGTATCTTCGACTTTCAGGTTGCTGACTATATCGATCAGCATTTCCAGTTCGCTCGAACTGGCTTCAATCTCTTTCTCGACTTTGCGTGCGTCGGCTACTTTCTCGACGGTTTCAATCTGTTCTGTCGCAGCTGAAATCCGATCTGAGTAAGGTTTGAGTGCGTCTTCTCTCAGCAGGAAGGAAACACAGCGTAGCGCCAGTTTCTCTGACCGCTCGCTGACTTTCTTTTCCAGTTGATCAACGAGTTTGAGATCGACATACCGCAAATCACGCAGTGAGATTACATCGCCCCGCAACTCCTCTCAGGCTCGCAAGGCTCTGAACAAAGTCGTCAATCTTGTCAAAGCGGCGATGATCAATTTCGGTTAATGTTTTTCGAGTATGAGACTCAACTTCAGCTGTTCTCTTTTTTGTGCTTTGTCGAAGCTGTAATACTTTTTCATATTCTGTGACTGCCGCTTCCGCAGCCCTTTTGATTTCAAGAACAACCTCTCCAAGTTCGCATGTCTCTTTGTGATTGATCCAGAAATAGGAATCCAGAACATCACTCGTATGCTTGACCAAGTCGACATAAAGATTTTCATACGCGTCTTTACGATAGATTAAGCCCAGGATCTCATGGCATTCCGCCATGCCGCGTACGATATCTTTGTTACCGATTTTGTTGAGATAGGAATCTGTTTTGTGCGGGACCTGAAACGTTTCGCTGATATAGGGGGTTTTCCAAAGTTGTATGGCGTGATGTTTCTGTGGCTCATCCTGTCCGGAGAAACAGAGGAGTTCTCCCCCTTCAAACAGAGTGAATCCGTGACAGATCAGCGGAGTATCCAGCTTCTGTTCAATGACATTATATTGCAGTAAAACATAGGCGCCCTGATCAGGTTGATAAAAGATATAGAGAAAATCTTCACCGTTGGGGGATGCTATCCGCCCCTGGTAAAGCATGTTCTGGAACTCGGTCTCAAATGTTTTCGATTCGCCACTTTGAAGATAATAACCATTTGAGAAAACCAGACCATGATCATCGGGAAGCAGAATACAGGCATCCTTGATGGAATCAAGCCGCTGTGCTTTTTGCAATTTTTCGTTATAGACAAAGTAGCGATACTGTGATTCCTGATACGGGCGAATCTTGAGCAAAATCAGTGAACCGATGATGGCATAGAAGATCTCCGCATCATCCAAGAATCTGGTCCGGATCGTCGACTGGCTCAGAATAAATTCCTTCACCAGTCTCAGTATTGTTTTCGATCTTGATTGTCAGATCGCCGCCGATGGTTTCGACAAACAGTCGATCATCGATGGAAATATGCGGGTGCAGCCCCTTGTAATGTAAATCACGATGCGTCCGCGACCATTGAAACTCCTGCTGTGCAGGATATTGCACTTCGTGGTCGCTACGATTATCGACGTAAATCAGTTGATCGTTTTGAATGGCCCACTTAAATGATTTGAAATCTTTGGGGCCAGCGCCAACACGAAACAACATATACAAAAAAGGCCCTTTGACAAAGAACTTGGCAAAGGTGGCATTTTTGTAGTAGCGATAAATGTCTTTGAAGTCTTTTTCGAATTCTGGATTTTGAATCAAATCCAGTGGTAAGGCATGATAGATATCATCCTTAAATTCATAGACTGAGAAGACATCGCTCAGGTGGGATTTCTGTTTTTAATCCAAAAGTGACGTTGTAGCCGAACAAAAAACGGTTACCGACGGCCAGCATATCGCGTGGGATACAGTGATGCTCTGTCGTGATCCGCTCACTGCCCAGCAGCGGGGTTTCAATCGAGCCGAATACTTCTTTTCGCAGGTCATTCAGCTTTCCCAGTCGTGACTGAAGTTCTTTGCCATGACTCTGCAAACGATTTTGGATGATTTCATAGGTACTGCTCTCCAGGGCAATCGCATCTGCGTTGTCTGGTGCAGCATCTTGAGAATCATTTTCCAAATCGGCCATTGATCGTATTTCCCGGGACATCCTGTTTCTGTTTGTGTTCGCAAACGTGATTGAGTTTGAAAATCGTTGATTTTCCTCACAGGATGCTGTTATCAAGTGAGGAAAACCGAATCAGACTCGTTCAAAAGTTGAAAGTGTTTCGGTTTACCTTTCTACTTTTTTGGTTTTGCTTTCAGGAAGGATGACACTTTTTGGTCTGAAATTCCCAGGTTTTTGACGGTTGCCAGCAGACGATTCAGTGTCGACGGATCTATCCTCATCGCTGTCTGCTTGCACAAGCAGCTGAGAAATCAAAGCCGCAATCGGAAAGGTTTTTGACATCTTCGAAGGACATTCCAAACCGGGAAATGAAGGTCTGGAGTTGATCTTCAAAGTAGTCTGGATTTCCATTGAAGAAGGTGTTCTTGATATCGGTCATTGTTTCACTGTTATGCACAAAACGATCGACGGCTTTTCCACTCTTGATCGAGTCCACAATCTTATCGAAGAACGTCGTTTCTCCACCGACGATATCGATGCGGGCAGACTTCAGCGCCTCGCCGACGATCCCAGACTGTGCTTCTGCAATTTCTGTTTGAGCAGCGATGGCCGCCAGTTCGATATCCTTATCTTTATTAATTCGGATTTTGAATTCTTCGTGTTCGCGGCCCACTCCATCAAAGAGTTTCATTGCTTTGGCTTTTTCTACGATACCATTTGCCTCAGAGCTGAACTTCAGTTTCATCACGTTGGCTTCCGCGGTTCCGGTCTTCTCGGTCGCTTCAGCTTTGGCAATCATGACGTTGGCTTCGGCCTGACCAGTCTTCTCGGTCGCAGATGCCTTGGCAATCATGACCTGAGCATCGGCCAGACCAATGGCGGCACCGTCGGCCGTTTTGGCTTCCGCCATGACTTTGATGGCGTCCGATTTCTTCTCTGTCGCCGTTTTTTCTGCTTCCGCTTCAATGACGACTTTTTCAGCCAGCAGTTCTGAAGATACTTTCTGAGCTTCTGCCGCTTTGACTTCTTTGACCAGGTTTTCCTGGGCTTCCATTTCCGCTTTGGTCACGGTGACCTGTTTCAGACGGTCTGCAGTCGCAAATTCGTGAGTATCCTTGATCCGTTCTTCTTCTTCGACTACGGCTCGTTCCACAATCACCCGCTCGCGAATCACTTCCTGAATGTTGCGTTTTTCGACTTCGATCGCTTTATCTTTGTCGATATCAGCCATTCCGACAACCCGTTCACGTTCGGTAACTTCCAGCAAGCGATCTTTTTCGACCCGTTCGGTTTCGACCGCGTCGGTCCGTTCTTTACTCTTTTCAGCCACAATGATCTGGCGGAGTTTGTTTTCTTCGGCGATCGACAGTTCTTCGTCGGTGCGAATACGTGCTGATTCGGCTTTCAGACGCTCTTCGTGTTCTACACGTCGAGCTTCGGCTTGCTCACGAGCCGTTAACGATGCGATTTCCCGTTTCTGTTTCTCGACCGCTTCGACACGCTGACGTTCCAGTTCCAGAATCGTTTCCTGGGCTTCCACGTCCTGCTTCTTGATCGTCTTTTCTTTTTCCCGCGTAATATTATTCGACAGCACGTGCTCGCGGGCGGTCAGATCGGTGATCTTCTTGATCCCTTCCGCATCGAGAATGTTGGTAGGGCTCAGCTTTTCAACAGGTGTCTGTTCCAGGTAGTCGATCGCACAGTCATCCAGAACATAGCCATTCAGGTCAGTACCAATAATTTTGAGAATCTCTTCCTTGAACTTGTCCCGTTCGTTGTAGAGTTCGACAAAGTCAAAATGCTTACCGACGGTCTTCAAAGCTTCTGAAAACTTGGCATCAAACAGTTCAATCAGTGCTTCGCGGCTGGAAGCTCTTCTACAACCCAGTGACTGAGCCACATTGCGAATGTCATTCGCAGTATTATTCACACGCACAAAGAAAGCCACT
Organism: uncultured Planctomycetaceae bacterium; assembly: GCA_942492165.1. GTDB lineage: Bacteria > Planctomycetota > Planctomycetia > Planctomycetales > Planctomycetaceae > Gimesia. The sequence goes on from CALOEF010000039.1 coordinate 118,638, forward strand.
TCGATGTCCGCGCGGATATTATCCCGACAGATCAGCCCAACTTCCCCTTTACGGGCAATTTCAATCCGCTTGACTGAGAGGTCCATCTGGTCGGCCCGATGCAGAATCGGAATCACAAAAATCCCTTCCCCGTTGGCAACTTTAAGTTCCCCACACCGGTTCGTACCAGGGCTTCTTCCGGTCCTACCTTGCGATAAAAACGGGAAAATGCCATCGCAAAACCACAAGCAACGACCCCGATCACGACAATTGCGGTGAAATCATGGACCCACTGAATAAATCGACCCCCAGCAGTTGAGCTGTGGGAAACTGAAATGCCGATATGGACATGATCTTAGGACTCCTGGTTAATTTTAACGACGTAAAAAACCTGTTTTTCCGAGTTATAGTCTGTCAGACGAACCAGATCTCCCTTCTGGATCGTTTCGTCTTCGGCACGAATATGCAGCTTGAGAGGGGCTCCTTCCGTCTCCAGTTCGGCCTGGCCGAACTTCTCAGTGACCGAACTGCTGGTCACACGACATGATTTGCCTAACAATGTTTCGATTTGATTGGGAGGAGTAAACTGAAAATATCCCTTGAATGGCTGCGTGATCAACTTGGTAACCACCAGACTGATTCCCAGATTTCTCAGGAACAACGGGAGATAGTCCAGCCAGTGTTGATCTCTACTTCGGAATCAAAGTTGACCGAAAGCATCCACATACTGAGTGAAAAATACTCATCCAGAGCATGACCGGCACTTCACCGAGATTCAGAAACCGTAAACCAATAAATCCGAAATCCAGAATTGAAGGGCTCTCCGTACCGATTTCAAAATCCAGATCAAAATCCAGCAAATCGAAATCCATGAGTCCCAGAATGACACTTAGCCAATATAACATGCAAATTACCATCAGAACGGAAGCTGGTAATGTTGGCCATTCAAAACAGGATTGCAAAAACTCAGACACTGTACGCTCCCATTCTAAGGAGAACCAGAAACCAGAGGGGCTGCTGATTTTCTTTAGAAGCGATGATGCGAGATCGATTTGCCGTCTTCGGGAAAAAGATTCCAACGAGTACGGTTACTTTCGAGTATGAACCTTGAAAATCCAACTTGCAGCTATAAAGAACGCAATTTTGACTCTTTGGATCACGAAAACCTGCGAAACCAGCAGATTTTTTCCCGATATCGGAATCGTTAGCAAAAAGGGAGTTGTGCAGAGAGCATTCAATGTAAGGCAATCGGTTGAGTAAAACCGGAAATATATCCGTGAAGGCAATATTTTCTCAAGATTCCGATTGCGGATGCGGAATTTCTGGAAGAGCAGACGCAAAAAAAAAGCCACCTGTTGTAACGATTATGTTCAACAGGTGGCTTGAGCTTGAATATAGAGTTTGCAGCAGCGATCAAGCTTAGCCCTGCTCCTGCTGCAATTCAATTGGAGGAGCCGCCATGACGTGGTAACCGGAATCCACATGATGATTCTCCCCGGAAACACCACTGGACAGATCGCTGAGCAGATACATGCCTGCTTTGCCGACATCGTCCGGCGTAATGTTTTTACGGAGTGGTGACATGGTCTGATACAGTTTCATCATCAGATCGAATTCACCGACGGCCGATGAACTGAGTGTTTTCAGAGGGCCCTGCACTCAGGCTGTTGACACGAATGCCTTGCGGTCCCAGTTCGTTCGCCAGGTACATTACGGAGTTCTCCAGGGCCGACTTGCAGATCCCCATGACGTTGTAACCGGGGATCACTTTTTCACCGCCGAGATAACTCAGAGTCAGAATGCTGCCACCCGGCTTCAGAATGTCTTTGGCACGATTGGCGATCGTCAGCAGACTGTAGACGCTGATTTCCATCGAGAGCTTGAAACCATCGCGGCTCACGTTGTAAACGGGCCCTTTCAGGTCGTCCATCGGAGCATAGGCAATCGAGTGCAGCACGAAATCGATCTCGCCGTATTCTGCTTTGACAATTTCGAAAACCTTATCCAGGTCTTCGTCTTTGGTTACATCACAGGGGATCATGATCTTGGCCCCCTTGCGGCTCGACCAGCTTTCTCAGACGACGTTCCATGCGGGGACGCTCGGGATCTTTATCGGGAAGGTGTGTGAAAGCAATTTCGGCCCCTTCGTCATAAAGTTTTTCTGTGATGGCCCATGCAATCGAATGGTCATTGGCGATGCCAAAAACCAGACCTTTTTTGCCTTCAAAAAGCCCCATGCTGTGGTACTCCGTAAATATTATGAAATCCAGGAAGATTGAAACTTCCGGAGAACCAGTTCAATCAATTACTGTAAATCGAATACGGTTTCTATCCAGCTGCGTATAAACTATTCGAATTGAGCGAAATAGAAAAGTCAAAGGCGGCTTGTTGTTCGTGAAAACAGCAAACCGCCTTGAATGTATCAGCATTTCAGATCAGTAAGCTGGACTTATTCAGTGCCCCCACCATGGTGGAAGATTCCTGATCTGACTTCAGCCCTCTTCGCCTTCGTTTTCCTCATCTTCCTTATTCGGGAAGATGGCATCGACGAACCCTCGCAGGTGGGCACTGCGGGTCTGATGCTGCAGTTTCCGCAGGGCCTTGGATTCGATCTGACGAATTCGCTCACGGGTCACTTTGAAGATACGACCGGTTTCTTCCAGTGTATAACTGTAACCATCGCCTAAGCCATAACGCAGACGGATAATTTCACGTTCACGATAGGTCAGACTTTTAAGAACATGCTCAATTTTATCCTTCAGCATTTCACGCATGGCAGCGTCTGCGGGAGAAGATTCATGACCATCTTCCAGGAAATCGCCGAAGCTGCTGTCTTCGCTTTCCCCGACTGGAGTATCCAGACTGATGGGATGCTTCCAGGTTTTCATGATCCGTTCGGTCTCTTCCACACCAAGACCAACGGAATCGGCCAGTTCTTCCATCGTCGGTTCACGACCGGTTTCCTGGCGAATCTGTTCGCTGCGTGCTTTCAGAGTAGAAATACTCTGGAACATGTGCACGGGAATTCGAATGGTCCGGGCATGGTCGGCAACAGCGCGGGTAATTGCCTGACGAATCCACCAGGTAGCATAAGTTGAGAACTTGTAACCACGGCGATATTCGTATTTTTCAACGCCCCGCATCAGGCCGGCGTTTCCTTCCTGGATCAGGTCCAGGAAGCTTAGGCCACGATTTCGGTATTTTTTGGCGATCGAGACAACCAGTCGCAGGTTACCGCCTGAGAGCTGCTGTTTGGCTTCTGTCCAGTCATCAAAGCGACGTTTGATTTCCCGGGAACGAGTCTGAAAATCTTCTGACGTTTCTACGACCATGCTGGTCAGTTCCGCTAGTTCGCGTTCCAGCAGGCGGTGATCGGTCGCCTTGTGACGCAGCTGTTTATAGTCTTCCAGTTGCTCCTGAACTTCCCGCATGCGACCGGCAATCTGATGAATCCGTTTCAGAACCGGCTGCAGACGTTGAGTTCGCAGACAGAGTTCTTCACAGAGGGTTGCCATTTTCTGACGACGAATCATCATTCGCTTTTGAACTTCGCGCTGCTGAGGCTTGGTTAGTTCTCCCGAATTGAGAAGTTCAAAGTCATCTGTAACTTTTCTCGAGCAGTGCTTTCAGGGTGGAAATATTAAACGGCATCCGCCCCATGATCTGGTCTTTGGTCGCATCTTCGGTATCAGAGGTTCGTAATGTTCGTTCAAAAGGCAGCTCGCCCGCGTAGACTTTCTCCAGAGTATCGATGGCAATTTTCAGTGCGAAATCAGATTCCAGAACTGTGCGGCGAAACCGTTTACGGGTGATTTCAATTTTCTTGGCCAGAAAGATTTCACGCGAGCGACTCAGCAGGGGAATATTTCCCATCTGGCTGAGATACATGCGAATGGGATCACGCGAAGAGAGTGATGTTTCCGGTTCAACAATGGAAGAAGATTCATCGGAATCTTCATCTGAATCTGGATGCTGCTTCCGAGTCGGTATCAACCGAAGTATCAACGGCGGAGACTTCCTCGTCATCAATATCAGCATTCGGATCATCAATCAGATCCAGGTCCACGCTCTTCCAGACCCACGACAATATATTCAATCAGAGGCGGGATCGCCACCTTCGTCAGGGAGGAACGTATGAACCTGTTGAAATGTTAAAAAACCTTGTTTTTCCGCTTCCTGAAATAGTGAATTCAGATTGGCATCGAAACGGTGCACGGGTCACTCCCTTAATTTGTATTATCAAAAAAATTACGGCCACACGTCCGTGTGTAACCACGGCGTTTCTGTTTATGAGAATAAAAGGACAGGGTGATCAGCAGGCGTCAGAATTGATCATTTTCCCTCTACTTTTCCAACATTTGCTTACGATGTCGATTTAATAATTTTTACTGTCACTCTACTCATCACCGAGGAATTCCTATAGCGATAGAGCTATGAAATAACCGCAAAAAACTCCAAAACCTGATGGTGTTATTGTACCTGGCGTTAAAACCGTTATTCCCTTCCGGGGAAAGGCTCAACTAGACCCGAAGCACAAACTGATCATTGGAGGTAAGTTGGGCATTGCGTAGAGCATCTGAAAAACTAAGTTGCTCAAATACGCTTTTACGCGCTTCGTCGGAGCATCCGATTCGCCAACTAAATTAGTCAAGAGGGTTCTCTCCCAAGACATCCTTACTTCTCCCGAGAACCTAAAAAAGCTAATAAGCCTCCAGCTCATATAGCCCCATCCTACCACAACTTTTCGTAACGTCTACGGAAATCCACAACACCGATTTAAAAAATATTTAAAAAACCTCTGCAACGTTACCAGATAACAACTTACGTGTGCTAAAAAATTCCGTTTCTTCGAATTATAAGAACACAGCAATATTCAAAAAACAGCTCAAATCTGTAAAACAAAAAATTTCCAGTCTAATTTTCAGCAATTCAAAAACCATCAACGAATGACTTAAATTTCAGGATGTAACCTGATTCACTACTGTTATTTTCACACCTACAGGCTGAATAGTCAATCCCCTGATTTCAAACAGCTAATGAACATTGATAGTGGAGTTTTTCCGAAAAGTACGCAACGTATCCAGCATGATTCCTGGAGAGACCTCTGGGAATCAAATTCGCTTGATTGAACTTATGTCGGGGCTTGATATACTGGGATGACACGAGTTTTCCATAGTTTGTTTACTTAAAGTCGGGCGGAGATTACTGTCTTACCAGAGCCCCTGGTGCGTGATCCATCAACCTTACTGGAATTTATTGGCTGTAGTTGAGAAAGTGGAACCAGTTCAAATGAGCGCAGAAGACGTAGAGAAAACATCGAGCGAAGCTGTCAAAGGGCTAAAAGGGATCATTGCAGCCGACAGTTCTATCTGTTTAGTCAATGGAACCATTGGGGAAACTGCTGTATCGTGGATATAACATCGACGATCTGGCAGAGAATGCGACGTTTGAGGAAGTTTCTTTTCTGTTATTAAACGGAGAACTTCCTAACGCCACTCAACTCGCCGCCTATCAGGCCGAACTGAAACAGCACCGCAGCATCCCTCGCGGAACTGATTGACACCCTGAAAAAACTCCCGTTTCAGCACTGCCGATGGCACTGCTGAGATCGATCACATCACTGGCCGGTGTTTATGACCCCAATGCGGAAGTGGAAACTTTTGAGAATCGGCTGCAGATCTCAATCAAACTGATTTCACAGATCCCGACCATCGTGGCAGCCATTCATCGGGTACGCCAGGGACTTGAGCCCGTGGAACCCGATCCTGAACTGTGCCACGCCGGCAACTTCATGTACATGATCAATGGCGAGAAACCGAGTGAAGATGCAACCCGTGCCATGGACCTCATTCCTGACACTGCATGCAGAACATGGATTGAATGCCAGTACGTTTACCGGTCGTGTGATTATTGCGACACTGCCCGATATTTATTCCGCAGTCACCAGGCGCCATCGGTGCACTGAAAGGGAAACTGCATGGCGGAGCGAACACCGAAGTTCTGAAAACACTCTTCGAAATCGGTTCAGTCGAAAATGTAGCCCCCTATGTGAAAAAAGTCCGCGAAGCCAAAGGAAAGTTCATGGGCTTCGGACATGCCGTTTACCAGGTAGAAGACCCACGTGCAAAACACTTGAAAGAACTTTCTCGACGTCTGGGTGAAGAGACGGGCGAACCCAAGTGGTACGAAATGTCGATTGAAATGGAAAAGCAGGTCTACGCGGAAATTCAGCGGAACTGCAACGTCGACTTTTATTCAGCCAGTCTCCAGCATTACATGGGGATCCCCGGGGATCTGTTTACCTGTATCTTTGCCGCCAGCCGTATCGCTGGCTGGTGTGCCCATATCCTGGAACAACTGGACGGAAATAAAATCATCCGCCCCAAAGCAAACTACATCGGTTACGAAGAACGCCCTTACGTTCCGGTAACCGAACGATAACAGATCGACGATTGAAACAGCAACGAAAACCCCGGTTTTCAACCGGGGTTTTTTCTGCTGTGAGAAAATTTTCATTCTCTTGTCCAGATTCACTCTCAGAAAACTGAACCAGACAGGAAAGCCAACCATGCGAAACGCACTTCGTTTTGTAGAATTCCAGACCGGGTTACTCTGTCTGCTCTTTTCTGTTCTGTGGTACAAATTCAGCAGAATGTGGTGTGATCTATGTCGATAATCGCGCAGGAAACAACGCGTTGAATGGAATTGCCCCCAAAATTGTATCCGGCAAAAACGGACCTGTCAAAACAATCAAAAGGGCACTGGAGTACGCCCGCCCCGGTGACAAAATCATCCTGATCAACAACGACATCCCCTACCATGAATCATTTACCCTCTCCGGCAAACGCTTCAGCGGAATCGGCCAGGAAATGTTTACGATTCTGGGAAATGGTGCGACGATCAGCGGTGCCATCCCTGTTCCCCAGGGATGGCTGGAAACCTCTAAAGGACGGACTGTGGAAAGTCACTCCATTTCGAAAAGGATATTTCAACCTGTACCTGGATGGAAAAACCCTGCCGGAATATCGTCCCGAAACAGGCAGGAGCCTGTCAAGCTGACTGACATTCCTGCAGGAAACTGGGCTGTATCATCAAGGAGCCATTTATTACCGTGAACAGAAAAATCAGCTCCCTCCATGGAAGCATTTTCACTCGCCGGTATGTCTGTCGGCCTCTCGCTGGTTGATGTAGTAGGGGTTCAAATTTCGGACGTGACATTTGAAAATTTTCGTATCGACGGCATTAACGTTCATGACCGCTGTAAGAATATCATCCTGGAAAATGTCACCTGTACCGGAAACGGACGTAGTGGCCTGGCAGTCAATGGAACATCCCAGGTGGAAGTGATCGATTCAAAACTGACAGACAATCGAATTGAATGATCTGTTGATTACCGAACAGGGTGTGGCGAACCTGAAGCAGACCAAACTGGGAAAGCAAGCAACACTGGCTCCCTGATTATTCGTCGAGACTTCCTGCATTTGCTTTCTGAATCGCGCGATCCTTCATGCCCGTCTACCCCTCCAGTTCTTCCAGCTCTTTCTCTGCTTCCTGCTCTGCTTCACTGAATTTTAATCCTTCACGATTGGAATAATACAAGCCGATCAAGGTAACGGGAAAATACTGTGAAAGCTGATAATAAATAGAAGCCGAAAAAGCATCTGCATTGGATACACCAAACGCTTTTAAACTCAGTGTAAAACAGAATTGAACGACACCAAAAAAACCAGGTGTCGAGGGGACTGTCACCCCGAATGCCGTGACCCCCAGCACAACAAAAGCAGCCAGGGGAGAGACCTCGATATTAAAACTCCAGAGTGCCACATAAATACTGAGCCCATTGATAAGCCATTGTGCAAATGAAGTCCAGATAATTCCGAAACACAGGCGTTTACTCTTCATGGAGGTCATCCCGAGCGCACCGGACCGCATCATCTCCAAAACGAGATGAGTCAGTTTTTCCGGCAGAAAAGGGAGATAACTGAAGATTTTTCGAAACAGGCTGATCACTGTCTCAGTCCAGATCAGATAGGCCTGCTACCAGAATAATGATCATGGCACAATACCCAGGGCGACAATCAAACTGACCGTTTGATATTCTTCGGGAAGATTGGGTGCAAAATAGATCCCAATCCCCCAGGTAACAGAGAATCGCCACCACATCGAACAACCGCTCCAGAACCACTGTGGAAAGCACGGTTGTTTTGGGAATCTGAAACTGACGGCTCAGAACATAGACACGTAAAAACTCACCCAGGTGAGCAGGTAGAATATTATTTCCCATAAAACCAATCATCATCGCTGGGGTGACCTGCGAGACGGTCAGCTTTTTGATCGGTTCCAGCAGCATTCGCCAGCGAAAGGCTTTCAGCCAGAAAAAGACAAACAGCAATGCCAGCATCACAGGTAGTGTCCAGTAATTGGCTTGGCGGAAACTTCTGGAGATCTGCTCAAAGTCAATCCCCCAGACTGCTGCCACCAGGCAGGCAATTGTGACAATGACACCCAGTATCAATTTGATTAACTTTGATTTATTGATGGGAACAACTCCTGAAGTACACCTGCCTGTTTTAATTTCTCCAGCCACTGCTGGAGTCGGAACATTTTTAACGAATCACTCCCAAAAATCATACAGCATTCTATGCGGCTGCTATCTGAACATCATCGCCATACCTCCTGACTCTTCCTATTTTCACATTTTCTGTCGAATTTGACAGCAGGAATTTTTTACAATATTGATACCTTTGAGTTAAAACCTCTTGCCAACTTAATAAGAGAATTTTATCCTTCTCCCCTCTTCGTATGTTTCTCCATACCTTTCCCTGTTTCAACAGCCATGCGAAGACTACCCCGGAAACATTCCTGTTCGGATTTACAGGAATATTTTATCAAGGGATTGAACGTAAGGAGCTCATGGATGAGCATTTTAAAAGTCTATTACCCGGATGAACCCCAGACCGAGCCTGTCGTCTCTCTGGAAGAAACCACCCCGATGATTCTGCCGTTTCGGCGAGGCACGCTGAAGAAATCACACAGCCGCAGACAGGAAGACTGGGTTCTGAAACGCGCCCGTACCATTTTTCAGAACCAGCAATGCAGCGACTGCGGCAGTTCGGCTGTTGAGAAGCTGGAACTGCGAGATGGTCTGCTGAATCGGAAAAACCGTCTGATTCCCGGCACTGCCACGGTCGTCGGATTCCGCTGTCAGTCCTGTGATTCTGAATGGCCTGCCTGATCAGGCAGCACACCGGAATTTCACATCACAGAAAAAGTAGTTTTCGACTGCAAAGTCAAACGCGGCTGGCGTCAGCTTGCGCGGCACTTCTTTGTAGACGCAGAAGTTCTTGACCTGCAGCAGCAGGTCTCGCGGCTGACAGGCACGGAACGGCCGATTGACGGCTTTATAGTGCGTATCAACCAGGTACTGATAGGCTTTCGCATCGAACTGGAACCCCATCATTGGTGCCATCAATTCGAATAGCGCCCGAAATTCTTCTTCCGTGGGATCCAGGGCTTCGATCTTATAGGGAATCCGCCGCAGGAAGGCTGCATCCACCAGATCCTTCGGCTCCAGGTTCGTCGAAAAGATAATCAGCTGATCGAAGGGAACCTGAATTTTCTTTCCACTGGGCAGATTCAGAAAGTCGTAGCGTTTTTCCAGAGGAACAATCCAGCGGTTGAGCAGTTCATCGACGGGCATTCGCTGTCGTCCAAAGTCGTCAATCACAAACGTTCCGCAGTTACTTTTCAGTTGCAGCGGTGCTTCGCAGATTTTCGTCTGCGGGTTCTGCGTAATTTCCAGTTCGTTCATAGTTAATTCACCACCGGCAATCACCGTCGGACGCACAATCTGCACCCACCGCTGATCAATTCCTGAGAGGTCAAACAGTCCCTCCGGAATCATCTTCCTGAATGACTTCTTCATGTAGTCCCGGATCAAAAATACGAATAATATCTCCATCGATTCCCAGGCAACGGGGAATCCAGATCGTCGAACCAAAGGCTTTCGTGATCCGCTCTGCAATACTGGTTTTCCCATTACCGGCTTCACCAAATAAAAACATCCCCCGGCCTGAATTCACGGCTGGCCCCAGGCGATCCAGCATCTTGGGATTGATAATCAGATCCGAAAAGGCTTCTTTTAGATCTGCTTCGGTTGCCTCCTGCTTGGCTATGCTCTGTGCTTCCATCGCGCGGAGATAATCTTTGAAACAGACAGGAGCGGATCCAAAGTAAGTGCATTCCTGAGTGAACCGTCTAGCGCGTTCACGGCCGAGATCCGTGATCGTAAACTCGTAATCACCCATTTCAGCCGTGCCACCAAAGGCAACCAGTTGATCCTGCTTGGCACGTTTCAGAATGGATCCACGATACCGAAGGGGAGCCTGATCTGCTTACAGATCTGTCGTCCGGTTTGAGTTCCTTTTGCAAGCAGATACTTCAGAATCAGTCGTTCAATTTCATCCTGTGTTAATCCGGTATCATCCAGCGTTTCCGGACACTGTGGAACGAATTTCCCCTGCGATTCTTCGGCATCTCTCCTTTCAACAGGGACTGTACCCGATTGAACAACTGGCTGAGATGCTGATCCTTGCCAATGACCCGCATGGGTTCGCTTAATTCGGGAAGTGCAGAGGTCGACACCCCATCGGCGTCGTCTTCAGCATACGAGTCCGAATCGTCAGAAACCTCCGCGGCAGCCAGCTCCAGCATGCTCAAAGAGGCCAGAAGCTCTTCGGTATTCACCGTATTCGATGCGGTTTTCCCTGTGGCTTCTTTTTCATCATGTTGGGATTGAAGATTGGACACGTCGGAAGTAGTTTCATGAGCTGACATATTCGGTTCACAATCCATCTACTGCGTTGAAATTTTTTATGAAAAGCCGGATCATCTGATCGTATCTTTTCCGGCAAGGCCCGCTTTGATGTAGTGAGCGAAAATACCTGCTTTCACATTTGCGCAGCAGTACGTCAAAGCATAGCTCGGGTAATTCAAGAGTCAAATTTGTTTTTCAACTCTGATTAATCATCGCCCGCTTCAGGCAAGTTGACTTGATCCACCACGGTTTGGTCACCCCCATCTCATCAGTGACCAGAAGTTCCCTGCAACAGCTGGACCGATCGCAGGAGTTGCACCAGTTAATCATCAAAATAGTCAATACCCTGTTTATTTTTCTAAACAGCCAGGCGAACACATAGGGAAAATTTGACTTGGTACCCCCTCGACCTAGATTCCCACTGTAAGAGTATTCTATTCCCAGTCAGTGGAACTTCCATCTCTTCTTACTTGAACTGGATCTTCTATGTGTGGAATTGCGGGCATCATTCGCTCTGACGGACGCCCAGTCGAACAGTCAGAACTTACAGAATATGATTGCGACTCTGAATCATCGGGGTCCTGATGCATCAGGCATTTCACAGGTCTCGGCTCAGTCGGATTGGCACACAGTCGACTGAGCATTGTCGATCTTGCCGGTGGTCTGCAGCCAATGCAGACTCCTGATGGCATGCTCAGAATCACATTTAATGGTGAAATTTTCAATCACATCGAACTGCGTGCTCAGCTCCAGCAGAAAGGCTATCAGTTCCGGACCCATTCTGATACAGAAGTCATTCTGTATGATGTACGCCGAATATGGCCCGGATGTGTTCACACACTTTAACGGACAGTGGGCGTTTGCCATCCATGATCACGCAAACAGGAAGTTTTCTCTCCCGCGATCGTATGGGAATCCGCCCGCTGGTCTATACGCAGACTCCGAGTCGCTTCTGGTTTCGCTTCAGAAGTCAAAGCACTGTTTGCCCTGCCCGATGTCGAACGTCGAAGTCGACCTGACAGCATTGAATCAGCTGTTTACCTTCTGGTCACCTCTGCCTCCCCGCACATTTTTTGATGGCGTTTCTGAATTACCTCCCGCTCATTCCATGATCGTCAAGAATGGTCAACGTCAAAATCTGGCAATACTGGAATCTGGACTACAGCCCCAATGAAGAGAATCGTTCTCTCGATGACTGGGCGGATGAATTGCGTTCACTTTTGATTAATGCCACACAGCTGCGATTGCGTGCGGATGTTCCCGTTGGTGCATACCTAAGTGGTGGTCTCGATTCTTCAGTGACGGCTGCCATTATCCGAAACTATACCAATGCCCCTTTAAATACATTTTCCGTTGCTTTTAACGACAAGGACTATGATGAAAGTCATTTTCAACAGGAAATGATTCAGGAACTGGGAACCGATCATCAGACGGTCTGCTGTTCATATGAAGATATCGGCCGCATCTTTCCGAAGGTGATTCAGCACACAGAAAAACCGGTCTTGCGAACAGCACCTGCTCCCATGTTTTTGCTGTCGAAACTTGTCCGCGAAAGTCAATTCAAAGTTGTGATGACGGGTGAAGGAGCCGATGAAGTATTTGGCGGTTACGATCTGTTTAAAGAAAACAAAATCCGACGCTTCTGGAGTCGTCAACCTGATTCAAAAATCCGACCACTGCTGTTAAAGCGTCTCTATCCGTATATGAAAAATCTGCAGGCCCAGTCCCCCGCTTATCTGAAAGCATTCTTCAAGATTCGCCCTGAAGACATCGACAGCCCGTTTTTCTCCCATCTGCCGCGCTGGGACTTGACATCTAAACTAAAAACATTTTTCAGCGATGATGTCAAACAACAACTTGTGAATCAGGATCCACTGGCTGAATTCTCAAGCCAGTTGCCCGAACAATTTTCAATGGCCTTCCTTCTGTCAGGCACAGTACCTGGAGGCCATCAATCTGATGCCCGGTTATATTCTGTCTTCCCAGGGAGACCGGATGGCGATGGGCAATTCAGTCGAAGGTCGGTTCCCGTTCCTGGATTACCGGGTGGTCGAGTTCGCTTCCCGCATTCCCGTACGCTTCAAGATGAACGGTCTCAACGAAAAATTCCTGCTGAAATACGCCTTGAGAGACCTGATTCCCGACAGCATTCGAAAACGTCCCAAACAACCTTATCGTGCACCAGAGGCTCACAGCTTCATCGACACACAAAAGCAGACTGCCCGCTTTGAATATGTCAGTCGTCTACTGTCTCCAGAGAAACTGGAAGAGAATGGATTATTTCAACCAGTGGCAGTAAAGCGGCTGGTAAAAAAAATGGAACAGGGACGCGCGATTGGCACGCGTGACAATATGGCTCTGGTCGGAATTCTTTCGACCCAGTTCTGGTCGAACAGATGATTAATGGCCAGACCGGTCACAGCCGGAAATCGAAACCGAGTCTCCGACTCAGGTTTCGATTCAACAATAATCACTCAATAACACTCACATTTTTCAGAAATAGTAAAGGTAATAAAATGAACTCTCATTCAAACTGATGTACGTAACTTTGTCGCCGAAAATTTCCTGTTCGGGGAAGATCCGGAGTCTTTACTGAACAATGACTCATTTCTGGAAACAGGCATTATTGATTCCACCGGCGTTCTCGAACTGGTTGCTTTTATCGAAGACCATTATCACGTCGAAGTCGATGACGATGAACTGATTCCGGAAAACCTGGACTCCATTGATCAACTGATCGATTTCATCGAATCCAAACTTCAAAGAACTAGCATAATTTTCAAAGGAGCAGGCCGTTGTTGCTGCAATCATTTCTAGAACAAAGTGCACATCAGGATCCTGACAAGGTCGCCTTGGTCATCAGCCAGATACAATATACCTACCTGGAACTTGAACAACAGAGCAATCGTCTGGCACATGGATTGTTACGACGCGGACTGGAGCGGGGAGACCGGGTCGCCATTCAATTGGATAATTCATTTGAAGCAGTCGTTGCCATATTTGCTGTTCTGAAAGCAGGTGGCGTTTTTGTGATGGTCAATCCCACCACAAAGATCGATAAGTTAACGTATGTTTTAAATAATTGTCGTTCACGCGTTTTAATTATTCCGGAAAGAAAACAGAAATCGATTTCGGAACACTCTGATCTTTTGCCTCATTTGAAACACGTTGTGGCAGTCAACGCTGACTCCAGTCATCTTAATAAGAATGACTTGCAAATGCCCCGTTTTGACTCGTGGGAACAGTTGCAGGTTGAATTTGCCGATGATTCGACTCCACCGGCAATTCAAACAATCAGCGTCGATCTGGCAGCTCTGGTTTACACTTCTGGCTCAACCGGAAACCCCAAAGGAGTCATGCTGACCCACTTAAACATGACGTCAGCGGCACGTTCGATTACAACCTATTTAATGAATGAACCATCCGACATCATTTTAAATGTGCTTCCACTTTCATTCGATTATGGGCTTTATCAATTACTCATGTCATTTCGAGTTGGTGCAACACTGGTACTGGAAAAGTCTTTTACCTATCCCCATGCGATTCTGCAGAAAATCATTGATGAGCAGGTCACCGGTTTTCCGCTGGTGCCCACCATGTCAGCAATATTGTTGAAGATGGATCTGTCGAAGTATGACTTTTCAAAATTACGATACATTACAAACACAGGTGCGGCATTACCAACGGAACATATTCTTACATTCCGAAAACGTCTGCCACACCTTCAGATATTTTCGATGTACGGTTTGACAGAGTGCAAACGAGTTTCCTACCTGCCATTAGATCAAGTTGATATCAGAACCGGATCAGTTGGGATCGCAATGCCCGATACCGAAGTGTTTATTGTCGATGAACAAGGAATTCCACTACCGCCCGAGCATGTCGGCGAACTGGTTGTACGCGGGGCTAATGTGATGTTGGGGTACTGGGAAGCTCCAGAACGCACAGCAGAGCGTTTAAAGCCGGCCGAACTGCCAAATGAAATGCTGCTGCATACCGGCGATTTATTTCGCATGGACCGAGAAGGTTTTTTGTATTTCATCGGTAGAAGAGATGACATCATCAAAAGTCGCGGTGAAAAGGTGAGCCCCAGGGAAGTGGAAAATGTACTCTTCGCTCATGGAAAAATATCAGAGGCAGCCGTCGTTGGAGATCCTGATCCCGTGCTGGGGCAGGCAATCCGGGCGATTGTAACATTGATGCCTGATCAGGAACTAACTGAGAAGGAAGTCTTGGCTTACTGCCGAAAACATCTGGAAGATTTCATGGTTCCACAAATGATCGAATTTCGAGCAGAATTACCAAAGTCCCCAAATGGAAAAGTCGACAAAAAACAACTTTCACTTCCCTGACCTGTCAGGCCTTGTTCAAACTGAGCAATCTTACAGAATTGACAAATCAAGAAACGCAGTCGTCAGCAACGGAGATAGAATTATGATTATGAATACCAAAACAAAAACTTTTAGCCCTGATCTGTTAAACCTGGATTGCGAAGCAGAAACAGACCGCATTGTGAAATGGATGCAGAAAACAGTTCGCAAAACGATGCGAAAAAAAGGGACTGTGCTTGGTTTATCTGGAGGGATCGACAGTAGTGTGGTTACTGCACTTTCTGCGCGTGCTTTCGGAAATGACCGTGTACTGGGAATCATGATGCCTGAGCACGATACGAAAGATGAGAGCCTGACCTACGGGCAACTGCTGGCAGATCATTTTCACGTCGAAGCGATTGTCGAAAACATTTCACCAATGTTACAAGGTGCAGGATGTTATGAGCGCCGCGATGCTGCGATTCAACAGGTGATTCCAGAATACCAACCCGATTGGAAATCAAAAATTGTTCTTCCGAACCTGCTTCAGGAAGGCGGCTATCGCGTCTTTTCCATCGTTGTTCAGACACCAGAAGGAGAATTCATTAAAAAACGTCTTCCACTCTCAGCCTACCAGACCATTGTGGCAGCGACGAATTTTAAACAGCGCTGCCGTAAGATGATGGAATATTATCATGCAGACCGCTTGAATTATGCCGTTCCCGGAACTCCAAATCGACTCGAATATGATCAGGGGTTCTTCGTCAAAAATGGTGATGGTGCTGCAGACTTGAAACCAATTGCTCATCTCTACAAGTCACAGGTCTACCAGTTAGCCTCGTATCTGGACGTACCTGAAGTCATTTGTATGCGTCCTCCGACAACTGACACATATTCATTGGAACAATCACAGGAAGAATTTTTCTTTGCTGTTTCTTATGAAAAACTGGACTGCTGTTTATATGGATTGAACGCTGGCTTCACTGCTGAAGAAGTTGCCGAAAGCATCGGCCTGCCTGCAGAGCAGGTCGAGCTGGTATATGCTGATATTGAATCCAAAAGAAATGCGGGGCGCTATTTACATTTGGCACCTCAACTGATTGATTCTGTTCTGAACAACTCAAGTATGAGTAATACAGAGAAATAGTTTGTGACATTATGAACAAGCTGACGAAAAGGAATCGAAATCGTGAGTAAAAGAGAAATCTTAGCACAGGCACTGGATTGGACTGGTGTAAACAGACTCGCTCGTAGTTCCCATTTTTGGAACGGATTGATTGTTCTGAATTATCATCGTGTGGGCGAATGCAACAATTCGATGCTTGACCACGATCTCTGGAGCGCGACAGCCGAAGACTTTGAGAAACAGGTCCGTTTTCTCTCATTGAATTATGATATGATTCGAATCCAGGATCTGGACGACCTCTGGAATCAACGTCGTGGTCGATATGTATTAGTTACTTTTGATGACGGCTACAGAGATAACTACGAATGGGCATTTCCGATTCTCAAATCTTACAACTCTTCTGCAACCTTCTTTCTGACTTCAGGCTTCCTCGATGACAGAAAAGTTGCCTGGTGGGATGAAATCGCCTGGATGGTTCGTAACGCGTCTTATCCTGTTTTACCAGCGAACCAGTGGACAGGAAATGCCGTTTCCCTTGAGTCTGCGGATGTGAATCAGTCAATTAAAACCTTATTAAGCGTTTTCAAGAGCTTGTCCGGTGAAAAAACTGAGAACTACTTGAATTTTCTTGCAGAGCAATCGGGCTCTGGACGCTGTCCGCAGAATATTGCAGATCAAGTCTGGATGACTTGGGATATGATTCGAGAAATGAGTCAGGCTGGAATGGATTTTGGTGGTCATACTGTCAATCATCCTGTTCTGGCTAATCATCCACAAGAGAAGCAGCAAATCGAAATAGAACACTGTAAAGCAAGAATTGAAGCCGAAATCGGCCAGACGATCTCCGCTTTCAGTTATCCGGTGGGGGGAAAGGATTGCTTTGATGATCGAACCCGCGCTTGCCTGGAGCAGGCTGGATATCGATGGGGATTTAGTTATTACGGGGGATACTCACGGTTAGAAACACCCGACAACTGGGACATTCCCCGAATTGCTGTTGAATCGGACGAAACAGCAGCGCTCTTTCGCACGACCGTTTCGCTTCCTCAAATTTTCTGTTGACAGAAACTGTACGTATTGTCAGTTCCTCGCCGCGTCGTCTTGCAGATTGATTTTATTTCGTCGTTCCGTTTCTCAAAATTTTCCTGGAATTTGTGATCCTGCTATCCAGTTGGTTGACGACTCCCGTCTAATTTGCGATAACAGCGGACCGCTTTAAAGGTTGTGGTACGCGCGGTTTCGTACTGAAGTACCGTAACTCTGATTGCTATATCGGGTTCGATCCTCTTGGCATTCTACTTGTAAACTATTATGACAAATAAGTTTACTTTGATCGAACTTAAATAATATGTCTTTGCCGTACATCAAGTCAATTGTGCGACAAGTGTGATTAATCTGGGAGATAGACTGAATGGGTCGTTATACAGGACCAAAAGGACGGGTCAACCGCCGCTTGGGAGCTTTGGTTTTTGAAGATGCCGGTGCAACACAGGCATTAGACAATCGGAATCTTCCACCCGGGATGTCACAGCGTCGTCGAAAGGCTTCCAATTACGGTCTGGCCTTGATTGAAAAACAAAAAATCAAATTCTATTACGGTCTGCGAGAGCGTCAGTTACGTCGTTACTTTGACAAAGCCCGACGTACCAAAGGCAACACCGGTGAAGAGCTATTGATTCTCTGCGAACGACGGCTCGATAACGTTGTCTGCCGTGCTGGTTTTGCAATGACACGACCTCAGGCCCGTCAGGGTATCGTTCACTCGCACTTCCAGTTAAATGGAAAAACTGTGAATAAACCTTCGATCTGGGTCAAACCAGGTGATGTCATTTCCATCAGAAATCGTCCGAATCTGAAAAAAGTTTACGGTGAGTTAGTTGAATCGGGTCGACCTGGATGTGCCTGGATCACACTTGATAAAAAGGCGTTAGAAGCAAGCGTCGTGACGGCCCCTGGGATTGAAGACGTCAGTCTCCCAGTCGACGTTGGTCAGGTGGTCGCTCTGATTTCTCGTTGAGAGCATTTCATTGATCATTTTAACACTCTGAAAACTTACCGGTTTTTGGAGTGTTTTTTATTTTACCTTCGTCAATATCTTCACCCTCAAGGGGTGAGAATTATTTTGTAAGACGCTATTGTAATCAACAGAATTTGGTGTACTTTCCAGATTTTAATTATAGTGACTACTGTGGTTGCTGAAATCATTAAAGGCCTTCAAACATAGAGGCATAACTATGGCGACGGACCGTCGAAAAGCCGTCCTGCTGTTTGGTGCTCCCGGAGTTGGTAAAGGAACTCAGGGCAGAATCCTCGGTCAAATTCCCGGGTTTTTCCACCTCTCCAGTGGAGATGTCTTTCGCTCCATCGATATCGAGTCTCCTGAAGGTCAGGAAATCTATAAATACAGCTCCCGGGGCGAACTGGTTCCCGACGAACTCAGTATCCGCATCTGGAAGCAGGGTCTCGATGCCCGCGCGACGCTTTCTCTGTATAAACCAAGTAAAGATATCTTGATTCTGGATGGAATTCCCAGAAATGTTGAGCAGGCAAAAATTCTGGAAGAACATATTGACGTTCTAAAAGTGTTGCACTTGACCTGTAGTGATGAAGAGGAAATGATCCACCGCATTCGTCACCGCGCCATTCGTGAAAACCGGGCCGACGACGCAAACGAAAGTGTGATCCGCCGCCGCTTCGAAGTTTATCGCGAAGAATCATCACAAGTCCTCAGTTGTTACCCTGAGGAAATAATCTCCGATATCGACGCCATCGGTTCGCCGGCCGGTGTTCTCTACGCGTGCCTCGAATCGCTCGTCCCTGTTCAGGATGCCCACTTTCGAGGCGAGTAAATACGACACTTTGTTGAAAAGCCAATCCTCCTTCGCATAAACTATTTGTAACAAGCAAACAAGTTACTTATCCGGAGGAGAATATTTCGTGATTAATTCAAAACACGGATCCAAGGCATATCTGTTCTGGAAGCAAGCTTTTTGTTTCTGCCTGATCATAGCTGCTTTCTCAAGTCGATTGGTTAAGCCTGCGATCGCGGCACAAAAGGCAACCCCCCATCATCCGAACTTTGTGATCATCTTCACCGATGATCAAGGCTACCGGGACGTTGGTGTATTCGGCTCGCCCAATATCAAAACGCCCAACCTCGACCAAATGGCCAAAGAGGGCATGCGGTTTACTGATTTTTATGCAGCACAGGCAGTTTGCTCAGCATCCCGGGTTGCATTGCTGACCGGTTGCTATCCCAATCGTGTTGGTATTCGTGGTGCACTTGGCCCTCAGTCAAAAATTGGAATTAACGCGGAAGAAACCACCATTGCTGAACTCGTCAGGCAGCAGGGTTACGCCACTGCCATCTATGGGAAATGGCACCTTGGTCATCATCCAGAGTTTCTGCCGACAAGACATGGCTTCGATGACTATTTCGGCCTCCCCTACTCCAATGATATGTGGCCCTTCCATCCTACAGCCGGTAAACGATTCCCCGACTTGCCATTAATCGAAAATGAAACGGTGATCAATCCGAAAGTCACAGGCAAAGAGCAGGCACAACTCACAACGTGGTACACTGAACGGGCAGTCGCTTTCATCAATCAAAATCATGACAAGCCATTTTTCCTTTACGTTCCTCACTCAATGCCACACGTACCCCTCTTTGTCAGCGAGAAATTCAATGGCAAATCCGAACAGGGATTGTATGGTGATGTCATCATGGAAATCGACTGGTCTGTCGGGCAGATTCGACAAGCCCTCAAAGAAAATGGCATTGATAAAAATACGCTCGTGATCTTTACCTCCGACAATGGTCCCTGGCTGTCCTACGGCGATCACGCAGGTTCTGCGCTCCCTTTACGGGAAGGCAAAGGCACCGCATGGGATGGCGGCCAACGTGAACCCTGTATCATGGCCTGGCCCGGTCAAATTCCCGCTGGTTCGGTCTGCAGTCAAATGGCGATGACCATCGACCTTCTGCCGACAATCGCAAAACTATGTGGCGGAAAAGTCCCACAAGATCGAATCATCGATGGCAAAAACATCTGGCCGTTAATGACAGGAGAAAAGGGAGCTAAATCACCACACGAAGCCCTGCTCTTTTACTGGGGCAACCATTTGAACGCGGTCCGCAGCGGCCAATGGAAACTCCATTTCCCTCACTCCTATCGCAGCTTGAAAGACAAACCCGGTAGTGGCGGTACCCCTGGCCCCTACATTCAAAAGAAAACGGGTTTAGCTTTATATGATCTCAGCAATGATATCAGCGAAAGCAAAAACGTCGCTGCCCAGAATCCGAAAGTCGTCAAACGCCTGACGGCCCTCGCCGAAAAAGCCCGCGAAGACCTAGGCGATACCGGCACCAACCGCAAAGGCAAAAACAACCGCCAACCCGGACGGGTTGATTGATAATTTTAGGTCATTTTCATTTCAGTATTAGTCTCTTAAGAAATCAAAAGAAGAGACCGAACATTCAGTAGCTCAATTCTCTGTTGCCAGAACGATCAACCCCGAGCGATTTGTTCCTGCTTCACGAAAATTGCCCAGCATTCGTTCTCCTCGTTCATCATCAAAAAAATCGACTTCCAGTTTAATCGATTGACCTGGCAGAATCGTGTAAGTCTTCTTACCGGTACCACACCAGTCCCAACCTGATTTCCGCCATAACCCCCTCCTGAAAACTTCCTGAAATAGCTGAATTCCCTCTGGGCCTGCGGCATAATACTCCAGGGGCGTGTTTCCTCTGTTTTTTACAATGACGTGGACTTCGTCCTTTACGTGTTTCCTCGACACAATCTGTGGACGGTTCTTTAACGGCAAAAATCCCTTAAAGAATTCTCTGCGCCATGCAGGATCCGGAAGCTGCTCTGGAGGAATCGTCAAACGAACCCTCGAATTCTCGTCAGCACTACCTGAATTGAGGCTGAAACAAAACACAAGGACCAGCAGAAGTTTGACTGTTTTTGGCATGAGCACCTCACAATTCATCCATGTTCCATCGCATCGAAGCTTCGCACCGCATCACAATCATGTTCCGCAATCAACACAGCTAGATCGCGAAATGTCTGTAACTCAGGCGGAAGGGGGTTGACCCAACGTTTATAAAGAAACGGACCAAACCACCCCATCGACGCACAAACTGACATTGCAACTAAAGCAGGAGGATTCAGACCCCATAACGCTAACGGAATCATGCTAAAAACGACCAGACTGCCGAACAAGTGACCCCATCCTCCATTTTTCCGCCACGAATCTGGCAACACGGGTACTCCATGCTCTGTTATCCACTGCAACTCATCCCAGAATTGCTCCAGAGTGCGACCACGCAAAACATCGATAATTTTTGTACTGGGTGCAAATCGAGATGCCCTCTTATTATAATTTTTGGTCAGACGCTGTAAGCCAAAGAACACCCCTGCAGGACGACATTCACTCCCGATTTATCAGTCACCGGTTGAAATGAGACAGCAGGACCATTCGTTCCGCGAATAAATCGCGCCAATGCACCAAAAGTTAAGTGTTGCCAGACAGGGTTTTCCCATCTCCTTATGACTGCTTCTCGAACCATCGAATCCGAATAAGTGATTCCATTCCCTTTTGCTACACGTGAAATGAAAGAATTGTTCCATTTCATCATAAAACAATTCGCTCAAGACAATTTCATAAAACAAATCGCCCATGGGACTAAAATTCCATATACCTGTCTCTATTAGATAAAGATCTATCCGCATGTCCGCATCAAATGGTCGTATCCGTCCCCATTTCAGAGATCCAATACTCACGTATGCCACACAGGATTTGTTTCTCGGTGTATCTTGGTCTATCCATAAGAATCATTTCCTGCAAGATCACCAGTGTATTTTGGATGATAAAAATAAGTTATCTCATTTCAATTCAGACATCAATACTTTTTTGGGAACTGAATCGCAGCCGTCGAAACAAATTACTTCGACACCGGCCGATGACGTTTGATCGTCAGCGGTCCCTGTTGTGCGTAGGGGTGTCTGGCTTTGAGCTCTTTGTAACTGAGCCAGCCTCGTGATGTGTGGATCTGTTTCGCGTCCTCTGTCTCATACGCAAAGAAAAGTGGTTTTTGATGCACGACTATCTTGTCAGGATAAACATCGAAGGTGCACCATCCAAATGCCCCCTGGCTCACGAGCGCCGTACCACCCAGTACCAGATAATGCGTTCCCTCTTCATGGCCGTGCCACAATGCCCGATGATAGTGACCGCTCAAACTCAGCAGCACTTTGTACTGTTTCATCATCGCCCGCAGGCGTTCGCGGCCTTTACCAATCTGGTTATACTTGCTGCGGCCACGTTCGTTGTTCTCCCAGGGAGAAACGTGCAATGCGATCACAATCTCTTCTCCCGCTTTTTCCGCTTTTTGAAATTCTGATTCGATCCAGTCGAGTTGCCTGTCGTTCATGCCGACATGATTACCGACGGCATCGATCACAACAAAACGAACACCTTTATGCACGACCGAGTAATGCAGATCGCGAAAGAAATATCGTACAAACAATTCAGGGATCTCATGATTTCCACGCACGTAGTGATAGGGATTCTTGAACCGTTTCACCAATTCTGACATCGCCTCATATAGTTTCAAATCCGCCGTGGCATGCACCATGTCACCCAGCATAAACGTCTGCTCTGCACCCGATCGATTGATCTGATCAGTCGCGTGTGCAAAGCGTGCTTTGTCTGTATCGAAACCACCAAAACCAAGTTGGGGATCACCCACAGCAGCGAAGCGAAAGATCAAATCATCTGCCGTTTCAGGTAACAATCGTGGTAAACGAAAACCCTCTGGTGCAGTTTGCGAAACCAAGAGCTGGTCAATCAACGCCGGATCTTCCGGTGTCCCGGCCGCACCGATATAGATGTTTGATAAAGCCGCCTGATTCGTTAACGGCATTTCTTCACCCAGCGACTGTTGATCGGCCCAGCACGCATATGTTTGATGATCGAAATCGATTCGAGCTGTCAACGTATGCCAACGTTGTTCGAGCGGAGTGTTCGTATAAAGGCGCCAATAATATTGATTGAAAACCGAATGCCACCGCATTTGCGTGACCTTCGAACCTTTTGCCTGAAACGGGGCGACAGCGATTCGTGCTATGATCTCGTTTGCTTTCTCGCCACGCATGTCGAAAAATGTTCCACTTTTCCATTCTTTGGGTGGCTTGAAGCGACACTGCAGCCACACGACACCTTTGGGAACCGGGTTTGCCAGTTGCGTGCGAATTCCCCAACCGTCGGTCCGAAACGGCTCTGCATGTGAAATGGCAATCGCTGTAGAACCATCGACTCCGGCACCTTTCTTGACTTCTGCCGCCGGCTTCACTTTGCCGGGGAATCCTTCAAAGCCTTTCCATTTCTCGGAATCGATTATCGATTGCCCGTCGGTGTACGACTCAAAATCGTCTGTATGTAAAACTCCCTGTTCAGCGGCAACAAGATCCGAGACTTCCATTGCTGGAATAATCATTACACAGACCCAGCCAGCACTCAGCGCAAGCAATGATGACGTATTGCGAAAATTCATGCCCACAGAGTTTCCTTTAATCATCGCTGATTCCTTATTGTTATCAGTCAAATTTCAGACTGACTAAATGAGTCAAAGTCACAGAGTCAGTTCTAGAGTTATTACAACATAACTAATCAGCAAGATCAAATCGAAATCAAAAAGAGGTTTGAACTCCTACGCTCGCTTAATCTATATCGCTTGGGCCTCTTCGCTTGATAGAAATGTATCGTACGGCATCCCCGATCGTCTGAATCTGATCGTAGTCGTCATCTGGAATCTGGATATCATACTCATCCTCCAGATTCATTACGAGCTCAACAAGGTCGAGAGAATCAGCATTCAAATCCGTAAATCGAGAATCGACTGTGATCGCATAAGGTGCAGTGCCAAGCAAATCTGGTACATGTTTCGTTATCGATTTGACAAGTTCCGCAGAAGCCCACAACAGGCAACCACAGTTGGGACAAGGAGCATCGTCTGCCGGGTCTGAATACTCGATGTTGACGCCTGCACCGCATAGAGGACAATGGCTCGGAAATTTTCAGGAGTACGGGAAGAGATATTCATGATCGATTCGGAATGTTATGAGGTTATGATTGATACGAGATCTTCTCATAATTCCAGCATTGGCTATTCTTAGCAAATTAACATTAGAACAACGAGCAAAGAAATCAAAAGATAATCTGCAAACGACCACCACAGATGTCGAGATCGACGTTTCCTGTTGTTGTCGAGTTTTCAATAAATCCACGCAAGCAATTGAACTTCATACTGACGTTCTGACTGAGAAACCAGTTCAAAGCGAGTTCAATGGAATTCAGACGCCCTCCCTGAATATTCTTGTCATTCAGATTCAAATAGGACCCACGAACAGCAAGTTCCCAGGCACCTGATCCGCCATCAAAAAAACTTTCTTTGGGAACAAGTGTGCCGAAGACACCCGTTTTGCGATTATAGGATCGCGTCTCACCAGTCAAGAACCACCCGATCTGTGTATAGCCACCATAAAATATCAATGATGGGCCGCCGATTTGATCGACTAATGAGAACGTAATTTCATTTTGATAATTGAAGGCTCCAAGCGTACCCGCCAATTCATAGTTAAACAGGTTCACTCCATTAGCGGGGATATTTCCGGTGTCGACTAATACAGGTACACCGGGCGTGTTGATACCCGGCTCCTGATTTGAAAAGAAACTCAACCTGGCATCGTACCTGACAGAATTACCGTAAGGCTGAAAAAAACTATAATTAACCCCAGTATGAAGTAAATATCGACCATTATCTTCATACCACGGGAGAACGGTAGTCCGTCCTGCAATGCCGTGGCCATCTTTTGAATGATTGAGCACCAGCCCTCCCTTGCCTGCACGAAAACCAGCGATCGACCATGTTCCCCGTTCCTCTTCGAAAGTTCCATCTGCCCAGATACCGACTTGACGAAATGGCGAAAACGTAAAAAAGGGAGCCCGTTCCGCGAACGTGAAATCTTTTGAAGAAGTCAATGCTTCCAGTTGAAAAGGAACTTTGGTGCTACCGAAAACCAGTCGATCTGCCAAAGGTCTGTTTTTAAAATCGATAAAAACATCTCGGGCAGTGGGATGACCGGGGGTGGCAAATTCTGCATCCAGTTTGTATCCGACGTTGGACTGGAGATCTCCAGTCAGAGCAAGTCGTGCGCGTCGTACAGCCGTTTTATTATTGATCACTCCGAAAGCCGCCCGTGTAGCTGCGGACTCGTTGAAGGCAGCAGAATCAACTTGAAGAAATCCACTCAGCTCGCCAGTCGGATATTGATTGTGAGCCGATTCACATTCGACACAGGGAACAATATCACTGTCATTGTCAGCGAAGGGGGTAACAAAATGATTCACCAGAACACTTCTATGCGATTCATCCTGATAGTGATTTGGATCAAGCGGTTCTGAGACCTCAGACTCTCTGCCGTTCAACAACGAATCAATCGGGGTGAGTGACACTTTCCTCAACGGTTCCTGACCTTGAAGCGAACCACACCAACAGAGTGAGAATAGCAATCCCACTATCAGCAATCTTGCCTTCATTTTGATTGATTGCTGTAACATGGATCGCAGTGGTACCTCTTGAATATTCTTCTGCCAAAAATTCCATGCTTGCAATAGATCTGAGAAGGGAATCGCTGTTTTGGCTTGATTACTTTTTTGCAACGATAATTAGTGAAAACAGTAGCAAAATGAGTCGCTTTACATTGTCTTTTCCCGTTCAATTTGAAGAGACTTGAAAGAACAGGGTGATATCATTTTATCGGTTAAATCAGTTAAACCAACTTAAACGATTTGAGAGAACGCCCCATTTATTGCCTGAACAGCAGGTCGTACTTTTTAAACCCGAGAATATCGTTAGAATTTGTACCGATTATGCCGGTTGAATCAACCAGGTGCCGGCACCATAATTTGAAAGTAGCGACACAAATAATAGACTTTAACAAATGGAAATGAACTTTGATGACACGTCACCAAACGCTGCTTGAAAACCCGATTCGTCAGTCTCCCGACAAAACGGCGATTCAATGCGAGGGCACACAAGTCAGTTATGCAGATCTACATTATCAGGTTCAGCAAGTCGCATCTGGATTACAGCACATGGGAATAGAGCAGGGAGATCGTGTTGCATGGTTCCTGCCGAATTGTCTGGAAGCGGTTCTGACAACTCTTGCTTGCTATCAGATCGGTGCGGTATCCGTACCCTTGAATTATCGATACGTCGCCGAGGAGGCGATTGACGTCGTCCAACGCATCGACGCCCGTCTCCTCATGTTTCACACCGACAAGACACCGGTTGTTGAAAGGCTACTCGCTGTTCGAGAAGGAATGATCGCAGTCGCGGTTGGCCCGGCTCAGAGCACACAAGACAATGTTCATTCCTTCTCAGTTTTATTGAGTACCGATAATCTTAAATCATCAATTGAGGTTGAGCCGAGTGCGCCCGCATTAATGCTCTTCACATCCGGTAGCACAGGGCATCCGAAAGGCGTCGTCCATTCGCACGCAGGAGCGTATGCCGGGATCGAAACCTCGCGGCAGCTTTTTGAATTTACCGATGACGATGTCGTGCTGGTCGGCAAGCCTATCAGCCACGCCGGTGGATTGCAAACTCAATTGATGCCTGCCCTGTTCGCTGGTGCTCGCGTCGTGCTTTCAATGCAGCCAACTCCAGAGAAGGCCGTGTCAATAATTCAACAGGAGTCGGTAACCGAGTACGGTATGCTTGCCAGCAACTTACTGGATTTCATTGAATTCCTGGAAAGTAATCCGACAGAATTACCGACCCTCAACAACAGCATTGGTTCGGGTGATGCTGTTCCTCCCGATCTCCATCATCGCTTTCGCGACCTGTTGGGATGGGAAGTCATGGAGGGCGCAGGCATGACGGAAATAGGCGGCTACTACGCGGCGAATCCACGCTTTGGAAGACGCAAGTGGGGGTCTCTCGGACTACCAGCGCCTGATACAGAATTGCGAATCGTCACGGCTGGCGGAGAGGACTGCCCCTCTGGTGAGACAGGCGAAATCGTGCTTCGTACGCCGTCAGCAACAATTGGTTACTGGCATGATGAGCAAGCCACGGCTGATTTGTTTCAAGGTGACTGGCTTCACACCGGCGACCTCGGACGTTTTGACGACGATGGATATATTTGGTTCGTAGGTCGTATGAAGCTGATGATCGTCCGCCGTGGCTCCAACATCGCACCTGCTGAAGTCGAGTCCATTATTGATGAGCATCCCGCGGTACACGCTGCCGTCGTTGTCGGCTTGCCTGATCGAAGAGATGGTGAAGTACCAGTTGCGTGTGTCGCGCTACTCAATAAGCAAGACGATTCAACTGAGAATTCCATTCGTACCTGCGTCGCGGCTGAACTCGCGGCTTACAAAAATCCAGTCCACTACCTGTTCTTCGATGAGTTACCACGAACGAGCACAGGAAAGTTTGATCGTCATCAGTTAAAAGAGTTAGTTATCAGGACGTATAGGAAATAATCGGTTTCGTGTGGATTTCACGAGTTGGGTATGATGACTAACCTGTGCCTGTTTACAAACAGTTGATGTGAGAAAGAGTTCGTCCAAAAGTAACGCTAATGGGAAATCATAATTTCAACAGACTGCCATCCACATAAGTTTTGTGATAGCCAGGCAGCGTCGGATCGCAGGCATAAAATACGACGTAGATCGTATCATCGCCCATCGAAACCATTGCCTGTCCACCGCCTGTAGCGGGGTTGTGGGGAATTCCTCTGGTTCGTGAATAGTAGGGATGCCCTCGATACTTCCAGTTGATACCATCTTGACTCGTAAATAGAGAAGTCGTACGACGGCATACTTTCGAGTCTCTGAGGCCACACAGCATCACAAATCGACCAGAAGGCAGCCTGGAAATAGACGGGTAAATTCCTGTAATCTTCGTTTCCACCGGCAGCGTCCAGGTCAGACCCTGATCTTGAGACTGGCACATCCATAAGTTGTTTTTTTTATAGTCATCACCCTTATGAACATCGACGCGTGCGTAAGCGATCAATGAACCATCGTCTCGAACCGCAAAAGCCGCTTCATTGAAACCCTGCCTTGATTCTTCTTTCGAGGGTGGATCAACAAAAGCGACTTCCAGTGGCCCCCAGTTTTTTCCTCCATCAACACTGCGGAAAAATCCAGATCCATACCGATACCCGGGATGTCGACGTGGATGGCTTGTTGTGCAATATGCGGGAATGATCAAATCACCGTTTTTCAATTGGTAGAGTGCTCCCATTGCCGCTGTTAAGCTTTTAAGCGGTGTTGCAAAAAATCCGATCGATTGAAATGACTCTCCATTATCCTGACTGACTTGCAATTCAATTTTTGACTCTCGAATACCAAACACACCTTCGCGGCTTGAATCAACGTGTGAAATCCGATTGATCATTAACATCAGATTACCATTGGGGAACTGAACAATCTCCGAAAACAGTCCCTCCTTTGGATTCTTCGGTTCGATGATTCGAAACGGTTTTGACCATGTTTTTCCCTTGTCTTTCGAACGGACGAGGTAGCTTTTCGATCCTGCTGAAGCATCTCCCCGGTCAACAAACGTTGTAATCAAATCGCCAGATTTTGTTTGAACCAGTCCTCCCGGAGTGAGCCCATCAACGATTTGATCATTGACTGGCCCATAACGTAATACCTTTAACGGGGCATCATCGGAATCACCCCACAAACTGGTAGTCCCACTCAGTACAGATATTAAAATAATCAATGATATTTTCATGAGAATGCTGATCTTTATAAGTGAAAGAAATTGATTCGAATTCTAGATCGTGTCACTTTACTCATTAAAAAAAGTAAGCCGCAACCATGAATGATAACAGGATTCTGGCTAATTGTCTTCAATAGAAAATAAAAGCCAGGTTTCGTCATTTATTTATGCTTGAATAAGGGGAAAAACAGAGTTCTACTCCAGGTCAATTCAGTGAGATCAAAAATGAGTCTTGAATTCAAACATGTTTCTTTGCTGTCATGGTGATTTCGAAGTCAGTGAATGGCGTAGCAGTTTTAGAGTTCAGACTGGATTACGTTGATTTCGCATCTGACTATCGACGTTCATTCGACTTTTGTGCAGGTTGCGAAACCGGGCCTGTCACTCCTCTTGATTTCGAGGAAGCCCTGTGATCGAAGATTCTTCTGTTCTCTGCAGAGTCCTGAAAAACAGGTAAAAGTACTGAAATGAGAGATTTTCAGATTATTCTGAATTTTCATGTAACAAATTATCGGGTTTCACGCTGAGTGAGGTAGGCAGGCATGTGACCTGCAAAACAAACAGGAATGACAGACCCACGTGCTGTTGTTCACTTCACGATAGCACGAAAATTCAGGAGACAGAACAATGAAACGTACCGCACTTAGTTTGATGATTTTGGCAATGGTGTTCGGAGCGTTTGCTCTGGACGTTGATGCCAGAGGAAGAGGTCGCTCAGCCAGCTCGAACCGATCATCCTATTCACGCTCAAGTAATTCAGGGTCACGACAACGATATCAAAGTCGTGCGACCCGATCTCCACAGAGATCGACCAGTCGTCGTTCAAACGTTCGCACGACTCGGAATACAACCCGACCGCGAACCATGAATTCGGCACCAAAACCACGTACAATGACTCAGACTCGCAGACCCACTAATACACGTCCTGTGGGAACAGTAAGACCTGGGACAATGACACCACGGCCCAATCGTCCTGGAACCATCAGACCACGACCTCGTCCACGACCAGTTAATAACTCGGCACCCAGGCCACGTCCTCAGATCAAACCACTTGATCCGGGTATTGGTAACGGACAGCCTGCTGGTGGTGGTATCTTCACACGACCTGTGGGAACAGTAAAACCGGGCACGATTACACCACGACCCAATCGTCCTGGTACAGTCAGACCTCGTCCACGACCACGGCCAGATAATAATGCGGCTCCCAAGCCACGTCCAGGGACAGTTCGACCGAAACCAGTGCCACGTCCTGGAACAGTTCGACCGCGACCTAATCGTCCTGGTACGATCACACCACGACCCAACCGTCCTGGTACGATCAGGCCACGACCTCGACCACGTCCTCCTGTAGGAAACGGACCTCCAAAACCACGTCCACCCAGGCCAATGCCCGGCAACGGACACGGCAATGGCAACGGACACGGTCACGGAAATGGACATGGTCACGGCGGACATGGTCACGGACACCACGGTCACCACAGACCCTGGCACGTTGGTCATCCTCGTCACTCATGGTGGTGGTTTAACTACTGCACTCCTTTGCAGAATTGTGCACCCGCCGACTTTAACCGTTGCGACTTTGTCTATCCTACAGCAGATTTTCAAGTTCCCGGCGGTGCAATTATTGAAGACGTCCGTTGGTACCTTGGTGTGAAAGGCCTGATGCTGCCAGGTAAAGGAATTGGTATTGATTCTGTCGAGCCTGATTCGCCAGCAGATCTTGTTGGCCTCGTACCTGGAATGGTCATCACCAAGTGTAACGGAGTTGTGATTACTGACGATGCAGTCTTCGGTCAGGTGATTGCAGAATCAGGTGGAGTTCTGGAAATGGAACTGATGGAAAAAATCGATGGTGAGTTGTTGGGAACAACAATCCAAATGACACGACTTTCCACTGCCAGCTTCTAAGCAAGAGTACGAAGGGATTCGCATGACAAGTTTAATCTAACGCTCGATGAGGTTGTGTGCCTTGTCGGGCGTTTTTTTTGATAAGATTACCAGGACAGATGAAATTATTCTGGGAATTCTCCATCATCAGATTTAAACACTTTCAACACCATCTTAAGTCGTTCCTTCTGTTCGGCGGTCAGCTCAAACTGCTTGTCTGGAGCATTTTCGAAATGGACAGTTACTTTGCGGGATGAGATTATATCATCAATCATTTTGAGTTGCTCTTGTTTTAAGGGACGATCATAAAATTTCCAACCTTGGAATCCTCTTGCCAAATCGATATACGATCTAACTAGCCCTCTCTTTTCTAACGTTTCCAGTGTGGTCTCAGAAACATCATCTTCTAAATTTTTTACTTTTTTAATAAGTTCGTCTATCATCTTCCTTTTACTTTCTGGCAACTCGAAATAGATATCGATGAATTTTTTTCGGATTTTCTCTTCGTGCTGCTTTTCCTGTTTCAGTGCTTGCTTTAAAAATTCTGACTGAGCCGATTGAATTTCCTGATACTTTTGTTTGGCTAAATCGAACTTCTCTGTGAGTTTCGCGACTTCCTCTTTTGATTTGTTTTTCCTATTTGCTTCAGCTATATTTGTTTGAGCTGTCTGAATCAGCTTCTTCACCTCAGCCAATTCATTTTCTAACGCTTTTTTTCGTTCCCAATCCTCATCAATTTCGACAATTCTGTACTTGGCAGTATCTGTCTTGATAATAAACCCGGCTATAGTAGTCTCATCCAGCATTGAAGACTTACCTGGTAAGAACATCGATAATTGTAAATTAAGTGTTTGAGCCTGCCTTCTAGAGTACTCTGTATAGTAGATCTGAAAATTTCTAGGGCTGAATTTGGATGGCGAATTTTCTCCATGCCTCACATAATATTTTACATCAAATTCGTAATTAAATCTCGGATTCCGGTACAATTGAGTGCGAAAATAGTTCAAATCAGACATGGGTTCCATCGTCAGATTAATGTGTTTCCATTTATTATCTACACGGCGGATTACGCGCAGTTGAAGTTCATCTTTATAGGTAATTTTTTTGAGGATCTTGTCTCCATCTTGTGGAGTTTTGAGTTTTTTTCCGTTCACAAGTTGAATCAGATCTTGATATCTCAAACCTGCATATGCAGCACGCGAATTCTTTTCCACTGATTGAACGATTAACGCATTTCCCGTACGGGGAGGAAATCGAGGAATGTTCTCATCTGCTTTTTTGCGTGCCTGTTTATAATCGAAGACACTGTTTGTTTTGAAACCCATTTCATAAGATTTGGATGGAGGTGCCGCCTGAAGCGAAGCTTGGCAAACAAAAAAAATCGTGCAAATAGAAACCAGCAATTTCATGATTTGTATTCCAGACAAGTTCGAGAATGATAGAACTTTGTGATTTAACAGAACCTATGTCCATTGTGGCATTATGGCCACACAGATGCAAGTGAAATACAAAAAAAACAGCCCATAAGAGCTGCTTCGATTTGTTGGATCCCAATCATTGAGCTTGTCCGGAATGAAATCTCTCTATCGGAGAAACAATTTTTTCCATGCTCTCCTTCTGTCAGAGTTTCCACCCGTCCTGCAGCACGGTCCCTTTCGGTACCACAATGATTCCATCGCGGATCAGAACGTCGCTGTGGTCGAAATCTTGAGCGGTGTGGCCCTGAAGTTCAACACGGGCGTTTTTTCCGATGCGACAGTTTTTATCCACAATGGCACCATCGATATACGCGCCCTCGTCAATGCCGATGGGAGGCAGATTGTCTGGGTTTGACTTCGATTGATCCTGATAGAAGTCGGCACCCATCAACACCGAATTTCGGATTGTTACGTTCCTGCCAATCTTGCAACGCAGTCCGATCACACTGTTTTCGATCACAGTCCCTTCGTCGATTTCACATCCATCGGCGATCAGACTGCGATTGATCGTCGCACCTTCACAGCGTGTCGGGGGGAGAAAACGGGGCCGGGAATAGATGGGCGCTTTCTCCACTACGAAATCGAACGGAGGCTTGGGGTGTGCCAACGCGAGGTTTGCCTCGTAGAAGGAACGAATCGTACCGATGTCTTCCCAATAACCATCAAACAGATGTGCGTGCACTTTATCCGTGCGAATTGACATCGGAAATATTTCTTTACCGAAGTCTTCGTAATCTGTTTTTTTCAACAGGTCGACCAGCAGATCGCGATTGAATAGATAAATGCCCATACTGGCCAGACAATCGCGACCATTACTTTCGATGCCCTGCTGGTCGATCCAGTCAGGAGGAGTCCGCACCATCGCCAGCTCTTCTTCAGTTTGGGGTTTTTCCAGGAAACCTTCCACACGCCCTTCATCATTCACGCGCATAATACCAAACGCAGAAGCCTGTTTACTGGAGAGGGGCACCGTAGCAATTGTCACATCTGCATTCGAATTGATATGCGTTTCCAGCATTTTCTCGTAATCCATCCGGTACAATTGGTCGCCGGAGAGGATCAGAACATAGTCGATACCCGATTGTTCGATGCAGCGGATATTTTTACGAACGGCGTCAGCAGTGCCCTGATACCAGTCGGTCCCTTCCATCGTCTGTTGAGCTGCCAGGATTTCGACGAATCCACCACCGAAGGAATCGAACTTGTATGTCTGCCGAATATGACGATGCAGGCTTACCGAATTGAATTGAGTGATCAGATAGATGCGACTCAAATTGCTATTTATACAATTAGAAATCGGAATATCAATCAAACGATATTTTCCTGCCAGGGGAACCGCAGGTTTTGAACGAAGTTCCGTAAGTGGAAACAGACGGGTTCCTTTACCGCCTCCCAGGATGAGGCTGACTACATTTTTCATCGAGTTTCCTGATTCTAGCCCTTTGAGCACTTTATCGTATTTTTTTGCTTGTCAAAATCTGATATGAGCAAACTGAATGATTAGTCTGGTCACGATCCTGGTTCTCATTTGTTCTTTATTAATGGTACTCAGAAAAGGGACATCAAGCCAGTTGATAAGGACCTGTAAGCAATTTGCAAAGGAAAAAAATCATAGCGAATAAAACTGTATTGATCAGGCAAAATGGGAGAATCGCAGGCTGTGAACTGCTAAACACGAGTGCTAAGATAAACTGAATTCAAGCTCTACCTCACATTTGATACATATTATCTACGCCGAGGAGTTACATCTTGTTCTTACGACACTGTCTGAAATGGTTGCAATTCCATTCATCATTTCTAACAACCATTTCAGCCTGCTTATACCTGTTAAGTTTACCGGTCACGAGTTCAGCGCAGACACCTTATTTGCCCGCGATAGCCAGCGCTTCAAAGGAAGGTCAGCAAGCCATTGCCGGTTTTCGAATTCCCAAAGGGATGCATGCCAGTCTATTTGCGGCAGAACCCTTGCTGGCAAATCCAGTCGCATTTTGTATCGATGAACGGGGACGTTTTTATGTTGCGGAAACATTTCGACAAAAGAAAGGTGTCGAAGACAATCGAAGCCACATGAACTGGCTCCATGATGACCTGGCCCTGGAATCAGTCGAACAACGTCTGGAAATGTTTCAGAAACATCTTAAGGAAAAGGTCAAAGACTATCGCATCGAACATGATCGTATCCGTCTGGTAGAAGATCGAAACCATGATGGAACAGCCGATCACGCCAGCGTGTTTGCTGACGGCTTCAATGGAATTTTAGAAGGAACGGGAGCCGGGGTATTAGCACGCGGGGGAGACGTCTATTACACCTGCATCCCCAACGTCTGGAAATTGCGAGACACTTCAAATGCAGGAAAAGCCGGTCTGCGGGAAAAGCTGAGCTATGGCTATGGAGTGCGCGTCGCCTTTCGTGGGCATGATCTACATGGTTTGAAAATGGGACCTGATGGCCGACTCTATTTCAGTATTGGTGATCGTGGTTACAATATTGAAACAAAAGAAGGCAAGCACCTGTTTCGACCCGATACAGGTGCCGTTTTCCGTTGTCATCCAGATGGCAGTGAGTTGGAAGAATTCGCCTACGGATTACGGAACCCGCAGGAACTCGCCTTTGATGACTATGGGAATCTCTTCACCGGCGATAATAATTCCGACAGCGGCGACAAAGCACGTTGGGTTTACGTGGTAGAAGGAGGTGACACTGGCTGGCGAATGTACTATCAATATCTCAAGGATCGAGGACCTTTCAACCGCGAAAAAATCTGGCATCCGGCGCATGCAGGACAGCCCGCTTATATGGTGCCACCCATTATTAATCTGGCCGACGGCCCTTCCGGTCTGGTACACTATCCAGGCGTGGGACTTTCTGATCGCTACAAAGGACATTTCTTTCTGGCCGACTTCAGAGGAACTGCGTCGCGCAGCGGTATTCGCTCATTCGCTGTTAAACCAAAGGGGGCCTCGTTTGAGTTGACCGATTCACACGAGTTTATCTGGTCGATTCTCGCGACCGATGTCGACTTTGGTTATGACGGCAGCCTGTATGTCAGTGACTGGGTGAATGGCTGGGATGGTCTTGGTAAGGGGCGCATTTATCGCTTTACGGATACTGAACATGTAAAAGCGGCAAAACAGGCACACTCGACTGAGATCATGAAAGCCGGCTTCTCGGAGCGTTCTGTTGAAGAATTGACCAAACTGTTAGAACACCTCGATCAAAGAATTCGAACAGAAGCCCAGTTTGCCCTCGTTGAGCGTAATGCGTTTGAGGCGTTGAGCCTTGTCGCAAACAAATCGAAGCATCAGCTTGCTCGACTGCATGCGATCTGGGGTATTGGTCAGTTGGGACGAAAAAAATCGTCGCTGGTTTCGAAAATCCAGAATCTGCTTAATGATCCGGATAGTGAAGTGCGTGGGCAAACTGCCAAAGTGATTGGTGAAGCAGGCTGGAATGCTGCTGCCTCTGCGATCATCCCTTTACTCTCCGATTCGAATGCCCGAGTGCAGTATTTTGCAGCCCTCGCTCTGGGAAAAATCAAGTCAGTTGAATCGATTCCTGCATTATTTGAATTGATCCAGGAAAACAATAACGCCGACCCGATATTACGACACGCGGCGATTCTGGCGCTGGCACGTATCGGAGACACCGACCAGTTGATTGCCGCTGCGAATCACAATTCGGCTGCAGTGCGACTGGCTGTGGTGGTCGCACTCAGACGCCTGCAACGAAAAGAGGTTGGCCTCTTTTTACAAGACGTCGACCCTTTGGTTGTGCTCGAGGCTGCCCGCGCAATTAACGATGAACCGATCTCTGTAGCCTTGCCTGATCTGGCGGCGCTCACGATTCAATCTGATCAATCGGATGCATTGATACGACGAATCATGAACGCCAACTTTCGATTAGGAGCAAGAGAAAACTCTGTTCGTGTTGCAAAGATCGCAGCGAATCAAAAAATTTCTGAAGCACTTCGTCTGGAAGCCATTGAAGAGCTCAGTCAATGGAATCATCCTGCACCCCTGGATCGAGTACTGGGACGCTGGCAACCTGTGACAAAGCGTGATTCGATCGAATTAACTGGCGTAGTGAGTCCTGTCATTCCCGGGCTATTACAAAGTTCGGAACAGATCAAAGCAGCAAGTAGTACTCTTGCTGCCAAATATGGAATCAAAGCAGCATCTCCAGTCTTGGCGCAGATGGTCATCGACACGAAAAGATCGGCTCATGTGCGGATTGCTGCTTTACTCGCGCTTGATCAACTTACTTATCCTGAAATGAAGAAGGTTGCGAATACAGCGATTCAAGATACCAGTCCAGAAGTACGCGTCACTGGAAGAAACCTCCTGGTCAAACATGATCCCGATGCTGCTCTCAAAGCATTTGAGCAGGCAATCGACAAAGGTGAAATAATTGAAAAGCAAGGGGCTCTTCATATGATTGCCAGAATGCCGAATTCTAAGACACACGAGATCTTGGTTCGTTGGATGAAACGTTTGGTCAAACACGAAGTTCCCGCAGCAATTCAGCTAGACTTGCTGAAAGCAGCGAAGCAGAAACATGTACCAGAACTAGACCAGCTTCTGGATCAATTTGAACAGGCGCGCCCGAAAGACGATGCAATCGCCAATTATATCGAAACGCTTTCGGGGGGAAATTCGGCGCGAGGAAGTGAGGTCTTTTATGGTCGAAGTGCGACCGCCTGTCGGCGTTGTCACATGATCAATAATAATGGAGGGGAAGTCGGCCCCGACTTGTCATCCATCGGCGTTGAGAAAGACCGACGATATTTGCTGGAGGCAATCGTGGCTCCTGACAAGGCGATTGCCAAAGGATTTGAGACAGCGGTAGTGGCTTTATTAAACGGGAAAGTGATTGTTGGGATTGTTCGTAAAGAGACCACAAACGAAATCGAAATCATGGAAGCCAACGGTACGCTCATTCGTGTTTCCAAAGCAGATATTGAAGAACGAGCCAGTGGTAAATCAGCCATGCCAGAAGAAATTGTCAAACAACTGAGTAAAGATGATTTGCGCGATCTTGTCGAATTCCTGATCAATCAGAAACAGAAGAAAAAAGAGACAGACAAGGCACATAAAGGGTAGGAGAGTCTTATCGGGAACAGAGCGAATTTATTGAATCGACTCCTTGTTTTACGTAATGAGAGTGAGTAAAATAGAGGCGTAACAAATTAGAGGAAACACCTCTGTCAAGTTGATTCAAAATCGTGAGTTGACCCTACAAATATTAAACTGGGGACCCCCGCGATTCGGCTGCGTGTAAACCCGGTATACCCGGGAAACACAACCCGGATTATCAGGTTCCCACTTTGCAATCACGGGTTCAAATATACCCGCGTCTGAATCACTTGGCGGAGGTTTTTTTATGGGCTTGTTCGACCAGCAGGAATCCGGCAATCTGGAAAAAGCCAAGCCATTAGCTGCCCGTATGCGTCCGCTATCTCTGGAAGAATTTGTCGGACAGCAACATTTTCTGGGTGAAGGAAAACTGTTGCGAAGAATTTTAGCCGCCGATCGCATCGGCTCGCTTATTTTCTACGGTACACCCGGAACAGGAAAAACTTCTTTAGCTGAGTTAATCGCGCTACAGTCGAACCGCCGTTTTGAAGCATTCAATGCCGCTTCAGCTGGAGTGAAAGAAGTCCGGGCAGCACTGGATCGCGCACGTGATGAATTGGCAACCGGTGGAAAACAGACGATTCTGTTTATTGACGAACTACATCATTTCAGCAAAGTTCAGCAGGATGTTTTACTACCCGATGTGGAAACAGGTATTGTTTCATTGATTGGCGCAACGACATCGAATCCCTTTTTCTCTTTAGTATCTGCCTTGATCAGCCGCAGTCAGATTTTTGAATTTCAACCTTTGACTCCCAAAGACATTGAAAATTTAATGCAGCGGGCTTTGACAGATGAAAAAAGAGGATTGGGTCGTTATAACGTCACCGTCGATCAAGTGGCAATCGATTTCCTGATTGAAGTCTGCGACGGAGATGCACGTCGATCTTTGAACGCATTAGAAATCGGCGTGCTTTCCCTTCATGGCAGTGACAGAGTGTTTGATCTGGAAGTCGCTCAGGAATCAATTCAAAAAAAGGCAATCCGGTATGATCAGGATGGTGATAATCATTACGATTCTGCCAGCGCTTTGATAAAAAGCATGCGGGGCAGTGATCCCGACGCTGCCTTATACTGGCTGGCACGGATGATAGAAGCAGGAGAGGACCCACGCTTTCTGGCACGTCGTATTGTGATTGCCGCGTCTGAAGATGTCGGTAATGCAGATCCGACAGCGCTGATCCTGGCGATGTCTGCATTTGAAGCAATTGAAAAGATAGGGATGCCAGAAGGACGAATATTACTGGCACAAGCCGTGACCTATGTCGCAACAGCCCCTAAATCGAATGCGTCGTATGTCGCCATTGATGAAGCGCTCAATGATGTGAGAACGAAGTCAATACTTCCGGTCCCTGTTCATTTAAAAGACAGTCACTATAAAGGGGCTGCTCAGTTGGGGCATGGTGAGGGTTATCAATACGCACATGCTTCTGAAGATGGCTGGGTAGATCAGGAATACCTGGGAGTCGAGAAAGAATACTACCGTCCGGTTGAAAGAGGATTTGAAGCCACGATTCGAAAACGTATCGAAGTCTTTAAGCAAAGGCGAAAAAAAACAGGAACGGATGATAACAACCGTTCCTGATCCCCCCTCTGATACATATCGTCAATTCAGCACAACGGCTGTTGCTTCAGCCCCACGATTGTGATCGCCTTGGCAACTTCCCGTTCCTGTAATAACCCCTCCAGGTTCGGCATGAAATCGACGGACATATACCATTGCATTAAGACATCGAACATAGGCTCGATTGCCTGCTCATGAATTCCAAATTCTTCTTTCATCGGTGTCGCTTCTTCTGGTGACATATCCTGAAATTGACTGAGTAATAAAAAGTCGCCTTCATTAGACAGATTCAGGTGCAGATTGCGAACTTCTGAGGAAAGAAAATGATCAATGGCAACATGCACATCCAATGGTCCCCCCTCAAGGTACCGACGTGCTTCAGCCGGTTGTTCATCGATGATTCGTGCCGCTGTTTCGCAGACAGCATAAACAACGCTTTCATCCACGAGATCGCCTTCAACATGCTCGTTGGCCAGATGTTTGGCCCAGGTAATCGATAACAGGTCCAGTTGAACATGTGGCGGAACGCTCCGCAGAAATGGAACTTCAGTCAGGTAGCCAAATGATTCAAAGGGATCATCTCCTACCTGCTTTGCCAGGGAGATTCGCTCCAGGGTATCCATGAATGCAATCCGGAAAGCGATGTAACTGAGGAATGTCTGCGGCAGGGTATCTTTTGAAATTGTAAGCATATTATTAGTCGCTATGTCAAAAGTTGTGGATCTCAAATTGTTCATGTAGAGAGTTGTTGATGAACTGAAACGCCCTCATGAAATCAATTACATTTGGTAAGTGACAGATATTACTTTGCCAGAGAGGCCTCCCAAACACAATCAAAAAGTTTTGAAAAAACAATGAATATTCGGGGATCGATTAAAGTGCACGCGTGATTCTCAACACGGGAAAACAGACCCCAAATTACTCACCAGACTATAGTTCTCTCAAATCTCGCAACCGTTAGTCTGGCACTGATTCGTATAACCGTTAAAGTTCAACAGATAAGACGACTGTTATATGGTTTAGCACAATTCTGAAAGCATTTGAGAGAGCAATTCAGAAAACGGAACCTGTCAAACAAACAGGTCACTTCGTCTGTAAACCTGAAATTGAAACAACGGTTGGCAACAGGGAATCACCCTTGACTCTTCGTAAACGCTTGAGATCAATTGTCATATGTGGGCATCGATATCAGTCTCAAACGTCAAAAATGATCGCAAGAGACTGATTGTATCGATTTTAAATCCTGATTCTTTTTCGTCATCAATAATCAGGTTGAATCTTCCTCAAAATATTTTTGAGACTACCTGAAAAAAACTGCCCGATTGTGAGTTCAAAACAGATTCATTGATGGCGTAAACAAACTTTTAAACGTCGCTCAGATCTTCGTTCTGTTCAACTTTCTCATTCGATTGCATTCCCTCCAGTTCCTGGATCCGGTGAATCGCATCATTAAATGATTTCAGACAATTTCCATCGGCCATCTTTTCAAAGATTCGTAATCGCTCCAAGGTGCGTTCGACTTGTGGTTTTAAACCGGTAAAAAACACGATGGCTCCTTGTTGGTGTGCTTTTTCAACAATATCATCAAGCAGATACGCTCCCGACATATCCACCATTGGAACACGGGCCATGCGGATTATCAGATATTTATAGTTGACCAATGCCGAAGACGCACGATAAATCGTATCCGAGACACCAAAAAACAACGGTCCATCGAGCCGTAACTTAAGGACCTTTTCCTTGAGTTCTTCAGGCAGTTCAACATCAGAGGGTAAAGCACGCTCCATTTCATTGAGACTGATCACGTTCTGCTCATAGGCCTGCCCCAGTTCCTGTACGATTCGCACAAAGGCAATCGTAATTCCCACCCCCATGGCAACCAGCAGGTCAACTGAGATCGTCAAAATCAAAACGGCCCAGAAACAAACCGAATCCATTAAAGGCATACGGTGCAAAACCGGTAACACGCGGTAATCTATAATGTCCATGCCCACTTTGAGCAAAATTCCTGCCAGACATGCCATCGGAATATAGCGCGCATAAGGTGACAATCCCAACATCAAAGCCAGGAGCACGAGGCCATGGACAATGGATGCAAGTCCCGTTTTTCCACCGCACTTAATATTGGCAACCGTTCGCATTGTAGCTGTCGCCGTTGTCACGCCTCCTACGAGACCACAACCCAGGTTGGCAATTCCCTGTCCGAAAATTTCACGGTCGCTGTTATGACGCTCGTTCGTCATATTATCTGCGACTAAACAGGTCAGCAAGGAATCGAATATACAAAGTCCGGCTAATGCAAATGCACCACCAATCATATCACCGAAGCGACTAAAATCAGGCCAATAAAAATGGGGTAATCCAACGGGCATTTTGTCGATATAGTCGATGTCTCCAAAGTGAAATAAGTGTGCAATGCTGGTTCCAACGATCAATCCCAATAGTGGAGCCGGCAACCATTGTTTCCTGGTAATTTTGGGCCAGAGCAAAATAGTGAAAAACGTCGCTAGAGAAACAATTAATGCGTGTGGTTTTTCGTGCATGACATCATAGGGAATCTGGCGAATCGCTCCGAGCACGGAATGGGGAGTGGCAAATCCCAGCATCGGGGGAATTTCGAGCAAAATAATGATAACTCCAATCCCACACATAAAACCGGAGACAACAGAGTAGGGTGTGTAGTAGATAAAACGTCCAATTTTTAACAACGCCAGCGCAATACAGACCAGTCCGCTCAAGAAAACCATGGACATGGCAAACACAATGTCAGGTTCACCGCTTGCCAGTTTAGTGGCAGCAATAATGGCTGCCAGCTGAACAACTTTTGGACCGGTGGGACCACTTACCCCGGTATGGGAACCGCCAAACAATCCGACCAGAATTCCACCACAAATCGCGGCCCACATACCCGCCTCTGCCCCTAAACCAGAGGCTACACCAAAGGCTAACGCCAAAGGCATCGCAATCACCGCGACAGTAATTCCCGATAAAATATCATTGGGCACATTCATGTGCATGATTTTGATATTATTCCAGGGATTAAAATCACTCAGATAACTTTTAAGATTAAATTGTGTTTGATCAGAATCAACTTGAGACATGAAATACATCCCTATGTTTACCCGAAAACTGGTTCGGGTTGAAGAAAAACGGAAATCGCGCTCTTGAGAAAATTGCGTACGCACTCAGCAGGAATCATCTGCATGAATCAGTAAATTCAAAGTGTCAACCAAAGACAGGAAGACGCGCGCAGCAAAGGAAAATGAGCGAACAAAAATGAGAGGATGCTGGAATGGAACCCAACATCAATTAGCAGGCGGTCGGCGGACCCCGGGAGACGTGCCGCTCATGAGCGATTGATTCATTGACGCAAAATGGAAGTCCATGATACAGAGTGCTGACCACAGAGATCTCGAAGAGCTCTGTATCTTGGATCAGCGGTTCTTCTTCACCGTTTTCTTCCGTTTCTTCAAGCTCAAACTCGGAATAGAGCCAATCAGGAGTGGTCTCGGAAGATTCGATCAAAAATGATCCACCGAGGAGAAATGTCATGTCCAGTAGTAGTACTGTACATGATGCAAATAATAGAGATTGGCGCGAGTATTGAAGCATCAACGGATACTATTTTATGTTTAATACTTTGTCAATGACCTGTTTATAACCTAACTTAATGGTGTAGAGTTCAAGAGATTTTATGTGGAGTGAGAACACCTAAGTTCTTACCGAGTCATCACTAATTCATGTTTTCTGCGTTTCCAGGTATTCACAATAATGAGATAACATGTGAGAATATAGATAGTATTTACAAAATGAGATAAATGTTAAAACGTGGTTTGATAGGATGAAAATACCGGTTATTGTCCTTTTAAATATCCGAATATCATTCAAACAAGACCTACCTGCCTGGTCACCTGAAACACTCAAATTTAATTATCAAACAAGGCATTCCGCCTTGAATTCCGAAAGCTTGAGGGGCTGATGAATCTTTTAAATCGTCGTAATTTGATGCGTTGCACGCTGATCTTCACAGTCATGTTTTGCAGCACTTATTTCTGTTGCAATACGAGTTCTGCTCAATCGATGAAACAGGAACTATGCGATTGCTCCCCGGAATTGACTCTCTTGTTGCGTGTCAGCGATGTCAGACGAACTGCCAAACTTGTGACGAAGGTGGGCGGGAAAATTGTATACGATCCCAATCTGGGAATCGGAAATGATATTCCCTTTCTGGTTGTGAATCTTCCACCAGCAAAACTGAACGACAAAAAATTCATTGATTCATTGAAATTACCATCAGGTGTTATGGAAGAAATTCTTCCGGAAAAAATTGTACCGCAGGCAGAACCTGCTGCCGGTGAAACGAATATATCAGAACCGCAGCAAGCACCTGAGGCCAATTTTGACTCACTTTACGTCCCTCTCAATGACATCAAGATTCCCGCTCTGCGCAAACGTGTAGCCGGTAAAGGCCTGGGTGAGAATACAATCGTCGCCATTATTGATACAGGCATCGATACCAGTCACCCTGTTTTTCAAGACCGCGTCATATTCTGGAATGATGCGACGCGCGAAGGCCGCATGAAACTGACTCGTTTGCGCCAACTTGACGGAAAAATTGAAATTGAACCGCGGAAATTTATTGCGCTCCCCGAAACGATCAAAGAGAACGATTATGTTTTCTTTGGTTATATTGATGAGAAAAAGCTGGGATTTCAGCAAGGAGATATCTGGACTACTCTGGGTAAAGAAGGCGTTGATATCAATCGAAACGGAACGAAAGACGATAAATTAATGGTTGTCGTCGGCTCAATCCAGAATCCGATCCTGAAGCAGGCGGCAGAGAAAAAAGAAGCGGAGAAGAAAAAAGCAGAAGCAGAAAAAAAAGAAGCAGGTAAAGAGGCACCTCTGGTCGCCAAAAAGCCGGAATTAGATAAAGTAGACCTTCCCAAAGAATATACTCTGGCTTTTGTTGATGTCGACATGGACAATAATTTCAGTAAGAGCGAAGCGGCTAATCCGATCGTTGACTTCAATACCGCGCGTAAATGGCAAAAAGAGGACGTGAAAGTTCCTTATAAAAATATGCTGGAG
This sequence comes from uncultured Planctomycetaceae bacterium, assembly GCA_942492165.1. Classification (GTDB taxonomy): domain Bacteria; phylum Planctomycetota; class Planctomycetia; order Planctomycetales; family Planctomycetaceae; genus Gimesia. The sequence continues at coordinate 162,827 of CALOEF010000039.1, forward strand.
TTTCCATCGCGTACCAAACGGATCGCGTATCCTCTGCTGTTTCGACCGAATGCAAAAAAACAAGTCACAGAAATCACCATCGCATTCGACCAGCAGTCGCATGGAACTCATGTCGCAGGAATTGTTGCAGGAAGCGGATTACAAATTGAAGGTGCTGCTCCCAAAGCCGAATTGATGGCCATTAAAGTATGCTCAGGACGTAGTTGTACAGACCAGGCAATCATTCGCGGAATTATCGCCGCCTTTTTTAATCCCGAGGGTTATGTACCTGATGTGGTCAACATCTCGTTGGGAAGCCATGAAGGATATCTGAAACGTCCATTGAGTATTCTGATTCAGGATTTGTCTGCTAAATTCGGCACGACATTTTTTGTGTCTGCATCAAACGATGGCCCCGGTTATCGCACGATCAATGGTCTGGGAGGTTCAAGTCCTGCTGTGTTTGTTGGTGCCCATGTTTCAGCCAATACCTTGAGAGAACATTATCGATTGGCCGAAGGAGTGAATGCTCCCGAACACGGCTTACTCTACTTTTCATCATTGGGACCATCCTACACAGGAGAAATGCGACCTAATGTGGTTGCCCCCGGTTCAGCACTTTCATCAACACCATTAAACTCAGATGGTTCGAGTATGTTTAATGGAACCAGTATGTCTTCTCCCATTGCTGCTGGCGCTGCCGCTGCCATGTTATCGTTGGTCAAAGCGGATAAAGAATATGAAAAAGTTCTCGAACGCCAGCAACAAAAAATTAAATCGATACGAAAAAAATCTTCGGACAGCCGTTATTCACTGACATCCCTGGCATTAAGTATGCGACTTGCTCTGGAAAATTCGGCGATGCGAATGAAAGGCTTTACTTATGCACAGCAGGGAGCAGGACTGATCGATATCGACAAAGCCTACTCCGAATTCCTGAAACTGTCTAAATTGACGCTGGAACCGAAAACACAGACCGCTGAATTCAGTATCAATCACTATTCCAAATTTAATCGTCTCTATGATCGTTCCAATAATATTGCTGCTCACAAAAAAGTGAATCTGGATCTGAATATTGATGGCGAGGTTTCTGATCGCGGCAGTCTGTTATTAAAAAATACACCTGCAATTGTGAAGCTGGAAAAAGTCGAAATTCAGGACAGTGATGGCTCTGTGACTATATTAGATGTCAACGGAAATAAAGAAAAAATTCCCTTCTCCATAGCATTACCTGGTAAAGAAGAGGCACAGGGTAATGAAATTGCATTAGTTCTCTCGAATAGCAGCAAATCGTTCTTTTACAGCACTCGTAAACGTGAGCTGATGGAAACGGGTAAAACGTATCTGGCCTATTATACAGTTTCACAACACGGAGAACGCGAATTCAGCTTCCTGGACGTCGTGCACAAGCCCATTGAATTATCTGATCTGGAAACCGAAGTCAGTCTGCCCGGCCTCGCACTGAGCGATTCCAACCGGATAGCCGCTTTTGTCGTACCTCAAAAAACGATTTCAGCTGGTGCCTATCATCGTTACCCAATCGCCGTTACCAGACGCGACAGCAGCCTCAGTGTCATGCTCGGATTTGAAGCGAGTAGTTCAGGACGATTGTTGGTCAGCGTGTTTAATCCGGAAGGTAAAGAAATCGGCTACCGGGTCATTCAACAGACAGCACAACTGGGAGGCGACAGATCGAATGCAAGCCTGACCGTTGCGACAAAAGAAGAAGGAATTCATGAAGTTGTTGTGAGTACCTTTAGTGGTAACTGGCTGAATGAGTCCCAATACGATCTCCTGATTGAAGCACAACGTTTCCGTGCTTCAACAGATAAGCTCGCTTTGTCTACCGTTGATTCTGGGAAAGAATCAGAGAAGCTCGTCACATTTTCAAATTCCTCAGGTCAAGTGAGAAGTATGTCTGCCAGCCTGGGAAGTCTCATGCGTGTAGTACCACAGGATAAATTCCCGATTCTGGCGAACTATCGTACGTTCCGCAAACTGGATATTCCTGTCTGGAGACCTGAAAGCGGCGAAAGCAAAACAACTTCCGTTCGACTGACGTTTCCTCCTGATGATAAAAAATATAAAGGCTTCAGCGGCCGCATTGACCATCGTCTCTATAAAAAAGGACCCGATGGAAAAATGGTTCAGGCTGTGAAAGGGTCTTTCTATGGTCGAGGAAAATCGTTCAGCAGCGTTCCTCGTCCCGAACCTGGTAAACCTTACGAAACACTCTATGCCGCCATCGATACTTATTTCACTGTTCCTTATGACCAAGGTTTAAAGCAAAGTGTGGGTACGATTACACTGGATGCTTATTTCCCCGGAATTCCCGTTAAAATGGAAGGTTCTATCGGTCTTAGTATTCTCTCAGTCGGCAGGCCCGACGTTTATATACTCAAAATTAAAGGACCAAAGAAGCTCATTGACGCCTCAGCTGCGAAAAAGTCAAATAGCAGTTCATCGCAGGCAGTTCTGGAAATTCCAACAACCATCAATGGCATCTCAAAGATCAAAGTCACACTCCCTGTAACGGTGACGCCAGACATTAAATCAACTTTAGCAAAACAACTCATTCGTTCGAGTATTAGTATTTCAACCAGTGACTCCCGAATTTCTGACTCGATACCGATTGAAATTTCTCAATAGATCTTTCTCAAAAAGTAAGTTTTTAAATCATGAATCAAGCTCCTCGAACGGGCTCTTTGAAAACCATTACTTTCGAAGTTCTAAAAAGTCATTGTATTACTTTCTCGCTGGAAACAGAAATTTCTGTCTTATCCACGCCTTCTCTGATTTGGTTTTTGGAACAGGCTGCGTTACAATTTCTGGAACCATGGCTTGACGAAAAATCCCTGAGCGTTGGGACCCATGTGGATGTAGAGCATTTAGCACCCACTCCCATCGGTACAACAGTGAGTTGCACAGCGAGGCTCATTTATCAGGATGCGCCCGTGTATCGATTTAGCGTCGAAGCCTATGCAGATCAGGAAAAAATTGCAAAAGGTGTGCATTCCCGGCGCATCATTCAAGCCAGCCAATTAGTGAAACGCCTACAGGCGAAATAAAAAACTCTGTCAGGAAGAAAAGAAATGATTTTTGTCATCGCAGATATTGAAATCGCTGAAGGAAAACAGGCCGCATTTTTAGATGCGTTTCAACAACTGGTTCCACTGGTACACGCCGAAGAAGGCTGTATTGAATATGGTCCTGCCGTCGATGCTGATACAGACATCCCTGTACAAGTCAAAAATGGAGTTCAAATCATCACGGTTATGGAAAAATGGGAAAGTGTGGATGCCCTCAAGGCGCATCTGGCAGCCCCCCATATGTTGACCTATCGAGAGCAGGTTGCCGATCTGGTGAAAGGCACCTCGATCAAAATTTTAAAACCGGTCTGATTCTCAATTAAGGTTTGGGGGCCACAAGGGGTTGATCTGATTGGTTCGGTTCAGACTGCCCGACAGGTGCTTCTGCCTGAGCAGGGATGAGATCACCGGTGATCTGATACAGATAAAATTGAATGATCGGCCGATAAGGGGTTTCCGGGTGGTCTTCCACAATTTCCCGCAAGAGAGTCGCCGCCTCCTCAGACTGGCCTGTTTCCATTTTGCACTTCGCCAGATTCAGTTTAAGGGGGGCCTGCTGTTGAGAGAGTCCATACAGGTAGTTTATCACAGAGTAAGTATGCTGTGTTGGCCAGAAATTGTTGGTGGGAGGCTGAATCAAAGGCAAGGTCTGTAACAAACCGGCAATGCGCGTTTCTTCTTGAGAGTGGATTTCCTGTTGCCACAGATCAAAGCATTTCTGGTAATGACCTATTCCCAGATTTGTAAACGCTGCCTGTGCACGCCAGGGAAGACGCGGATCTTTTTGTGCAAGACCTTCGAGACCTGCCATGAGAGAATGGGCCTCTTCAGAGGAGCCGACTTCCATTAAAATACTGGCATTCAAATTTTGTGCCAGTGGATTCTTTGCAAGGTAGACAGGATCATCCAGATATCGTTGTGCTAACAAGACAAAACCATTCTGGTATGCCTGACTTGCCAGTTGCAAACGGTCAGTTCCGGACGCCAGTTGTTTGTCCAGTTCAAGTGTGACAGGTTCGATTTGGTTTTTGAGTTTTTCCAAATGATCAGTATAAGCCCGTAAGCGGGCGAAAGCGTCATCAGAGAGTTGTTCCTGACCTTCAATCATTTCCAGGTAGATTTTCAATTCTTGATGGGCTAAATCAATTTTTCCCATATTTGTATAGAGGTCAAACAGGAAGAGATGCGTGGGTGCATAATCAGGTTCAATTATCAGTGACTGATGATAGGCGTGTAAAATCTGAAAATAACGCATACGATCAAATCGCATCATGCGTCTCTGCTGATTCCGTGCAGCTGGCGGAGTCAGTAACTGTGCTTCCAGGCTTGCCAGATATCCATAAGCACTACCGAGAATCCGGTAAGCATCTGCGTTTTTTGTATCTTGAATCAAGCCCTGATTTGCCTGTTGAATAGCGAGCATGGCAAAACAGGATGCTAATCCGTGATTACCGCCAGCTTGAGACATCATTCCCAGATAATGGCGGGCAGTTTGCACACTGTTTTCATAGTTTTCTGATTGAGGGAGGAAGTATCGATTGTAAAATGACTTTGGTCTTGCCCAGTCAGAACGTAATTCGGGGAATTCCTGTTGTTCCTGAAAGGCCCGTTTTTTGAAATCGAGCTGGTGAGCGGTCAGGAATGCGTTTGTTTTATCGTCTGTTGTATCGGTTCGGTAAAAGACAGCGGTCACAGCGTTTAATTCTGTCAGTTGCCATTCTTTTGTGTTGAGCAAATCAAAAAATGTACGGTAGTCGGGATTGATACCTGACAAACGAGGTAACACATGTGTGACCTGAAACTGATCGAATGTTGTTTTCCATATATCCCGCGGGCCCTTTCCTGATTGATCTTCTCGCTCAATTCTCAATGAGTTTCGAGTTTTGTTGTGCAAGCTGATCAAGTCATCGTCTCCCGCACCGGCGAAGAGCGAAATACGATTGTCGATGAATGATTTTTGATCGAGCCAGATTAAGAGATCACCCTGATCCAGCACAAAATGGAATGGACGATCATCTAATGAATCGGCCAATGCATTTTGATAACCTTCGATTGACTGGGAAAGTGCAGGGCTAAAGCCGATACCCACTGCATGTTGTGTTATGTTTTGACCTTGAAATCGGCCACAGACTACGAGGTAGGCCAATGCAAAAAATGTTAATACCGTTATGGCACGTCCACCTCGCGAAAGTAATAACTCGGATGTTTCAACAGTGTAAGTTTGACGAAAGTTATCGCGATACCAGAGCTGAAAATTCATATTGGCAAAGATAGCACAGATGACACCTGTCACAACAAGTTCATGGCTGGCCAGAATCGATAACCCGCAAAACCCCACAAAGACAAACAACTGGCCCCAACTCATCTTTGCCTGATTCAAAATGAAACTGACCAATGTGAGTAATATCAAGATAATGGCAGCGACGGCATAGTGATTGAGCGATTTCCAGAACAAAGGTGCCGTCATTGAATAATAGCCAAGATCTTCGGGTTGTAGATTTCCGAAAAACATAGATCGCATTGCCGGGTAGTCGACCGTGTAACAGGTGAGCCCTGCAGTCAGAGAATGCCAGCCGGTCGGGTTCAATAACGATGCTACCAGACTCCCACCAAAAACCATCCACAGAACCTGATAATCAGTATCATCATTCAAGATAGACCGATTCATCAAGGCAGCAGCAGTTTCTCCCAAAGTATAAAGTAGCAGTAACAGGATTCCCAGATAAACACGTGAATCGAAATTTGCCCATAAAAGAAAAATCGGTATCAACGCCCACAAGGCACGCGTCGAATTTTGTTCCTGCCAGACGTGCAGGCATCGTAATGTGAGAACCACGCCCAGAATGGTGATGATTTCCGGAGTCACCGTCATTTGTGGGAAGCAGGCGATCAGCGCGAGCACTGCGAGAATAGAACCCCACCAGGTGGATATCTCCCGCTGGCAGAGATGCACTATCAGATAGAATGTCACACCAAGCAGAAGAATCTTGAATATCGTCAGGCCCGTGTCTCCTGAGACTCCATAAACTCCGGAAAGTGTCAAATCAAACAGCCAGGCATTATTGTTCCATGTTCGATCAGAGGCGGTGTAAGAAAACACGTCAGTTGCAGGAGGCCAGAATCCATGACTGGCTAAATACTGCCCTGTTTTGACATGTACCAGAGTTTCCGTTTCCGAAATATATGTTGCAGCAAATAGACAAGCCAACAGGATGGCAGCCCAGCGTAACATGAAGTCTCCGCGAATTGCTTCGTCTTCTACCAGTTCGGGCGTTAAAGGTTCCCATTCAGGCAGACCTTCCTCTGTGTCATTCAGCTGATCGGTCTCTGAATTCGGTTCCTCCGAAGACAATAATTGATCTCCATCTGCATCTTCTGGATTCAAATGAGAATCGGGAGCAGGTTCAGAGTGATCGGAACTGTTGTCGTCAGGCAAGTCGTTGTCTGGGTGATCATTCACGGAAATACTCAGGCTCTGATACAGGGAGAAATTTGAAAAGTAAAAATATGTCGAGCCTGATTTTGGCGGGTCAGTGCACAGATTGTCCAGCCAAAACCAGAAATAATCAGGATCGAATCAGATCTATGATATCCTGAGGGATTCTTTGATTTATTACAAACACGCTCTGCTCTTTTACGAAATCGACAGGGACACTGTTTGTTCCAAATCGGAAAAATCACCCGATCTGTTCTTTTCCAATCCATTTTTGCAGCACTTCAGGAACAAGAATCGTTCCATCGGCTTGCTGATTGTTCTCGAGAACAGCAATGATGGCCCGAGCAATCGAAACAGCAGTTCCATTCAGAGTATGTACAAATTCAGTTCCTTTCTGGCCACTCGATTTACAGCGGGTTCCCAATCTCCTTGACTGATAATCCGTGCAGTTGGAAGCCGACGTTACTTCACCATATTCGCCTTGTTCGCCACGACCAGGCATCCAGGCTTCCAAATCATACTTGCGGTAAGCCGGTGCTCCCAGGTCTCCGGTGCAGGTATCAACCACACGATAATGTAAACCCAGACCCTGAAATATTTCTTCTTCTATTCGAACAATTTCTTCGTGCATATCATCTGAAGCAGCATTAGTGGGCTCAGTGAAAGCAAACATCTCCACTTTAGTGAATTGGTGTACGCGATAAATTCCTCGAGTCGATTTACCATGTGCGCCAGCCTCAGTGCGAAAGCAGTGAGAGAGTCCAGCTATTTTTCGTGGCAGGCTCTCACGATCCAGAATCTGGTCTTTGAGTGAACCTCCCAGCGTAATTTCGGCTGTTGCGACCAGACTCAGATCCGTATTCTCGACAGAATAAATTTGTGTCTCATCTCCGCGGGGGTTAAATCCGATGCCTTCCAGAATCTCTTTTCGCGCTAAGTCAGGAGTGCTATGCAGAACAAATCCTTCCTGAACCAGCTTCTGCATGGCGTATTGACAAAGCGCCATCTCCAGCAGGACGGCTTCGTTTTTCAGATAATAAAATCCGTGACCGGCGACCCGTGTACCCGCTTCGAAATCGATCAGGTCATGTTTTTCGGCCAGCTGAACGTGATCCAGAGGTTCAAAATCAAACGCAGGCTTTTCACCCCACATTCGCACCATTGTGTTCGATTTATCCTCTTTTCCGATGGGGACATCGGGATGTGCCAGATTTGGTACGCGCGCCTGCTCCACTTTCAGTTGCGATTCCACTTCTCGAAGTTCGGTATCAAGCACGGAAACCTGTTCGCGCAGTTCCTTACCCTGGGCAATCAAAGACTGCTTGGAATCATTATCGGCGGCTTTCGGAATTTGCGAAGAGATTGACTTCTGTTCCTGGCGGACCTGATCACCCTGGACAATCAACTCGCGCCGCCGCTGGTCCAGCTTTGTAAGCAGCTGTAGATCGACTTCAATTCCGCGATTACGACAATTTTCAAGAATCGATTCCTGATTCTCGCAGATAAACTGCAAATCCAACATAAGAAATCAACTACTCCATGCAGAGTTCAGAAACGATGTAAAAAACGGTACCCGCTTCCACTTCGGCCCGAGACATTTAAGGTGGCATCATATCCAATGACAATTTTAATGTCCAAGGGTAACCGTTTTTCAGTTCATAAAATGGATATTCTCAACGAAAATGGGCGAATTTGCGTGTCGCAACAATTACAAGCCACTTGCCGCAGCCGCTCTGTACACGATTTTTCCATCCACAACGGTCATCAGAGGTTTAATCTGCCTGATTTCATTTTCGGGACACTTCAAAAAATCGCGGTCCAAAACCACAAGATCAGCCAATTTTCCCACCTCAAGTGTACCCTTCACCTTTTCTTCAAAACTGATATAAGCGGCATCAATGGTCATACACCGTAGTGCCTGCTCACGAGATAATTTCTGGTGTGGCCCATAAACGTTTCCCTGAATATCTTTTCGACGGATGGCAATCGAAAGTGCCAGAAACGGATTGAAGGCATTCATCGAATAGTCCGGATCAAAGCCATTCATATGATCGCTGTTGATGGCAAGTGGAACTCCTCCATCAACAAAGGTCCGAAGTCCTAAAAAACGTTTGGCCCATGCGGGACCATAAATCTGATTGATCGCATCTGCATCGCGGTAATAGAGAAATGTCTGTGTATCATAACAAACCCCCAGTGCCTTCGAGCGCATTACCGACTCTTTCGTTGGAAAATAAGCATGAGTAATGCAAAACCGCCGCTCTTTGATCGGCAATCGTCGATTCACATTTTCCAGCGCTGTTAATATTTCGTTGACACTACCATCGCCGGTTGCATGACAGCACATCTGCCAGCCCAGCTTTTGCCCTGCTTCAAACACCGACTCCATTAACTCGCGCGAATAAAAGAGATCACCTTGATAGTCGGCTTCTTTCAAAACATAGAACTTCTGACGCTTTTTTCCATAATTTTCTGAGAGACGAGTATTTCCCCAATGAATCCCGCCATCAACGCTGATTTTTAAAGGACCCACGCGAACCCAGTCGTCGCCATCTCCGGTAATCAACCCCAGCTTTTGGGTAAACGCTTTAACAGCGGCAGCACTTCGGACTTGCTGACGAATCGTCATCGTCATCCGGACTGTCAGCGCTTTCTGTTGATTCATCAATTCATACTCACGATATTCTTTGACGCCCGAACCCCGTTCCAGAATACTCGTAATGCCGACAGAGTTATAAATCGCATGTAACTTCTTTAAAGCATCACGAATCTGTTCAGAAGAAACAGACTGCTGTGGAATTAATTTCCGGATGGCTGCGTTTCCGCCTTCCATCATTAAAGGTTTACCCGCTGCATCAAAAACAATTCGTGTGCCTGCCAGTTTGTCCTTCGCACTACTGATTCCCAGTGCTTGAAAGCCCCGGGTGTTCAAGATATTTTTGCGAGCCACATTCAGATAGACGGGATGTGTGATGCAGGCTGCATCCAATTCCGCCGGTGTGGGATGTCGGCGTTCTTTCAAGCGTGTGATATCAGTACGAGGCACAACAATCCAGCGCCCCTCGGGAAGTCCTTTCACTTTCGTTCGAATCCAGTCCTGAATCTCTCCAATCGAATTCAACTCCTGGTGTGGTTGCAGCAACTCTCCACGAGCAGCTCGATATGCGTGTACGTGCGATTCAATTAACCCGGGAATCACAGTCTTGCCGTTCAGAGATATTACCTGAGATTGATCTCCCTTAAACTTCATCACATCTGCATCTGATCCCACTGCCAAAATTTTTCCATCACGAATAGCAATTGCCTCGACAATCTGCGATCGGCTGTCGAGTGTAATGATCTTCCCATTTTGAAAAATTGTGGTCGCTTTTTCAGCAGCATTGAGACTTATGGACGGGAAAAGAGCAACCATTAAACAAAGGGAACTGACTTTTTTTGGGATTTGAGAAAACATAATGCTTCCAGTAGCAGTTCAAAGTAAAAAACAGTTGAAAGGTGTCGAATCGAGCGCATCTACATATCACTGTGCGGTCGGTAATAATCGACGATAGATGTCTAAGGCTTCCCGGTACTCATCAATACACAATTTATTCGAAACCCCTTGATTGCGTATCATCTCTTCTTCCATCCGCCGAATCAAATATTGTACTGCAGCTCGTTTTGGACGAACAGGCTCCCCGGGTACATCAAAATAAACGGGGGCCGTATGAGCAAAGCGAACTCGCCCCGCCTCATATTCAGAGAAACAACGTAGTGCCACCCAGGCAGAACCTTTTAAGTCCAATTTGAGGTCAATCGGTGAACTGAAAACACCTGCTTTATTTTTTTCATTTTTCTGTGGAAATGATTCCAGGATATCACCGTTGACGATCACTTCAATTTTGGAAATTGGCTTCCAATAGCGGGCTTCACCTTGCAGATGACAGACATATTTTTTCCCTGAAGGTTGCTGATAGGTTTTTCCCAGATCAGATTGATTAACCCGGACTGAGAGCATTGGCCCTGTGGAAACAAAACTACGCCCTGCATCGAGACCCGCCATCCATTTTTCATAACTGAAGCCATCTGGCAGATGCACATAAACGCGTCCAAACCCAAGTGGAACAGGGTGTACTCCCGAGGCAGTTCCCGCCGTCGGTCGCATCCGAAATCCACAGTTCAACATCGTATAATACATCTGGAAGCCGTATTGCATCCAGCCGTTCTCGGTATATCCAGCCTGGTCCACTTCAAAGTCCAGATGTGTGGGGCGTGTTTTTAAGCCAAAGTCTTTAAAGACAAAATTCGTCCTCCACATATGATTGTTACTCAATTCAAATAAATCCACGTTCATTACCGGAACCAGCATTAACGACCAGGGCCAGGTATGTTTATCCAGGTCAAGCAATGCACCCTGCTTGTGAGCCGCTTCTGAAATCGGTTTCACAGGCGGCGCTCCCATTTTGAGAACTGCTTTCTGATTTAAAACGAAAACAGCTCCCAATGTATGGCGTTTTTTTCCAACGCGCGTAATTTCATATTCGGTATTCAATGGATAATACACGTGTGTCGGATCAACATATACGGGAGCCGCTTTGACGGCATCCTGATCGGTATTCAAATTACCCCGCGAGGGTGGCTGATCAGAGATCGAGACCCAGTTGGTCAAAGGTAAGGCCACATTTAAATCTTCTGCTAACATGATATTGGGAAGCGATTTCACCAGCCGATGTACGTGAGTGTCTCCCGAATACCAACCCTGACTGGCCATATCAGTCCAGCGTTTTAATGACAAAGTGATTTCATGGGGTTTGTCTCCGACACGAATTGTTTCTTCCGCGGGAATGTATTCTTTACCACAATAAGCGGAAACGAGATATTCGCCCGGAGGCAGTTCCACCCGAAAAGGATGAGCAGATAAGGTGACATGCCGTTCGGTACTGATAGGGCTGCGCTGCTTATCATATCTGATCGCTGATCCCGCTTTGACGGCGCTTTCAGCAAAGTGATACGTTCCCTTGCTGGACTCAATCGACAATCGCGCAGGAATTATTTGACCAGTTGAAGAATTAACAATCTTCCCGCTCAATTCGGCGGCTTCGAGAGTAGCACAGAAGGACAAACAAATTGAAAGCATCAGTATGAGACGAACCATGAACACATTCTCCTGCAATCGGTAGAGAAGCAAGTGGGAACTTACTATTTAGCCTACCCGTAGCAGAACAATTTCCATAGTCAGACAGCAGATTTTGAACCCGCTGTGTAATTTTCGTTATTTAGGCAAAGGTAAAATTTCACCTGGAATGGGCTGATAGCTCTTTACCTGATAGCGATCGTACTCATAGCGCTGATAGCGACCCGTTCTCATACGTGAATCGCAACGTTTGCCACGATACAGATGATAAGAATAGCGGGGCCAGGGATACGTGCTTCCAATGAATTGGCGTCCGCGGTCCTCTTCTTCACACAATTCACATTTGGAAAGGAAAAAACGTCCGTTTCCCGCCTGGACTGATTCCACGTTGAAACCAGGACCAAAGAGCCCCAACAATAACGCAAAAATGAATAATTTGATCTGAAATCCCTTCATCGAACTCTCCATTCCTGTTTATTGCGCAATGGTGCATGAGAACCATACTTATGATTCTTCATCGGCTTTGGAGAAACACAGAAATGAGAGATGGGGCGCTTAGTCTGGGATCCACTTCAAATCCAGATCGGATTGTGAGGATTATTCCAGCCTTATCAATTATTCTTATCTCTCAGGCAAGCCCGCGTGCTTTTTTCTTTGAAGCAATGATGTCATCCAGAATCGTATCCAGCTTGACCTGAGGCTTACGTTCCAGCGTGGCTTCAAGCCGACCTAAATCGGGAACCCGCCGCCGAACATCTTCGAAGTCATCGTTATAGGCTTTATTGTATGGAAGATATTCGATTTTGACACTCGGATCGACTTTAGCAATGATCGCTTCCGCCAATTCACAGATCGAAACAGGTTGATCACTGCCGACATTATAAACCTGGCCCGATGCGGAATCGAGATTTGTCAGATCAATCACACAATCCACGATTTCTGCTACGTGTCCAAAACAGCGAACCTGAGTTCCATCATCAAAGACAACAACAGGTCCACCGTCCAGCGCCTGGTCAATAAATCGTGGAATGACCATGCCATACTGTCCGACTTGACGCGGTCCTACTACATTAAAAAATCGTCCGATTCGCACGTCGAGATTATATTTCTGGTGGTAGGCAAGCGCCAGGAATTCATCAATGGCTTTTGAAGCTCCGTACGCCCAGCGGGGACGAGTCGTCGGTCCAAAATGCAGATCGTCTTGTTCCGTCCAGCGCTCTTTTGGATTTTTACCATAAACTTCACTAGTGGAAGCCAGAAAAAATCGTTGCCCACCCTGTACGGCATGACGCAACAATACTTCAGTTGGATAGATATTCGTTTCGATCGTTCGGACCGGGTTGTCGGCGACCAGTTTCACACCAACGGCTGCAGCCAGATGGTAAATTGTATCGATCCCCTGAACCATTTCTGCCATGAGCACGGGATCGGTAATCGAACCTGTCCGAAATGTAAAATTCGGATGGTCGATAATCCCATCCAGGTTGTGCAGAAATCCGGGGACTTGACAAATCATCAACGGCAGTGACCTGCTCTCCCTGCTCAATTAATTGTTCGCAAAGATGACTTCCAATAAATCCTGCACCACCGGTGACCAGGCAATGAGACATAAAACAAATCTTTCTCAAGAATCAGGAATAAGGGCGAAATACCGAAGAACCGTCAATTTTGAACCAAAGTCGACGAAGGCTTAAAACAGTTTACACGCTAGAGTTGCATTTCGCTACGAACCTGCAATAATACCTACGTGTCAGATACAATGACGCGGGAAATATATCAGAATTTCCGATATATTTCCCAATTTCAGGGCGATTAGCTCAGTTGGCTAGAGCGCACGTTTACACCGTGGATGTCGGGGGTTCGAGTCCCTCATCGCCCAATCTCTTTTTCTGTATGTTTGCTCACTTTAGGGCATTGCCAGACTCCCCTCTACTTTCAAATGAGTCAACTGCGCATTATATTTCAACACGAATATAAGGCAGATAAGAAAAAACAGACTTTCAGTGAAAGGCTTTGAGGATGAGTGAAGAATTCGAATCATTCAAAGATGCGAGCCATCTTTATGATGTTGAGCGCACAGAATATCATGCGGAAAGGCCAGGGTTTCGGATCATTGAACTGCAAATTTCGCCCACTCAAAATGTGCCCTGGCATTATCACAGCGATATCCAGGACGCGTTTTATGTAATCGAAGGGTCTCTCAAGATATCTTTGCAGGACCCCGAAGAAGAAATCACTCTCAATCCTGGTGGTACATATTCTGTGAGACCGCGACGTCCACACCTTGTTACCAATGCAGGAACAACTTCAGCAACCTTTCTTGTGCTTCAGGGGATCGGCGAGTATGACTTTGTACCTCTCAACTCAAATAAGAAATGAATAGAATTCTGTAACACGTTGCTTCTGAGCTGAATTGCAATGTGCAGCTCAGATTATGATAGAATCACTCCTGCATGTTGTGAGTTATGATCCTCGGAAATACTAAGAGATTCGAGGCCGCAATGACTGCTCTTCGACTGCTGTTAACATCCTTCCATCAAGTCAACAGGAAACAAAAATTGAGTGACGAACCAAGACGAATCAAGCAGGTGATTGTCATGCGGCATGATCTGAAAATGCGACGCGGCAAACAAATTGCTCAAGGCGCTCATGCGTCAATGGCATTCCTGTGCCATCGCTTAAATAAACAGAAAACGATCTCACTCAATGACTTTTCTGAAGTCGAACAAATTTGGCTCAATAGCGCGTTCGCAAAAGTATGCTGTCGTATTGATAGCGAGGAAGAGTTGATGGCCATTCATGATCAGGCGATAGCAGCAGATCTGGAAGTTCACTTGATCATAGACAGTGGCAAAACCGAATTTCATGGTCAAGCCACGCGCACCTGTCTGGCGATTGGGCCGGATGATGCAAATCGAATTGATGAGATCACAGGTGGTCTCCAACTACTATAAGAGCAATGTTAATTCGATCTGACGAACCTGCTTCAAGCCAATTAATTGATGAAAACCTGCATGTGGTGATATCACGTCTTTTAGAGACACACTGAGATGTAAACCAGGCCTGTGGTTACCTTTCTGCAGCAATCGTTTAAACGTATTTATGAGATCGCTGATGTTTCTGGTGCAGTTCCTGTATTAGAACCATGCGATTCAAGAGTCTTACGGGCTTTTGATATTGTCGTCCCCAACCATTCTGGTGACTTATGTCATAGGTGTTGCTCCTGTTGTTGCATTTTTAGAGGACTCTCATCGAGAAGTGCCAGTGAATTATCATGCCCCTCTCGAATTGTTTTATGTAAAGTATTATAAAATGTGCAGTCGTTATCATTACGTGATCTCGTTTCATGTGTGGGCATGAGGGCATTGGGGTTCTCTATGTCTCAGAACAATTCAGGTAATGAACATCGCTTCGAGAAAGGTCTTTTCATGACAAAATGGTCTTGTGTACTGGAACTTGATAAATTACGCCAGAGAGTCGCAGGCAGTGAAACCTCGTTACGTGATGCAATCTGTGCTGGTGCCGATCTCCGGATCGGAACAGGGTTTCGACACAATGAACACATTGATACCACATCTGAATGCAATGAATCAGTACGCGAAGTAATGGACTTTCGTGTAACGTATCTTTTGGAAGACCGTTGGGTTTCGGGGATTGAAACACTGCGCATGCCAATCTCTTTACCCGATGGCTTTGGCCCTCGGGCATCGATGTCTTTCTTCATTTACAATCAGGATGGTCATCAGGCGATCGCGCGACCTCACCTGGATGGGCAACCTGCCCGGGGAAAACCTGCCACTTCAGAAATTCATGAACATCCTGAGATGCCTCAATATCATGAACTTGCGAGTTGGGACGCCGACACCAATGCGCCCAGCAGCCACTTTATTTATGATTTCGAATACTTCCGATATTTTGTAAACAATAACTGGGAAGAAGTACTGGCACACGATGCCGAGGGACACATTGAATCAGGATCTCTGGATGCTCTGGTAATGGCATTTTCCGAGGGTTGTGAAGTCAAGGTTGCAATTCAGAATCTCTGCCATGATCTTGCGGGGCCTGAAGAGAAACAGGTAAAGCATGAAGTATTCTTACATGTCGGCGCTGGTTATTATTACACAGAACGAAGACAATTCATGGCATCTGCGAACCCTGTGGTGCGAACTCGCCCGACAATTCCCCTTGGATATGGAACGTCTTGCTGGGATTTCGGCTGGATGATGCCACGTAGCGACGGACATCTGGCACGCTGGATCTGCAATCCCTACACTTTGCAATTTGAAAAATCATTTACCAGAAATTCGATGCGCTGGTTCGTCAGCCGCTAAACTGGAAACAGGGTTTGATCAGGTATTTTGTTAAAAAACTGGCTGGGAGTTATCAGTTTTATAATCAAGCTAAAATCTTTTCAACGATTTTTCCCTGGCCTTTTTCCACCAGGGCGATCGGATTGCCATTGGATTTGAAGTTCAGTTCCTCATGGTTGAGTCCCATCTGGTTGAGAAGCGTCGCATGGAAGTCGTGTTGCGTCACGATATCTTTTACGGCCCGATGTCCAAACTCGTCTGTCGCCCCGTGAATGTGGCCTCCTTTGATTCCGCCGCCGGCCATCCAGATGGAAAAGCCTTCGGTGTTATGATCCCGGCCGGGATTTTTTCCTTCACCCCGATCCTGTACAACAGGAAGTCGTCCCATTTCTCCACCCCACTGGACGATGGTGGAGTCTAACATTCCGCGTTGTTTCAGATCAGAAACGAGTGCGGCAGAGGGTTGATCGATTTTTTTGCAAGCTGTCGGAAGATATTCGAAAATATTTTCGTGCATATCCCAGCCGTAATTCCAGATTTGAACGAATCGAACACCTCGTTCCACCAGGCGTCGAGCTAAAAGACAGGCTTCTGCCATTTGAGATGTGTTTTTACCTTCGATGCCGTACATCGCTTGGGTCGCTTTGGACTCTCGTTTCAGATCCAGTGCTTCCGTTGCGGCAGTCTGCATTTTGGCAGCCAATTCGTAGCTGGCGATCCGTGCTGAGAGATCGTTTTCCCCTGCATGTTGGTCGAGATGAACCTGATTCAGTTTCTTGAGCAGGCTGAGTTGGCGTTTTTGATTCTTACCCCGTAAGTGAACCGGCGGTACCAGATTGGCGATCCGAGGCTGTTGTTCTCGGACAATGGTTCCTTGGTAAATTGAAGGCAGATGCCGACTGTCCCAAAATGGGGCTCCCGGCGGATTACTTTGTATCACGAGAGCCACGAATGCAGGAAGATTTTGGGTTTCTGCTCCCAACCCGTAAACAAGCCAACTTCCCAACGAGGGCCAACCTTCCCTGCCCCGCCCTGTTGTAAACGCACGCATGCCGGCGACATGGTTACGGATGTTGGGCAGGTGCATCGAACGAATGAGTGTGACGTCATCCACGATGTCACAAAAATGCGGCAAGAGCTGTTGGTTGATTTCCATGCCCGATTCGCCAACCCTGGAGAACTTCCACGGAGAAGGCATGACAATGGACGTTGCCTGTCCAGCATTATCGTATTTGATATCTTTTCCGGGAAATTGCTGATTGGCATATTTGTCGAGAATTGGTTTGCGATCGAACAGATCAAGATGACTGGGGCCTCCACCTGTGAAAATCGAGATCATCGCTCTCGCTTTTGGTGGATGATGGGGCTGTTTGGCAAGCAGATTATATTGAACCGGTTCAAGTGCTGGTTTTGCAGGAGCCGCAACAACCTTGTCTTCGGCCAACAATGTTCCTAAACCGATTGAAGAGATTCCCAGTGCATTTTGCGCTAGAAAATGACGTCTGGAGGAATGATCGTGTTTGCTCATCAGCAGTAGTCTCCCTTAATCCACATACAAAAATTCGTTGGAACAGAGTAAAACCTGACATAATGAAGCCAGGGCTGTGACTTCTGGTGTTTTGAGTTTCTGTTCCTGAAATGCTTTCATTTGTTCCTGTAAATAGAGAACCGCATCGACCAATTCTGTTTCAGATGGGTCACGATTATAGGCCAACCTCCAGGCCCGGGTGACTTTCTGCTGTAATGATGCGTCCTGACCAGATTCGTTCACAGTCCGTTTGGCGAAGGCATTGGCCTGTTGGAGAATAAAGTGGCTGTTTAACAGCGCCAAAGACTGCGTGGCGACTGTTGAAACCACTCGGCGCTCGCAATTCGGTTCCATCTGCGGAGAATCAAAGGCTTCTAACATTGCGACCGGCTTAGTCCGCCGGACCTGAATATAAATCGACCGTTTATATTCAGTTTTATTTTCCGAGATCTTACCGCCACCAACAGCGAAAATCCCACTCTGGTTGGTTTCAACTGGAATCGGAGGACCGAACTGTTCTGTATTGAGCTGACCACTGACCGCCAAAATAGCATCGCGTACCAGTTCTGATTCAATTCGACGTACAGGCATCCTCCACAAGAGTCGATTTTGTGAATCGATTTGATCACCGGATTCGTGTCGAAGTGAGGTTTGGAGATATGTCCGAGAAGTCATCATCAGTTTGTGCAACCTTTTGAGCTTCCAACCATGTTCCATAAAATCAGACGCCAACCAGTCGAGCAGTTCTGGATGGCTCGGTTTGTCACCTTGTTTCCCGAAATCTCCTGTCGATTCGACCAATCCTCGTCCAAAATGGTGGTGCCAAAACCGGTTTACCAAAACTCGTGCGACCAAGGGATGCTTGCCGTTGGTAAGATGCTGAGCGTATTCCAATCGACGGCCGGATGATTTTTCTCTTTTCGGATGTTGTAATTTCTCTGTCTGTTTTGAATTCGAAAACAGAGTCAACCCGGCTGGAGCCAGCGGTTCTCCCTCAGGAGAGGAAATGTCACCACGATTGAATAGAAAAGTTTTGGGAATATTTTTCGGGTCTTCGACCGCAATACGGATGTAATAAGGTTTTGGTTTGAGTTTTCGTAATTCGGCAGCTTTCTTGTCTTCCTTTTCGTAGCTTTCTTTTAACTTTGGTCCATCTTTATAGCGAGCCAGAAAAAGAGGCAAGGTTACGGGATTGAGTAACCCCAGCATGGGAAACTGTTCCTCGACAAATTTTGTTTGCTCTGGAGTCCGTTTCTCTTTGGGAGTCTCGTATGCTTTCAGACCATAATCTCGTTTAGCCTCGGGGATGCCATCCAGAACTCGTTTTAATACAAGTTGTATCACGCCTTTCTTGATCTTCTTGTATTCATCATCAAACTTCTTTGCTTCAGCGTCGATTTTACCAGATTTGATATAATTCTCTTGTGAAGAATCTCCAGGCGACGGTTCTTTGGCTGTAACCAGTTTTCGGTATTGTAGACAGGCGCGAAGATAGCTCGCATTCGATAAAAATCGTCCTGCGGGATTGGGTCAAATCGGTGATGATGACATTCCGCACACCCAACTGTCGTGCCCAATATCGACGAAGAGACAATTTTCAATGTTTCTGTGATCACCTTATTCTGGGCGACTTTGGGATCCATCGGATTTGATCCCGTTCCGTCGGGGCCCAATCTGAGAAAACCGGTTGCGATCAGACTCTTCAAAGCACGTTTGTCTGAATTGGCCAGGGTATGTGCATTTAGATGATTCGCATTGACCAGCTCGTCTCCAGCAATCTGCTCAGTCAGAAATTGATTCCATGCGACATCCTCATTGAATGAACGAATTACATAGTCACGGTAACTCCAGGCATCATTGCGGACCGTATCGAGATCATTGAAACCTTCGGAATCGGCATAGCCTGCCACATCCAACCAATGCCGCCCCCAACGTTCACCATAATGAGGTGATGCCAGCAGGCGATCAATTAACTTGCCATAAGCATTGGGTGAACGATCTTTGAGAAAATGGTCAACTTCTTCTGGCGTTGGAGGAAGACCTGATAAATCAAAAGAGGCCCGACGGATCAAGCTGATCCTGTTTGCTTCTGGCGAAAATGCCAATTTGTTCGCCTTGAGTTTTCGGGCAATGAATGCGTCTATGGGGTTTGTGGATTTGAACTGTGGACTGTTGTTGAGCGGGACATCGGGTTTCAGAATCGGTTGATAAGACCAATGCGCGCGTTCGGCGGTCGTGATTAACAGATCCCCCGGTTTCAGATCGATCGTGGTCTCTTCATCCTGAGTGAGAGCCCCTCCCACTACCCAATTGGTGATCGTGGTAATCTCCTGTTTATTGAGCTGCAATTCCTCTTTAGGAGGCATTTCTCCCGAAGTGATGTAGTCGATCAGCAGACTTTCGTCCCCCTTGCCGGGAACAATTGCGGCACCCGATTCTCCACCTTTGACGATTAATCGTTTCAGTCGTAAATCAAGACCGCCCGACAGTTCCTTTTCTTCACCATGACACTGAAAACAGTGGGCTTTCAATATTGGACGGACAGCGGTTTCATAATAGATTTTTGGGGCTTCTGCACCATAAAGTGCGAGAGGAGCCATTATGAAACTGAGCATCAAAACTAAACAAAGAGCTCTGGGCATAATGTATGGTGGGCTTTTCGCTAAGGGGGCAAGACTTGAAGAATCCACAACAAATTAAATTCAGTTGACTGTCATTGAAATGGCCATCCTCTATCAACCTTAATGGTGGATTCGGTTCTTGCGGCGTTTTCGGCAAGAGTATCCACAGGTTCCTGGAAGGCCTAATCCCAGCAGCCGGAATTTCCCATTTACGTTCAACCTGGAACCGCTCCAAGCCTAAATCAGTCTCTATCATAACATCGTTCCCCCCCCCTGTGTCTATCGCTTGGCGATTTTTCTCCATTTTTTCTTCTGTCTGCTGCTGGAGACCGCAAATCGGTTCCCGTCGAGTTGTTTTTCAGCAACCAATGCTGGTGCTGCGCAGATCGTCTCCGTAGGGAACCTCGTATTCCACTCTTTGCTCCGCTCCCAGGTTACGTCACTCGACAAGCGGCGGCGGCAGTGCCAGCCGCGCAATACGGTCGAGGATGGCTGCAAACAGCTGCCGTGGCACAGCCACCTCTGACAATTCGAACGTGACTTACTTGGCGTGCCGGGTTGGTGATACATTCCATAACAGTTTGAACATGAGCTGAAATGGAAGACTTACAGTCGTGGAATTTCGTTCGATAAGCTGGATCACTTCGATGAGGAATTTTCAATTCGGTAAAGATGGTTTTCGGTCCGAATGAATAATGCTTGACCTGCAACTGCCGGGCTTGCCATAAGTTGTTCTTCAGCAAGTCGATTTACTGAAAGTACTTCAAACTTGCGTGTCGGCTTGATAACGGTGCTGACTCCCTGCTCATTAAAAAAATAAATGCGATTGTTGGCATAGATTGGAGATGCGGAATATTTTCCCTCAATGCGATTCTTCCAGACAGTCTTGCCAGTATCAGCTTCGAGACAGGAAACAATGCCGTGATGATTGACCATAAAAAGAAGACCATTCACAAATAGCGGCGATGACCTTGACGGAATTCCCTGTTTTTCCTTCCATTTTACATGGCTATCGGTAACATCACCATGACCCTCCGGGCGAATCGCCCAAAGCTCCGGATGGTCATAATCCATGACTACAAAGACCATTCCCATGCCAAAAACCGGTCGAGGTACCATAGACCAGCCACGGTGACGCACTTTCCAGAGTTCAGCTCCGGTATCAGGATCATATGAGTAGATCGCCTGTCCTCCGGGACTGACGAGTTGTTTCTTGTTTCCTCGTGGGACTGGAAATGGCATTGAATATGCCTTGCGCTTATGAAGTGGGACTTTACTGTAATCAACAGATCGATCTGTTTTCCAGACAGTCTTACCATTAGTTTTGTCGAGAGCGATTACGTATTGAACATCACGACCATCCACATTTACGATAAACAGATTCCCTGTAATAAGTGGCGAGCTGTTTGGCCCTGCGCCTGTTTCATGATCGCAATTTAGATCGCGACGGGTCCATAAAATGTTTCCTGTAGTGGAATCCAGACAAGCCGTTCCGTATGTTCCATAATGCATGTAGACTTTTTTGTCTTCAATTACCGGCGTCGGAGAAGCATAAGTATTCTCTTTGGCAATACCCTGTGGTCGATCCACATCAAAGACTTTGATATCATGGATGACCTTCCCTGTTTTTCGATTGAGACAAACAGCATAAAGCTGGTGTCCCTCATTTGTCGCTGTTGAGATCCATACCTGATTTTGCCAGATAACGGGAGAGGACCATCCGCGATCGTGGATGGCGGTCTTCCAGATAATATTTTCTTGTTCATTCCATTTGAGTACTAGTTTATCTGCTTGCGCATGACCATTTCCTTCCGGTCCACGAAATTGTGTCCACCCATCACCGGCCTGTAATAAACCAGTTGTACTGAGAGTAATAAAAAATAACAGCGCAGCTCTCATTTGTTTCATCAATGTTTCATTCTTTACAAAAGAAAAGCACAATCAGTCTAATCAAGAATTAGCGTATTCAATCTCGTGATAGTACGCATCACATTTTACTCGACAATTCCCGATTGGGCCGAGTGATCTGAGCCTGAAACCGCTCCATGCCGAAATTGCTCCTCCCTATATTATTATCGCGTCCCCCCGTGTCCAGCGTGCGGTGATTGTTTTTCTCCACTCTTATTTTCCTGCGGGTGCTGGAAACTGGAAATCGCTGCCGAGCGCAATTCTCTTCATCGAATTCATCCACCTTACCACTTTAGATTTGCAGTGGCTCCTCATCCAACAAATCCAATTCTCTAGCTGAATCAGCAAAAGATTTACCCGCGTGCCAGTTTACCAACGGCAGGAATTCTTTTGAGTTTGACAAGGCCACCCGACCCGCTGGGGATGTTAACCAATTGTGAGATCAGGCAGAGAGTTTGAGAGATTCGGTAAGAGAACAGGCTGCCTGGTAGCTAATGGAGAATTCTGAGTATCTCTTGAGAGCGTCTCTGGAACAGGAGCACGGTGCGAAATACTGCTATGATAGCGGAAAAACAAAAAACGCCGGGAGATTTCTCGCCCGGCGTTTTTTGTTAACTGGTGGGGTACGCTTGTTCGTAAGCGTGACGAAACTCCCGTGCAATACACTCTTCGTAACAACTCGCGACCCGATTCCGAAGTCACGTGAAATCAAGGAACTTACAAATTTTCGAGTCCTCTACGGTAGATCGGCGGTAAGCAACAGCTTTCGAACTTTTCTGAAGCAGGTTAACAGCAGGCGCGTCTTGTCAGCATATAAGGTGAACTGAGTGAACCCTGCGGCTAAAGCTCAAGGCGAAGGTTCTGCGAGCATCGAAGAGGTCGTCAATCGAGATGTGATCTGTGTCTCAGCGGGCTACAAATAAAGTGATATCTCCTTATTTTGTATCATGTTACCACCGAAGCCCAGTTCTACCACGATGATCAAACTTTTTTCATCCGCTCGGAAAAGCGATCAACGAACAGTCCTTCACGGCATACCTGCCCCGACTAGCGTCGGTTCTTTTAACAGTTTTGTGATCAAAGATCAATTGAACGTTGAACTTAACGGACGACAGTCTTTTTGTACCCGACGATAAAGTACAGTCATGATATCGCGCCCGAAGTTGCGGGAGCCCGCGGCTCACTGACCTTTTTCATTCCAACCGAGCATCTCTACAAGAGCGTTAATCATCTTCTCCGAGGCGTCGAGTTGCACCTTGTTGACGCCGATCCAGGTTTCGTAGCCGCCGAGCCGGTGCTGCTCGGGCGTCGGCAGGTAACCATGCGAGCCGTTGGCGATGGAGATGTTCATCAGCGGCTGGATCGGGCTGCGCTGCTTAAGTTCCAGTCCGATCTCCGCAAACACCTCGAACGGCATCGCGGCCACGGCCAGATCGCCGATGCGGTGCGTCTGCACGACCACGTCGATGGTCGGCGGCATCTCCGGCGAGGCATAGGCGAGCACGGTGCGGTAAGTGCTGTAGCGACTGGTGCTCATGGGCTTGATCTTCTTGGCTTTGACCGCCTCAGCCCATTCCACCTCCTCCTTGGTTGGGTAGCGCCGCTCGAACGTCAGCGTGCGTTGCACCGATGAGAGCTTCACATGATCGTGCCACTTCAGCGACTTATGCACCTGCATTACTCTCTCCGCACACAGATGCGCCACCTCCCGGGCTTTTTCGAAAGGCTGATACCGCTTTCTC
Source organism: uncultured Planctomycetaceae bacterium (assembly GCA_942492165.1). Lineage (GTDB taxonomy): Bacteria > Planctomycetota > Planctomycetia > Planctomycetales > Planctomycetaceae > Gimesia. The sequence continues at coordinate 186,553 of CALOEF010000039.1, forward strand.
GGCTGCGGGCCGCGCTTCTTCAACTCATCCTCAGAAAAGCGCGCAAGGTTGTTCACATCGCCGCTGGTGCCGTTGGCCATGATGCCCACGAACGGCGGATCCTGATGTCGGTCGGCACCGAGCAGCTCTCCCACGCGGTCGGCGAAGATCGCAAAATAGTCGGCCGAAATCGTATTCGCCGGCACGCCGCCGACGTAGTGCAACCCGTAGGAAGCCAGCAGCGCAATCGGCTTGCCGTCGGTCGACTGCACTGAAAGGAACGTGATCTGCGGGTCGACAGGACCGGCGGGCTTCAGCAGACCGTGGTATCCGGGATTCGTGTCGACCTGTTCGATGTTGTCGTGGGCACCGTAGATCGTGCCGCGACTGGGCATCAGGAACCACCGACGATTGAACACCTGCGTCGGTTCCTCGGCGACGCCCCAGCCGATTCGCGCCGGTTGGAGTTGATTGACGGCACGCAGCACGCCATCGGCGATCCGCCGGGTTAGAAACGCGCGGTAGTCGTAATACGGTTGTCCCTCACGGTCTTCCAGCTTGGCGCCGGTCGAGGTGTGCGTGTGAGTCGCTGAGACGAGCACACATTCCGGCGGGATGCCGGTCGTCTGCTGGATAATCTGCTTGGCGCCCGCCACGACCTCGGCCGAAATGTGCCGCAGGTCGCAGACGACCAGCGCCAACTTGGCCTGACCGTCGTCGAGCACCAGGCATCGGGCATGCAGTTCATCGTGCACGTGCGTCGCCTGCCGCTTGCTGGCGCCGAACCGTTGAATCCGAGCCGATCGGCGGTGTGATGTTGCTCGTTGCCGCGCCGGCCTGAAACGTCGGCTCGTCCGACATCGCGGCGTTGGTTAGTCCGAGCGAAACAAATGCGAGGCAAAGGCTTGTGAAGATGAGGCGACGTTGGATTCGCATGGCTGTTGTTCTTTTCGTCTTGGTTGAGAATGTGCGAGAGCGGAACCGGATGTTGCGTTCATTGACATCGCTTCACCGGGATTTCCCATGTGGGTTGGAGCCCGGAGACCGATCCCGCTTCGCCACCTTCCCGATTATAATGACAACGCCTCCCGGAGTCTAATTCGTGTGGATTATTCACAACTTTGACGTCTTCCAGCCCGAGCCTTCGCCTCACCCAGTTACAGTCTGAGGACATCGGGAAAACTCGATCAAGAGACGAGGGGAGAGATAACCTTAATCGGAACGTAATATAATAATCAGGATTCTGGGGCAGTTGAGAATGAAGCCCTGATGTCCATCAGGCATCACATATCAGATAAACCGCTTCCTGCATTGCAGCCGTTAACGATTTCAGGATCTGGCGGGGATCTCTGCAATCTGTTTGGTTGCGATCCCAACGGGGCGGTCCAGTGGAATGCCGGCGCGTCAGCAGGGTGGTGAGCAGGTCACCCTGATTGCCCTTCAAATCGGGCAGGAAGCGTCCCGTGTTGATCGAACCGCCTCCGCTGCCCGCGAGGATGAAGGGCAGGTTGGCCCGGCTGTGCCTGTCGCCGTCCTCCAGGCCCGAGCCCCACATCATGATGCAGTTGTCGAGCAGCGTGCCGTCGCCTTCCCGCAGGCCGGCCATCTTGTTGACCATGTAGGCAAACTGGTCGATGTTGAATTTCGTGATCGCGGCCACCTTCGCGACCTTCTCCGGGTCGTTGTTGTGGTGGGTCTGGGAGTGGTGCTGGTCGTTGAAACCGAGTTCCGGATAGGAGACGCCGTTCGGCGTTGAGCCGATGTAGGTGCAGACGCGGGTCGTGTCGGTCTGGAACGCCAGCACGTTGAGGTCGCACATCACCTGCATGTACTCGCTGCGTTTGTCTCCCTCGGGAATCTTGATCTCGATGGGCGGAGAGTCGGTCTTGCGATTGCGACTGGGGCTGACTCCCGCCTTCTCCAGGGCCGCCTCTTTCTGGCGGATTTCGATGGCGGCAATCCGTCGTTCCACCGAGCGAACGCTGTCCAGATATTCGTCCAGCTTGTGCTGGTCGGTCTGACAGGGTGCGACGCAGATCGCGGGCGCCGCCGATCACCAGGTCCAGCATGCTGCGGTCTAAACTGCTCATCCCGCTTGCTGCCAGTCCGCCGCCCTGTTCTTTCTTGTTAAACAGACGGTTCAGCACGTTGCGGGGATTGGTCTCGGCAGGAACCGCCTGGGTCGGCGAGCGGAAGCTGCAGTGGGAATAATAGGCCTCGTTCAGTCCCTCCTGGTTTTCCTTGTGCGTCTGCGGCATCGTGGCCAGTTCCAGTGAAGGCAGTGCAGTAAACGCGCCCAGCGAATTCGCGGCAATCTGGTCGGCGGAGATGGAGATGCTGATCTCGTCCCGCTTATCCGGATCGGGTAATGCCGCGGTGAGCCACGTCGAGAGTTCGAGTGCGTGCGGTGCGCCGTTGAAAGGGACCGTTGGATACGCCGGAGATGCCCTTCATCAGCAGACACTGGTCGAGCACCGGCCGCAGTGATTCCAGGGCCGGTGGAGGTGAGGACAGAAACGTCTCGGGATCTTTGGGCCAGAACTGATCCATGATCACGCCGTGCGGCATATACATGAACCCCATTCGGACCGGCGGTTTGAACGCGTTTCCCTCGCTGGCTTCGGCCCAACCCATGACTTCCAAAAGAGGCAGGGCCAGGGCGGCTCCGAGGCCTTTCAGGCAGGTGCGACGATTGATTGCGGAAGTTATTTCTCATGGGGAGTATGTTGAGACGGCCTGCGATTTGTCTCGTGGATGCGACGATGCGTGAAGGGATAGCTGGTGACGATTTCAGCAATGAGGGTCTGTATCCGGTAGCCGTCATTCTCGATAGTTTCCATCAGCTGATCCACCACGATTTCGTCATAGCCTTCCAGTGGCGGCATAAGGCATAGGCCAGAATTTTCTCTGTCAAGTTGCGCGCGAGGTCACCCTCCCGTGCGGCGATGATGGCTTTCAGTTCTTTGGGGGAGCTGAAATGCTCGCCGCCGGGAAGTTCGCCCGCCGCATCGATCGGGCCTCCGGTATCGTCCTGATCACGCCAGCGCCCGATGGCATCGAAGTTCTCCAGGCCGAACCCGATGGGGTCGAGGATTTTGTGGCAGTTGGCGCAAACGGCGTCCGTGCGATGCAGTTCGGTGCGCTCGCGCAGGGTCAGGTTCGCGACTGTTTTTGATCCTGTTTCTCCAGGGCCGGAACGTTGGGCGGGCGCGGAGGGGAATATGGTCTCCAAGCACTTGTTCCAGCACCCATACGCCGCGTTTGACGGGACTGGTGCGGTTGGGGAACGAGGTCGTCGCCAGAACGCCCGGCATTCCCAGAATCCCGCCGCGATTGTCATCGGTCAGTTTGACCTTGCGCATCTCGGGGCCGGTGACCTTTTTTTCCAGGCCATGGATCGTAGCCAGGTTTTCATTGAGAAAGGTGTAAT
>CALOEF010000040.1:0-69978 GCA_942492165.1 uncultured Planctomycetaceae bacterium
ATCTCGTATCCTCCTGACAGTCATTGGCAAAAAGAATTTGAAGCATCGTTCCCCTACACCGAAACTCCGGATCAGTTGCATGCGATAAATGATGTGCGGCTTGATATGGAGCGGCCTCAGCCTATGGATCGCCTGATCTGTGGAGATGTGGGTTATGGCAAAACCGAAGTTGCCGTTCGCGCTGCTTTTAAAGCCATTGATGCTGGTAAGCAGGTTGCAGTTCTGGTTCCCACGACCGTTTTAGCAGAACAGCATACGCGAACTTTTCGAGAGCGCATGGCTGATTACCCGATCGCAATTGAAGGTTTGTCTCGATTCAAAACAAAATCTGAGCAACGGGGCATACTTGAGGGAATGGCCACAGGAAGTGTGGACCTCGTCATTGGAACGCATCGGTTAATTCAGAAAGACATCAAGTTCAAGGATTTAGGACTTCTGGTAATTGATGAAGAACAACGGTTCGGTGTGGACGCGAAAGAAATGCTGAAACATCTACGATTACAGATTGACGTGCTGACACTCAGTGCGACACCTGTACCACGGACGTTACACATGTCGTTATTAGGGATACGCGATATTTCTAATTTGACAACCGCCCCCCGTGACCGTGTTCCCATTGAAACGAGAATCACACGCTTTGATCCGGAATTGATTCGACATGCAATGGTTCGAGAATTGAATCGAAACGGACAGGTTTATTTCGTACATAATCGCGTTCACGATTTGCAGAGCTATGCGGATCGAATTCAACAGATTGTTCCCGAAGCCAATATCGGAATCGGACACGGTCAGATGAAAGAATCAGAACTTGAAGCGGCCATGCTCGATTTTGTTTCTGGGAAAAACGATATCTTTGTGTGTACGACAATCATCGAAAGCGGGCTTGATATACCCAACGCAAATACGATTTTCATTCACGATGCGGGTAATCATGGGTTATCTGATCTGCATCAACTGCGAGGGCGTGTCGGACGATCACATCACCGCGCTTATTGTTATCTGTTATTGCGAGATGGACAAATTTTGACGCCCGTTGCAACCAAGAGGTTAAAGGCGATCGAAGAATACAGTGAACTTGGTGCTGGATTTAAAATTGCCATGCGCGATCTGGAAATCCGAGGTGCGGGCAATATTCTGGGAACGGAACAGAGTGGGCATATTGCAGCAGTCGGCTATGAACTCTATTGTCAACTACTCGAACATGCCTGCAAAAAACTGAAAAATGAACCTGTTCGGGAGCATCATCATGTTGCCATCGATTTGCCCTGCACTGCGTATTTTCCTTCGGATTATATTCCTCCCGGCAGAATTAAAATTGAAATTTATCGCAAACTGTCAGCGGTTCGTTCTCTGGATGAACTGTCAACATTGGAAGAAGAGATCCAGGATCGGTTCGGAAATATCCCGAATGCAGCGCAGAATTTGATCATTTTGAAAGAATTACAAATTCTGGCCCAACAATGGCAAGTTGACAGCATTCGACTCGAAGACGACTTTGCCGTTTTGGGATATCGTGATAAGAATCATATACTTGCTCTTACCCGGAGCAATCAAAACCGAGTCTCGATTCGCATCGTTGATGATAAATCGGCTTATATTCCTTTTGCAAATTCAACAGTCAATATTGAGACGGTCACGGTAGAGCTCAAATCGGTATTGCAACAAACTTTTGATCCTGCTTATAATCTTGCTCCATCATCTTGAGTGGTTCATAAACCAGGTTGAATTTCAACTCCGAATTACTTCAGCGGGTGTCATAGAGAAAGTAATAGTCTGTTCCCTTCCTTACAATTCCTTGTAAATCCGACTTATTACGGGATCTTGTTTTTTAGTGTCTCTCAATTTCTCCGGAAAAATCAATTATTCATCAACTGCAGGATGCTCTTGATGCGCTATGCGCAAGTCTATATTTTGATTGTTGTTTTGATTAGCATGTGTGGTTGTGAAACTACTCCCAAGGTAGACAATCCCGTGTTAGGGCCGCCACCGCCGCGCCTGGAATCGGCTTTAAAACAACAAAAATTAAAGCACGCTGATCTCGCTGCGAATACATCCGACAGAAAAACAATTCTCGAAGGTGAAATGGAAGATTCTGATAATCCCTTCGAAACGGGGAATTCCCAGGCTGCATCGACGATCAGAACGGTCTCCAATTCAACATTAGCCGATTCGGAAGAAATGCTGGAAGACAGCACTGTGGTTGCGATGGTTAATGGAACTCCGCTTTTTGTGTCTGATATCATCGGCGTTTATGATTTTCAGCTAAAGCAGGCAGAGCAACGCATGCCTCCTGAAGAATACAAAAAATTACGGCGCGCCCTGGTTAAACGTGATCTGAAGGGGCACATTGAGCGTCAGTTATTGATTCATGAAATGAAAAGTACGCTGAAAAAAGAAAACTTGACAATGTTGCAGGAACATTTGGATAAAGCATTTGAGCAAGAGCGGATTCCAGAGCTGCAACAGCAATTGAAAGTCAATTCTGCACAGGAACTGGAAGAGAAACTGAATAAACAGGGGCGTTCACTCTATTTTGAAAAAGAACTCTTCATGAAACAGCAGTCTGCAATGCAGTTCATGGCTGTCAAAGCAAAAGCAACCAACGATTTCAGCCGTGAAGAGGTGCTGGCACGTTATAAGGCCAATATTAAGGAATATGAAGTACCTGCCAAAGTTCGCTGGCAGCGGATCAGAATTTCATATAAGAAGCATGGAGGCAAGGACAAAGCTGTTGGTGTCCTGGATGAACTGATCCACAAGCTTCAGGCTGGCGAAGATTTTGGTGAACTGGCCAAACAGTATTCTGATGGAACCCGAGCCGAAAAGAATGGTCAATGGGGGTGGACACGTCGAGGAAGTCTGGCCGAACCCGAAATTGAAAAGGGGTTGTTTGAGTTGCCTGTGAACCAGGTCAGCCAGGTGTTTGAAACAGCAAATTCTTTTCAGATCATCAAAGTCAACGGTCGCAAAGAGGCAGGCCATATCCCGTTTGCAGATGTCCAGGGAAAACTGGAACAGGCGATGATTACCGAGTCTCGTATGAAAGCGACAAAGGAAATGCTCAGCAGTCTGTATGAGAAAGCCGTCATCGAATCGATGTTTGAAATCGAACATGATTATGCAGAATCTACAAAATCAGCAGCGAAGTAACAGTACAAACTGTTTTTTAAAGTAAGAGTTAACACGTGAAATACAGTCAAAACATGTTTTTTGAAAACTATGCAAATTATTTTGAAAAAATTGTCATAACCATATTGACCTGAAGTCAACTTATCAGTTATTAACCGCACACACTTCTCTCAATTCTCGAAAAATCATATCTCTCACAATCATCTATTAAATTTTGCCTGCGGGCAAACATTCAATAACATTTCGTTTTCTAAATCCTGATACCTCATGCAAAACTCGTATGGCATTACATCTGGATTTCGAACTAAAATTCCTACCTATACTAGATAGCGAGTTGGAAGTCATGATGACTCCTCAAAGAAAACATAATCAAAGTTGGTGTTCTGGCTTGAAGGAGGGACCTACATTGAGCAAGGCATTTGGAGTACTAGCCTGTACGACGCTCATCGCTGCGTCGATGTGGCTGGCTGATTTTAGCAACACGACCAGGAAGGTCGCTGCTGACGTTGAAAAGACCGGCCGGCCGAATTCTGAACGCCAACAACGTTCAGCTCGTTATTATTTGAGTCGCGGGACTCATTATTACGAGAGAGGACAATTCAGTGAAGCAGTAGAAGCTTTAGAAAAAGCTTCGGTCTCTCCAGGACAATTGTCATCTGCGGAATTTCGCAAGATGAACGAGTATCTTGGTCGCGCTCGAATGCGAGCTGCTGCACCTCAGAAAAAACGAATTGTTCGGGCCCAGTCTCCTGTTGCCGAGAACGATTTTTCCACAAGTACCTCTGTTGCAAATGGAAAAACGACTCAGGAAAAGAAGCAGCTTGCTCGAAAATTACTGCAGTCTGCTCGCGAAGACATAAAACTGCAGGAGTTTGCGAAGGCGCGTCAGAAAGCAGGGCAGGCAGCATCCATGCGTCTGGAATACGGTCCCTTTGACGAACGACCAGAACATGTTCTGGCCTTGATCGCGCGTGCGGAACAGCGGAACCAAAAAAATACCTCGATCCAGCAGGCTGGTGGATTTTCTACAAACGATTCGCGCGTGGTACAAGTTGCCAATGCCAAAGAGTCAACAAATGAGAATCCCTTTGCAAATCAGTCAGCCAATCCCTTCGACGGAAGTCAAACTGTAAAATTAACAGAAAAAGAACAGGCTACCGTGCTTCTGAAACAAGCGCGACAGGCATTAAACAACGGAGATTATGCGGACGCCCGCACGCTTGCCATTCAGGCTCAGGGGTATGATGTCGCTTATGAACTTTTTGATGAACGGCCTCAGCATATTCTGACAGAAATTGAAAGAAAAACCGGTGCGAAGATTTTTGCCGGACAATCCGAGCGTTCCAATTCAATTGCTCAGGCACCAGCCAGTTCTTCAGATAAAACCAAAGCGACCCAGCTCTTAAAACAGGCACGCTTTGAGCTGCAGTCAGGACGTTTCGATTCGGCCCGTCAGCTTACTCTTCAAGCCAGTAAGCTGGATGTTGCCTATCGTCTGTTTGATGAACAGCCTGAGCTGTTACTTGAAGAAATTCAACGTGCTCAATCACAAAATCTGGCGCTGACAAGAACGCAGCCGGACGACACGAATTCCTCAGTCGTTGTTCTTCCTAAAGGTCCAGCCAAAGTGCAGGCATCAGAACTGTTACGTCTGGCTCGGTTGGATATTAAAAAACGCGACTTTGATAACGCCCGAAAGAAAGTACAGCAAGTTCGGAAAATGCAGGTTTCTTACGATCTGTTTGATGACCGTCCTGAACTGGTACTCGCTGCCATCGACCGGATTTCAGATGAAGCTGCAATCAGTTCTGGTAACAAAGGGTTACAGCAGAATCAGGATGCGGTTCGTCCTCGCATTAATCGTTTAATGAAACAGGCAGAGTTTGCTTTGCAGAAGGGGAACAAAGACGAGGCCCTGATGCTTGCCTCAAATGCCCAGAAACTGGCAAATACGCTCAATGTTCAATTTTCACCTGAAAATGAATCTCCGGCTGCCTTTATCGAACGCGTTGGTACCAGCTCAGAGTCCCGACTGAATCCCGGAACATCAAAGGCAAAAAGCGATAAAATTTCCAATGCAAAACTGGCTCGCAAGCTGATTGCTGATGCCCGTAAAGACCTGGCTGGTGGAAGCGTAGAACAAGCACGTCAAAAAGCCGAAGCGGCACAAAAAGTAGATACTGCCTATTCACTGTTCGAAGATCGACCGGAGCAGGTATTAGCTGACATTCGTAAAATGGCCGGCCAGCCTGGTGGTCTTTCACAGGAACAGCTCTATGCGGCGGAAAATGAACGTAAAAAACAGTTCTCACAAAAACTGATCGCACAGGCGAGAACAGATCTCAAAGCGGGTCGAATTGACTCTGCCCGTGTGAATGCTGAGGAAGCACTCAAAGTCGGTGTCACTTTCAGGCCTGGCGAAGACAGTCCGCAAGCGATCTTGCGTGATCTGGAAACAAAAGTGGCTGACAATTCCAGCCGCGTGGCTCGTATGAATAACAACACTGCAAGCGAGATTGCTGTGATTCATCCCGGTGCTTCTGCTCTGGAACTCTACAACCTGGGTATGCAACGTCTATCCGAAGGTGATCGTGGAGCCGCTTATCAATCATTCCTGGCAGCATACCAGTCTGGGGAAAAACTCGATAAGCATCGCGCACAGCAATTACAGGATGCTGTCCGAGAATTAGCCCCCTCGCGGGCTGATAAGATCCGACTGGTCAAAAATCAGAATACCACTTCCGACCTGGCAACTGACGGGAATGAACCCAGTACCATCGATCTGGTTCAACAGAAGCAGGCTATTCAATTCAGTCGACTGCGATCTGAAGTATTGAATGCCATCTTCAAAGCAGAACGGATGCGAGAATCTGCTCCGACGGATGCTCTGGAAGTGATTGATCAGACAATGTCGAAAGTGGAGAGTTCCAGTCTCGACCAAAAATCGACGGCCACACTCATCGGTTCCCTGCAGCGAACACGTGAATCGATTGATGCCTTTCGTAATCAGGTTGCTCCTCTTGAAGCATTAAAGAAACACAACAAAGAAGTTGAAGAACATATTGATCAAGATATTAAAACGAGAATCCGTGTTGAACAGGAAATCGCGGATCTGGTTAAAGAGTTTAACAAGCTGGTTGATCAGCGTCGCTTTGCCGAAGCAGAAGTGATTGCCAAACAGGCGGTGGATCTTGATCCACAGAACCCTGTCACAACGACGCTGCGGTGGAAAATAAAATTCATTCGACGCGATTTTGAAAATAATGCGATGCGTGATCGAAAAGAAAACAATGTCTGGAATCAGCTGAACGATGTAGAAACTGCACTGGCAGATGGTTACACACCTGACATTAAGTTTGGTCATGATGCCAAGGAATGGTCAGAATTAACGAAACGTCGTGAGTAAATATCATGTCAAAAATCATACCCAGAAAACAGAACGTGAAATCCAGATAGAAGAGAGCCTGGATCGTCCTGTCAATCTGCAATTCGAAAATGAGTCGTTGGCCAGTGTCATGAGCAATATTCAGGCATTAACCAGCATCAACATTTTCCTGGATCGACTGGGTATGGAAGAAGAGGGTGTTACTTCGGATGCGGAAGTCACAATCAATGTGAATGGCATTAAACTTCGGAGTGCATTAAACCTTCTGCTTGAACCATTGAATCTGTCTTACACCATCGATAATGAAGTTCTGAAAATCACCAGTCGGATTCGTCAACAGGGAACGCTCAATACAGAAACCTATCCGGTAGCAGACCTTGTAGTGCCTATCCCGAACTTTGCTGCCAGCGGAAGTCTGGGGAATAATCCGTACAGCCAGATGGGTGCCATTGGCTATGGGGGCAGTTTTGGTGGAAATCAGGCGACACCCGGAAACTTTCAGGTAGCTGATCCGATGATGGGATCAGGAGCGGGATTTAATCCCTACAGTAACAATGGTGCAACATCTCAAGTAGCCGGCGGTGGTTCGAACATTGACTTCGATTCGCTGACGGAACTGATTGTCTCGACCGTCGAACCCGATTCCTGGGAAGAAATTGGTGGAGCAGGCAGTGTGCGACCATTTGAAACAACATTAAGTCTTGTGATTCGTCAGACGCAAAAGGTGCATGACGAAATTGCGAATCTCCTGGAACAGTTAAGAAGATTGCAGGATCTTCAGGTAACAATTGAAGTTCGCTTTGTGACTGTCTCTGACCGATTCTTCGAACGTATTGGTGTCGACTTTGACTTCAACGTGAATGATACGGTTGGCGGCCCAACGATTGATAACACCGGGAACGCAGTTCCCTCCTTCGGTCAGGTCAATCTTAACTCAACTGGAAACCAGAATGGTCAAGGTGGTGGCCAGCAGGGCCAGCAGGGTCAGCAGGGCCAGCAGGGGCAAACGGGATCCGGGCAAACCGGAGGTCCGGGAGTCGCTCCCTTTAGTGACCCGCCAACGCGAACCTTACTTAACTTTGATAACTGGCCCAAGAAGGGGACGATCGCCGGTTTGAGTTCACCAGAATCGTTTACTCCCGATCTTGATGTTCAGTTTAGACAGGGTTCATTTGAAATCGGTGTCCCTGAATTTGGAAGCTTTAATGCGAACGCTGGTGTCAACGTTGGTTTAGCAATCCTGAGTGACATCGAAGCCTTCTTCTTCATCAATGCTGCTCAGGCAGATGAACGATCGAACCTGATGTTTGCTCCCAAAGTGACATTGTTCAACGGTCAGGTTGCTTTTGTGACAAGTAATGTATCACGTCCCTTTGTCGTCAGTCTGGTTCCAACGGTTGGTGAATTCTCAGTCGGGTTTACTCCTGTTATCGCCAACATACCTGAAGGTGTCTCACTGACAGTGTCTGCTGTGATCTCTGCAGACCGGCGTTATGTTCGACTTTCCGTTAATCCCAACTTCACCAATGTGACAGACGTGTTTACCTTCTCCTTCCAGGGTGGTGGAGCAGGTGGTCAGCAAGGCCAGCAGGGTCAGCAAGGCCAGCAAGGTCAACAGGGTGGACTTGGTCAGCAAGGAGGTGGAAACTTTGGAAATGGTGTCGGTGCAGGACTCGGCGGTATCGGTGGTATCGGTGGTCAAGGTGGTCAAGGTGGTGGCCAGCAGGGTCAGCAGGGTCAGCAGGGCCAGCAAGGTCAGCAGGGCCAGCAGGGTGGTGGCCTGGGTACGACAACCATTCAGCAGCCTGTTGTAGAACAGGTGACCGTAACCACAACCGTGAGTGTGCCAGACGGTGGTACTGTGCTCCTGGGTGGTGTCAAACGACTCCGCGAAGGACGTAGTATGGCTGGTGTGCCAATTCTGAATAAACTTCCTTATGTCAGCCGCCTGTTCAAGAATACGGGTGTTGGACGTGAGACAGAAAGTCTGATGATGATGGTCACACCTCGAATTATTATTCAGGAAGAAGAGGAGGAAGCGCTCCTCGGGTACTAACAGTCGAGAGGGTTTTCTCTTGACTGTTTAAGGAAATTGCAGATCGCGGGATCTGCAGAGGGGCTGATCGTCAGCAGCCCCGGGCTCTGGCCGTCGCGAATTCTCCCCCCCTGATTCGCGGCGGCTTTTTTTACGTCCAGCCAAAAGTCAGCTTCCATCCTCTGTTCTGGCTGCTTGAATTACTCTTGTTACGAGTACTGAGAATCAATTAAACTAACTTCTGTGTTGGTTAAAGTAATCGTTTCAGTGAAAGCATTAAAGGAATGACTGGCGTGAATTCTATCAAGACTTTTATGATCACCGGATGCTGCATCGCATTTTCGATTTTGCTGGGATCTCAGGCAGAAGTTCAAGCCGCCGCCCCAGAATCATATCGCGTGAAAATGGAAACGACCAAAGGGACGTTTTATATCGATGTGACCCGCAGCTGGTGTCCCACGGGGGCGGATCATTTTTACAGGCTGGTGAATGCTGGATTTTATAACGATTGCGCCTTTTTTCGCGTGATTGATGACTTCATGGCACAAGTGGGTATTAATGGAGATCCTGAAGTACAGAGAGGCTGGCGTGACCAGACGATCCAGGATGACGCAGTCAAGAAATCCAATCTTCGCGGTTATGTTTCATTTGCCAAAACAGGTGCACCGAATTCGAGGACCACTCAGATCTTTATTAATTTCGGTGATAATCGCCGACTGGACGAATTTGGTTTTGCACCATTCGGAACCGTTTCAAAAACAGGAATGAAAGTCGTAGATGCACTTTATTCGGGATATGGAGAAGGTGCCCCTTCGGGACGAGGTCCTTCACAATCGCGGATTCAGTCTGAAGGAAACCCGTATCTGAAACGCGAATTTCCGCGTTTGGATTACATTACGAAAGCGACCATTGTCAAAAAATAAAACGGCTACTCATGCAAACCAGGTTGAATGAACAAAGCCTTTTTTTCTCCAGGCAAGGTAAAATCAAATCCGCAACTTTGAAAAAACACATCCGAGGAAGTGATTACCATCACTTCCAGGATATCCCGCTGATGTGCCCTTTCGACACAGGCGGCTACCAGTTTCTTGCCGATTCCGCTTCCTTGCCGATGTTCTGCTACAACCAGACTGCGGATTTCTGCCATTTTTCGCGAGTAGATTTCCAGTGAGGCAAAACCAATAATTTCCTCATTTTCCACTGCGACAAAGCCCGTTTCAACCAGTTCATCCAACTCTTCAGATGTGCGAGGCAGTATTTTCTTTTGTTCTACGAAGGGGACGATAAATTCGGCCAGTTTCTCAATATCATCTTGCTTCGCGGAACGTATGTTAACAGTGTCTGTCATTTCAATCGAACTTCATTTAATAGTATGTATTTAAGTAAGATTTTCTCTTTGTTAAACTGCTTGTATGACACGCTGACGGTATGAAATACAGATTTTGTCTGGAAATGAGAAGACCAGGAGTATAGTAACCACTGGATTTGCACTCTTTTTCTGAAGTCAGGAAAAGGTGGTTACCTGGGTGGTGCAACTCAAACGTTTATGGGTTATGGTATCGATCAAATTCCATTCTGTGAATAGAATTTCAGTGTAATTATTTTCTCCCGGTTGAAGGTAAAATGCCAATGACTAAAAATCAGATTTTTACGCTCTGTGTTGGAATCAGTCTCACAATGACTGGTTGCGGTGAAACCATCAGGCAGGGTGCTCAATCAGATCCTGCGCCACCAGAGGCCAATAACCCCAGTCCAAATAACTCTCAAAAAGAAACGGAAAAGAACGTGAGCGACGAAAGTGAGCCTGGCTACTCAACTACAGCATCTGGATTAAAATACCGTATTGTTCGTGCAGGCAGCGACAAAAAACCGGGACCTCAGGATAGTGTGACTGTTCATTATCGAGGTACTCTCGAAGATGGTACCGAATTTGACAGCTCCTACAAACGAGGAGAAACCATTTCCTTTCCTTTAGGAGGTGTCATTCCAGGCTGGACGGAAGGATTGCAACTTGTTGGTGAAGGTGGGGAAATCGAGCTGATTATTCCTTCCGAGTTAGGATACGGTGACCAAGGTTCCCCCCCAGTCATTCCTGGCGGCGCCACATTGCATTTTAAAGTGGAATTATTCAAAGTAAACTGACTTAATGAACCCGGTAACTTCCAGGTTTTATTATTATTATCAAACAGGAGCAAGTTTGTGACTCATTGTTGGCATGATGTGACTCCCGGGCAAAATCTGCCTCGGGAATTCACTGCCGTGATTGAAATTCCCACATTTTCCAAAGTGAAATATGAATTGGATAAAGGGACGGGCCTGCTTAAGCTGGATCGTATGCTTTATTCGGCAGTTCACTATCCCGCCAACTATGGTTTTATACCTCAGACACTGGCAGAGGATGACGATCCCCTGGATGTACTTGTACTCTGCCAGGAACCCGTTGATCCATTGACCCTCGTTTCGGCACGTGCCATCGGCGTGATGACGATGATCGACTCTGGTAAACCAGATCATAAAATTCTGGCAGTTGCTGTGAATGACCCGGAATATAATCCCTTTACGGAAGCTTCAGAACTTCCGCCACATCGTCTGGCAATGTTACGACGATTCTTTCAGGATTATAAAATGCTCGAAGGGAAAACAGTAGAAGTAGAAGAATTTCAGGCAGCAGCGTCTGCGTTTCCCATTATCGAAGATTCGCTGCAGCGGTATAGCAGCCAGCGTCGACGTGGTTTTTTATAAGATTCATAAGAACTTGCGAGCGTCGACAACATCAAGATGAAAATAAAAAAAGCAGCTGTCTCCAGGCCGGTGACAGCTGCTTTTTTCTTCTTTGGCAAATTTACGATTCCATGCTAAATGGGGTTATCCACCCTGACCTGAGGTGAATTAACACGGATTCGTTGCAGTGTGGCTCTGATCCGTCCCTGGATATCCGGTGTAAGCTGATTCATCTCTTTCGTGAAGACCTGGTTCCCCAGGATCTGGTTCACATTCAATGCGGGACGGGTACCAATATGTTGATCCAGTTCTACCATCCTGACGGATCTGTCTTTTGTTGGTCGACTCAGGAAGACACGAACAAAACGGTTTTTGCCTTGCATATGTCCTTTGACCTGGAATCGAAAGCTGCCTTTTCCCTTCAATGCCATTTGTAATTCTTTTAAACGTTCATTGATCATCATTTGCACGTGATCTGGTAAATCAATGATTTGATGTCGGATTTCTTTTGGATTCCCTTTAAAATGATGTGTTTGTATCCGTTCTTCAGGATCCTGGTAGCTGACTTTGACCGAATGACCTGTTTTTGCATTTCCCACGTAGAGCAAACAGAGATTATGTGTTGTTGTTACGGGAATGTGACTGAAACCAAGAGGCGTCTTTCGTCCCAGGGGATCTGATTCGGTCGAACGAACAGCAATCGGACCCTCTTGTTCTGGCTCATCACTTTTCGATTTATTCGGACCCTGATTTTTCAGGTTCTGATTTTTCCCAACCGGTTTGACTGAGAATTTATAATGGCGATAAAGTTTTTGAGTTAACGTAACTTCAATCGTCTTCTGCTGAGAACTGCGAATGACACCAAAATTGACAGTACTGCCTTTGGAAGTACCCAGAACAAATTTTCTTAACACGTCGGAAGAGGTAATCGCTTTTCCATTATAGGTCGTGAGAACGTCAAATATTTTAATTCCAGCCTGTTCCGCTGGAGATCCGCTCAGCACATGTTTAACGCCGACACCTTGTCCCGATTTCAACATTGTACTTAGTTGCGCAGCCAGAGATGCCGGTACCGGTTCAGTGACGATGCCGACATAATTCCGCATGTGGGCAACACCCGTCGGCTCGCTCGTAACTCGATAGCGCACTGGTTTATTTTTAGGAACTAAATTCGGGTTCGCACTGGTTTTCGATGGCGAAGTCGGAACCGTTTTGGCTTCAGGCTGCCCGGGTTTTCTGGCCTGCAGCGGATTCTCATCTGCAAAAGACAGGTGTGCTGCCAATAATGAAAAAACGAGACTACTCAGAAAGAACCTTTGAAAATTCTTCATTATGTTACCCTGGTAATGATTCAAAACATTCTGGTTCCAAAAATCAGTGCTGATTCTGGTATCAGAAACAGTGTTTTGAGGCCCGTATTATATTTATTCCTACTTATCCGCGTATGGTCTTGATCTTACAACCTGGATCAACGTTGACGGCGACCCTCAATCTTTTCATCCTTGATCAAGGAGATGCCGGCTTTATTAACAGGTATAAAATCGATTGTCAGTTCCGGCATTGACATTTGCACGTTCATGCCGGTTTCTGGATGCTGAACTGTAATGTTCGTCCAGGAAATTTCTGTTCTTTGTTCAATTGGTCCCTGGTCAGTATTGAACAGAGTAATATCGATGGATTCTTCAACCTCTTTCGCCACCTGATGAGGCATCTCTTGTGACTTGTTTCCATGATCGACGGCGATGAGTGTTTCAGATTTGATCATATTTGAATCACGGTAAACGTGATCCTGACCCGGTTCCGGTGGCTGAGTTTGTTCCGGTTGAACAATATTGTTGTTCGCCACTGGCACATTACCGGCAGGCTGAAATTGAGTAAAAACGATAATTGCAAGGACCAGACAGGCACAAAGACCTGCTGCCAGACGGCTCAGTTTGAACCGTTTTGCACGCATTGGTTCGGGTGCTGCCATTACCGGTCTGGGAACCTGATGAAACCGGCTTTCATACTCTTCGTCGGAGATGTCTGAAAGCTCCAGTAATTCCGGCGGCATTTCCTGTTGGAAGAAGTCGCGCAAAACACCTTCCAGCTCATCATCATTGTCGAGCATCCCAGATGTGTCATACGGTTTCATGATCAATCCCCACTTTCTCCAACTCGTCACACAGACGCTTTCTCGCTCGAGAAAGCCTCATATCAATAGCAGATGTAGATGTGTTGGAGCGCTACTGACATTCGTTTCGATGACCATCCTAGTGCATATCGAAGAACCAGAACCTCGCGATCCTCAGTTCGAAGTTGTTGAAGTGATTGCCGAATTTGGCTGTTTTTTTCTGTTTTCTCCAGATCTTCCGATGGATCTGAAGACTTACCTACCATATTGTCCAAAAAATCGGCCGACTTTGCTGCATGGTTTTGCCGACGGGCAAAGTCACGCAGCCAGTTTTGAGCAACTGTCAAAACCCAGGCCCGGATATTTCGAATTGACTGTATTTCTTGATTTTGTAAACGTACAAATGCTTCCTGCAGCGCGTCATACGCACGATCCGAATCAGAGCATTGAGCATACAGTAATGCCCAGATCTCTCGACCTTCTCGTAAATAGACCGCCTCAATTTCTGCCGACCACAAATTGGCCTGCTTATCCGGCATGCAAATTCCAATACGTTTGAAGAGGGAATATCAAAGTTTATTGGAGAGTCTTTGCTGTTGAACTCCTCAAACAGCAGAACTGGCTCACATGCACTAGAATAGACGGAATCCGAGGCAGAATCTAACGTCCTTTTGAGATAATTCTGGATTCGGCGTCGATTCATTCACCCCTCCTCGCTACTCTTTAACACTCCTAAAACAAAAATCAGGTGTTTGTGACGTTCTATCATTCAGTATAACAATGACTTACGACAAATTACGTCCCTTGCTGGATATAACTGCTGTGTCACCTGACTTTTCCAATATGTTCCAAAATTTCTGGTTTTCATATGGACAATGCCAGTTGGTATCTGTGAGCTGACCACGCCATTTCTGGACGAAGCCGGGTTTCGATCCGGGCGGGATCAGGACTATTGAATCTCTGAATAAGGCAAGGGCACCAGATACCAGTTCCTGATCTTCGATACCGTCCCTTTGTATTTCTCCATTTTTTTCATGCGATTCCAGTCAGGATGAGCACGAAAGGCATCCCAGTGTTCTTTGTGCGCACTCTGATCCGGGGCTGAAAGCATATAAGTCAAATTGGGGACATCATCGCCAATTAACATCTCACCGAAAAAACCGGCCCCAGTTTGACATCGCGCATGATGTCGATTTCTCCCTGATTGAACATATCCACTTTCAGCCGGGCCAGATTTTCATTGTGGCTTTCATAAGTCCGCAACTCGAACAGATGTGGCGACTTCCCGGGAGGTGTTTCTAAAACAGGCATCCCCTGAAACGCTTTCATCAGCCGACTTTCAATCCGGCTATAAGCGGGTGATTTTTCAGGCTGTGCGAAATAGGATTTCGCCGCTTTGTGATAGCGGGTATCTTTTTCCAGAACATCATTCATACTCGAAAATTGTTCGAGGGAAGTGAATGGAATCAGGACGTACAACGAGTGATCGCCTTTGCCATCCGTTTCCTTGAAGACACCAACGCGCGTGATTCCCATTCGCTTCAATGCCGGCAAGAGTGCCCGTTCCAGATAATTCGAAACAATCGTCTGTTTCGAGGCATCAGGGATTCGATAGGTTCGCAGTTCGTAAAATTCCTGTTTGGCATTCGCTTCCTTTGCCTCTACCGTCTGACTCATCCCTGCCGCTAACGCAGCGCCGATGGTTCCTGTTAAAAACTGTCGTCGATTATTGTCATTCTGATTCATCATTTTCACCATTCATCTGTACGTTAAATATGATGTGATTGATTTGCCGTTTTTTTCAGACCGCATTTCATTTTTTGACTGGTGCCAGAATACGAGAAGCATTGACGGCGCCATGATGAATTTTATTTTTTGCGACAACGACTTTTTCAGGAAATTCAATGGTGATGGGTTCTCCGGTATTCGGATTCGGTTCATAAAATGGTGCGCCCGTGGAAGCCACCGTCACACGAATGCGGTGTCCTTTATTAAATACCTGGCTTAACCAGCCAATATTGAAAGGCACTTGATACACCGTGTCAGGTTCCATGAACTTCTGCTTCTCAAAACCATCGCGATACCGGGCCCGACGAATCATATCGATAATCAAAATCGATCGCCCATCAGGATAGACGTCCGTCACACGCACGATGAAATCGGTATCTTTTGCGGATGAAGAAACCAGCAGGTCGGCTTTGACATTGCCCGTCCACTCCACAGCTTCTTTCAATGGCTCCGTTGTGAATGTCAACACGTTTTCCTGTTGTTCTACAACACGCGCGTCGCGTGCGCCGGGGAAACCACGTCCCGCGATTTTATCCGGATTTAACGGGTCAGAAATAATCTGAGAAAACGCGTCTTTCTCTGCAGGCTTATTCAGGGACAATTTTCCCTCTGGTTGTAAATAATATGACGTTTCCGTTGTTTTCAATGGCCAGTCTTCTACCGCCCGCCATTGATTTCCCGGGGCGTTCTTTTCTTCGACGGCTCCCATTGCGTAATAACGAACGGCGGGATCGCGATCGATACCATTGTCAACGCCTTTTAAGTAATGATCGAACCAGCGAATCATTTCTGCCATCATGTCAAAGTTCGCATTCTGGGGATAAACCATCTCCCCTACTTTATTGACTTTATTAAAGCGACCATGCAACCAGGGACCAACATATAATTTCTGCTTCCCGCGCGAATTCGGTCCGCCCTTGTGTTGTCGACCGATGAAACTCTGAACCGAACCGACGCACATATAGTCATACCAGCTGCCGACGGTAAAACAGGGAACGTTCATCTTGTCAAAATGTAATGTGCAGTCTTCTGCTTTCCAGTAGTCGTCATAATCCGGATGCGAAAACCATTCTTTCATCAGCTCACGGTTATGTGCGGGCACACGACAGACGGCGTCCATTCCTTTGAAACGCTCCGGCTTTGCACAACCACCAATGAAATATCCTTCATGGTACAAACTCAAGCCGGTATCGATCATAAACTGACAGACCAGATGCGGCGGTTGCGTCACTGCCAGATAGTTCTGAGCATAACCAGCCTGTGAACTGCCGAACGTTCCAATTTTTCCTGTTGACCAGGGTTGCCTGGCCAGCCACTCGACGAGGTCGTATCCATCCTGTTTTTCACCCCACTGCAAACCGCGATACCCAATCCATTTCCCTTCCGATTTTTGCGACCCGCGAAAGTTCACACCCGCCACGACATAACCCTGCGAGGCCATTTCGGCAAATGCGAGACGCGTTCCTTTTCCAGTCAGGCCAGCGTAACGTTGCTCCATCAGAACAGGCCAAGGCCCCTTCCCTTCGGGGAAATAGAGATAGGCAGAAAGTTTGACACCATCCCGCATGGGGATCATCACATGTTTTTCGGTGACGCCTTTGAAATCAAGTTTCTTCTCTTGAGCAGAGAGTGAAGAGCAAAATAGAACGGAAACGGTCATCAGGAAGGTAAATGCCAGTTTGTGCATGGATTATTCTCCGGCTGGTATATCAGGGCAAGTTGATTCTGCTTCGATTGTGGCTAACCAGCGCCGATTCGGCAAGCATAAATGAGAATTGTTCTGTTGACACTGATCGTTTCCACAAAATGAGGGTTCGAAAACAAGGGACTCAGCAATCACAAGTTGGCATATTCAAATTACCAGATGTTGCAATCCTCGGCCCCGGGAAATCATATTTTCAGTCATGAAATAGGGAACGTATCCTTTCGAACAGAACAAAAAATGAGTATGCTACGGCTGTTGGATGTCTCAGACGACTCAATCGCAAGAATTGAAAATGTGTTCTCTGAAAAGTGAACCGCTGCCTGCC
This sequence comes from uncultured Planctomycetaceae bacterium, assembly GCA_942492165.1. Classification (GTDB taxonomy): domain Bacteria; phylum Planctomycetota; class Planctomycetia; order Planctomycetales; family Planctomycetaceae; genus Gimesia. Next base: position 17,202 of record CALOEF010000040.1, read on the forward strand.
ATTTGGAGTCCTGTTTCTCAGAGATAAAAACAAAGCCGCCGTAGCTCAGTTGGCAGAGCGACGCATTCGTAATGCGTAGGTCAGGAGTTCGACTCTCCTCGGCGGCTCTCTTGCATGTTTGGGTTAACTGAAGTCTTGAATTCAGTTCTCTCCTCCGAAGACGGCCAGTTGAGGCAGATGATCGCTGAGGGCAAAGGATTTCTCGTCGGCGGCATTCAGACGAAACGCTCCCTCAAACAACGGTTTCGATTTCACGATCTGCTTCGCAATGGGGCCTGTTGCCATGACATAATCGATGCGGTACTTCGGTTCTTCTGCTTTGAACGTCAGCCCATTGCCTTTGCCAACTTTGGCGAAGGTGTCGATCCAGCCAGCGTCAATCCAAAGTTGGTATTCCTCAGAATCCGGGCCATGATTGAGATCGCCGATCAACAACATGGACCGACCAGAATCGATGTCCTTTTTCATCGATGCCAGCATCGCCCTGATTTCTTTCAGCCGGATCGTTGGATCGGGGCCGGGATAGAGATGGGCAGAGTGAACGATCAGAGGCTCATCGTTAGGCAGCTTGACCGTGCCTCGACCCCAATGGCGAGTAAAGAGTTCTTTCGGGCGCTCTTTTCCCAGTGGAACATTCTCCGAGTCGATGATCTCAAACCGATGCTCCTTTTAGGCTGCTGCATTTCCTCCATCATTTGCACCGTTCCTCTGATTTATGATTCTAACTGATCACAGGTTTTGCTGTTGCACACCTTTTTTCAAATTTGAATATGGCACAAACTGAGTGTATCAGGTATTTCGAAATGGGCAAGGACACAAAAGTTGCCATCAACTGGGGCGTCCTTCATCAGGCGGTAAGAGGATTTTGATTTCACGTCTGATTGATTTTCATCATGGATTTCGGATGGTCAGGTATTTTCTCTTGAAGGTTGAAATGGTCGGTCTTTTTGGGTTTCCTTTTACCTTTTGAGGCAAGTAAATGCTTGAGTGTAGCTGTTCCAACGTGTGGCCCTTAATGATTACAGCTCATGCTTCAGACTAGTGGTCATTAGAAGGCCGACTCTGGAGATGAGGTCATTCAGACTGGGAAGTATGATTGTGTTTGTTTAATATAGTAGGTCTTCATTGCGATCCTACGCATTCCTGATTTTGTTTCATTCAACTGGCGGTATTAAAAATCATGCGAAACCTGCGAGATTCCAAAAACGACTCTTATCTGAAGATGTTACTGGCCAGCCTGTTACTGATAAGCTCAGCGACAAGCCTGATCGCACAGGAAAGCGGGCCCGTCGGACATTGGAAACTCCAGGGAGATTTGCGGGACCATTCCGGAAATAAAAATGTGGCCAAGAATCATGATGTCGATCTCAGTGCGCAAGGAGTTCATGGTAAGAAAGCGGGTGCTGCCGAATTTGATGGGCGCAAGAGTTTCATCGAAATTCCGCATAGTCAGTCGCTGGATGTGGGTAGCGGTGATTTCTCCCTTTCGCTGTGGCTGAATACGGCGAAGCAGATGGATGACAATGTGGGAGATTTGATCAGCAAATATGATCCCGTCAGTCGTAAAGGATTCAATCTCAGTCTGGTTAACCATGCGGGGGTTGTCGGCAGCCAGGCCAATTATCGCAACATCCAGTTTGGCATCGACAATGGCAAACAATCTGCCAAATGGCGTGATGAAGGACGTCCGGGTAAATCAATTTTTATCCATTGTATGGCGGTTCACGATGGAGGTCTGTATGTCGGAACGGTCGAAGGACGTACCAACGATGACAAAGGCCACGTCTACCGCTACAAAAAGACGGGAGAATGGGAGGATCTGGGAGCGCCCTGGAAAAGCAACGGAGTGACTTCGATGGCAAGCTTCCAGGGAAAACTGCACGTGGGTGTCTCTCGGGTATTGTTACATTACTCCGGCTTGCAGCCAACCCTCTCGCATCATATTGGCGGTAAGGTGTTTCGGCTCGAAGAGGATGGAACGTGGAAAGACCTGGGCCAGCTACTGGGACTGGACGGCGTCAACGGACTGGTCAATTTCAAGGGCGATTTGTACGCGACGGGATTTTATCAACCAGGATTTTTTCGCTACGAGGGCGGCACGAAATGGCGGGCGATGGGAACGCCCGATGATTTACGCACCGAAGCGCTGGCCGTCCATAACGGCTCCATCTATGCCACATCGTACGACGAGGGATCAGTCTTCCGCTTTGATGGAAAGGACTGGCATCGCACCGGCTCCCTTGGCACGGCGAGCAGAACACAGGCATATTGGGATGGCAAGAAATGGGTGCCCACCGGCTTGAAGGGTGAAGAAACCGGGACCCAGGTCTACAGCCTGGGACTGCATCAGGGAAAACTCGTGGCGGGAACCTGGCCGGAAGGCAAGGTCTACCGATACGAAGGAGGAACAAAGTGGAAGTCTACCGGACGACTGGGAGATGAACAGGAAATCATGGGCTCCAATTTCTACAACGGCAAATTGTACGCCGGGTCTTTGCCGATGGCTGAAATTTTTCGCTTTGACGGAAATGAAAAATGGAATTCAGTAGGGCGCGTCGATTTCACAGAAAAAGTGATTTTTCGACGTGCTTTTTCCATGGCGGTATTCCAGGGCAGATTGTTCTCTGGCACCTTTCCCTCAGGACATGTACGCTCATTCGAGGCGGGTAAGGTCGTGAGCTATGACAAAGAACTGCAAAGCGGTTGGCGGCACATGGCAGCAGTGAAAGCAGGAGGCAGGCTGAAGCTGTTCATTGATGGCAAACTGGTAGCTGAGTCAGGTGAATTTGATGCACGGGATTTTGATTTGACAAATCAGGCTCCACTACAGATCGGGTTTGGGCAGTATGATTATTTCAAAGGCAAAATCAGCGATGTGCGACTTTACAGGCGCGCACTGACAGAGGCAGAGTTAAGAGACCACGCACACAAGAACTGATACTGGAGTTTTCGGTATGCCTACCTTCAATGCTTCCGCCGTATATCGAATGGCCTTTTGCCTGGTCTTATGCTTTGTTCATCTCAACCATAACCGGGCCGCTGAACCTGAAGGGCCGATGTTGTCTGTCCGGCTGAAAGTGACATCGCAACTTGCGTTCTCCCATGTGCCCTTCGATCCGAAGATCGATTTCCCGGCACTGATTAAACAGTCTGGTCATTCAGGTGTGCTCGATGCGAACTCGATTCGCGTGGTCGACCTGGCAACAAACAAACCGGTTCCCCATACACTGACGGAAGATTTTGCGTATGGAGACATCGGGCGCGTCGAATGGGTGATCAGAGAACCGACCCACCTGGAATACGAAATTCGTTTCCGGACGGTCAAACAAAAAACTTCGCTGATTCCCGCCAGGTATACGCCACAAATTGGTACGGGGGACTTGTTGCGATACAACGCCGGTATTCCGCGTCCGATTGCTCCAGCCTGTTTAAGCCGATTGATCGACATTGATGGAGATGGTCAACGCGACCTGCTGGGCTGTTGGAATTATGCGTATCGACCCGGCTGGCCCTGGGACGGCGTGATCGCGTTTCCGCGCGTTGGTCCGCCCGACAAGTTTGAGTTTGGCGATCTCAAACGGATTCGTTATGTCAACGAAAAAGATTCCCGGGAGTTCCACTTCATCAATACCCGCTACACACATGCTGATTTTGCCGACTTGAATCGGGACGGGCTCGTTGACCTGGTTTGCGCCCCATCTGCGGAACAGAAACTCTTGTTCTATCTCAACACGGGACGCAAAGACGCGAGCGGAATGCCGGTCTTTCTCGCTTCGGGAAGTCTGCCCCGCCAGACGAGTCGCTGGAATCCGTGCCGTGCTGTCGACCTCAATGGTGATGCGGCGATTGATTTTGTGATTGGTAATACTTACCTGAAGAATATCAATCCCCAAGGCTGGCCGATTGAGACTGGGAAGGCCGTTCAAATAAAATCGGGGAAGAGTGCCTGTTTTTACGATGTTGATCGTGACGGTTTACTGGACGCCGTTTGTCTGACGCCGAGTCCCAATGATGAACCGAGAGATACCCGCGTGGGTTGGAAGAAGAACCGGGGCGGCGATCCCGTTCAGTTTGGAAAAGAGCAGCGGTTGAAAGATATCACTGTTCCCTGGTGTACCGGACTGGCAGCAGTCACCGAGGGGCCTCGTCGTGGGATTCTGGTGATGCACGATGTCTTTCAGGCGGTCTCATTTTATGAACAACAGCCTGATCTGGATGACCAGCCACGGTTTCAATCTGTCGGACGTGCTGTTTCCGATTCGGCGGTGCTGACCTGTAGTGATCAAGCCTGGCCGTCTGCCTGTGATTGGGACGGCGACGGAGATCTGGATCTCTTGATCGGCGGCGGTTACGGCTGGCCGCGAATTGTCATCAATCGTGGAACCAGGCAGCGGCCCGCTTATGACAGTCCGAAACGAATCTTGTCTAATGGTCAGCCGATCCGAATTTTACGAAATGATATTCTCGGCGGAAAACATTGGCACAACATGGGATATTCATATCCCAGCTACGTTGACTGGGACGCGGATGGACTGCCCGATCTGGTTGTTCCCAACGAAACGAATCGCATTTTCTGGTTCAAAAATGTGGGGTCGCGACAAAAAGCCCCAGTTCGGTTCCCGACAACAGATCGTGTGTGATGGCTATCCCGACACGCCGAAATCGATTGCGGAATCGGCCCGATTAGCGGGCGATAAAACGACGCCGAATCAACCTTATCCTTACGAGAAAAATCGGCCCTTCTTCTGGCGAACGGGGGCTGCGTTTTCGGATGTTAACGGCGATGGTCTGACTGATCTGGTGACACATGATGGTTTCACCCGCAAAGCGACATTGTTCACCCAGTATCACGATTCCAATGGAACACGACGGCTAAAGAAAGATCGACCGCTCAAGCTGGCTGACGGACGATTGATCGATGATCAAATTGTCGGACGGACTTCACATTGGACGGAATCATTCAAGATCGTCGATTGGGACGGCGATCAAAAACCGGATTTAATTTACAGCTGCGCGGGAAGCCATTCGGGAAGCGGCAGCATTTATCTCTTACGAAATGTAGGTGAAAAAACGAACCCTGTTTATGCGCCGCCGCGAGCGTTATGCTGTTTTGGCAAGCCGATCAAAGTAACCAACCACGGCCCGCATCCCTGGGTCGGCGATCTGGACCACGACGGCCGACCTGATATATTGACCTGTGTGGAATGGAGCGTCTATCCATTCTTCAGCCACGCCGCAATCGAAATGAAATCCCGACCAACGTGGACAATTTCGCCAGTTCAAAATAGTGAATGAATGAGTTGGATGACAGGTTTGCGATTCTGATGCCTGTTATAATACAGTTCAATAAAGATTTTTTTTTGCTACCACGAAAGACACGAAAAGCACGAACTTAAATTGGCATAATTCGCAATTTAAATACACAACAAAATCGCGCTGTCAGCGTAGCGCAATTACAAATCACAAATCAGCGGCAGTGCCATTCGCCGATGACATTTTGATGACACCTTGAATTCAGAATATTATTTTTTAACGGCATCAACCACATTGTGATATGCACACAGTGAGAAAAAAGAGTAAATTAAAATCACGATTCGATTTGGTGTGAATTCATCTACAAGTCCGAAATAAATTGCATATGATCCGAGGGCAATTGAGGTAAAAAGATACACGCCAATTGCCCAGCGAGACTGGACAATAAATAATAATGCCAAAATTGCCCAACATAGTGCAATCAATGTGGCTCCATACCAAAGCATTCCTTGCAATTCTGGGGCATGTTTAAACTGTAACGAGTATGCCATTACGATATAGAAAAGTCCATAAAACCAGTACCATGGATCTGGTGCATTCAAGCTTTCGATTAATCTTTCGGGTCGGTTTTCTTCTTCAATTGTCGGAAGGTCTCTGTAAAAAATTTGCGGCGCAACCAGAGTATGATCATCCCACCCATCGATCAGGGAAAATGCGTATAGTTTTTCAATGTCATCTAACAGGGATTTACATAACTCTTCATCAATATCCGAGAACAATAATGTAAATTGGAAATAAATCATTCGAATGATGTCTGCAGATTCAGCCGGTGAAGACTGAGAAATCTTAAGTGTCAGTTCAACAATTTTAGTCGCATCATCAGCTTGAGCAGCAAATTGTTCTTCTTCTGTTGTAGGAACAGAATCGTCACCACGATCATAAATAGAACGTCGAATCGCCCCCAATGACATAATGGCACCATTTTGCAAGGTTTGAATGTTTGAAATGGGTTCAGAATATGCTGCAAAATCTTCAACATGTTTGATGGCCAGCAAATATTCCTCTGTTCCATAAGTTGGAACATCAGGCCATCTAGTACCAAATGAGGATATTGTTCGCCGAGCAAATCTAGCTGCAAGCGCGATACGAGCCGCAGATGGGGGATCACCTCAAAATCATTTTCTTCAGCTTCATCAGTGAATTCATCAATCACTATTTTCTTAATTGCTTTATCTGATACCATCAGTCTCTCAGTAAACTTTGCGTGAAATAATTTGAAATAAAATAAGTCGTTTCAATGGTATGCGATATCAAATCTGGCTCTGATCTCTCCCCAACACACGCACATTCGGATTTTGCACAGATACAGGTATAAAGGTGTTCGAAACCAAAAAACATTTTTAAATGAAATTATCGCACCAAGCAGATTCTAAGTCGAAGTAAATGAGCTCAGATTTGTTGGATTTTCCAATCTTAGTATCATCACGTCTTTTCTACAGCGCCTCCTTTTGTGTAGAGGTGCATTCTTTTCATCTACTGGGTTGGGGTTGTATCCGGTAAGAATCTTTTTGCCTGTGATTGAACCGCCGAGACTCTGGCGTGGTTCTGGTGTTGGGTAGACTGGATATTTCTTTTTGTGTTCTCTCTTATGGGATTGTCATGCGTTTGTTTCTCTGTGTTCGGGTTCTTTGTGATTGCAGTTCGTTGGTCATTCTGACTGTGTACTATCATGGGGAATGGTGGGGGGTGGTCAAGTTGGATTTATGCGCTGTTTTGTCGCAGTTTGGGTCTGTTTGTGAACAATGGCTCCCTGTTTTTCGTTCCAAAAGGTGCCACACGAGTGCGATCGTTGGTGAAGATTTGGAATCACTTTTGGTGTTGCCAGGCGAATGCTTGCTGAAACCAGTCGGTTTTATGGTGACCGGATCTGCAGGGGTGAAACTATTGAGTAACAGAAATAAATATTTCACGCGCGCGACGCATAGCACGGAGTATTTACAGATGCGGGGGCGTGTCAAGATCGATATCGCCGATTGTTTTTAGATATGATCAGTGATGATTTGTGTGTGTATGAAAAACTTGATTTAGAATACCGGCGGCTAGCGTCGTACCGTTGACTGAGATGTGTGAATTATCGTTGGGATATGGTTTTGTGGGCGCTCGACAGTTTGATGTGGTTCTGCGATAATGTGATGCTTGGTCGATATTTTTAGACGACCTTAAAATACTCAGTTATATTTTCTACCAAATATTATACGCGAACGGTTACCTATTATTTCTAAACGGGATTGATGACGATGACTGAATCAACGACTTATCCGCTGACCTGGGAACTGGATTCCCTGTACCCGCACCCGGAACATGCCGACTTTGAAAACTGTCTGCAGCAAATGCAGGCGACGCTGGAAGAACTGGTAGAACGTGTTGCACAATTACCGACGGCCGCCGATGCTGTTTCGAATGCAGCCATCTGGGGCGATTTTCTGACTGACTATCAGTCCGCCAGCGCGGAGTTTGCCGGTCTGTTAGCGTTTCTGGAATGTCACTGTTCGGAAGACGCCCACAACAAACAGTTTCAAATCTTGATCGCACGCTTAGCCAGTATTCGTCCATTAAAGGAGAATGTCGAAACGCAATTGCAACTGACGTTGCGCGATTTTTCGGATGAAACATTAGGGGAACTCACCCAGGCCGATTCGCGTTTGCAGCAGATTCAATTTTTTCTTGAGGACAGTAAGCGGAATGCGAAATTACGATTACCCAAAGACCAGGAAATTCTTGCTGCGGAATTAGCCGTTGATGGATTGCACGCCTGGGGGCGGCTGTATGATCGGCTGTCAGGCTCACTCAAGATTCAGCTCATGGAGAAAGGAGAACTGGTAGAACGTTCTCCCGGTCAGGTTCAATTTGATTCGCCTCAACGATCGATCCGCGAGAATAATTTCTATGCCGCGAATAAAGCCTGGGAAACGATCGCCGATTCGGGTGCCGACGCTTTGAATCATCTGGCGGGAACAAGGCTGACGACTTACGGGCATCTACCTGTAACCGATCATCTGGATGCACCGTTGACGTATAACCGCATGCAGCGTGCGACCCTTGATTCCATGTGGTCAGTCATTTCCCAACGCAAGCAGAAGCTGGTTCGCTATCTGGAGAAGAAGGCTGAGTTATTGGGACTGGAAAAACTCTGCTGGTATGATGTCAGCGCACCATTGCCGCTTGACGGTGGTGAGTCGGCTGAATTGAGTTACGACCGTGCCTGTGAACTGGTCGTTAACGCTTTTGAGAAATTCAGTCCCGATCTGAGTCAATTTGCTGAGAAGGCGATTCAGGAGCGCTGGATTGAAGTCGAGAATCGTGCTGGAAAAAGACAGGGGGGCTTTTGTACGACCTTTCCCTTACAAAAGCAGTCTCGTATTTTCATGACTTATACAGACTCGGCAGACAGTATGTCGACCCTCGCACACGAACTGGGGCACGCCTACCATTCCTATGTTTTGAAGGATGCACCTTACGTACTGGGTGACTATCCTATGAACCTGGCAGAGACTGCGTCGACCTTTGCGGAAGCAGTGTTGGGTGAGCAACGTCTCGCTGCCGCATCAACGAAAGCAGAAGAGTTACAGATTCTGGATGGTATGCTGGGAGACTCTGTAGCCTTTTTGATGAATATCCACGCGCGCTTTCTGTTTGAAGACCGGTTCCATACGGAAAGAAAAGCGGGTGAACTGACGGCGGAACGCTTTTCGGAATTGATGGTAGCGGCGCAAAAAGAGGCCTATGCGAATGCACTGGATGATGACGGCTGGAATCCTTTGTTCTGGGTGTCGAAACTGCATTTTTATATCAGTGAATTACCATTTTATAACTTCCCTTATACTTTTGGTTATCTGCTGTCACTGGGGTCTATGCACTCGCAGATTCCTGTTCTGATCAGAGCGAGTTTGCCGATCAATATCGCGAACTTTTGATTGCCACCGGGTGTCAAGTTACTGAAGACGCGGTGGCCGGGACATTTGGTTACGACCTGAGTCAGGCCGAATTCTGGAACAAAAGTATCGATATTATCGATCGTCGCGTGGATCGTTTTCTGGAGCTGGCCGACCAGGCTGACTGAAGATCAGATCAGTGACTCCGAGAGTGGCGCGGAAATCCAAATTTTGCGGAATCCGCGGAAAAAACAGACTTTCAGCAAAACAAGTTGTAAAATGTAGAGAGACCGGCATTAAACCGCAACGTTTCAGCAAATTCCACAGCCGATTCAGGTATTTTGAGATGCACTTTCGAATTGAAAATGCATCAAGAAATTATAGGCGTAATGAATCAGCCTCGTGTCGAATCCGGTAGGATGTTCGATATACTGATCGGGGATCAAGATACAACTGGTATTTTTGCAGGATATCCGAAAAGCAACTTTTCTATGGCAACACAACAGGAAACTATCAGAAACCCGCCAGCACTCAGGAGTTGGCATTGTTCAGACCAGACTGGCAACGTCTGTTTTGCCCCCCGACTGGTTAAATCTGGCCGGTGGTGGGCGAACTGGGTCCGATTCAGGTTGCCTATGAAACTTACGGTGAACTGACGCCGGCAAAAGATAACGCAATCTATATTTGTCATGCGCTCACCGGGGATGCCCATGCAGCCGGTTATTATGAACAGGATGACGAAAAAGCCAAACCGGGCTGGTGGGATGATTTGATCGGTCCGGGCCGGACTCTGGACACGGATAAATATTTTGTCATTTGTGCGAATGTACTGGGAGGGTGCCAGGGCACGACGGGACCAAGCAGTATTAACCCTGAAACAAATGAACCATATCGACTTGAATTTCCCTTTATCACAGTTGGTGATCTGGTTGAAGTCCATTCTGGTCTGACAAAACATCTGGGAATAGAGAAGTTACTGGCAGTCATCGGTGGAAGTCTTGGAGGCATGCAGGTTCTGGAGTGGGCAGCCCGGTTTCCTGATCAATTACATGGTGCAATCTGCCTGGCGACGGCTGCTCAACTTTCGGCACAGGGAATTGCCTTTAATGCGGTTGGCAGACGGGCCATCAAGACAGATCCCGAATTTAAAGATGGCGAATATGAAAGGGGCGCTTGGTCCCCGCTACGGACTGGCCCTGGCCCGCATGATTGCTCACATTACTTATCTGTCTGATCAATCGATCGAAATGAAATTCGGCAGACGTCTGCAGGATCATGATACCTTCACCTACGAAATGCTGCCCGAAGTGGAATTTCAGGTCGAGAGTTATTTGCATTATCAGGGAAAGCGGTTTGTCGAACGTTTCGATGCAAACAGTTATCTCTACCTCACCAGAAGCATGGACTACTTTGATCTGGCAGCTCAATATGGTTCGCTGGTCAATGCTCTTGAAAGTACGAATGCCCGTTTTCTAATCGCCTCATACGACTCGGACTGGCTGTTTACGACCACTCAGAGTAAAGAGATCGTGCGGGCATTGATTGAGTGTGGCAAACATGTTTCCTTCATTGAACTAAAAAGCCCCTTCGGTCACGACTCGTTTTTAATTGAAATTGAACAACTGCAGAAAATGATTACACCCTTTCTGGAGCAGGCCTATCGTGATCGAGACTGGCGTAAAAGCAGTTCGGATTCGTAACCTGCTGAAGACAAATTCTGTCTGCTTGATAGATAGACATCTGAAAAGACAAACAACTGATAAGACAAACAACTGACGCGGACTGATTTATATGTGTGCACAACATCGATATTGTATGGAGGATCCCGTCGCTGGAAGTGACGGATAAACTGCTGCTGGAACAGATTCAGCCGGGCAGCCGCGTGCTGGACCTGGGCTGTGGCGATGGGCGTCTGCTGGCCCGCCTGCGGGATGAACGTGATGCTTCCGTTCTGGGAATTGAAATTGATATCGGGCAGCATCACGCTGCCATTGCCCGGGGTGTTCCCGTCATTCAGGCAGACCTGGATGAAGGCTTACTGGATATTCCCGATGGTGCTTTTGATTATGTCGTGCTGAGTCAGACGCTGCAGCAGGTGCTGCATCCCAAGCAACTTCTGGAAGAGATGGTCCGCGTTGCGAAGCAGGCGTTAGTCGTTGTTCCCAATTTTGGTAACTGGCGCATTCGGCTTCAGGTATTGAAACAGGGACGTGCACCTGTGACCGAAGTCTTACCATACGAATGGTACAACACACCCAACCTGCATCTGATGTCGATGCATGATTTTCAGGATCTGATGCGTTTACTGGGTATAGAAATACTTCAGGAGATCCCGATTATCAATCATCGGGCTGTTGAGAAGGCATGGCTGGCCAATTTACGTGCACAGCATGTACTGTATGTCCTGCAACGACTCGACGTTCCCCTGGAAGATCAAAAAAACGAACACTTATTGCAGCACTAGTACAAATCACTTACATTAAGCTCACGTAATCAAATTTGGAAATGATTAAGGATCAATCATGAGACTACATCGCAGGATTCCTCAACTCTTTGGGTATGACTTAATCCATATCAAAAGAAATCATCCTACGATTGAGTCTCACTTACAATATTTATTTGAGAAGTTGAATATCAATGTCGTTCTGGATGTTGGCGCCAATCGCGGGCAGTTTGGATGTCTGCTCCGCGAGATAGGGTTCGAGGGCGACATTATTTCCTTCGAACCATTGAAAGAAGCTTTTCAGGAATTGACACAGTGCAGCAGCGAAGACAAGAAGTGGCACATCTATAATCATGCATTGGGTTCTGTCTCTGAAACGACAGAAATCAATTTCACGAGTTCTTCCGTGTTTGCTTCATTTCTGAATCCCAACGAGTATGCGAAAGAGGTTCGCACAGATCAGGTTCAGGTTGAGCAAAAAGAAACCGTCGAGGTCAAAAAACTGGATGAAATTTTCGAAGAGGTGATTTCTCATTGCGCGGGCACCGATCATCGGGTCTACCTGAAAATGGATACTCAGGGTTTTGATCAGGAAGTATTCAAAGGGGCTGCAGAAACAATAAGCCGCATCTCAGCATTGCAATCTGAGATTGCGATCTTGCCTCTCTACGAGGGTATGCCTGACTATATCGAAGCGATGACTGCATTTCGTAATAAAGGCTTCGAACTGACGGGGCTTTTTCCGGTTTCTCGTGATAACGATTCGTTGATTCTCATCGAGATGGACTGCGTCATGCGGCGGAAGGAATAGCCTGTTTCGCAGGCAAAATCGAGTTGAATTTCAGGCGAATACTGACCTGTCTTGTCACCTCAACTCCTGTTTCCTTAAATTGGATTTCCCGATATACTTCCCAACCTTCAGGGTAGATATCGCTTGACTCCAACGTTTTTGCCTGTGTCAAATGATGGCGTAAGGTGAATGTACAAAAGCGTTTGTGATTATAATACGAGACAGTTTCAATCAGAGAAAGAGGGAAAGGACTCCCGATGCGTATCATTGCGATTATGAATCAAAAAGGGGGCGTTGGCAAAACAACGACAAGTGTCAATATGGCTGCCGGTCTGGCCAGGCAAGGTAAAAAAGTATGTCTGATTGACCTGGATCCGCAGGGACATGCCTCCTTACATTTGGGACTTGAGCCAACGGGAAATGTTCCCACAGCTTACGATGTTTTTTCGGGTTTTAAAACACTGGCTGAAGCACGACATCTGGTTGCAAAAAATTTATGGGTGGTTCCCGCGACACTGGATCTGGCGGCAACGGAGCTCGAACTGGTTGATGCCGAAAACCGGGAAATCGTGTTACGTGAAGCGATTCAGAAAATGGCGGAAACAGAGCCTTTTGATTATTTGATTATGGACTGCCCTCCTTCGTTGGGTGTCTTGACGATTAACTCTTTAACCGCCGCGACTGAGGTCATTATACCACTGCAGCCTCATTTCTTTGCATTACAGGGGTTGTCCAAATTATTGGAAACAACAGCCCTTGTTCGTCGTCGATTAAACCGGAACTTGAAAGTGTCTGGTGTTGTGATGTGTCTGTATGAAACAGGGACCAGGCTCGCAGCCGATGTTACAGACGACTTAGCTGCCTTTTTGAATGAGTGTGATCCAGACGCGCCCTGGGCGGCTGCGAAAGTGTTCGAAAGTCGCGTTCGACGGAATATCAAATTAGCAGAAGCGCCGAGTTTTGGACAATCGATATTTGACTATTCGAAAAACTGTCCGGGGGCTAAAGATTATACCGGTCTGGTTGAAGAAATTATTGCCGACGAACAGAGTGACGAGCTTCCGATTCAAAGGGCGGCCTGACTACTCTGCAGGCGGGGCTTTCTTTTTTTCATCCAGCTTTGTTTTGGCTTCTTTCCAGAGTGGGTCATAAACCTCTTTGTCAAAGGGAGGGCAACCGGTTGCATATTGTCCCAACGGATGATCCTTCGTGCGCATGAGATTCGTGCAATAAGAAAATGTACGGCAGACTGTTTTGCGATTGAGTTTGCCTTCCTCGCGTAACACCCTGGCAAACTCTGGTTGAGACAGCGTGGCACGTCCCATGCCGACAATGGAAATATTCCCCTGTTCCACATTCGCTGCAGCAGCGTGCATCGCAAAGTCCTGTAACCAGCTGTAGCCACTTCCCACCACAGGAATATCAGGTACGGCTGCCTGAATTTGTGATGCGATTCGGAAATGCCTGGCAACACCGATGAGAGGATGTTCGGGAGAGTGATAGCCGTCTGTCGGGGGAAATTCAGCAGGACGAACTATGTGCGGGTTCGCATACGGATTGCCATTGGAAATGTTGATCATGCTGACTCCCCACTCTCGCAATCCTTTCGCAACTTCGATGGGTTCTGTGAGATCTTCCTTTAAATGATCGTCTGGATCAGTACCAAAGGCTGTTTCCAAAGGCAGTGTGTGAGGGCAGGGTTCTCCCACAAAATCATTGCCGGCTCCCTGATAGGGAATTCCATCATAGCCATTCATGCGAGTAGCGATGACCAATTGAGGGCACTCCTCTTTGATGCGTTTGACGACATTCCTTACTAACCGGGTACGATTTTCCAGAGAACCGCCATATTCACCCGGACGATTTTTCGAAGCCAGAAGTTCCGAGAGGAGATAGCGATGACATTGTTTGATATCAACAAACTCGACTCCGATAGACTCAGCCAGTTTGGCGGCTGATACATATTGATCTTCGATTCGCTTCAAATCATCATCGGTGAGAACAGGATAATTGTCGTCGATGGGACGTCCTGTTGCTTTATCAATCGTGCGCGGATCAAGAACCGCATCGCGGGTCGCCACCAGTGGTTTTTCAAAACTGAATCTGCCTGAATGAGTCAGTTGCAGGCCAATCACCAGCCCTTCGTCGGAACCAAAGACTTCTTTATGAGAATCACGACAACCTGCCAGCATCTGTTCTAATGCAGAAGCAGTCTGATCATTGATCATTAACTGACGCGGATTCATGCGTGCTTCGGGGCCTATCGCTGTTGCTTCGCCCCAGATTAAAGACGCCCCCCCTGCTCCGAATCTTTGATAGCGACGGTATGTTAATTCGTCGGGAAAGCCATCTGTTGTTCCATCGCAGCCTTCCATCGGCTGAATGCCCAGTCGACTTTTCGCTCTCAGATGACCGATTTCGATGGGTTGGTATAACACGTCAAAATGGTCTGACAACTGAATGGGGCAACCTAATCGTTCTGAGTCTGCGACAACATCTTCCGGTTTTTTATATTTATAAAATTTGGCCATTATGATTACTTAATGAAAGCTGACTTGATTCGTTTTCAGTGTGGAAATTAAAACTTCTCTGAGTGTACTGGATATGAACGTGAAATTCCATTCCGTCGAATGAAACCTGCCATTCCGTATTGAGCAGGAATCGACTGACTAGACGGGAACCGTCAGCTGTTGACCGTTTTGTTTTGAGGAAAGTCCCATTAGAAAGGGAACCGCAGTTTCCGCCCATTCTTCAGGTGTAGGATAATGCTCCGCCTGTGAACCAAAACAGCTTTGTAACATTGATGTATTAATAATTCCCGGGTTTAACGGAATCGCCGCCATCCCACGAGGTAATTCCTGTGCCAGGGAGAGAGTCAAACCTTCGATAGCCCATTTCGAAGCGCAATAGGAGGCGACTTCTGCTGAAGTAGAACGCCCCCAACCCGAGCTGAAATTTACGATGATACCCGATTGTCGTTCGAACATCGCAGGTAGAAAATGTCGCAGCGTATTGGCAGTGCCTTTGATATTGACGTCAATCAGGGTGTCAAACTCTTCGGCTGGTACTTCCCATAATGGTGCATTTTCATTGATTACAGCAGCGTTGTTGATAAGCAGGTCAGGCGGACCGAATTGCTCAATCGCATGCAGAGCCCAGGCTTGCACAGCAGCGTTATCAGAAATATCGACAACCGAAAACTGATGCGGCGCGCCAAATTCCCGCGAAAGTTTCTCAATCGACTCTGGTGATCTACCACAGCCGATTATGGTGTGACCCGCTTTGATCAAGCCACCTGTCAAAGCGCGGCCTAATCCCTGTGTTACGCCGGTAACAACAATGACTTTCGACATGGGTTCTTTCTGCAGTTATTCCAGGTTTCGAAGCAGATAATTATTTCTCTGCTGCCTTCGTTGCCGCTGCTGCTTTGGCATCCTCTTTTTTGGAGAGTTCCGGATTCACGGGAACAGCGGCGGGCGCATCGCCACGAATCCACTTGATGGCACCAATCACTGATTTTTGAAATACGGGATTGGCCCATGTTTGCGGGTTGTGTCCCAAATTATTGACGAAGACTTTTCCCTGTCCCCATTCTTTCGCCCAGGCAACTGGTACCTGGTAAGGACGTTTGGGATTGCATTTTTCCATATTCAAGCTCATCAAGACATGCACTTTTTCCGGTTGCCAGTTTTTGTACTGATAGATTTCATCTTTGAACTGGAATTCTTTTCCAAATGGCTTCATTGCCGGATGGTCGGAATTATGAACGGTAATGGTGACCGTGTTATTGGAATTCCAGGGGTGTCCATTAAAGGACCCACCAATCATATCCCAGTATGGTTCATAGGTCTTATAAGTATCTGTGGCAGAATGAAAGCCGATGAAGCCATGGCCTTTTTGTTTCAGCCAGTCGTTCAGAAAATATTGCATGTCTGCTTCTTTGATGGGTAACATTCCTGTCGTATAAAACATGACAATATCATAATTTTTGAGATTCTCTCTGGTGAAGTCAGCAGCAGCATTCTGAGTACAATCAACTGTGAATAACCCCGACTGCTTCCCCAGCTGAACCATGGCCACTTCAGCTGGTGCCAGTTCTGCCTGGCCGCGTTTGACGGAACCGTGTGTGTAGCCTTTGCTCTGCGTGAGCATGAGAATGCGAGTCTTCCCTTTTTCTGCCTGAGAAATCGAGGGGGACATCAAAAAGGAAACAGCCAGCAGGCAGAAAGAAAGCATCGTTCGGGATAACATGGTGATCGCTCCACAGAGTGTCAGGAATCAGACTACAGTCGCACGTCTACCTATTTTAAAGAGAACTGGCTCGTTAATGCAAAGCAAAACGCCTAATCGGTTAATTTCTGGATGCGGATATTGCGAATCTCAACCGGATTTCCTTCTGACTGAATACCAAAGTAGCCCTCTTTGAGTTCACTTGGCTTACATGAAGCGATGGGACTTCCATTCAAGACTGAAGTCAACGCACCCGCTTTGGAAATGATTTCAATGCTATTCCATTCTCCCACTGGTCTTCTGGCTGATTCTCTTGCCTGTGGATCGTCAGTTACATCCAGAGTCATATCTTTGCTGTTCGATTTGATGTGAGCCATCTCTGAAAATTTGCCTTGAACTTCCAGGCATGTCGGCCAGATGCGATTTTCTCCTGTGATGTAAAACAAAAATCCGGTATTGGGATTTTCGTTTTTCTGGCTGGTTTTAGGAAAGCGGAATTCCAATCGTACGGAAAAGTTTGCATAGCGTTCCAGCGAATAGAGGTATCCTCGCGGATTACCAGTGCATGAAATGACGCCTGCTTTTTCTGTCCAGGTGGGAGTTTCTGTCGACTTTTGTGGCTTCTCCTGAAACTCTTTGAAATCCTTGAGGCTCAGTAAAGTGAACCCCTCTTCCACGTCAAATAACGATTTTAACGTTTTTTCAGGTAAATCAATTGCTGGAATATCATTGGCAGCCTCCTCTTTTTGTTTTTGAGTCGGGGAAGTATCTCTGCAGCCTGTTAAGAATATTGTCATACAGAGGATTGCTTTAATCGGCGTCAAATATTTCACGAAAAACCTGCTTTCAATGAACGTCAAATATCGGTCTGGAGTTAATTACGAAGCATTTTCAGCATCTCATCAGTATCGTACACAATCCGTATGACACACTAAAGCCTGCTGTCCCGTCTTCCAGTCAGGACACATATAATCGGTACATTTTTCTGGCATGACTTCAATTTGCTGAATTATGCAATCAATACTTGCGGGAATCACCTCGGAGAATACCGATAAGTTCCATATACTCTCCTTTAACTGGTTCACCTCACAGGGAAACAGCTTTAATCTTCATTACCGGAAAACTCAATTTCTGCTTTGAATACAATCGGCGAATGATTTCGGTTATCTAGCGAGAAAGAAATGGGCAATCATGCAGCAATTATTGATCTCACCCCGTCAGCAGTCATCTAAGATGACTCGATTCTCACACTCTCATCAAGTCGAAAGAAATTCTTTTGATCAATACGATACGACTCAGGATTTCAGCATTTCCATGTTGGAATGGTTGAATGCAGAATTAAGAAAAGAAGTAGAAAAGCAGGAGATCGTCGCACTTCACACAGATGTCAATGTGATGGGACGTCTGCAGAATATGCTTACCTCGAAAGTGACGGGCATCACAATCATGGTCGCAAGTCTGTTTATGATTTAAGACAGGTAAAACCAAAAACTGATTGAGGTTGTGGAAATGGGTCATGGTTCTGCTATGAAATGGATTTCGATTTCATAGCAGAACCGGTACCAGAGTGTCTCATACAATTCCAGAACCGAATGTATCTCCACCGGAACGAGAGTCGTTTTCTTTTGCTGAAACTTTGTCTGAGTCAGGCGGATCAGCGGCAGCTTGATGCGGTCGTCCTGAGTTCTGAGTGTTTTCGGCAGCGTCAATTCTGAAAATCTGATTGTTCTTCCGAATTGGAATGGATGCGGAATTTGATGATTCCGCCTGTGGTGTCTCGGGAGCGTTTTCTTCAAATGGGCTGAGGCGTGCGTAGTCTTCTTCGCCGAAATCATCATAACGGCAAACATAGTCTTCCTGCTGTGCAGAGACCTTTTCTTTTTGATAGGCATTCAGCACTTCTTCCTGAATGAGCTCACGACATTCAGAATTGATCGGGTGTGCGATATCGGCGTAAAGTCGGGCGCGCCCTAAATCATCTTTATCTGCCCGATTTTCATCGAGGTGAACGCCACACTGATTGCAATAGGGAGCGCGGAGATGATTTTTGTTATGGCATTTGGGACAACGATCCATTAGCTTTCGGCTGGGCATTGCGACAAAAGCACCTTTAGTGCCTTGTATTATCTTTAGGTCCCGAATAACAAAAGAGGCATCGAAAGTAATTGAGCAAAAAGCAAGTAATCTTTCGTGCGGATCATTCATCAATTTGATGCGGACTTCACTGATTTCCATGGCCTCACTCCATTTGTGCCAAATTTTGTACTGCTCATCTATAGTTGGTTTTGAACAACAAATATGCGCCCTTTGATTGTGGATCGTAAACGGGCTGCAATCTGACATGCCTGAGCTCTGTTATGACAGATCCCGAAATAGGCAGTCCCACTACCACTCATCATATGCCCCAAAACAGATTGTCTTGCGAAAAAATCTTTCAAAATCAATATTTCCGGATTTAATTTTTCTGCAGGAACTTGAAGATCGTTCAATATCAGGCTGGATAGTGAATGAAACTGACCAGAAGTTAAGTGTTGTACAAGTTGTGTGACCTGATTTTCCGAGTGTGTTCCCACTCGACAGTGCCGATAAACCTCTGCCGTTGAGAGCCCTGTCGCAGGACGTGCAACAACAAAATGGAGACAATGTGGAATTGAAACCGGTTTGATCTTTTCGCCTCTTCCCCGGCAGATTGCACTACTGCTTTCTGTAAGAAAGAAGGGAATATCACTTCCCAATTCAGACGCTAAAACACGTAAGTCTTTTAGCGACAATCCCAGTTGCCAAAGTTTATTGGCAGCAAACAAGGTTGCAGCTGCATCGCTTGACCCACCACCCAAACCAGCTTCCGAAGGAATTCGCTTCGTCAATCGAATTCGAATGCCTTGCTGATAACCTGTCTTGGCCTGAAGTAATCTGATGGCTTGTACAACCAGATTATCTTCACCCGACGGGATACATTCCTGGACAGTCACTTGTCTGGGATGAAGAGGATTTGCATCAACAACACGCAACTCAACTTCTGATGAAGGTTCCTCCCTGAAAACTAAGGTGTCGTATATTCCAACCGAAAGCATCAATGAAGTGATATCATGAAAACCATCGGATCTTTTTTTATCGATACTTAAAAATAAATTCAGTTTTGCAGGAGCATCAACGGTAATGGACTGAGAATCAGAGTAAGAGAACAGCATCCGTCATATTCCATGATTCCTGCTAAGGAAATTTTGTAGTCATCTATTTAACAGATCCCCGTCTATTGATTGACAGGAGAGTAGCGCGACTTGACCTGAATCAGTTTCGATTTGTATACGACGTGGTATTACAAAGCCTGTTACCACAATGAGTATCCTATCTGGAATTATGAAAAACGTCAACATCTTTTCCATGCAGAGCGGATTCGCTCTTGAATCCATGCGGCTTACGATTCGCGTTTACCCAGAAAAGTGAGCTACTTCACAATTGCATGCAGTAGCTGTTTAAAGGATTTGACTTCAATTTGCTTTTTATCGGCAAAACGAATACGAGCCTGTTCCTGCCCTTTGGAACTGGTTTTGATTTCACGTTCCGTTCCCAGATCAGCAATTTTACCTAGTGTGATTTCTCCGGATGCTGCCTGAAGCGTGATATCGACACCTTCACGTCTTTTGGTGTGAATGGTCAGAAACGGTTTCCTGGTACCCGAACGTAAAAAATTGACCAGCGATTTATTGTCCCATTGGATCGTGGAATGGGGATAAGTCTGTTCTATCAAATCAAATAACGAGTCCAGCAGTTCTGCATCCCAGGCAACACGTTTGTTATTAGGAAACCCTTTCCGCGAGAGATGCCATTTCTTTTTCAACACTTTCCAGGGCATCATATCGTCGGGTTTGATTTGTTCATGATGAATTAATCCGAGATAGGACTGGCAAGCCGACTCGAGAAACTTTTGGAACTCGGGCGTCTCAATTTCACTCAGCCAGTGAACAGTCAGGCTGACTTCCTGCCATGGCCCTTTGAGGTTTTTGACGCGCACACGATTCGATCGGCCGTAAATGGGAAGTTCATCCAGGTCGTCCAGTGACTTGAACGCCAGTTGTTCGCGTAACGAGTCTTGCTTGAATGTATTTCGCTTCACCCGAAAACTGAGTCGGAGTAACCATTCATCTCCGGTATTTGCATGTAAAAACCAACCCTGTTTTTTAACGGGGCCATTGACTTCGACAATACTGCGATGATTCCAGTTAATTTCACCGAAATCGTTTTTGGATTCGATGGTATTGATGATCGATTCAAGTACTGCTCCTTCCCACTGGCAGGCTGCTCCTGATAATGCAACATGTTCCTGTGTATGCCAGGCTTTACCATTTTTCTGCCAGGGCATCTGCGCATTGCGTCCAATGTGTTTCAGGTCAATATCGCCAGCCTGCTTTTTACTTAAGCTTTGCGCGTCGAACACTTCACGTTTCACGCGTTTTCCCGATGAAAGGATCGGTTCCAGAATTTCGCCGGTATAAGATCTTAAAAGCGAGGTTCGTTTTGTTTTTCGCGAGCTGGTTGAAGTCTTTTGCTTTCGATAGCGTTTTGCATGTTCAACAAGTTTTTCCGGAGTTCCCGCGGCAATAATCTGCCCGCCTGCGCTACCCGCTTCAGGGCCAACATCAACGAGCCAGTCTGCTGTTTTAATAACGTCCAGATTATGTTCGATGACAATGACGGTATTTCCCAGTTCCACCAGGCTGTTGAGTACTTTCAGCAGCTTGGCGATGTCATCAAAATGCAGGCCCGTTGTCGGTTCATCTAACAGATAGAGTGTTTTCCCTGTACTGGGACGGGCCAGTTCCGCTGCCAGTTTAACGCGTTGTGATTCACCGCCCGATAACGTCGGCGCTGATTGTCCCAGTGTTAAATAATCTAATCCAATGGCGCATAATGTTTCCATCGTACGGCGAATGGCGGGAATGTTTTTGAACAGTTCGGCGACATCTCCAATCGACATTTCCAGAACGTCGGCGATGGATTTTCCCTTATATTGAACGGCGAGTGTTTCCTGATTATATCGTTTACCGTTACAGGTCTCACAGGTGACCCAGACATCAGGTAGAAAATGCATCTCGATACAGCGCTGGCCATTCCCGTCACAGTCTTCACATCGACCTCCGGACCGGTTGAAGCTGAAACGGCCCGGTTGGTATCCGCGTACTTTCGAGTCAGGCAATCGAGAAAACAGTTCTCTGATCTGGTCAAATACTCCGGTATAAGTTGCGGGGTTAGAGGCGGGTGTATTTCCCAGAGGTTTTTGATCAACAATAATTGCTTTATTGACTTGATCCAGTCCCAGCAGTTCCTCATACGGGCCGGGCGCTTCTTTGGAGCGGTGAAGTTTTTTAGTCACGGCGCGCGCCAGGGTTTCTTCAATGAGTGAACTTTTTCCTGACCCGGAAACTCCTGTGATACATGTGAATGAGCCGAGGGGGACTGCGATGTCGACCGACTGTAAATTGTTTTGTCTGGCGCCCTTCAACTCCAGCCAATGTCCTGTCGGAGAAATCGTGTGTTCTGTTCTTCCCCGTTTTTCATAAACCACACGGCGTTCTTTGGGAATCGGGATAGTTAACTGATCGGACAAATACTGTCCGGTCAGGGATTTTTTTCTTCGTTTTAACTGTTTGGGTGAACCTGAACCGACGACGTCTCCGCCGAATCGTCCTGCGCCCGGTCCAAAATCATAGAGCCTGTCGGACGCCTCGAGTACTTCACGATCATGTTCCACCATGACAATTGTATTGCCAATGTCTCTGAGCTTTTTCAAAGTGTCAATCAAGCGGGTGTTATCGCGGGGATGTAAGCCAATAGTTGGTTCATCCAGGACATACAGAATTCCGGTTAACGACCGACCTACCTGTCCGGCAAGGCGAATTCGTTGACTTTCTCCACCGGAAAGTGTGGGCAGGGGTCGACCGAGTGTTAAATATTCCAGACCGACATCTACCAGAAACTGCAGTCGGCTTGTGGCTTCTTTGATCAGATCTCCGGCAATTTGTTTTTCTCTTTTATCAAGCTTCACTTTTTTAATGAAGGATAATGCATCTTTCAAAGGGAGTTCACAGAACTGGCTGATCGTTTTTCCTTGAAAGCGGACGGCTGCGGCATCGGTGCGCAATTTACTGCCATTACAAACTGAGCAGGGGACTTCGCCTGTCAGTTCCTGCAGACGGCTTCGATACGCGAACGAAAGTCGCGATGCTTCTTCGATTGCAGGATAAAGTCCTTTATATTGAAACTGGAATTTACCGGAACGATCAAGTGAGATCCAACGCTCTTCATCACCGTATAATATGAATCGTTGTTGTTTTACACTGAGCTGGTTATAGGGTACATCCAGGGGGATACGAACCTGTTTTGAAATTGCCGTCAGTATCTTTTTAAAGTCCGGATTTGTGCGTGGGTCAGGCCAGGCTGCTACCGCGGCTTCTTTCAGGCTTCGATTGGGATCCGGAATTAATTCCGCTAAATTCGTACCCAGTTCCGTGCCCAGTCCTTCACAGTATTCACACCACCCCAAGGGACTGTTGAATGAATAATTGTGAGGCGTTAATTCTTCAAAACTTTGTCCACACTGTTCACAGAAATAATAGAGACTGAACGTTTCGAAATCCCATTCTTCCTCTGGAATCTGATCATCACAATAGCAGGCATACATCAGGCCTTGCCCCAGCGCTAATGCCGACTCTACTGAGTCGGCGATTCGGGAACGATTTTTTGATGCGACGGAAATACGGTCGATGACGACTTCCACTTCGTGCCTTCGTCGGCGGTCAATATCGGGAACGTCTTCCAGGCGATATGTAATACCATCGATGCGAACCCGAAGAAAACCCTGTGTCCGTAATTTATCCCAGAGCGTGTCGTAAGCCTGACCGACATTGATTTCCACTGGGGCCAGAATTAAGAGTTTCGTTCCCGCTTCAAGTGCCAGAATTCGCTGAATGACTTCATCGGTAGTTTGCGTTTCGACGGGCACATCGCAGTCCGGGCAATACATGTCTCCCAGACGCGCATACAGCACGCGCAGATAATCATAGATTTCCGTGACCGTTCCTACAGTCGATCGAGGTGAGTGTCCTGTTGTTTTTTGCTCAATGGCAATTGCCGGAGAAAGCCCATGAATGTGTTCGAATTTTGGCTTGGGCATTTGTCCGAGAAACTGCCGTGCGTAAGCAGACAGTGACTCGACATAGCGTCGCTGGCCTTCCGCATAGAGCGTATCCATAGCCAGTGAACTTTTCCCGCTTCCACTGGGGCCACAGAATACATTCATCTGATTACGGGGAATTTGCAAATCCAGTTTCTGTAAATTGTGCTGGCTGGCTCCTCTGACTGTAATTTGAGTATTGTCGCCATTGGCTTTTCCATTTTGGTTTTTCAATGCCGACTGCCACCTTAGATGTGGGTTATCAAGTTTGAGTGGCTTTGTTTTTTTATTTGGCTTTTTTGACCTGGCTGGCACGAGTTCGGTCTGTTCTCTTAACGCGAGACCTGTATAGGAATGGCTGCACGCAGCGATTTCTTCGGGAGTGCCTTCCGCCAGAATCATGCCTCCCCCTTCGCCCCCTTCGGGGCCAAGATCGATGACCCAGTCTGCGGTTTTGATGACATCCAGGTGGTGTTCGACAACGAGCACAGTATTACCGGCGTCTGCCAAATGGTGCAGCACTTTGAGCAGCAACTTGACGTCCGCAAAATGTAATCCGGTTGTCGGTTCATCCAGAAGGTAGAATGTACTACCCGTCGAACGTTTTCCCAGTTCACGTGCCAGTTTCACACGTTGGGCTTCACCGCCGGAAAGTGTGGGCGAAGGTTGACCCAGTTTGAGATAGTCCAGGCCCACATCATGCAGCGACTCCAGCAACTTCAATATTTTGGGAACATTCTGAAAATGTTCAATTGCCTGTTGAATATCCATCTCAAGGACTTCGGCGATATTCGCGCCTTTGTAACGTATTTCCAATGTTTCATGATGGAAGCGTCGTCCTTCACAAATCGGACAGGGTACCCAGACATCTGCCAGAAAATCCATTTCCAGTTTATTGGCACCGTGACCTTCACAGGCTTCACAGCGGCCGCCTGCCACATTAAAACTGAATCGCCCGGCTTTATAACCACGCATGCGAGAATCAGGAAGTTTGGCATAGAGATTTCGGATTAAGTCAAAAACTTTAACGTATGTTGCCGGATTCGAACGGGGAGTTCGACCAATGGGCGACTGGTCAATATCAATGGCTTTGTCGATTAATTCCAGACCGTTCACCGTTTGATGTTCGCCCGGATTTCCTTTTCCTCTGTTGACTTGTTTATTCAATACAGGCCAGAGGATGTCATTGACGAGAGAGCTTTTACCTGACCCGCTCACTCCAGTCACGCATATCAGACCTTTGGTTGGAATGACGGCGGTGATGTTTTTCAGGTTATGGTGTCTGGCTCCTTTAATTGTAATTGATTCTTTTTTGATCAGCCGACGTCGTGTTTCGGGAATTTCAATTTTTTCTTTACCGGAAAGAAACTGAGCCGTCACACTGTTTTTTGCTTTGAGAATATTCTGGAACGAACCTTCTGCAACAATGTGTCCACCTCTTATGCCGGGACCGGGACCAAAGTCGACAATATGATCGGCAGCACGCATGGTCTCTTCATCATGTTCTACGACGATCACGGTGTTGCCTTGATCGCGCAGGTCACACAGACTTTCCAGCAGCATGGTATTGTCGCGGGGATGCAGTCCGATGGATGGTTCATCGAGGATATAAACGACGCCTACCAGACCGCAGCCAATTTGTCCGGCGAGTCGGATTCGCTGACTTTCGCCTCCTGAGAGTGTTGGGGCAGTGCGATCTATGGTCAGATAATTTAATCCACAACGCAGCAGGAAACCAAGTCGACCGCGAATTTCTTTTAAAACCTCTTCTGCAATCAGTAAACCGGTTTCATCCAGAACCAGCGATTCGAAAAATGTAGCCGCTTCTTCGATACTGAATGCACAGACTTCGGGCAGTGTTTTCTCAGTCGTGTGTCTTCTTTCCGTTCGATGCATAACTTTTCGAGCGAGCGATGCGCACATGGCGGGCCTGTGAATTCAAACGTGTTCCGCTGACAGCTGGAACAGTGCACAAACTCCATATACTTTTCGAGCTGTTTCCGCCGCATGGGGTTACTGGTTTTGCGGTAACTTTCGAGTAATTCCTCTATATATCCATCCCAGGTTCCTCCATGTTTCCAGACTCCACCGGAATGCCGCCAGCTGAAAGTAATATTTCGATCACCGGTTCCATACAAAAATTGATGCTGGGCTGCCTCTGGTAATTCATTCCAGGGTGATTTCAGGAAGCTGTCTTCTGAAAGCTTTAAATCTTTCTCGATCGAGCGTGCAACGCCGTTGTAAATGTGCCTGCGCCATTTCCCGACTTTACTCAAGGGGCCTAGTAATTCGAAGGCTCCTTTCTGGATTGACTGCGTCTCTTTTGTAATGAGTGTATTCAGTGGAAAATCGTAACGCATTCCCAGGCCGTTACACTCGCTGGCACATCCCGAGGGGGCTGTTAAAGCTGAATAGTTGCGGCGTGGGCGGTTCGTAACTGATGCCACAATCGGTGCAGGCATAACGCGAGCTGTAGAGTTTTTCCTGCACGGTTTCTTGCTGTCTCTTTTTTCGGATTTGGTTTGAGACTTCTTCCGCGACAATCAGGGTCCCATTGGACATTTTCAAAGCCAGTTCGACTGACTCTGCCAGACGTGATCGGCTGATATTGCCGGCGACGAGACGATCGATGACCACTTCAATCGTGTGACGCATCTGGCGGTCGAGTTGCAGTTGATCAGAGAGCTGAACGATGCGCCCATCGACGCGGGCCCGGAGAAAGCCCTGTTTGAGCAAGTCCTCAAAGAGGTCTTTGTACTCCCCTTTCTGCTGTTGAATCAGGGGAGATAAATTTGAGAAACGGGTGTTATCGGGTAACAGTGAAAGGGAATCAATTAGCCGCTCACTGCTTTGAGAGCGAATCAGATTTCCACAATTTTCACAATACCCTTGTCCTACCCGGGCAAAGAGCACGCGCAGGTAATCATAGATTTCGGTTATGGTTCCGACAGTACTGCGTGGATTTCGTCCACTCATTTTCTGTTGAATGGAAATTGAGGGGGCGAGGCCGGAAATCGAATCGACTTCCGGTTTCGGCATCTGTCCCAGAAACTGTCGCGCGTAACTGGAGAGCGATTCAACGTATCGCCTTTGTCCTTCAGCATACAGTGTATCAAAAGCAAGAGAACTTTTACCGGAGCCACTGACTCCCGTCATAACGATCAATTGATTTCGGGGCAGCTGAACACTGACGTTTTGCAGATTATGCTCGCGAGCACCTGTAATAATAATATCTGTTTGTGACATGGACCGCATTATACCAGTCGGCAAATGCCGAGTTTAGAATTTCAAACTGAATCGTAATCAAATGAAAGGCCTTGAATCAGAGAAAAGTCAGAGCAAACCTCCGCCAAAGCTGTCGTCATCTTGTTCTTCCCCATTGTTGTCATTCGGACTTGTATCCGGTTTCGATTGTTCGAGAGTGTCAGGTACCGCTTCAGGCGTTTGTGGCTCTGAACTGTTCTGCTCTGGAGCAGGTTCCGTGGGCGATTCAGAAGCGGGCTCTGTTTCATCAATCGAGCGTGCTGCCGCCGCGGCTCGTTCCGATGAAGATTGATCAACTGCCATCGTTTCTGCATAATCGAAATGATAGGGGTCCCTGTATAGCTTTCGTTTTTCCTCGACAAGCTTCAGGAAAACGGTTTCACCCTCTACCTGTATCGATTTTGCAACTGTATTTCCGCTCAATCGAATCGTTTCACCTGTTTGAGGGCACTTCCAGAGACGTCTGATATCGAGATCCAGCCTCAGTCCGGGGCCTTTCATACTTTTTTTCGCTTTGCTAATGGAGGTCTGAAATCAGCGCTTTTCAGAAACGCTTCACTACACTACACTCTTCCTCTCTATGAAAGATACCTGATCTACTATCTCCTGTTCAATTGCTGGCGTCGAAATAATCGAGTTGAAAATTCTTTTGTTCATTAAATCAAGGTTAATTGATGTCAAATTCTTCCCTGTCAGATTCCCAACCCAGGCCCCAATTTTCAGCAAAACAAGATCTGCTCCAGGTCGGACGTGGTCTATTAATGGGTGGCGCGGATATCATTCCCGGTGTATCGGGAGGAACGGTCGCACTGATTCTGGGAATTTATCAGCGATTGATTACAGCGATCAGTCATTGTGATATTCGTTTCTTCAATCTGCTGTTCAGCCGCAAATGGCGGGAAGCGGCTGAACATATCGACCTGCGGTTCGTGATACCTTTAGGGATCGGAATCCTGACAGGCGTGGTCAGCCTCGCAAGTCTGATTCATTATTTGCTGGATTATCATCTTCAACTGACTCTGTCTCTCTTTTTTGGCTTGATTCTGGCGTCCAGTTTTCTGGTTGCGCAAATGGTGAAACAGTGGAATTTTTCAAATATACTTGGCCTGCTGATGGCTTTCATTGGCATCTACTGGCTGGTAGGAGAAAATTCTGTGCGTCCTCCCGAAGGTAATTTCTACGTCTTTTTGTGTGGCATGATTGCCATTTGCGCGATGATATTACCTGGGATCAGTGGGGCACTCATTCTGGTGCTGCTTGGAAAATATCATGATATTACCGGCTTACTCAAAACAATTCCGAAAGAGCTGTTACAGGGACGGATCGACTGGTGCGGATTATTGACCGTCATTCGTTTTTATAGTGGGATCTGCCCTGATCGGGTTGATCCTGTTCAGCAAATTGCTGCGTTGGTTACTACGGCATTACCATTCTCTCACAATGGCGGTGCTCTGTGGTTTAATGGTGGGATCGCTACGAAAGATCTGGCCTTTCAAAATCGATGTGACGCCTTACACAACGGGCCAGACACCTGAGATGGTCCCATTCAAACATCGCATTTATGATAATATCCTGCCTGAGTCGTTCGATGGTCTGTTCTGGTCATCACTTGCAGTGGTAATTGGAGCGGCATTTTTTGTATGGGGCCTGGATCGGCTTTCTCAAAAATATGCCATGCATGACTCATCGGAAGTTTAATCAGTCGATTTGCCATCATCCTGCGGATAAAGCAGGACACGGTCATGGCATAACAAAATCAGATCCTTGTGCTGATCCCCGGTTACGTCTGAGATGATGGCTTCGCGTGGATTAATGCCGGATCGGTTGGACCGGGAAAATGTTTTCTCTTCGAAGACTTTGAAATTCAAAGCATGCCTCAATCCCTTTTTTTGCTGGAAGTTCAGGATTTCCACGTGATGTGTTCGCGTGTCAAGAATTGCCACTTCTGACTTACCATCACCATTCAGATCACCGGCAACGGAATCCGTAAAATAGACTTTGGGTATTTTTGATTCAAACGAAGCAACGTCTTTCAAAGTGGGAGGCTTATGCCCTGAGTACAGTATTCCAAACTGACCTCGTCCAAACAGTAAAAGGTCTGCCTGTTGATCACCGTTTAAGTCAGCAACATGTGCTGAAATGTAGGGGAACGCGCCGATTTCGACTTCTTTCCAGGGGCGATACACATTGGCTTCCTTTCGCAGGACACGCAGTTTCTGTACTCCCAGATCGACCAGTACGATTTCGTCGCCCGGTTTGCCATCCAGGTTGATATTCACAGCTCCCACGACGCGTGCTTTAGTCTCAGGTGCATTAAACTGGTCAACGACTTGCCATTGACTGGCTGAGTTCAGACTGAGTCGACGTGCAAAATTATTCTGGGCTGTCAGAATCCAGTCACGTTTCTTACCACCAACAAAGATTGACTCCGGCTTAATCTCATCAAGATTAATGCCTCCCGCAGGGGTGATTGATTTAGGGGTTTGCCTGGGAATCAATGAGAATATTTTTGGGGCTCGTGAGAGACCGTAGAATGCCATTAATTCATAAATCCCATCTGAGTTGGCATCTAGTTTGAGCAACGACTTAGGAGATGAATCCAGCGATGGGGGTGTACTGGGAAATGAATAGTCGCTCCACTTTCCGTCGGGATTCAATTTGAGAGCCTGTAGTTTATAACTATACTCGCGTTTGTTTCCTACTTTGGAAATATAAATCAGTTCGGGAGTCTGATTCCCATCCAGGTCAGCCAGTTCAAACGCCAGTGGCTCTCCTTTTACGGGTAAAATTTTGGGGAACGATAATCGTTGATTCGCCAACGAACTGACGCCGATAATTTTTTCCCGTTCACTGAGTACAAAGACTTCATCTAATCCATCCCCGTTTACATCATCCACACGCAGTTGTTGAACGCCGAGCAATCCCGGGTAAGTCTGGCCCAGATCGAGCCCCTGGTCTTTTTTCTGTAAGTAGACAAGCATTTGCGCTGTTTCCGGATCGGAAACCACGACATCAGTTAGACCATCTCCGTTGATATCACCCAGATCAAACCCGCGATTGCGGCCTGCGCCCTTCTTCACCGAATCCATACATTGTCAGCCGTTTGGAAAGTTCTCCATTTTGACTTTGCGGATTCTCCAGCTGTTGAACCTTGAGTCGACTGGTTTGTGAATCTATCGTCAGGATCTCATGTCCTGGTTTTCCATCAATGTTTGCCAGTGTGACCGAACGTGGATTTGAGAGTTCGAATCTGATCTCCGGTCCCAGATTTCCATCGGTTTTCTGCAGACGTGTGCATAAAATCTGGTTTTTTCCATCTCGGGTCGCATAGGTGAAATCATTGCGTCCATCACCGTCGACATCAGCAACGGTAGCGAGCCCCAGCTTGGGAGATGTATTGAGAATTTGTTTTGGGGAATTCAGGTCACCTTTTTGATTCTGTAAAATGACATAGGTGTGGTTTTTACCTAAAACAATCAAATCGGTTTTTTGATCATGATTCAGGTCGCCGGCCGCAATTGTCCATTGCGTGGGTTGCAATTCGGCCAGTCGGATTCGTTTGCGATTCGTCCAGTCTCCCGATTCTGACTGGTAACGAATAATTAATCGATCCGGAATCGCCAGGTAAGCCAGGTCGTTGCGCCCATCCCCGTTGAAATCACCAACGGTCAATGCAGATATCGAAACATCAACGGGTACTTTGATGTGCTTAAATCGTGAATCATTGGGAATGAAGTTGACTTCTTTGCTCCTGGGGTCTTGATACTTCTTGTCCTGATCGGACTTCTGCTGTAAGACATCAATGCGGCTGTTACTGTTATCAATCAGAATCAAGTCTTTTTTACCATCATGATTCATGTCTTCGGACAGCATGTTGGATGAGCGGGCAGACAACTTGAAAATCTCAAGTGGTTTGAAGCCGTAATATTGAGCGATGCTGACTTTTTCATCGGCAACTATCGACCCGGGCATTCCGCAGGCCATTGTGAATGTCAGAATGACGAATAATAAATTCAGATACGCTTTGAGTGAGCTGTTAAACATCCTGTTTCCTCGCAATTCAATCTCTGTATAAGACCTCAGTATTTGACTGAGAGGTAACTTCAGAGAAAATACTTAAGAACGAATTCCTCTTTGATCACTTTGTGTTTCAAGCATGTAAGTCTGTCATCGGGAATCAATCATCAACAATAGAGAAGCAACATTACGGCTCTCTCTTAACGACAATTAATTCACACGAATGTCAAAAGGCATGAGTGTTAAGGCTTTCTCTCGAGAGAGCAAATTGATCAGATCCAGTTTTTGCAGTTGTTGTGCCAACTCGGGAGAGAGTGTATTGAGCATTTTTGAAAAGTTCCGGGTCTGTCTCGATTGAGCATCGACGGAACCAAATATTTGTTCAAACGGGCTTGTAGGTCGTGGTAGAATTAATTTCTCGAACTTCTGGTCTTTAGGGATTTTACCAAGCTCACGTGCATGTTCGATGGCATCATCCAAAGTTCCCAGTTGATCAACCAGGCCGATTTTCAGAGCCATTGCACCGGTGTAGACCCGGCCACGCGCCAGCTTTTCCAAAGCGGTATAATCCATTTTTCGACCACGTGCTGCTTTTTCGGTAAACTGTTTGTAGACCGAATTGAGTAAGCTTGTTACGGCGACACGTTCGCTTTTCGTGAAACCCGTTAAGGGGCTGAATGTTCCACTGTTACTGCCTCTGGAAATCACACTGGTGGTAATACCGATCTTGTTATAAAGACCTTCCACTGCCAGTTTTCCACCAACAACTCCGATCGAACCGGTGAGTGTGCCTGGCTCCGCAAAAATCCGATTTGCTCCCATCGAGATATAGTAGCCACCACTGGCGGCGACATCACCCATACTGACGACAATCGGTTTACCTGCTTTTTCCAATGCGCGCCACATGAGATCACTGGCCAGCGCGCTCCCGCCGGGACTGTTAACACGCACCACAATGGCTTTTACTTTGTCATCCTTGGCCGCTTTGTTGACGGCTTTAATAAACGTATCCGACCCCAGTACGTTTGTGCTCAGGAGCCCTCCCTGTGAACTGGAGCCCGACATAATAGCACCGGTTGCGTAAATCACAGCGATCCGTGGACCGGAACCGACGCGTTGCGAGGAATCGATTCCCGCTAACAGGTCCATCAACTTGATCAATCCGGCGATACCTGAAAAATTGGTATCGAGGCGTTTCTTTGCATACTTCTTTATGACTCTGACTTCGGTTTTGGAATTCTCACCTGTGATGAGAGCGGGAAGCTCGTCTTCATAAGCTGTGTGGTTAATGAGCCCCAGTTTTTTGGCATCAACGGCCATGTAGGGGCCGGCGTTGATCGCTGCTTCGACCTGCTTTTCCGTTAACCCGCGCGACTGGGAAATCATGGTGATAATCTGTCGGAAATAATCATCCAGGATGGCGCTCATCTCTTCACGAAATGGCCCACTCATTTCCGTTCGTGTGTAAGGTTCTGCTGCCGACTTATATTCTCCTACACGCAGGATGTCCGGCTTGACATCCAGCATATCGAATAAATTTTTATAGAAACTGACCTCGGCTCTCAAGCCAAGCAGGATCAGTGTAGCCGATTCCGGCATGACAATTTGATCGCAGGCGGTTGCGATCAGATAATCTTTGGTCATACCGGATTCAATCCAGGCATAAACCTTTTTGTTTTTTTTACGAACCTTGTGAATTGCCGTGCGGAGCTCGTTCAGTTTTGCCCAGCCGAGCTGGGTTCCTTTTAAATGTAAAATGACTCCGGTGAGCGATTTATCGTCAGCCGCTTTTTCCAGCCGCGCGATGACATTCGAAAGCGATTCTGTGATATCACCAAAGAGCCCGGGCATCTGTGGCCCTTCAGGGTAGGTTCCTTTGATGATGATATGTCCCCAGTTTTCACGCGTCGGCTTGTTCTTTTCTTTTTCAGCGGCTGAGGACGAACCTGTGTGCAGTAACAGGCAACATCCTGAAACCAGGGCGACAGAAAACCATCGACAATTCATGAAAGGCATCGTCATTATCAAACTCCCGTAGAAGGACGTATGTATTGTTAATGGGGCAATCGAGTCAATACACCCGATTTCGCACGTACGAATCAGATAGTGAAGCAGCGCAACCCCGTTAATCGCTACAAGCAGTCTAAGGCACACGGCAGGCTACGGTCAAGAAAGAGTTGACTGATGCTCCTGTTATACGTCACGAAAATAATTTGCTTTGGAAAATTCTGGTCTGAAAAACCAAAAAGTGTTGTCAGGGGAGGCTTCTTTTGTCACACTGGAGCCAGAAGTTTTTTCGAATTACGCAGTTTCTCACCATTTTCTGTTTCCATCTCTGGTTTCCAAAAATATGTCAGTCAAATCATTATTTTTTTCTGTTTTCTGTGTGGTTTCCTGTTCTGGCCCGCTTTTTGCGCAAGGCCTCATTTGGGAACTGCCTCCCGATGGTTCCTGGGTCAGATTTGAGGGTACCTATGAAAAGGAGATGCCCGGACCCGATTCCAATGATTTAAACGTGAAATTAAAATGGACGCGTCACATCGTGATCAGCTCGGTTGGTACCGAAATGGCAGAATTTGAAGGAGCGCAAACAGCGTGCCGCTGGCTTGAGTTTAAATGCATTACCGGAAAAGAAACCGAATCGGGCGTGGCCCCCGGTGTCTCTGGTCCCCGGATCTACAAAGTACTGGTACCTGAAAAATCGATAGATGGACAAATCATAGATAAAAACAAGATTCCGGTCACATTCATCCCTGTCATTCGTGGCTATCGAAAAGTCGGTGATCGACCAGTGGAACCCCTCAAAACAAATGTGTTGCGATTTTACCCGATGATCACCATGCTGGGACATTATACGAAATGGGAATCGGAGGGAGAACCTGCCACAATTGAAATTCCTACGGGCGCAGTATCTGCCCGTGAATATAAAGGCAGCATTCAGAGTGAAAGCACAACGACCCGTTCCAAAAATGAGGGGACTCTCTGGCGTACCGATAAAATTCCATTTGGAGTTGCCAAATGGGCCGTCGTGATTACTCGCGATACAAAAGGGGGAACACAACCCCGGACTGAGTTCAAAATGACCTCTCGCATTCAGGTGGCCATGTCAGCTCATGAAGTGGGCACCAATGCCGAGAGTGAGCTTCCCGCGTCTCGCTAATACACCTTCTCCAGTTCTCTATGAATTCTCTGGCAGGCCCGTTTTTTTTCGAGAATCTGGCTCGATTTCTAAACAGTGGTGTCGGAGACTTGACGCTGTGAATACAGGTGAAAAGAATCGGGTGTTTTCGAACTTTTCTCATTCCCGGGTGTCAGAGCCGGGGATATCGGGGGATCTGATTACGTAGTTCAGCTCCCGGGAAATCAATCATTTAGACAATAAAGATCAGAACCATGTCGATGCAGCTTTCTTCTACTGTCCAGAAACTAAAGCCCTCTGCCACGATTGCCGCTGCCGCCAAAGCCAAGGAATTGAAGAGTACGGGTGTGAAAGTATATGAGTTCACTCTGGGAGAACCCGATTTCACGACACCCGCTCATATCTGTCAGGCTGCCAAAGACGCTATGGATGCAGGACAGACGCATTACACTCCGGCCGCTGGTACGATGGAAGTCAAACAGGCAGTTTGTGATGCATACCAGCGCGACTATGGTTTATCTTTTCAACCCAATCAGGTTGTGATATCAAATGGAGCCAAGCATTCCATTCATAATGTGTTGACGGCGTTGTGTGGTCCCGGCGATGAGGTCATTATTCCGACTCCCTATTGGGTCAGTTACAGTGCGCTGGTGGAATTGACGGGGGCAACACCTGTGATGGTGGAAACAACCGAAGCCAGTGGATTCTGTATGAATGCAGAACAGTTCTCGCAGGCAATCACACCCAAAACCAAATTGATGATGCTCAACAACCCCTGTAATCCCACCGGAGCCGCTTATCCGGTCGAGACTCTGGAAGCATTGGCCCGCGTGGCAGTTGAAAACGATATTGCCGTTCTGTCCGATGAAATTTACGAAAAACTGATTTACGAAGGTTCCGAATTTCGCAGCTTTGCTTCATTCGGTCCCGATGTTGCCGCACGAACGATTATCGTCAGCGGTGTGAGTAAAGCGTATGCGATGACCGGCTGGCGGATTGGCTGGACGCTGGCTTCTGTCGAATTGACGGCCGCCATGACCAAGCTGCAAAGTCAGGAAACATCGAACCCTTGCAGCATCAGTCAGGCAGCGACGATTGCCGCCCTAGGTGGTCCTCAAGATAGTGTGAATGAAATGCTGGCTGCATTCACAGAACGCCGAACCTATGTTCTGGAACGTTTACGGAAATTCCCCAGCATCAGTTTTGCTGAACCCGGTGGTGCGTTTTATGCCTTCTTCAATGTGAGCGCCCACTTCAATAAACCTCTGGGAGGTGGCAAAGTGGTCAAAGATTCCAGCGAGTTCTGCACCGCGTTACTGGAAGAAGCACATGTGGCGCTGGTGACGGGAGACGCCTTTGGTGCCCCCGGTTATGTCCGGCTCTCTTTTGCCACTGATTTAGAAACCCTGGAAGCAGGTCTCAACCGCATCGAGCAGTTCCTGTCGCCAGCGTAAAGCTAAAGACTGAAAGAAATCAAGTAAAAAAGGCCATCCTGATTGGATTCAGGATGGCCTTTGGTTTTAGCAGTATGTCAGATCAGCTCCCGTGTTGCGGATTAGAATTGTCCCCAGCCCCAAGGCAGTTCGCCGATGAGATTTCCGTTGAAGATACCATTTGCATCATTAGGTGTTACGACAAACGGATTGGTATCCAGGATAAAGGGAGCTGTGTCGCCTGTACTATCAACACGGAAGGTACTGGCTCCTGTACCAGAGTAGAGGAAAGTTCCTGCCCCTGGAGCATTCAGGTTTGCTATACGAGCTGCTTGACGTTGAGCATTACGATTTCTCGATGTCGAATTGAAAGGTCCTGGATTAGCCCCAAGTGTATTCAAGCGTGATTTGAAAGTATCAGTTACAGCATAGGCGGCACCTGCATTATTCGCATCAGTAGCATTTACGGTGTTATTTTCCCAATTCAAGTCCAGCCGAGCCAGTGCATCGCTCTGGAATGCTGTAATGGCGGTTGGGTCGTTGGTCGCTCCCCAGGTTCCTGCTGTGGCAACAGGGTCAACTGTTGAGACAAAAGACTCAAAGTAGGCATCCGAACCAAAGTTGCCTGTTATCGTATTGTTGGTTGCGTCCATGATCACACCTGAGCGGGTGAAGACTCCTGCACCATTACTGGCAAACCCACCGTTATCCGTCGTGCTGGTGCTGGCATTCGATGTACCAACTCGAACTACCAAACCGGTCGTACTGAAGGCACCAGAATTTCCGTTGGCCAGAATCTGGTTATTATCGATATCCATTCTCAGACGAATATCCCGGAAGAGCCCACCATCGGCGGCTAAAGCGGTATTCGCTGAAACATCTTGTGTCTGGGTCGAGGATGAAGTGTAAACGACATACACCCCTTCCAGGTTGTTGGCATTCACAACATTGTTACTGAAGTCGATATCAATATTCGTTTGAAGGTTTGATGTCGCCCTGGCCAAGACGTCAAAGCCACGTCCCTGGTTGAAGTCGAT
Source organism: uncultured Planctomycetaceae bacterium (assembly GCA_942492165.1). Classification (GTDB taxonomy): domain Bacteria; phylum Planctomycetota; class Planctomycetia; order Planctomycetales; family Planctomycetaceae; genus Gimesia. Next base: position 53,914 of record CALOEF010000040.1, read on the forward strand.
CATGTTATCTGTGATAGTTAAATCATAGGTGGGGCCTGAAATCGTATTCATAAACTCGATACCATCTCCATTATTCAAAGTAATATCGTTGTTCGTGATTACAATTGTATTCGAGCCTATGAGATCCATGTCAATACCGTGCAGGGTGTTACTGGCAATCAGGTTGTTATTCAGTGTGACAGATCCGCCTGCGGTGATGTCTACACCATCGATGCCGTTGCCTGTGATCGTATTGCGATCCGTTCCAGCACCACCGATGGTCAGGCCGCCTGATGCTCCGGCGAGCGAGATACCATTGCCTGTGTTATCGGTAATGGTATTAGCAACCCAGGTTCCGGTGACATTACGTGCATCGGTTGGGTCACCGGTCATTTCTGTTGTGCGAATACCATCGCCACCATTCATTGAAATTGTATTCCGTGCCATATCAGCCATGATACCGGAATCCGCCTGAACTTCGATGTCTACCCCGTTCTGTGTATTTTCGGTAATCGTGTTATCGTCAATCGTGTAAGTGTCAATGTTGGTCGCATTGGACGCGCTCAGGCTGATACCATCCAGTGTATTTCCAGTGATGGTATTAAACTGAGCGGTAAAGTTACTCACGACGCCGTTTGCTGTTCGAACGACTTCGAGACCACTTCCCCCATTACCTGAAAAGGTATTTCCAAAGGGAGCGGTCGAACCACCGACAGTGACATTGTTGATTGCAGCAAAGTCAACGCCATTATTTCCGGTTACACTAAAGAACAAACCAGAAGCGGCGTTACTCGTGAATGTATTACGCTGGTAGGTTCCCGTTGTTGTCGCGGTATCTCTGAGGATAAATCCGACCCCCTGGCCACTGAAATCGGTCGTTACTGTTGTATCTGTTGTGGTATCAAAGACATGTTGATCGATGTCAATTCGGTTCACGGAATTTCCTTCAAGTACCAAACCAATGTGAGCGTCACCGTTATTCTGGAATGTATTCACAAGTGAGTTATCAATTGCTGCCAGGCTACCAAAGGTGAGAGTTACCCCACCATTGCCACCGACGGTTGTCGTACCTCCAACAGTACCGCCAACACCGGGACCTGCACCAATGTCTGGTAGATTCGCGGCTCGTCCAATAAAGGAGTTGCGTGTGATAATTGCCGTTGTCTGGACATCACTCGAACCAAACAAGATTCCTGATGTTCCCGTGGTTGTTCTGTCAAAGTTATTGGAGTCGATCGTTCCAAGTGTATTAAATGCTGTAGCGGTACCACCCAGGGCAGCGCCACCAATAAACATGCCTGCGCCGGTGTTATTACTGAAATTATTTTCGGAAATCAGGGACGTTGTAAAGACCCCACCCGTGTTATTTATAATACTCATCCCATTACGTGTATTACCGGTAAGGGTGTTACTGCCGATCGACGGTGATCCGAATCCTGTCAGATCAATCGTACCTGTTGTGAGTGTAATGGCTAAACCGTCCTGACCATTGCCGACTGCTGAGTTGTTGACAATACTTCCTCGAATGCCACCTGAAGTGGATGTGTTCAGACTAATTCCATTCTGGCCGTTACTGTCAAATACGTTCGTCGTAGAGTTCGCACTTCCGATATTCAGATCAATGCGGGAACCGACACCATCGGATGTCGCAACAAAACCATCAGTCGTATTTGAGCTGGCGTTAATGTTGGTCATACCCAGATCCAGAGCTCCATTACCATTGAGGTCTTCACCCGGGTCAAGAATTCCATCCTGGTTCAGGTCTTCTGACAGAGCGGTGATCACACCACCGGCTGTCGTATCAAAGGCGATACCAATGCCTGTATTGCCAGTGGCGGTAATGCTATCAAAGGTTCGGAAAATTACAGAACTGCCTGCACCATTTGAGTTGACATGCAAACCGGTGTTGGGGTTAATGTTATTGTTAAACGTGTTGCCGGAAAAGTTAGTCGTAATCGTTGAACCACCATTGGCGGTAATGATCATACCTGTGCCGTTCGCATTGGCAGAGTTCCCTGTGATGCCCAGAGTCGTAGTCCCATCGGTGGCTGTTCCCACCCCGTTGATTGCACTGCCGCCGTTGGCAATGATTTCAAAGCCGGTTCCCGATCCTGGTGGAACCACACCCAGGTTATTGGTTGCTGTATTGGTGTGGAAAGCCAGTTCAAGAGTACCTGCGGTCTGAGTAACCAGTGCTCCGTGTAGAGAGTTGGCACCATCTCCCGAGAATGTATTATCAGTTACGATACCAATGCCTGTCCCTGTATTGGTGACGTCGACGCCACGGTTATATAATACGAAGGAATTGCGGTTGATATTAAATCCGAGCGTTCCTGTCGAGACGATACCGTCATTATGTGGAGTGACTGCACCGGTTCTGGCACCAGTGATATTGAAACCCGAAACATCCCAGGCGCCGCCTTGTCCTACTACAACAGCTCCCGGTTCTCCCATCCCGCCACCAGGACCGGCTGAATAGGACAATGTGGGGCGACTTGTTGTTGGATCAAACCCGGGCAATGTCATTGTGACGGGAGTACCGCCTAAATCCAATGTGTTAAATGTATGTGAAACTGCTTCACTTAAGAGTCGTTGCCCTGTCACACCACCAATTCCACCACCATTGTTGAGCAGTACGAGCTGCCCATCCAGATTCATAGTATTACCATCCTTGACAAAGATGATATCGGTAGTTGTGGAAGGAGGAGACGCATTATAATCGGCGACAGAGCCAAAGGGTGTTTCAAAAGTACCATTTCCAACAGCACCAAAGTCAGGATCAATATGCTGTACGGTGTAAGGCAGGCCGTCATCAGGGTTAATTGCCAGTTCTTTATTGGTTATACTTTTCACATTTGCGACGACGCGATAGTTACGATTCATTGGTTGATACATGCGCTGCTGGCGTGTTTTGGGACGCATCCATTTATTTGATCTGCCTTCAGGAATCGTGAGCGTTACATTCATCCAGGCGTTCGATCCGAACACCGAATCTTTGGCATAGCTGGCGCTCATTTGCCACCAGTCATTGATATTGGCTTCCGCGCGAAACTTCACACCAGAGGCACTTTTGTCATGGTCTGAATCGTAGTAATAACCGCCGACATACCCATCAATTCCAAATTTTCCAAGAACGGGCAGTGGACCACCAACTTCGGCATCGACACCTCCATAAGAAGATTCAGTACGTCGGATTCGATCCAGAACAATGCGATTCGAAGCAAAAGAGGCAGCGCCAGACAGATTGTTTGAAACAAGGACCTCATTATTATTGATGGGAAAGTATCCATTAATGCGCGTGGTCAGGTACTGTCCGATTGCTTCACCACTCACACCGAGTTGATGGTAATCCTGAAAGTGCCCATCGTCGTAATCATACCAGCCGGCGAAGGTGAAAATTTTATCTACTGTTTCGCTATAAGCACGCCAGCCCGCTCCCAGGTTGACGCCGCCTGCTCCTGCGTCTGTTACCAGTGCTCTTAAATCAAGAAAGAGCATGCTCTGTTCGGGCGCAATTGTAAATGGCAGCAAGACTCCCAGATTGGAATAGCCATCTTCGTAGCCAATTCCACCACCGATGCCTTTGTCTAAACGAAAGAGGGGATGAAATGGTTGTTCCGCAAGGGGTTGATACCCCATGCCGCTATCCAGGTATTCATCAACCACCATTGTCTGGGGATCGGGATATTGAAAAGGGATATATCCTTGTGGCGTATCCTTGTAACTGACGTCATTCATTGAAGTAAAGCCGGGAACATCATTTCTCTGCACATTATTTTGTGGAACGAAATCATGCCTGAAAATTCCAGACGAGACACTTCCTACTATGGCGGAACCTTCCCGTTCGCCTACTGTAGCTCGTCCCTCAGATTGAGAGCCTTCAGTTTGAGCTGGATCTGCATAGGCAGATGCCATTGAATACTGAGATGCTAAAATTAAGCAGGCCAGGCTAACACGTAATATGTTCATCGAAAGCTCCAACGTCGATGTAGTACTCGTCTCAAACGATTTCAGACGATTCACTTCTCTTCGGTTTCGCAGGGGTTGAGGCCTGTGGACAGGGAGTCCACAAACTTAAAACTCTGGTCGACCTGAATGGCTGGTTTCACCAATTACCATTCACCGTCTGTGGCAGGCCCGGATGAGAAACTATTCCGATTATCCTGATACAAGCGGTTACTCTGATCTTTCGGAATAATCGCATTGAGAAGTTGAGACGAAATATGCTAATCGTAACGGAGAGGAGAAAACGTGTAGGCGGTCCTTCCGGGACTTTCAGAAGTCGGTGAGTCATAAGCTGCTATTATATAGTAGTTTATGGGAATAAAATGACGTCAGAAGAAGGGAGGAACTGACTGGGTATCGTTCGAAATTTCTCGGAAAATATTCACTCAAAACAGGCTCAAAAAACATCAGGAGAAATATCCAAACGAACATCATTCACAGGTTTGATTGCCCCGTTTTGGGGTAATGGGATACCCGAGTGAAATGGGATGTTTACGGCAAACTATTTAAACCAGATTGTGTCTGCTTCCCATTTTCCGTTGACGGGGACTAATGTTGTTAAAGTCCTGCCGTTCTTCATCTTAATTTTGGCGTGAATCTGAGTACCTGATTCTATAATCTGGATTGAGTGAACCAGCGCTTCAGGTGTGGCTGATGCGGCCTGCTGTTTTGCTTTTTCTAATGCATCGGCAGTAATCAATGGGCGCACTCGTTCCGTGAAAAAAGGCTTCATCGATTCGACGTCCTGCTTTTGAATGTACTTCAGTTGCAGGGCGATGATTTCTCGGGATTTTTTCGTTAACTGATCAGCGAGGTTCTTTTTTTGTACCGTGCTGAGATTGATCGATTCCGGATGAGCAACAATCAATTTTGCTGCTTCGATTTCTTTGATCCATTTACTGCGATTCTCTTCACTGAGCTGCGAATTTCTGGTGACAAATGCCAGACGATGCATATCACGTTTACCTTTGATGACTCTGGAAATTTCGTGTTGAGAGGGCGTCTGCTTTTGCTTCGCTACGCTCCATTCAAATAATATATCATCGTCGCTATCACGAAGTACCTTCCACTCCTCGATTTGATGCGTTTTCTCCAGTGTGGCTTTCATGCGGTTCATCATGTCTCTGGCTGAAATCTGTTCTCCCAGTTTAAACAACCTCTGTGTTGAGAATAATTGTTTGTAATTCTGAACCGTCTCTTCCGCAGTGACATATTCTGTCAACGCATTGGTCGCGTTCATCGTTCGATAACCGACTTTCCAGGCAGGACTGAGTTCAAATTCCATCGTGTTTACAGCCCGGGTCAGATCCGTTTTGAGTCCGCGTGTATCAAGTAAAGCAAACAGCCTCCCGTTACGAAAATTGACCCACATGAACCCATAAATCAGTCTTGAATTACCAGCCTGGTCCTTTTGCTGATCCGGTTTACCCAATGTCTTGAGTACCTCGACTTCGGGAGTACCAACATTCAGATAACCTTTGCTGTCGAAGAAGTTCCAGATTCGCATGAAATCCTGAGCAGCGCGCTTGTTAGCCGGATCGAGTTGAACGGCTTTTCGCAATTGAATCCACCCCTTGCCGGCCTGGGAATTTTCCAGATAACTGACCCCCAGCAAATGATGTAACACACTGTTATCTGGTTGTAATTCAATAGCTTTTTCGAATTCAGAAGCCGCATCCTTCCAGTATTTTCGTTTCAGAAAAGCCTGGCCTCTGCGGGCATGTTCGAGCGTTTTTTCTTTTTTTTGCTGCTCTGAAAGCGCTGCTGCTTCCGTAGCTTTATCCTGAGCGAACGTATTTTTTTCAAAACAAGTGACCAGAAAAACCAGACAGATGATCATACACGATACTCGATGAGAGAAATTTTGATTCATGTTCATGCGATCCCATCTGATAGGAAGGACTGATTGAATTCGGTTATTGCGTACTCTGGCTGGCAGGGTCATTTTGGGGTTCAGACGCTGTTAACAACAATTGTAATTCGATGCGGCCTGTCTGCCACATGTAATTGGGCCCAAAACCGGAAACCGGTCCCCATTTGTTTTTGACCGCTTTTTGCAGATATTGCTTTGCTGCTTCTTTTCGTCCCTTGAGTGATTCATTCAGGCCAATATAAAGGTAGGCATAAAAATGTCGTTTTGACTTTTCGTTTTCCGTAAGGTCTGCTTTCTCAATATTCTTCAAAATATTTTCAGGTGTCATTTTTCCTTCAAACAAACGATACAGGTCTGGAAAAGGTTCACGATCATCTTTTTCATATTTGAGCAGCCCCTGACGCGCGGCTTCTGCGCCTTTCGCCTTGTATTGGGAAAAGAACCGCCAAATCCCATTTTCGCGATCGACATTATCAAACGTGTGATAGATTTCAAACTGATTGGCCGCTTCTGCATACTGTCTGGCATAATAACAGGCAATACCGTGTCTCCAGTGAGAGGCCTTGATTGCGGGGTTCAATTCCATCATTTTACGATAATCGGCGACCGCTTCTTTAAAATGTCCCCGAAAAAAGTGGGCATCACCCCGGCGGGAATACAGGGCAGTTTCATTCGGCGATCGTTCAATCTGAGTCGTTAAATCTTTGATTTGCTGATCCAGTTTAAGATTAATTAAGGCATTCTCTTTCGTCTGATCTGGCTTAGACTCAGCTGGCTTTGGTGTTTCATCTGCCAGTAATTTCAAGTGAAATGAGGGTGAAATGTAAATCAGCTGGAATAAGAGGAAACTATGAATTACGATTTTCATGAGAGGCCGCTTTCTTTTCAGAGATAATTTTATGTATGCAATTATAAAAAGAACCTGTTGGCTGATATAGTGTCCTACGCTGGTTGTGATGTGAAAGAGCAAAACAGACTGAAAAGAATAGTAAATTCTGTCTCTCAACGGCTTGGCGAATGGGAAAAATTTCGTATAATGCCAGAATACTGCACAGCAACATGAATTCACTCATGTTAAAAACAGTATCAGAACCAGCCAGAGGAGCTATTGCCTGATAGTGTAACGGTAGCACGAATGACTCTGACTCATTTAGTCTAGGTTCAAATCCTAGTCGGGCAACTTTGAAAAGCCCTGGACCTATACTGGTTCAGGGCTTTTTGGTTTGGGGATGACATGTCATTGTCGTCTCAGCTCAAACAGACCTGCCTTTATTGAATGACTCACTTAATCGAGAAGTGCTTTCGTATCAGTGATTTTGCTTAAACAATGATTTCTCTTTTTCGCCACGCTCAGAGACGACCTTACAGTCTGGCAACTCTCGCCGAAGTCGGCTGATTCCTTTGTCTGAGAGCTTCGAATCGATGATGATGAGACGCGTCAGTGTCCGCAATCGGGACAAATGAGCAAGTGAGTCGTCGGTGATACGGGCGCCGACCATGTTCAATGTTTTTAACCGAGTGAGTTCAGAAAGTGACTTCGTGCCCGCATCAGTCACTTTTGGTCCGGCGAAGCCTTCTGTGTAGATCAGTTCCAGATGTTCAAGATTATTGAGTGTGATCAGTTTTGTTAATCCTGCATCATTGATAGGCAGGCGATTGAGGCGGAGTTCCTGCAAGCGAGCCAAAGGTTTCAGATACTGCAATCCGTCATTCGTTACCTTGTTTCCAGACACATCGAGAAACTCTAACTTCGTCAATCCTGATAACTTCGATAAGCCCGCGTTCGATACCAGAGTCTTTTCGAAGGCGGTCTTTTTCAGATTCAAACCACGTAACTGCTGCATGCCTCCCAGTATTTTGCAGGCAGAATCGGTTACCTGATTGCAAATTTCCAGATCGAGGGCTCTCAGGTTCGGTATTCGTGCAATCTCGTGCAGGCCTTGTTCTGAGATTGAAGTTCCCGCGGCGATAAGCACTGCCAGCTGTTTCGCAGCAGCCAGCGACTTGCAATGATTGTCCTCAAGCCGACGGCACAATGCGAGGTCGAGACCAACCATTGATTTCAATGCAGATACCTGCTGCAGCGCACGTTCGTGAATATTCGTGCCTGATAAGCTGAGAATAAAAGGTGCCTCCAGTTGCTGAAGCATGCTGAGCAGTTTTGCCGTTATGACACCCTCGTCGGTGAGATGCCGATCATGCAATTTTACATGGCTGAGCTTGTTTTGATTCTGGATTGAATCGAGAGCAAAACGAAAAAGGGGGTTGTACTGGTCACCCATTTGATCAGGGCTGAGATGCGCGACAACGGCGCCCCGACTTTTGAGTGCTGCCAGTTTCGGCGGAAGTTTTTTCTGAGAACTGCTGGGTTGAGTTTTTGAAGCGGACTGATGCAGGTGATAAACCCAGAGATCGTCTTTCTCCCGCAAAAACAGTTTACCATGCGAAATCATCGGGTGAGACCAACTGTCTCCGCCTGCTCCCGGAATTTTGAATGAGCCCTTGGGTTGGTAACTGGCGGGATTGGCTTCAATCAGCGCCATCACGCCATTCTGATAGCGAAAATAGAGGTGGCCATCGGCGGCAACCACCGAGGCAGATCCGGTTCCGGGGCCACGACTTTTCCAGATAATGCGACCAGTTTTGAGCTCAACGCAGGTTGGCAAGCCGTTATTGCTGCCGTGGCCTCCGTAAATATGATCGCCAATTAAAACGAAACCGCCATGATGATTTTGAAATCGATTTCCCCGCAGACGGTACACTTCTTTTGCCGCAACGCCCGTCCCCTCTTTTGTTGGTTCCAGCTTGAGCAACACGCTGCCGGCGTTATAACCATTGGCGGAAAACACCAGGTCGCCTTGCACAACGGGTGTGGGAATATTGGCCGTTGTATTTGAAATGTCGTTATACCCCCAGAGATATCGCCCACTGTCGGCTTCGATCCCAATGAGTCCTCGACCCGTGAGTTGAACGTACTGTTTCACTCCCGCTCCGTTGGAGATGACGATCGATGAAAAGGCGGCACCATCACGGCCCTTTTTGCCAATCGCTGGAATACTTGCTTTCCAGATGACATCACCGGTGAGGCGATCCAGGGCAACCAGCATCGCTTTTTCACCGCCGGGTGTGCAGATCAGTCGGTCGCCGTCAATGAGTATTGATTCACCATAACCACGACTCGACATCAAGCGGCCGCCGAAGTCTTTCGTAAAACTTTTACGCCAAAGGATTTTGCCGGTCGCAGCATTCAGACAGACAAGTTCGCCATCGGGATCAAGGGCATAAATAAGATTATGGTGGACGGTGGGAGTCGACATGACGTTGCGTGATGTTGAACCGATCTTAGTCGCCCAGCGTTTACGACCCGAGTTGAGATCAAGCGAAGTACAGACGACGTCTTTCCCGATCCGACCCATTGTAACGACAAGGTTATCAGCAACGACGACGCTGGAATAGCCGTCTCCCATTCCCGATGTGTGCCATGCCTGTTTGGGTGGAACCGGTGACCACGAATTCATCAGGTCCGTTTCTGTTGACAGGGAATTCCGGTCGGGACCGCGCCAGCGAGGCCAGTCACCTGCATTGGTTTGCGTCACAGAGACTGATATCACTGCTGAAAGCAAACTAAATAAGAGTATACGCACGAGAGAGCAGTCCTTTGTTGAAATCAGAATAGAATGATATTTCATCGTAGCGAATGAAAACGACCAGTCACAGCCCTCAGGTACTTCCCGAGTCACCATCCATTCGAAACCAGGATGGAGTTGTTGACTGTTATTTTTGAGCCGAGGTTTGACTCATCAGATAGGCAATGAGGTCGGCCATAGACTGCTTGTCGATTTGTTTTTCCAATCCTTCCGGCATGAATGAAAGTCCTGAGCTACGTAGTTCGTCGATGTTGATGCGCAGGGTTGTTGCCTCGGTTCCATCTGGTTTTCGTATTGTAATGCTGTTGACGCTTTCGTTGGAAATCATACCTGACAACACCAGACCCGCTTCGGTTACCAGAGAGTAACTCATGTATTGTGGTTTCACTTCACGGTTGGGGTCAAGGATATTTAACAGGACGGATGCTTTCCCACGGTCACGCATGGCTTTTAGGTCGGCTCCCACCGCGGTGCCGACCCCTTCCAGACGGTGACAGGCGGAACAGACCTTTTTAAAGACCTGTTTGCCTTTCACAGGATCGCTGTCTAACGTGAGTGCTGATTGATACTGCTGCACGATCTCTTTACGACGAGGAAGTGTCGTACTGACGAACAGTTTGCGAATGCGATCCGCCAGGACTTTGTTCGGATGTTGTTTGAGTAGTTCAACCCGCGCCGGATCGAGGTCTCCGCGTTTAATCTGACCTTGTTCGATGGCATCAAGAAATGCGGTACTCCATGTTGATCGCGAGAGTAACGTTTCGACTGCCTTGGTCCGTAATGCCGGCGTGAACCTCGGCCATTTTTCAATCAGCAACTCCGAGATGCCTGCATCACGATATTGCGCGAGTGTTTGAATGGCGGCAGCCTGAATTGGATTGGGCTGTTGTAATTCGAGTAATGAAGCAAACACTTCTTTTACTTCGCTGTACTCAGAGAATCCAAGCCTGCGAATTGCTTCAACGCGTTGCTCCTGTTTCCGTTTTTTATTGAGAGCATCTGCACGAGCAGCTTTTGACAGGCGGCTCAGAACTGATTTGAGTGTCTTGTTATTGCTGGCCAGAAGTTGACGACGTGCCTTTGCTGATTGCTGTGTGAGCAATGCAAGCACGACGGCTTCTTCTAATGTCTTTTCCTGACCCGACCATTGATCAAGGCTGTTCAAGACAACCGCCAGTTCCTGCTTGCGACTGGCAGCACCAATCTGTCGCGTCAAGGCGATGAGAAATTGCTTTCCCTGTTTAGATTTGCGAAAGTTCTGATTGTCAGCGAGATTCTGGAACAATTCGCCGGCCCCTTCTGAAAGCGAACTCAAGAGAGCCAGTCGCATCCATTGGTCCGTTCCATCCCGAAGCACAAGCTGCGACAGCGCCTGGTTACGCTCTGAAGAAGATTTTAACTCTCCCAGTGAGAATGCGAGTTGATACCGTACTGTCAGATCTGGATCATCGGTTAACTTGATCAAGTTCTCTTGTAATGCCGGAGACGAATTCGCCCGCCCCTCAGCCAGACGAATCGCATGAATGCGCACATTGGGAACACTGTCATCCAGGGCTTTGAGGAGAGTGTGGTCGTCGAGTGCTTTGAGTCCGTCGAGCGAGTACATGGCCGTCATGCGTGCCACGGGAAACGTTGATTTCGCAGCCAGATTCTTCAGCGGTTCGACGGCAGATTGGTCTTGTCGTTCGTATAACAGCCGGGAAGCGGTATCGCGATGCCAGCCGTTACGATGTTCTAAGAGACCAGCCAGTTCTGCAGTTGTTGCCTCACTGAATTGGGGAAGAAGGGATTGCTTGAATTGATCTGGTACGATTCGATAGATTCGTCCTCGATTATCACCACCGTTGACACTGAGATTTTTTAACAGTTCTGGTGGGAGAAACATGGCTCCTTCGATCAAATCGCGATTCATGTCAATCACATACAGATTCCCGTCTGGTCCGTTCGCAAATTGAACCGGACGAAAACTGGTGTCGGTCGAGGCGAGAAACTCGGACTGGGGATCAGCACGACGCGCGACCAGCCCCACACCATTCGGTTCCAGTTTCGCGCGAAACACCAGATTGTTCGCTGGCTCACCAACAAAAACAGTTCCGCGATACTTGGCAGGCCAGGCATCTCCGCGATAGACGGTAACGCCAGTCGCAGCCGTAAAGAAACCGGATGATTTGCCCCCCTCATTACTGCCTCGCATTTTTCCCGTCGATCGTAAACGCGTGCGTTCCTTGCGCCAGAATTCTTCCGGACTGATGCGGAACAGTTGGGTATGTTTGCCACCTTCGGTAATCTCCACAGCGGGAGCCGGTGCTTTCAGATAGGGGTTGCGTGCTAAGTAGCGATCATCGTACATCAGCATTTTGACCGGCGAACTGTTCGTACAGAGAAACTCCTGGCCCCAATCGTTGATGGCCAGACCATGCTGTCCGCCGCCACTGGAGAGATCAAATTGCGAGGTACGCGGATCAAACAGAAAACCACGATTGCCAATGGACCGCGGTTTGGAATTCTTGTCCATCACAGCCCGGACATTGGCGCCTGAATAACTCGTACATGCGTGAAACCGATTATCCAATCCCCAAAGGAATGTATTTAGTGACGGGTCGGTTCGATTTTCCAGCCGACGGAATCCGGTAAACACGACCTGTTTCTGGTCGGCCTTGCCATCGCCGTTTGTGTCTTTGCAAAACAGCACATCCGGAGCCGCTGCCACAAACAGACCGCCGTTATAACAGGCGACCGCAGAGGGCGCTTTCAATCCTGAAACATAGACCGTGCTTTTGTCATATCGACCATCTCCATCGGTATCTTCCAGCATTCGAATGTTGCCGCTGACTTCCCGTTTTTCTTTGGCAAACTGCTGGTTATATTCCGGGTATTCGACAACGAAGAGTCGTCCTGCTTCATCAAAAGCCATGGCCACCGGATCACGCAGCAATGGCTCCGCTGCCACTAACTCGACACGAAAACCGGGGGCAACTTTGAACGACGCGATCGCATCGGCGGGGTTGGTCTGTTGCGAGTTGCTTTGTTTGTCTGATTGATCTGAATCAGCGACAGCAGGAATTGCGATCATATCCATATTGATCACCGAACCAGCAAAGGGGCTGGGGCCTGCCAGAAAACCGGAAGCCGCCGGTGGACGTTTGGGGTCATAAAGTTTGCGACGAACTGCCCCTAATGCTTTCGTTGCTTCACTATTACCCATGTAATAGGTCGCTTTCGCAAGATGATTCTTGTCGCTGCCCGATTTCTTGAGCACGGCCTGTAACTGTTTGAACGCATGCTTCACCTGCTTATCCGGACTGTCCCCTGCTTTGCCGGCGATTCCTGAAAGATAAATCCGTCGATCCGAATTGATTCGCGTTGCGCGGCTGAATACGGGAGATGACTTCAGTTCCGGTACATTAAAGAATTCGACTCCAGAGCGTCCATCTTGTTTGGCAGGTTGGCGACCAGCGACAATGAACTCGATTTCCGGTGTGCGTTTATTTCCCCAGGGAGTATAAACAACCGGCGGTACTGTTTTACGATCTTTGAATAGTCTGGCAATGGCGGCTGCAACAGTATTGCTTTCCGTTTCTGGTTTGAGAAAGACACGGATTCGAATGACTTTATCGAGGTTGCCCCCCAGTCGTTCTAACAGTTTTTGTTGAAATGCCAATGTTCCATCAACGGCCGCTGCCAGATTACCTTTGCCTCGATGGACCCAGCCGGACAGGTAAATTGTCTCGCCCCATGGTTGTAAAGCGACATGCGATTGTCCCCGCTGATGGAATATATGGGGATACGTCAAGATCTCAACCGCTGCTTCAGGTTTCCGGGATGAGACAGCGACAGCGTCGATAGCAACAAGGGCTTTCGGATGCGGTAAGTCACCCGCGATAAATGTTGTTGCGGGAAGCGTTTTGTTTTTGAACAGAGTGGCCAGTTCACGCTGAATTTTTGGCAGGTCTGTTTGGTTTTTGATGCAGACATTCAATTGAATGACCTGATCCAATCCACTTCCCGCTTCGTCCAGAATCTTTTTGAGATCACTGCCGAGATGAATCAGCTGTTGAGCGGCATCTTCTTCGCCGACAATATGACCTTGCTTGTCGAGTGGAAGCAGGAGCGCTGTGTGAGCCAATGTACTATCCGAGACCACGACTGCCGCTGACGAGCCCGTTGATTGATTGGGGTCGATCATTTTGATCGGTGTATCTGCTGCAAAGGTCGGCTGAATGAAACTCAGACCAGACAAAAACGCCAGCGACCAGTGTCGCAATACAATCACACTCATCAGTTGATAACTCAATTTTCTCTCCAAGCTGTTATTTCTACTATTTGCCAGGAAGCAGCACCCGTTTCAGCGCTGTGGTGATGCGTCCTTCTGCACCGGGGGCAACCCACAACCAGGAATGACCGTCAAAATTATCTTCGAATGCCGCCTTTGTTGGTAGATAACCAGTCCAGCTTTCACCATAACCGATGGACATCACAAAAGAATCGGGACGTAATTTCTGTGCGAGAAGCTGGTAACCTACAAATGACTCTCCAGGGAAAAGCACTATCTGTGCAGGTCCGAAGTCAATACAGGGTAAATCGATGGTATGACCTGCCTGTAATCGTTTGAGTGTACTCAGGCCCATGGCGGCGTGAACGCGGTCTCTTTCCGTTGCGGCTTTGTTATGCAATACGCGCTGCATTGCGGCTTTCGTGTATTGGTCTGATTTACGAAATTCAAGATCCAGGGGTGTTGACCGAAACGATATTTGTTTAATGGGAACCCGCCTGGTCGATTTCCAGGACGCTTGCATTGCTTCATAAAGACGTTTTGTCAGTATGGGGCGATATTCAGGAGACGCATCGTTATATTTGCCAGCCGTGACGTCTCCACTACATCCCGAAACATACATTTGAAATATGGAAACATCATCTCTTCGTCGGTATTCACGTGCCAGTCCGACAAAATCAGAACTGACTGCTCCCCGTCCATAGTGACTCATAGGATGGGTTGCATAGGCACTGATCACAGCGATCGGTTGATCTCCATTCCAGAAACTGATCGACTTGAGCCAGGGATCAATCAGCCCTTCTGGTGCTTCGCGATTGATGCGATCGCCGGCACCATTACTGCCGCGTCTGAAAGTAACCTCACCGTTCCTCAGAACCACACGACGATTCGAAGCAATGCGGTCGACTTTGCTTTGGCCTAGTCCGAGATGCGTGATGGGTCGGCGATGGTCCAGGCTTTCCTTTAAACTGGCGGCGATGCGTTTCCCTGTCTCTTTGAAGAATGCCACATCGCACATGATGCCCGCCATCTCAACTTCGTCGAGCAATTTCTGTGCACCGATATCGGGCAATGGTGCATCGTGCTGATGTACCGCACATAACACGACGCGCTTGGGTGTTGTTCCGGCTGCTTTTGCCAATACTTCCCGCAAGTGATCATAGGCGTCGTTGCGAATCTCACACCAGTCGACGGCAACAATCACAATGGGCTGCCCTGCCCCTAGTAATGTGATGCCGTGAGCATAGAGAGGATCAGCAATTGATTTGGCAATTCCCTGTCTGCGTGCGAGCAATGGATGTCCCAACGGGCAGGTCACATCGACACGGAACGTTGCGATCTCATATGGTGTTTTTGCATTCGTACTGGAGATAAGCGCTTCTGCTTTCTTCGTCGCTTTTTTCATCACACTGTCGATTGTCACAGGAACGCCGCCGGTGCGTTTACTTTCTTCTCCCGCTTCCATGAATGCAATAATCTCGACCGTGTCTGCAGGCGAAATGGGTGGTTTTCCCGTTTTGAAGAAACGTGCGATTTGCTGCATCAACCCGTCTTTGTCGCCGCCCACGGAATTCTGCACAGTACGTTTCGTGCCAAAGGCGGTGGCGCCGAAGCCGGTCCGTCCCCCTTTGTCACGGATTCCACGGAACGTGCCAACGCGGCCCTCTTTCCAGACTCCGGTGACCTGTTCGAAAGCAGGCGTTTGTGTGGCGGTTACGGAGATGCAACCTGGTCCCATAATCGTAAAGAGCATTTCATTTCCATGGATCCCATACCAGAACAAGTCGGGATGATTGGGAACGGATTTCGATGTGCCATAGACATCGCATCCTTCAATTTTCCCTGTCGTCTTTTCATCCATCAACGGAATCAGGTCGCGGCTATACCGTTTCGATGAACAGGAAAAGAAAGGGACGCCATGTTTTTGACTGAGTTTCACGATGGCAACGGCATCGGTGAGTGAAGCGGTAAACGGTTTGTCGATAAAAACAGGTTTACCGGCTGCAAAAACCTGTCTTACCTGTTCGAGATGCTGACTGCCGTCAACACTCTCCAGCATTACGACGTCTACTTTTTTCATCAACTCCGGAATCGAATCGACAATTTCAATATCCATCTTGCGAATCTGGTTTGTGAATCCCTCAACGCGATCACGGCTCAAAGGAAACGTAGGGCTGCCCCCGGGAAACGCAGCCACAATGCGGATGTCAGCCAGATCACCCCTGGCGTTTGGGGCGTTGATCATTTTGGTGAATGAAATCACATGTGATGTATCGAGACCAATCATC
>CALOEF010000041.1:0-55006 GCA_942492165.1 uncultured Planctomycetaceae bacterium
TTCAACGCACAATGGTTCGCGTAATGACGCGAATAGCGGTTCTCCATGCCTTCTTCGAGAACCAGGCGTAAGGCCTGATGCAGACCGAAATTCATGTTAATCGGTGCCGTGTGGTGATAGGCCCGCGACCCACCCCAGTAGGAGCGAACCATCGACATATCCAGATACCAACTGGCGACCTTGGTCGTGCGGGCGTCCATCACATCAACCGCACGTGTGCTGAATGTAACCGGAGCCAGACCGGGAGGACAACTGAGACATTTTTGCGTCCCACTATAGGCAGCATCAATATCCCATTCATCAATTTTGACGGGCATCCCGCCCAGCGAGGTCACGCAGTCTACGAGCAACAATGCACCGGCTTCGTGAACGACCTCAGAAATCTCTTTGAGCGACTGCGCTGCACCGGTCGAAGTTTCCGCATGCACGATCCCCAGTACTTTGGGTTTTCTTTCTGCAGGACATCAATCACTTCTTCGACAGAGAAAACTTCGCCAAACGGACGGTGAATCTGTACGACTTCGGCCCCAATCCGACCTGCGACATCAGCCATCCGGCCACCAAACACACCATTCGTACAGACAACCATTTTGTCACCCGGTTCCAGCAGGTTGACCACACAGGCTTCCATACCGGCACTGCCCGTCCCACTTACAGCGAGTGTGAGTTCATTGGTGGTATGGAAAATCGTCCGCAGCATATCCTGGACTTCATCCATCACCTTGAGAAAATAGGGATCGAGATGTCCCACCGTTGGTGCCGCCATAGCGCAGCCAGCACACTGGCGGCAATATCACTGGGCCCCGGACCCATCAGAATACGCCGGGGAGGATAAATAGCGGGAGGTAGATTATGTTCAATTGTCATGTGAGTGGCTCTTTATGATTTGAGAAGACTCAAAATAGATTGATTTCTATGACCGATATTTTACGATTGTTACGGGTGTTTTCGGTTACTAGACGACTGATCTGTTTGAATTCCGGGTTCCAGCGACTTCACACCATTCAAACAGAATGGACTCGGTCGTAGTGATCTGAGCACCCGAATTTTCCATACGTCTGATGGCAATTTCCCAGTCCAGCTTATTTCGACTGGCAACAGCATCTACAGGAATGATAACGCGATAGCCGGCGGCTAACAAATCCAGTGCCGTCTGCTGTACGCAGATATGGGCTTCGATTCCAGCCAGCACCACTTCGTGTACGGCAGTCGATGGTATTCGTGACAGTTTCCCAGCCCAAACACTCAGCAGCACTGAATCGCAGTTTCTCTTCCGGGGAGTCGGCAGTAATTCTGCCAGACTCGGGCATGGTCGGCCCCAGTCCTTTGGGATATTGTTCGGAACAGTGCAGCGGGATTTTGAACAAATGCGGCTGCCTGAAGCAGTTGCCGAATCCGATGCGTCATGTTGTCTGCCTCAGGAATGACGGGAAGCAGCTTTTCCTGAACGTCAACCACAACCAGCTGGCATTCCTGATGCGAAAGGAGATCGATACTGCGAAGAGGAACCGGCGAAGAATCTGACATGACTGACCTGATTTATGATATTGAAGGATGAAGGGTTGTCGTTGACGACATACGGTAATGAGATATCAATTTTTGTGTACTAAGTATAGCGTATTGTTAATTGTGAAATGAAAGGAATACGGGTCCGCTTTCGAATTCCATTAAGCGTTGATAAAATAAACCATGTCAAATCAGACTAACAGGCCCTGTATGAATTCGAGAAGCATATGAATCATCGCATCACAGTTACTCACATTTTGAGACCTTTGGGATTCGTTTTGTCTTTAGGCTCATTGGTTTTTCTTCTTTTCGAAACAGGATCTCTGCCTGCTGATGAATCGCAGAAGAAACCTGCCGCAGCCCCCAAAAAGACGCCCCGGAATCAGACATCTGAACTATTGCAGCTGTTCGTCAAAGAACTCGTACCAATTACACCAGGTAAAGGCATCTTCCCTCAAACATTCCAGATGGGCTCCACCAACGGATCGGCAAATGAAACACCCGTTCATACGGTGACTCTAACCACTGATTTCTGGATCAGCAAGTATGAAGTACCCCAAAACCTTTATCAGGCAGTGATGGGGGAGAATCCGAGTCGCTGGAAAGGTCCCCGCAACTCAGCCGAACTATTTGACTGGCATACTGCAAATCAATTTTGTCAGAAATTAACTCAGCTTTTACAAAAAGAGGCACTGATCGCGAAAAATGAGGAAATTCGACTCCCCACAGAAGCAGAATGGGAATACTGCTGTCGAGCGGGAACGACCACCGAGTACAGTTTTGGAGACAACGCACAAAAAGCAGGAGATGCAGGTAAGATCGCAAAAAATTTGGACGAATATGCATGGCATACCGGCAATGCAGCCGGAAATGATCCTCCCGTTGGTGCATTGAAACCGAATCCCTGGGGCCTGTACGACATGCACGGTTACCTGTGGGAGTTTGTCGCAGATCCCTGGCATGAGAGCTATAAAAATGCCCCCGGAGATGGCAGCGTGTGGGGAACGTAGAATCTGTTGACCCACCGCGAGTGATCCGAGGTGGTGCCTGGACCGATCGATATGACCAGCTGCGGTCTGCTTTCCGCAAAAAAGTGACATCAACTACTCGCAGTCCAGCATTGGGTTTACGTTGTGTGAAAGCAAAGATTAAAAAATCGGAAAACTAGGCTCTGCGAATTGCAGGGGCACCGCGACGGTGATACTCTTTTACTTAGTTCAAGGACTTTCAGCTACAAATGAATTGAAGATGGATTCAGTCGGGTGGATCGTCATGACTGGGTCATGGTTTCGACATGTCTGTGAAACATACCTGTATTTTGAAGTAAGTAATTAGGCGAGAAAGTTGATCTCCCATGAGTTCAGAACAACCATCAACCGAAGAAATCAAAACCAGCGCAGAAGCAGCAAACGCGGAATCACCGGCTGATCAAAATCAGACGGGAGAGAATCAGGCCGCTGGCGAGGCCGATGCAAGTGAAGTGGTTTCCTCCCCCACGGTGGAAGAATCTCAAGCCAAAACCACGCCGGAGCCGGCACCTGTAACCGAAAAGAGCAGTGCAGAGTCTCACACCGAAACCCGGATATCAGAAACTGACCAGGTATCAGGAACTGAGGAGTCTGCAAAAAGTGAACGCAAAGTACAACTGCGCCCGAAAGTTGATCCAGAGCAGTTTAAAGCGGTTCCTTCACCCGGTTCCAGCGTCCCTCTACCGCAGGCAAATGACAGTGAAGGGTCGACCAGCGAAGTCACACAGGAGAGTATCGATGAAGCTGCCATGCTGCAGGTTGCGGAAGCGGCAACACCCATAGATATTCCTCCCGAAATCGATGAGATCGACCAGGATCTTGAAGCAGAGCTGGCTGCCGCGCTGTCGGATCAGGGAACACAGGAACTACCCAAAACTCTGACCGATGAAGAAATTGCCGCAGATGCGACAAACGAAACCACAGTCGCTTCCACCGCTCAGACGGCAACTCCCGGTGAATCAACGAACACACTTGCGGAAGGTGATCGCCTTAAGGGAAAAGTGGAATCGATTAATAATGACGATGTCTTTGTTGATCTGGGAAGTAAGGCACTGGGAACTCCAGGTATTGTGCCCTTACGTCAATTCGGTGATAAAGCGCCCCAGATTGGCCAGGAAGTAGACGTCAAAGTCACCAGCATCAAAGAAGCAGAAGGGCTGATTGTCCTTACGCTTCCCCGCGGACATCACAAGCCATGCGGGAGACTGGGATGCCGTCTCTGCCGGTCAGGTCGTCGAATGTGTTGTCAACAAATCGAATAAAGGTGGGACTGGAAGTCAACGTGGGAAGTCTGAGAGGTTTTCTGCCCGCCAGTCAGGTCGACCTGTATTTTGTTGGCGATCTGGAACCATTCGTCGGTCAGAAACTGACAGTTCAGATTACGGAAGTCAATCCCAAGAAACGCAACCTGGTAGTCAGCCGTCGCAAGTATCTCGAATCAGAACGCGAAGAAATCCAGAAAGAACTCTGGGAAAAACTGGCAATAGGCCAGGAGCTGACAGGTACCGTCAAAAACATCAAAGACTATGGTGCCTTGTTGATCTGGGTGGCATTGATGGCTTCCTGCACATTGGCGAAATCAGCTGGAACCGCATCAAGCACCCTAAAGATGCCTTCAGCGAACAACAACAGATCAATGTCAAAATTCTGAAGCTTGATCGCGATAAAAATCGAATCAGCCTGGGAATGAAACAATTGCAGCAGGATCCCTGGCAATCAGCCGAAGACCGTTATGCAACAGATTCAACTGTCTCCGGGAAAGTCACCCGAACGACAGATTTTGGTGCTTTTATCGAACTGGAACCGGGGCTGGAAGGTTTGATTCATATCAGCGAACTGGATCATCGTCGAGTCAAACGGGTGACGGAAATCTTGACAATTGGTCAGGAGACTACTGCCAAGATCCTGGAAGTCGATCTCAATCGAAAACGGATCAGCATGTCGTTGAAAGCGTTAATTGAGAAACCAGAATCCGCTGCACCTGAAGAGCCGCAAGCGGCGTATGAACGCAAACACAAAGGCCCGTTACTCGGTGGAAATGCAGGAGACTCGCCCGGCGGAAGTAGTGGGGGCCTATTCGGTAATCCCGGAGATTACAAATAGGTTGAGCGCAACGCTTCGTATTCTCAGTAAAATCAATGGAGTCGGTCGGAATAGACCGACTCCTTATTTTTTCTGCTTGAGCTTGTCAGAACTGATTTCTTCAGGTTTTCTGAAAAAGCGATTCGCGTGATGCATCTCTAAGTACCCTGGCGATGCTGCAGCAAACCTGGACTCAGGCTAGATCACAACGGTTTCCAACAGCATTCTCAACTTGCGAAGCTCCAGTGAGCGATCAATTCCATTTAAGAAAGCAGGTAGCACTTCAACAGAAAGAAACTGTTTATAATTCTCGCGCTCTAACTGACTTACCAGACGACTGTAATCAATTTCTCCCAGACCAACGGGAACCTGAATCTGGTCACTGGTCGAGTCTCTTAAATGCACATGGCATACATAGGGGAAAATCAGATCGTACGAAGTACTACTATGCGGACCACAGGTATAATAGCTGGGATCAAGAGTGATTCCTAAACCTTTGACGGACTGACACAACTCTGTTGCCGTCCGGGGATCCTCACTTAGTTGGCCGGTCTTGGTTTTGATTGAAAGGCAAATGCCATCGCGACTCGCAATTTCAAGCAATGTTTTCAACCGATCAATTTCGGAATTAAACGGAGTCCCTAATGAAGAGGAGGGAATCGTGATTTGTGCGATCCGCATCTGTTTTGCTGTTTTGCACAATACCTGAAACTGATCTGGTGAAATATCATTTTCCAGACAGAAGGCAATCGGAGTCAATCGAGTCATATCTCGAAAGCGCGATTGAAATTCTTCAGGCGACTGGACCACCTCGGATGGTTTCAGGTGATCACTATCCTCATCCATCCAGATCTCGATTTTGTCATATTCCAGATCCGTCAGTTTCTGACAACTAACTTCAAAAGACTCATCCGAAAAGCAACGTGACGATGCAGCTACAAACACGCCGAACACTCCCTTGTTGGCAAAAAATACAGCAAAATGAGTAATTCATCTCTGGCGATATTTTGCCTAAAAAACGCAAAGTTCAAAACAACCCACTTTAACCAAATTATACAGATCGAGTCACAGAGTAGGAAACTATGATAATCTATCCCGGTTTTGCGGATTCTGCAAGGTCGATCAGTTTTGATTATTATAGCGGTTTTCCATTTCTTGGGGATTTTGACAATTGTTTGCCAGAAACTGGCCGATATAAGAAATAATACATTTGCTGATTATTGTGTGGTCTCCCAAGAGGCGATGTAAGCATTTTCAACATTTGGCGTATATTACACCAGCTTGTGAACCGAACCAGTACTGGAATTGAAAAAGTTCACGATCGAAAAATCAGGGGGGAAAGGAAGCCAATGAAACCTCATGTGTTTGTACTAATGGCCGCTTGTTTCATTCTACCATTGAGCGTAGGGTGCACTAACAGTCAGGTTATTCGAGGCCAGTCGTCTGATGAAGAATTCATGATGCAGCAGCAGGCAAAAATGGTCGAATATCAGCAGCTCATGCATAAACAGTATGCGGGTCAGCAGGCACCCATCCAACAGATGGGCCATCGACGACATGGCGCTTACTGTCCACCCGGACAAGGTAAATGGGGCGGACATAAAAATGTCTATCACCACAAAAAACGACCTCACAATTACCAGACCTATAAATACATCCCCCCCGCCGCAGTATATCCACAGCAAAACCAGCCACTGGGAATTGTGCAATATCCTTATTATACGCACAAAGGTCCGGACGACTTTTTCCTGAAATAAGCTGCTGACGCTTTTCCAATACGAAAAGAATCGAAAGCTGATTGAGTGAATTCTCAATCAGCTTTTTTTATTTTCTGTAATATGAAATAGTAGATTGTTTTTTTTTATCTATAATCGATATTAATAACACGTTCTCAACTTTTCATTCAATTCGAAGTAATGTGACGAATCTTCATGAACAGCAATAATCCAGAGATCGCAAATACAATAAAAGTTATCGAATCGATTGCCCCTGATGGTTATGGGAGAATGCCAATACCGGACGATATTGATTCGGAACTACAAGAGAACATTGAACTGGCAGTTCAAAGTGAATCGAAGACCGATTATATTCTCAATCAAAATGGTGTCGACAGTCTTTTCGGATTTGTCGAACGTATGGCGACCCAGTGTTTACGTGAAAGCGATTTTCAATATTGTAATTACGCTTCCCGGGCGATGGAATTAATCCTTTCACAACCCAGCTATGACGAAAAAATGGTATCTGTTGCTCTGGCACTGATTCATGATTCTTATTTTCGATTGCCAGATCCTCGCACTGCATTTGAAATGAAACTGTTGTCCCGGTTCCATTCTGCATGGAACCAGTTTTGTTCACAGGTAGAACAGGATAATTCCTGTTCCTCGACTCTCTTTCGTCTTGGAACAGAACCCGATGGTCCGCGTTATATTTGCTATTGGTAAGTCAGTGTAACGACTCAACACCATGCAGCGGGTCGAGACGCGCCTGCTTCTATTTTGAATCACTTTTCGGATTCAGCACGAATGGCGCTAATGCTTGAGATTCAGGTGAAACAACAACGGGAAATACCCACTGCTCTGCATTCATTTTATTAAGAACTGCACTGGACTCGTCAGTGCCTGCAGTTTGTTTTGTCAGATCCTTTGCGCTTTGTGCAGAGATCACAACCTGATATTCACCGGATACAGGACCGTTCTGATTCGTAAACTGATATTCTCCTGCAATGATTTGTGTCGTTGCTGAGGGGCCTTTATTTTTCGGGATGAAGCTGATCGAACCTTCAACTGCTTGATTCGATTTCTCTCTCTTAACCGTTCCTGTCACCGACAAGCGGCCAATATCTTCGTTGCCTGAGCCACAACCAGAAACGGTAAACAGAACTACCCCGCAACAGAGACAAATCAGCTTATGAGTCATTTTCAACAGGGGCAGCAAGGCAAGAGGCATAATGTACTCTTCTTCAAGACGATGGATTAGAATTAAAACTCACCGATGACTTCATCACCACTAACAGTAGATAAATCCTGCAGTACACCAAAATCGATGTTGTTGCTTAAAAACCGTACGCCTCCATCTGTCAGGAGGAAGTGTGCCCCTCCGACGTGTTGGCTCCAGAAGTGAGCATTGTGCGCTGAAGTATTTGAGTCACCCGGGCTAAGTCCTACAGAAGTAGAGAGAATATTGTCCGCATTACCTCCACTGTCATTTCCGCCTGCGCAGATGGTCCACCCGTATTGTAAATCAAGGGGAATTCCACGTTCGCCGACAGCAACGGTACTTGATGTACCATCCGTTATATCCCGGATCCTGGTCTTGCTTCGCTTAAACAGAATTCCATCGAAGGCAGTGTTCGTTGTCCCCGAGACACCTAGATAATTGGTGGGAACGTGTTTACCATAGCTTCCAGCATCAGTTGATTTTCCCGCATTAGGGTCACTGGGACATTGAAAAACAGGGATAACAATCCCACCACGGCCCGTCGTACTGTTAACGGCACCAAAGCAACCCAATGAGGAACTGGGGGTATTAAAATCAAGTTCGTTATAGAAGGATGCCTGATCGATATAAGGCAGCAGCATGGATTGAAATGTCCAATAACGATAACTGGCGCCTGACCCGTTGAGCCCCATGTGACCGAAAGGAAAAATCTGGTGTGCTTCGTGATAGTTATGCAGTGCCAGACCAAGTTGCTTCAGATTGTTTTTGCATGTACTTCGGCGGGCTGCTTCACGTGCCTGTTGAACAGCCGGTAATAACAACGCAATGAGAATTGCGATAATAGCGATCACCACCAATAATTCAATCAGTGTAAAACCATGTTCTCGATCTCTATTTCGACTCATTTCGTTACTCTCTGTATTACAAAGATGAAGAAAGGCGTAAGTACCACAGCCGGGCTCCGAGATCTTGACATGTTAAACAACGTCATTCCTGAATTCAATGATTATCTTTCTAATCACATATTTACCTGCATCCAAATTGAACGGCATCGTTCATATTCTCGTACTTAAAAAGATCAATGGACCACTTCTTGTCAGCCGGACTCTGATTCAATATGTCACTGGTTCTCGAGAGGAATTTCCAGTTGTGACGGAACAGGTATTACCGTCTTTTTATGCTTCTCAGCGGCTGCCACCAGTTCTTTGATCACATCGGGATTTTCTTTTGAGAGATCATGCTTTTCAGAGGGATCATGTTCAAGGTGATACAGAAGTGGCGGGTTGTGTTGCTGGAATGGTGCTCTGCCATAGGCAGGTTTTGTAATGAAGTGTGCTTTCCACGGACCTTTACGAAGTGCCATCAGTTTCGTTCCACGATAATAGACCATTTCGTCCCGTGGACTTTTGCCGGTTCCCATTAAAACAGCAGTCAAATCCAGTCCATCGATCACTCGATCAGTGGGTATTTTTCCACCGGCAAGCCGAATTGATGTTGTAAATATATCCATCGTACAACCTGGTTCTTGTGAAACAGTTCCCGATGGAATGTGGCCGGGCCACCAGGCCAGAGTGGGTTCTCTCATCCCCCCTTCCCAGGTACTGCCTTTGCCCTCACGCAACAAACCGGCTGAACCACCCTGCTGTTGATAAGTCAGCCAGGGTCCGTTATCACTTGTAAACCAGACGATGGTGTTTTGATCCAGCCCCTGTTGCTTGAGTTCTTGAAGAATCTGCCCGACACTCCAGTCGATTTCTTCAATCACATCACCATACAAACCGCGCCGACTTTGACCAGCAAACTCCTTTGAACGGAATAAGGGAACATGCGGCATGCTATGCGCCAGATATAAGTAGAAGGGCTGTTTTTGATTTTGCCGGATCAATTTTACAGCCTCTTCTGTATAGCGTCTGGTAATTGTATTCTGGTTTGCCGGGCGTTCAATGACCCTGGTGTCGCGCATTAGAGGGACATTCCAGGATTCAATGACCGGCTTCAGAAAAATACGACGTCCCAATTTTCGATCAGCAACTCGATCCATATCGTTCGAATAAGGGATTCCGAAATAAGAATCAAAACCATGATTCGCAGGCAGAAATTGTGGTAAATGTCCAAGATGCCATTTGCCTACGCAGGAGGTCTTGTAACCCTCTGTTTTTAACGCTTCTGCCAGTGTGACTTCACGGGACTGAATACCGCCTCCGGAATTGGGAAAAAGAACGCGACGTTTATCACTGCACATACCCGAACGAATTGGATAACGGCCTGTCAACAATGCCGCACGACTCGGAGTACAAACAGGTGCCGCTGAATAGAACTGTGTCAATTTCATCCCCTCCGCAGCCATCTGGTCCAGATGGGGAGTTTTGATCGTCGGATGCCCAAAACAGGCTAAATCACCATACCCCAGATCATCAGCAAATATCACGATGATATTAGGCTTCGATTTCGCATGGAGTTCATTCATCGCGGGCAATAAAACAAACAGGAAGCCTGGGGCAAATAGAAAGAATGACTTCCTGCATCGATTCAGGAGGGACCAATTCATGTAAAGCTCGCTTATGACAGGGGTTTCGGATTATGGAATGCCTGAGTCAGTCTCTGATTGTTCATGTGTTGAAGTCGAAATACAACCGAAAATCACAATTTACATCTGTAAAACTTTGACGGTTATGCCGATAAGTCCTTCAGATACTAATACTTCACGTCCGAAATAATAGTAGAGGCACTACTGATTTTTGAGACTTAAGATCAGAACCATTTTTGATATTTTTCAAGCAGGATTGAGGCTGTTATTTATGGAACAGACTGGAAATTACCATGCCGATTCTCATTCGCATACGGAAGACTGGAAATCGTTACAAAATACAGAATGTGTAGAACAGATCGATTTATTAATACGTACCGTCCAGCTGGTCAGGGCTGCCTTGAACAATAGTTTTGCACAGCTCGAGATTAATGAAGTCCGCTATGCGGCACTCAAAGTAATCGGAGCCGCGCGGGAAACAGGTTGTTCACAATCGGAACTCGCACGAAAACTGGGACAATCCGAATCCAATATCTGTACGCTCGTCGAACGTATGGAAGGAGACCAGCTGATAATTCGTCAGCAGTCGCAACAAGATCGTCGAAAACGCGTCCTCCAGGTGACCGAACCGGGGGAACGCATTCTGGAACAGGTCAAAGATTATCACGCCAAAGTGTCACAGCGTCTTTTATCTTCATTGAATTCAGATCAGAGAAGACAGTTAAACAGCATCCTGAAAGCGCTCTTGAAATCGGCAAACATTCAGCGTGCTCACAAAGAGACTGCCAGAACGAATTCCGATATTTCGCCTCCCTATCCATATCAGAGCTCACCCGCAGCCTGACGCTTCCTCTGCTTTAACAATGCCATTCCACGCTACACTCAAAATTCTACAACGGACTCTCTTTCATGAGCCGCACAAAACTGTTCTCATTTTGTGATCTTCGAAAACGATTCATTTCGACTATCCTGGTGATGGGCGTCATGATACCCACCAGTGGTTGCTCTCCTACATTCTGGTTTGATCAGGCGAATGAAGACACGTATGAAATTCTTGCAGAGAATGCCAACGATCCTGCGTGGGAAGTTCCCCGCTATGATATCGAACCCGATCCACGAAGTCGGTTCTATGATCCTTATGATCCTAACCATGAGCCACTGCCTCCCGATGACCCTGCTGCCAATGTATATATGCACTGGCTGGAATGTAAAAAAGGCTATAAGAGCTGGCACAAATTTGGTCGCGCATTGAGCATCGAAAATCCTGACTGGCTCGTGCAATATGGTATCAACCCGGAATTGAGTGCGGAAATTGCCGCTTCTGGAAATGCATTAGAAGGCGTAGAACTTCCCTCTTTAAATGATCTTACACTCACAGAATCAATTGATATTGCGAATATCAACAGTCGTGAGTATCAATTTCAAATTGAAAACCTGTTTCTTGCCGCCTTGGATTTAACTTTTGGACGCTTTCAGTTTGATGTTCGTTACCTGGGCATCGGCGGACAAAACCCTCAAGCAGAAATCAATCGTCGTCGACGACGTGTCACGGGAACACAAGACCTTGATTTAGCCAGCCGTATCGGTGTCAATCAGGTACTTCCAACAGGCGCTCAATGGGCTGTCGAGCTGGCAAATAATACACTCTGGATATTTTCCGGCGCCAATCAGACGAATTCCGTCAGTCTTTTGTCTTACTCACTCGTACAACCACTTTTGCTGGGTGCGGGACGAAAAGTAGTATTGAATAATCTCACACAAGACGAACGTAATGTCCTCTACCAGACAAGAACACTGGCACGCTTCCGAAAAGAATTTTTTACGGAGAACGTTGCAGGGGGATCTGGGTTTCTGGAACTGCTGCAACAACTTCAAGTCATTAATAACGAACGAGGTAATATCAAACGACTCGAACGTCAGGTAGAAATTCTACGGGCACTCTCCTCACAAAAACCAAAAGTGCAATCGGAACGACTGGAAAAATTACCCATGGACTGGGCACTACCTCCCGAGTTAGTAGATAAACTCGAATTTGACGACGAAAAACAGCTGCTTTCCTGGACAGGAGAAATGACCGAAAAGCAGGAACAACTTCTGTTAGCATTAAGTGAGGAAGAAAACTATCAGGCAACTGTGAATGAACTAATCCAGCGTATTCGAATTGATGTGGTCACACTGGATGTTGCTCAGCTCGAAACGCGGCTGGCACAATCAATCAACCGCCTGAGAACGTTTGAGCGGCTGTTTCAGGATTCACTGGGGAATTTCAAAATCTTTTTGGGACTGCCTCCCAACATGCCTATGAGTATTGATGACTCATTACTGAAACCATTTGAATTAATCGATCCCCTTTTACCAGAGATTGAACAAGAGATTTATGACTTTGTTCTGGTCTGGGCAAAAGTTTATGTCGAAAACTGGGAAGCCCCAGATCTGGTACCACCAACTTCAGCCGAACTAAGACAAGTCGCTACCGGCTTGAAACAACTCTTACAAAAACTCAAAGCGGATGCGCTTCAAACCCTCGAACGAGACATCAAAAATGTAGAATTATTACTCGGTGAAAATACCGATGGGGTCAGTGAAGAAATTCAACAATTGCGAAAACGACGATTTCTCTCTGAAGACGACCGAAACCGGGTTCGCCAAAGCACCGCCAATGATATACGCTTGTACTCAGGAATTCGCAAGGAACTCAAGAATCTCCAGAGTCGACTGGATGGATTAGAGAGTTTTCTCAGTGAAGATAAACTCACCAATAACCAGAAACAGAAAATTGTTCTCGAAATGGCAAATCTGCGCGAAGATATGCTCAGAACTTCACAAAGTATGCAGGTCATTGAAATCGGTCTTCGTGTCGAAATGATTACTCTGGAACCATTTACAATGAATATCGAAGACGTGGTTCGCATTGGACTCAGCAATCGACTGGACCTGATGAACCAACGTGGACTCGTCATGGATGCACGAAGATTAATGGAAGTACGGTCTAATTCCCTCGAAGCGGTGTTAAATGTCGTAGTAGAAGGAGACGTGAGCACTCCAGTGGGTAGCAATAAACCGATCGATTTTAGCAGCAGCCGGGCCGGATTTCGAGCAGGAGTCGAATTTACGGCTCCCTTATCCATTATCCAGGAGAGAAACGCGTATCGAGAATCGCAAATCGATTATCAGCGACAACGACGCGCTTTCATGGCGGCTGAAGACGCTGCCAAGTTCGAAATCAGGCAAAGCTGGAGACAATTATTGGTTCTAAGACAGAATTTCGAAACTTCACGAGTCCAGATCCGACTCGCCGCGCTACAATATGATAGTGCAGTGGAAGCAACGTCCGATCCCGCTCAGGCAGGTCGGAATCAGGGCCTAAATTTGATAAATGCGTTAAATTCCGTATTAGACGCACAAAACAGTTTAATTGGCAACTGGGTAAATTATGAACAAAACCGACTTAACATCTTTCTCGATATGGGTATTATGGAGATAGATGCCAATGGAATTTGGGAAGACGATTTCTACCAACACCGCGCGGGAAGAACCAGGCCCACCCATGAGCACCGCCAACCCACCCCAGGAACAACTGAAACCAGAGTCAATGCCGCAGAGCCAGACAGACAATTTGTCTTCCGGCCCGATGCAGGACTCAAGCGCGTCCCCGCTGAAAGCGAAGACGCCGTTCAAGCTCCCTAAGAAATCTTTGCTGCTGATGGCATTCATCGCGCTGGCATTGATCGTATTAACCGTTCCTGCAGTACGAAAACCTGTGTTTTCGAGCTTCTCTTCTTCTGGGAACAAGAAAAACACCACCTACATTACGGATCAGGCAACCCGCGGACCATTCCGCGTTACCGTAACCGAGCGCGGTCAGTTAGACAGTCTGAACAACGTCACCCTCAACAGCAAAGTCAAAGGCTACACAACGATTCTCAGCATTGTTCCTGAAGGGACGATGGTCAAAGCCGGTGACCTCCTTTGCGAACTTGACTCTGCCATATTAGTGGACAAAGAAAAACAGCAACAAATTCAAGTCACGCAGGCGGAAGCAGAATTACTGCAGGCCAGAGAAAACGTTGCCATTCAGAAAACACAAAATGAGAGTGATATCTCAGCTGCCGAACTTGCTTTGGAACTGGCCGAACTCGACCTGGAAAAATTTCAAAAGGGAGAGTCACAGCGTGATCTCAATGTCAAAGAAGGAGCCATCACCAAGGCCCGCGAAGACCTGCAGCGTGCGGAAGAAAACTTTGGTTTTTCCAAACGGATCGCGAAAAAAGGATATAAAAATCAGAATGACGTCGAAGCAGATCGTATCACCGTTGTGAAGGCCGAGATTGATCTGGAGATTGCGAAAGAAGATCTGAAGGTCGAAAAAGAATACGTTCAGAAACGCAAAGAAACCGAGCTGAAAGCAGCTGTCAAGGAAAACATCCGAAACCTGGAACGCGTACGCCGCAAAGGTATTGCCACCCTGGCTCAGTTTGAAGCAAAATTCAAAGCCAGCCAACTGACATATGAAGTTGAAAAAAGTGAACATGAACGGATGCTGGAACAGATTGAGGCCTGTAAACTGATTGCACCACAAAATGGTCAAGTCGTTTATGCCAATCAAAGCAATAGCCGTCGTGGCAACGGGGAAAATGTGATCGAAGAAGGATCTGAAGTCCGGGAGCGTCAGGCAATTATCCAATTACCGGACTTCACTCAAATGAAAGTCGATGCGCGGATTCATGAGTCGAAAATCAGTCTGATTCGACAGATGTTAACGGTCGATATACGCGTTGATGCGTTCCCTGATGAGACCTACCTGGGTGAAGTCGACCAGATCTCTTCCGTACCAATTTCTTCCAACTGGATGCGACCCGATCTGAAAGAATACAAGGCATCCATCAAAATACTTCCCAACGGGGCTGATATCACGAAACTCAAACCGGGGCTGACAGCCGAGATTGAGATCCGTATTGAAGAGCGGGAGAATGTGCTTCAGGTACCCGTTCAATCTGTCATCTCGATCGGTGACAATCGCTATATTTTTGTTGTTTCTTCTGATGGAACACCTGTCAGAAAAACCATTCAAATCGGTCAGGCCAGCGATACCATGATCGAAATTCTGGACGGAATCGGACAAGGTGAAGAAGTCATTCTTAATCCTCGAACACACTTTGCCGATGAGCTGATCGATCTGGAAGAGCAACTGGCACTCGAAAAGAAAAAACAGGCAGAAAAGCAGCCCCAGGGTCAATCAAGACCGAAATCAGACGGGAAACGGGCTACCGGAAAATCTGACAATAAAACGACCGGTGGTGCTTCCGGTCTCCTGAAACGCTTCGATAAAAATTCGGATAACAAAATTTCCAAAGAAGAAGCCCCGGAGCAGATGCAAAAACGTTTTGCATCGCTGGACGCCAACAAGGATGGCCTGCTTGATGCTGGTGAGCTCAACAAAGCGAAAGGGCAAAGACCAGCTTCTCCAGGCCAGAAGCCTTCGGGAGAAAAACGACCATGAGGTTGGCTGCTCAAATTGTCGACCTCTGCAAATTCTATGATCTGGGCTCGGTTGTGGTAAAAGCACTCAGGGGTGCCACAACGGATTTCCCGGAAGGTGATTTTGTCGCCATCATGGGCTCTTCAGGTAGTGGAAAAAGTACGCTGCTGAATCTTCTGGGAGCACTCGACCGCCCGACGAGCGGTCAGTACATTCTCGGGGGTCGCGATGTTTCTACTCTGAATGATGATGAACTTTCGGCAATGCGTAATGAAATGATTGGATTTATTTTTCAGTCCTTCAATCTGATTGCACAATATACTGTTCTCGAAAACATTGAAGTCCCGTTACTTTATCGATCCGGCTATCCTGCCATAGGACGCGTGGAACGGGAATGGTGCATGGAACTGGCCAATATGGTCGGATTAGGAGACCGGATGGACCATCGACCGTTCCAGCTTTCTGGTGGACAACAGCAACGCGTTTCGATTGCGCGTGCGCTTGTAAATGATCCACAAATTATTCTGGCAGACGAACCGACTGGTAATCTGGATTCACAGACTGAGGCGGAAATCATGGATATCCTTCACAAATTAAATGAGGAAGGGCGAACCATTATTATGGTGACCCATGAACCTGGTATCGCTCAACAGACGAAACGCCAAATTAATATGAAAGACGGGCTCATCGAAAATGAGACCATTTTAAAACCTTCAGCACCCCTTCACACCACACACTGACAATCCCCCTTTAATCCCGGTTTCGATTTTTTCGAATTCACAATGGCACGCACATGACTCGCCTCATCCGTATAATTCGACTCGCACTCAAAAGCTTATTACTCCATAAGCTGCGGTCCGGCTTGACGATGCTCGGAATTGTGTTTGGTGTATTCTCGGTCATTGCCATGCTGGCGATTGGTGAAGGTGCCAGTGCACAGGCGCAAAAACAGGTCCTGGAACTCGGTGCGACGAATGTCATTATACGAAGTGTCAAACCTCCCAACGAAGTGACACAGTCTTCAACACGCAGTCGCGTTTTGCAGTATGGCTTACTCAGATCAGACTATAAAATTTTAACAAATACCATACCGACCATCATCAAAGCAGTTCCCATTCGAGAAGTTGATCGAGAGATCCGCTATCTGAGTGAAGCAATGAATGCGCGAATTGTGGGTTGTACTGCTGACTATCTGGATATGAATCATCTGAAATTGTCACGAGGCCGGTTTCTCACCGGCAGTGATCAACAAAAACTGCTCAACGTAGCCGTCATTGCCAACGAAGTCGCAAACACATTATTCAAGCATGAAGATCCTGTTGGAAAATCGATTCGCATCGGCACCATGTTTTATACCGTTGTTGGCGTTACCAAAGATCGAACGGCATCCGCGGCAATTGGTGGGAGCCTTTCAGGGCAGGATTATAACAAAGACGTTTATGTTCCCATCAAAACATTGCAGGTCCGTGAAGGGGATCTCGACATCAAAACCCAGTCTGGCAGCAATACCGCAGAACATATTGAGCTGCACCAGATTACCCTGCGAGTCAACGACAAAGACGCAGTCCTTCCGACCGCGCAGGCGATCAGAGAAACCCTGGAACAATCCCATACACGCACGAAAGATTACGCTGTTGTGGTTCCTCTGGAATTATTAAAACAGGCAGAACAGATTCGAATGATCTTCAATGTGGTATTGGGTTCCATCGCTGCCATCAGTCTGGTAGTAGGAGGCATCGGCATCATGAATATCATGCTGGCAACGGTCACAGAACGAACAAGAGAAATTGGTGTCCGTCGCGCCCTCGGAGCCCGACAAGGAGATATCGTGGAACAGTTTCTCACCGAAACAATTGTGCTCGCTGGTTCGGGAGGATTAATTGGCGTTGTATTTGGGTTACTCACTCCCCTGACGTTCGTCGGCATTCAATGGTTTGTGCAAAGTTTCGTGATGGAAGGCAATACTGCAGCCTCTGAAGTCGGTCGTATGTTCTTTGATCTGCAACCACAAATTGCCTTCTGGAGCCTGCCTGTCGCCTTCGGTATCTCGGTGACAATTGGTATTCTGTCCGGAATTTATCCAGCCATCTCAGCTGCAAAACTGGACCCGATCGAAGCACTACGACACGAATAAAAGACTGGTTTTCATGTGATCTGAAGGAAAGTTCAGATTGCTGTCAATCATGAATCTTGACTGGTTTGCTGAATTTCTCACCTTGAAGTGTTCCACTCATAGTAGAAGGGCCTACAATAGAATTCTACTCCCCCTGACGGATACAATCTCTATTTAGATCCTGCCTCTGCTCACCATCAAATATACGGAGAACCTGGTATGACAGGAAAGCAAGCTTTTCTGAAACGAAACGATGCCATTGCTGCGATTCTCGTTTCGCTTTTTTCAGTTTTGAACCTCTGCGTTTCGTCTACTTTCGCCGATGAAAAACCGGCTGCAGAAAAAACAAAACCATCAGAGAAAACGACTGATCAAAAGAAAATTTTGCCAGTCAAGAACCCTTTTCCCGATCGTCCCAGGGCACCCAGCCTGGATGGGGGAGCCGAATGGCTCAATTCCTCTGGTGAAATTACGCTCAAAGATCTGCGAGGCAAAGTCGTTCTCATCGACTTCTGGACATACTGCTGTATCAACTGCATACACGTCTTGCCGGACCTGGCATATCTGGAAAACAAGTATCCCAATGAACTGGTCGTAATCGGCTGTCATTCAGCCAAATTCGACAATGAAAAGGAAACGGATAATATCCGCCGCGCCATTCAACGCTATGAAATCAAGCACCCTGTCATCAATGACTCAAATATGACTGTCTGGCGCAAATTTGGAGTGCGTGCCTGGCCTTCCATGGTACTCATTGACCCGGAAGGGAATTACTGCGGACATTTATCGGGCGAAGGAAATCGCGAAATTCTCGACAAAGTTCTACAACAGGTCATCGCCTATCATCGAGCCAAAGGCACGCTGGATGAGACGCCCGTGCATTTTGAACTTGAATCTTCAAAATTGAAAAAGACACCTTTAAAGTTTCCTGGAAAACTCCTCGCTGATGAAAAGAATCAGCGTCTGTTTATTTCCGACAGTAACCATAACCGAATTATCATTTCGTCCCTTGATGGAAAATTAATTGACATTATCGGCTCTGGTCAAATTGGCAAAAAAGATGGTGCGTATCAAACAGCCTCTTTTGATCACCCTCAAGGCATGGCCCTCGTAGGTGATACGCTTTACGTGGCGGATACGGAAAACCATATGATCCGTACGATTGATCTCAAACAAAAACAAGTGAAAACACTGGCCGGAACAGGAGAGCAGGCACGCCGACGTTCATCGGGAGGGAAACTGCAAACAGAGCCCTTAAACAGCCCCTGGGCTTTAGCACACATCAAAGGGGTGCTCTATATCTGCATGGCAGGGCCACACCAAATCTGGTCACATGAACTGGGGTCCGATCAAATCGGAGTCTATGCCGGTTCGGGCCGAGAGGATATTACCAATGGTCCTCTGGAAACATCCGCATTTGCTCAAACATCTGATATTGCCGTTGACGGTGATGTGTTCTACGTTGTTGACAGTGAAGGTTCCTCTGTTCGTAAAGTTGACACCAAACAGAAAAAGGTAACGACAGTTGCGGGAACTTCCGATTTGGAACGTGGTCGTGCCCTGTTTGAATTCGGTGACAAGGACGGCATTGGTGACAAAGCGCGATTACAGCATCCTCTCGGTGTGATTCACGACAAGAACCGGCTGATTGTCGCGGACACTTATAATCACAAAATCAAAACCATTGATTTAAAAACGAACGAGGTCAAATCGTTTCTGGGAACAGATAAAGCAGGTAGTTCCCTCAAACCGATTGAATTTTCAGAACCTTCCGGATTGGCATTGGTTGGCGACCGATTATTCGTTGCTGATACAAACAACCATCGCATCGCCGTCGTTAATCTCAAAGACAACAAAGCCATCGATTTCAAAATTCAGGGTTTAACTCCTCCCAGGCTGCCAGAAAAAAATGACGACAGTTTTGCGGGAGCGGAAAAGAACATCTTGGCAGCATCACAACAAAACGTTACTGCAAAGACACCTTTTCAAATTATTGTCAAACCGAAACTACCGGCAGAGTTCAAATTATCTCCTTTGGCACCCGTGAAATTTACTTTCAAATCGGCAGAAGATGCTCAATCGGCATTGGCAAAAGGGAAAGGAAAAGTCGTCGGAGATCAGGTTGTGCTGGAATTACCAGCATTAAAGCAGCCATCGGGAACTTATACATTCGACCTGCGTTTTGCTTACTGCCGCGATGGAGTCGGAGGGTTATGCAAACAACATTCAGCCCATTGGAAAATCCCGATCAAAGCAACCGCTGAAGATAAATCGACCGAGATTGTATTGCCATTGGATCTATCGAAAAACTGACCTGAAGACTCTGGTAAAACCTGATCACGATTGCCTGTCTTTCAGTTTGATAGACGGGCAGTCGTTTTTTTGTGAGTTCACAAAACATTTCTGTTCATTTACGCATAACTCGGGTATAAAACGTAACGGAAGCAGGAGTAATCAATATGGCTCAGAATGAAAAAAACTACGAACGGGCAAAAGAGCGGGTTGAAAATCGAATCCGGTTTCTGATTCATGCAGGTGTTTATCTTGTTGTTAACGCCGGTTTAATGACATTAAATCTGGTAAACTCTCCTGATAAAATCTGGTTTATCTGGCCTTTAGCAGGCTGGGGCATCGGCCTCCTGTTCCATGCATGGAAAGTATTTGGAGCCGATCGCTCATCGAACTGGAAAGAAAAAATGATCGAAAAAGAGCAATCGAAACTCAAGTAACCATTTCACTCCTATAGAAAATTGAGTCCGTCATGACTGCAATCGATCCAATTTGCCACATGGAAGTGGATGAAGCTTCTGCCTTGCATGAAACCATTGATCAACAAACCTGGTATTTCTGCAGTGAAGGGTGTCGTAACAAATTTATCGCGCAGCAAACTGACGCAGAAAACGAACCTGTATCAAATTCTCACGGTAGTTGTCATGACCACAGCCACCATGAAGAGAAACATACTGCTACGGAAAAAGATCAGAGCACATTGCCTACTGGAACAATTTATTCGTGCCCGATGCACCCGGAAATTCAGCAAGAGGGTCCAGGCAGCTGTCCGATTTGTGGAATGGACCTGGAACCAATCTTGCCACAACAGGAAGATTCACCGGAAGAAGTCGCCGAATATCAATTGATGGCCCGTCGTTTTTGGGGAGGTCTGGTATTAGGACTACCGGTTTTTTTATTAGCGATGCTTCCAATGACTGGCGTCCCTCTACATGATTGGATCTCCCAACAAACATCGGGGTGGATCCAATTGATCCTGAGTACTCCCGTTATTTTCTGGGCAGGGTGGCCTTTCTTCGAACGGGCCTACCGCTCGATTCTCACGATGAATCTCAATATGTTTACGTTGATCGGGATCGGAACAGGAACAGCCTATCTCTACAGTATTGTCGCACTGTTAGCTCCGGGAGTTTTTCCAGCCTCGTTTCAACATGATGGAATGGTGGAACTCTATTTTGAGGCAACTGTTGTCATTATCGT
Source organism: uncultured Planctomycetaceae bacterium (assembly GCA_942492165.1). Classification (GTDB taxonomy): domain Bacteria; phylum Planctomycetota; class Planctomycetia; order Planctomycetales; family Planctomycetaceae; genus Gimesia. The sequence continues at coordinate 21,162 of CALOEF010000041.1, forward strand.
CCTTGTCTTGCTGGGGCAAATGCTCGAACTGAAAGCACGCAAACAGACCAATAGTGCCATCCAGGAATTGCTGTCGCTGACCCCCCCCACGGCACACCTTGTTATAGATGGAGAAGAACGGGAGATTGCTTTAGAAGAAGTGCAGTCAGGAAACCTGTTGCGCGTTCGTCCTGGTGAAAAAGTTCCCGTAGATGGAGTCATTCAGGAAGGAAAAAGTCTGATTGACGAATCCATGATTACCGGCGAATCCATTCCTGTCACGAAAGAGCAGGGCGCTGATGTGATTGGAGGGACCGTCAATCAAACCGGTTCTTTTTTAATGCAGGCAGAAAAAGTTGGCGGGGATACACTACTGTCACAAATCATTCAAATGGTTTCGAGCGCCCAGCGCAGCCGCGCCCCAATCCAACGCGTAGTCGATACCATTGCTGCTCGTTTTGTTCCCACTGTTCTGCTGGCATCAATAATTACGTTTCTACTCTGGAGCTGGCTGGGGCCGGAACCACGTTTTGCCTATGCACTGGTCAATGCGGTTGCCGTCCTGATTATTGCCTGTCCTTGTGCCCTCGGATTAGCTACTCCGATGTCAATCATGGTTGGCGTGGGACGTGGCGCGAAAAGTGGCATCCTCATTAAAGATGCGGAAGTGCTGGAGACACTGCAGAAAGTCGATACGTTAGTCGTTGACAAAACCGGTACTCTCACTGAAGGGCAACCAGGACTCACTGACTGTATTCCAACAGGAGGATTCAGTGAAAATGAATTGTTGCAGCTCGCAGCTTCGGTGGAACAACACAGCGAACATCCGCTCTCACACTCGATTGTCGAGGCCGCCAAAATCCGTGAACTGCCTCTGATTGACGTTAGCGATTTTGATTCAATTACGGGCTCTGGAGTCAAAGGAACCGTGAATGAAAAACAAGCATTGATCGGCAGCACCTCGTTACTGGAAGAAAATTCGATTCCGATCACTGAAGAACAGATCTCGAAAGCAAATAGCCTGAGAGCAAACGGGCAGGGTGTGATGTTTGTCGCCATCAATGGTGAGCTGGCGGGAATACTCGCTGTTTCCGATCCCATTAAAGAAACAACGCCTGCAGCCATCAAGAGATTACATGAACTCGGGCTCAAAATCGTCATGTTAACGGGTGACAATGAAAAAACGGCAAAAGCCGTCGCGTTATCTTTGAACATCGATGAAGTAGAAGCAGATGTCAAACCTCAGGATAAATATGAAAAAATCAAATCGTTACAAGCTGCCGGTCATCGTGTCGCAATGGCTGGTGACGGAATCAACGATGCGCCGGCGCTGGCACAAGCTGATGTCGGCATCGCGATGGGAACCGGAACCGATGTCGCAATTGAAAGTGCTGAAGTCACACTGGTGAAAGGTGACTTACGAGGTGTAGTCGATGCCATTCACCTAAGCCGACTTGTCATGCGAAACATTCATCAGAATCTGATCTTTGCGTTTGGCTACAACGCATTGGGGATTCCAGTCGCCGCTGGTATTCTTGTCCCGTTCCTGGGTATGCACGCATTACTCAACCCGATGATTGCCGCTGCCGCCATGAGCTTCAGTTCCATTTCAGTGATTATGAATGCACTTCGGTTGCGTACTCAATCCTGATCATGCTTCTGACCTTTTTTGCTCTCATCGATCCTTGCAAATCATTTCAGATGATGTACTGATGACTTTTGACACATCATCCAGGAGAACAATCGATTTACGGTGTGAAACGCCTCAGGCTTCGACTAGGATAATCATGTGAACAATGGGAAGAAAAGATTTCGCAAATTCTCTATCCAGTCATTTTCTCTCACCTGAAACCTTCAATGCCTTACATTTGGATCGAATCAGATGCCTTTCATCAAATCGTATTTGCTGCTCAGTTCGTTACTGGTTTCTCAGATTCTCTGTTCTTCGATAGCGACTGCCAAAGATTCTAAACATGTCAATGTCATCCTGATCATGACGGATGATCAGGGAGGCTGGGACTACGGATTCATGGGGAACAAAGTCATCAACACTCCTAACCTGGATGCGATGGCAGCAGGTGGTGCGCGGTTAAGTCGCTTCTATGTCAGTCCAGTCTGCACACCGACACGTGCGAACTTGATGACGGGACGCTACAACTATCGCACGCGTGCTATCGACACCTATATTGGTCGTGCGATGCTCGAACCAGAAGAAGTTACCATCGCTGAAGCGTTAGCCCCTGCCGGATATCAAACGGGTATCTTCGGGAAATGGCACCTGGGTGACTCCTATCCGATGCGTCCACAGGATCAGGGATTTCAGGAAGTACTCGTCCACCGGGGAGGTGGTATCGGTCAACCCAGTGATCCACCTGAAGGGGCTCGACAGTATACGAATCCGGTTCTCTTTCATAACGGCGAACAGAAACAGATGCAGGGATATTGCACAGATATCTATTTCGATCATGCGCTGAAATTTATTGAAAAGAATGAAGCCGCAGACAAACCAACATTTATGTATATTGCCACGAATGCCCCCCATGGTCCCTATCACGATGTACCGGAAGACCTGCATCAAAAATATCAAGCCATGGATCTGACCGACGCTTACGGCTTTAATCTGAATCAAAAGAGAAAAAACAAAAAACAGTTTGACAAAACAGCGCGCATCTTTTCGATGATTGAAAATATTGACCAGAATATCGGCAAGCTGTTTCAACATCTGAAAAAGATTGATGCCCTCGAAAACACACTGGTTCTGTTCTTGAATGACAATGGCCCTAACGGACCGCGTTTTGTCGGTTCACATCGGGGATCGAAAGCCAGCGTACAGGAGGGAGGCATTCGCTCTGTATTGCTGGCACACTGGCCCGCCCAACTCAAAGCAGGAACTGTCAATGATCAGATTGCCGCACACTATGATATTTTTCCCACGATTCTGGCAGCAACGAATGTCAAAAAACCACAAGCATTGAAGCTGGATGGCGTCAACATTCTGCCTCTACTCAAAAATCAATCTCAAAACGGGCCAGATCGAACACTGTTTCTACAATGGCATCGCGGTGATCAGCCTGCACCACATACCAATGCCGCAGTTGTGACCCAGAATTATAAAATGACATTTTCTCGACCAGATGAACCGGGAAAATTATTTGACCTGCGGAATGATCCGGCAGAAAACAAAGATCTCTCCAATGAAAAACCGACTCTTGCTAAAGACTTACTACGTCAATATGACGCCTGGTTCAAGGATGTCAGTTCCACTCGACCTGATAATTACGCCCCGCCACGCATCCATATTGGAAATTCCAAAGAACCAACAACAGTATTGACTCGTCAGGATTGGCGCTACAACGGCCCTACAGGAAAAGGCTGGACCCGAAACGCAAGCGGTCATTGGCTGGTTACCGTTGAACAAAGTGGCCCCTATGACATCAAAGTGCAATTCGATCAGTCAAAGAATCAGACAGATCTGACAGTCAACGCCGGAACAGACCATTTTCATGCCAAAGTTCCCGCAGGCAAATCTGAATATGTGTTCAAGAATGTTCCGTTACACAAGGGTAGTCAGACGGTTGATGCGAAAATCACTGATGATAAACTAAAGCGTGGTCCGCTGATGATTTATCTTACGAAAAAAAAGAACTGAGCATCCGCGTTTTACAGGTTTCCGAACAGAATGAGATTCACTCTTTTGCCTTTGCCTTAGCAATACGCTTGATCTCGTTCAGCAACAATTGATGCCCCGGTTTTCGCATGCTGCCATGCGTGAACCCCTGAAGTTCAAACAGTTGGACCTGTTTGTGTCCAACCACTTTGAGTAGACTGTTCAAGTAAGCATTTTCCTCATAGCGAGTCGGAAATTCCAGATTGCGATCTCCGGTAATCAGTAGAATTGGCGGCGCATCTTTTCTTGCGTGAAACAGTGGCGCCATGTCATCGATAATTGGCTGATCTCGTGTAATTCCCATTTCTTCCCGGACTGTCATATGGGTGATGCAATGTCCGCTATAAGGAATCAAGCCTGCAATTTTGTTCGCGTCAATTTGATGTGCAGCTAGCCAGCGCCGATCGAGCCCCAGCATGCTGGTAAGATATCCACCGGCTGAATGCCCTGCAACGAAGATCAAATTCGGATCACCACCATATTTCGCAATATTTTTAAAAGTCCAGGCAACAGCCGCTGCCGCATCCTCCAGATATGCCGGCTTTTTTGCTTTTGGATATAAACGGTAATTGACGGCTACGATCGCGATACCCTGATCTTGTAATGCTTCGGGGACAAACTTCTTACCACCTTTTAACCCTCCTCCATGAAACCAGACGACCGTTGGATAGTTTTTGATGGATGTGGGGTAGTACAAATCGATTTTACATCGCTCCCGCATATATTCTGTTTGTTCTGATAAATCAGAATCATAATAAGGGATATCAGTCTTCGTCGTATATTGATTTTCGCCGTTCTGTGCGGGAAGCTGCTGCACTTCAATTGTAAAGAATGAAATCAATAAAAGTGTGAATCGCATGTAGCCTTGTATCATCGTTTCTCTCTTTTCGACTAAATGAAACAACTGAGTAGTCGCTCTGTTTCAAAATATTTTTAACGTCACTCACTGAGATAATTGAGTTTAACGCAGTACGAGTTCCAATCAATTCCTGCTTTTATACCGAAGTAGACATATTTGATATCGAAGCACAGTCTTGTTGATGTTAATTGATTGTGTCAGGGTCGAATCAAGAGTACAATACTGAGAATTATTTATTTGCCCGCCGTTGTCTTTCATCTGGCTATTCTACTATTCAAAACGAATTTCGTTCCCTCCGGACTGACAGAATTCAACCAAAACATCTGCTGCCAAGGTTCACAACATGAATTCCCTGAAATTATCGATCGCCATTCTTACGATTGTAACTTCAACGCTTTCGACTCAAGCTGCCGAAGACCTGAATGTTCTGCCTCCCGCTACTGGAAAAGCAGCAGAAGTCGGACCTGTCTATCACGCGTTACAGCAGCAGAGCTATGCCGCCTCTGCCAAGCGCCAATCCACATACGAGGCATTGAAAACGCCTGAAGACTGCGTAGCCTACCAGAAACGGATGAGAGATTTCTTTCGGACACAAATCGGCGGCTTTCCCGAACGGACGCCTTTCAATCCCCGCGTCATCGGAAAACTGAAAGGGGATGGCTTTCGTGTTGAAAATGTGATTTACGAAAGCTGGCCCGGTCATCACGTGACTGCCAATCTTTATCTTCCCACGACAAAGCCTCCTTATCCCGGCGTCCTGGTTCCCTGCGGTCACAGTCATACTGGTAAAGCCGCCCCTGCTTACCAACGGGCCTGTATGCTACTCGCTCAAAACGGGATGGCGGCCTTGTGCTATGATCCCATCGGCCAGGGGGAACGGTATCAGGTTCTTTCAAAACATTCCAACGATTATTTCCGAGGAACAAAACGTTATCGTCCGCCTCATCCACAAGTCCAGTTCTATTGCACCGCAGAGCATACACTGATGTCAGTCAGTTCGATCCCGCTGGGAAGTAACTCGGCCCGTTATCGTATCTGGGATGGAATACGGGGTATTGACTATCTGGTCAGTCGGCCTGACATCGATGCAAAACGCATCGGCTGCACAGGCAATTCGGGAGGTGGTACGCTTACCAGTTATATCATGGCGCTGGATGATCGCGTACAGTGTGCGGCTCCCGTTTGTTATTCGACCATGTATCGTTACCTGGTTGATTTCAACGGACCTCAGGATGGCGAGCAAATTATTTTTGGACAACTCGACTATGGAATGGACATCGCCGACTATACTTTGATGCGGGCTCCCAAACCGACGCTGATCTGTGCCGGCACACACGACAGTACATTCAAGATTGACGGGACATGGGAACTGTTCCGCGAGGCCAAACGCTTTTATACACGAATGGGATACGCGGAACGCGTGGGAATCATCGAGGCAGATGCACCACACGGTTTCACCATTCAATTACGCGAAGGAGCGGCACGTTGGATGAATCGCTGGCTGTTGAATAAAGAAAATGCCGATCTTTGAAGTCGAAGATCTGCCTGTCTTTACGTACGAAGAACTGCAGTGTTCACAGTCGGGGCAGATTCTACTTGATGCCGGCGAACGTTCGCTGTTTGAAATCAATGATGGTTTAAATCAAGAACTGTCCAAGCAGCGTGCCAGGGAGTGGGCAAACATGGATTTGAAAACAGCCCGCAACAAAGTTCGAGACGTAACCAACATTGCAAAGCTGGCTGATCTCCACAGACCAGAGTTCAAGGAAGTCGGCACGATCAAACGTAAGGGCTATCATATCAAGAAGATGATTCTCACTCCCGAACATGGTGTACCTCTACCCGCACTATTGTTTCATCCCGATGAAGTATCAGGTGAAATCGTGTTGTACTTAAACGGAGAAGGGAAACAAATTGATGCAGCACCAGGCGGAACAATTGAGCAACTGGTGAAACAGGGTGATGTCGTCATCGCACTGGATGTTCGTTGTATTGGTGAAACTTCACGCAAAGAATAATCGGCGTATTGGCTGGTCGCATGGACTGCTGGGGGGTCCGAACTATCATGAATGTGCACTGGCGTATCTGCTGGGCGAGTCCATGGTCAAATTACGGGCGGAAGATATTCTCGTCGCAGCACGATTCCTCTCGGAATATCAGTCAAAGAAAAAAACAAACCCGGTTGTATTAACGGCAATTGGTGAAACTGCAATTCCTGCACTCCATGCGGCGGCTTTGGAACCAGAACTGTTCTCAAAAGTCAACTCTGAGCCGGATGGTCACTTCCTGGGGTGAGGTTGTCAAAACGCCTGAAACGCAGAACCAGTTGATCAATACAGTTCACGGCGCACTCAAGGTGTATGATCTGCCAGACCTGATCAAATTAGGCGGGCACTTGAGAAAGTCAAGGTCTCTCATCCCGCAAGTGTGACCGCAGAGCTGGCGTCGCAGGAGTAAATTAAGAGAACACTCGGTTACTTAACAACCTTAAGTAACGTCATTCCCGCCGGGAACCTCGCTGGACAACGCCTGCTGCGCCCTTAATAATGGCTGTTCCGGTCTTATTATTTATTAATGGCAGAACTTGCGCTCAATGGGAGAATATTAGATGCAATCGCTGACTCGACGGATGGCTTTGAAACTGTTTGCAGCAGGAACGACATTTCTGGTCTTCAACAAACCGGACGGTCTGCAGGCGGCTTATGAAAGCAGACTGGTGTTTCCTCCGTCGTTGGTCGCTGGACTAAAACGCACGATCGGGTCTGGCTGGGAGAAGAATTCTGGGCCAACCCCATGGAGGATTGGCGCATCGTGGATGGTGCCGCCGAATGCCAGTCGACCGGAGGCAGCCGTAATATTCAACTGGTCACGCACCAACTGACCAATACTGATGCTGCGTTCGGGATGTCAGTCCGTGTGAGTCAAGTGGAAATCAAGCAACAGGATGGTGGCGTTGGTTTTCGTGTTGGTGTGAAAAGTGACATCAACGAATACCGGAGTAATTGCTTTGCCAGAGGGGGCATCAAGGCGGGTTTGGTTGATGGAACGATGGTACTTGGTAACAAGCAGCAGAAGCTGAGCAGTCCCGCTGATATGAAAGACTGCACTTTATCACTCATCGGAAAACCACAGGGAGAGAAATATTCGCTGACTTTGATTGTTTCCAGTCCTGAATCCGCCAAACCGCCTGGCTCGTTCACACAAAGTTTTCCCAGGCAGGCAGTACTCGGAAATGTAGCAGTCGTCAGTAATTTTGATCCGCGTTACAAACGCAAGACTGGTGCCCGCTATCGCTTCAGCGACTGGTCGGTTTCAGGTGATGCGTTCACGATCTCTCCCGAGCATAAGTTTGGCCCGATTTTATGGTCCCAATATTCACTCAGTGATTCCCGTAGCCCCGAAGGCTTCGTCATGAAGATCAGCGCACTCACTGGTCCTTTGGGCGAAAAAGATAACAAAGACATTGAATTATTAATCAACCAGGCAGGTCAATGGAAATCGCTGGGGACCACACCGTTAGATCCCGACGCATGGACGGCCACATTTCGCATTCCCAACTGGAATGAGAAAGAGACCACTCCGTTCAAACTGGTTTATAAAGAAAAACATACGGATGGCACAGAGAGCACCACGGAACGAACCGGTATCATTCGTGAAAACCCGGAAGGCCGCCCTCTGCGATTAGGCGCATTGACCTGTCAGAAAGATTACGGATTCCCGTACGAACCGGTGGCCGGCAACCTGCTGAAAGTCGATCCTGATTTACTCTACTTTTCGGGCGATCAGCTCTATGAAGATCATGGGGGCTTCGGTCTGATTCGAGATCCGGCGGGACCTGCAATCTTGAACTACCTGCGTAAGTTTTACATGCACGGCTGGGCCTTTGGTGAAGCCATGCGGAATCGCCCCACGGTCTGTATTCCTGATGACCACGATGTCTTCCAGGGAAACATCTGGGGAGAGGGTGGTGCGAAAATGACAGAGGGCTCGACTTCCTCCAAAGGAGGCTACCGAGAACCGGCGCGAATGGTCAACGTCGTTCACAAAACCTGTGCCGGCCATCATCCCGATTACTATGATCCGACCCCGTGCAAACAAAACATCAGCGTTTATTATGGTGACATGGTCTATGGTGGAGTCAGCTTTGCAATCCTGGGAGACCGGCAGTTCAAAAGTGGTCCGGAACGCGTTGATACCGGAAGTGGCAGAGCAGACCATGTGACTGACCCGAACTTTGATACTTCAAAGCTGGATAAACCAGGTCTGGTTTTACTCGGTGATCGACAGGAAAATTTTCTCGAACATTGGTGTGATGACTGGCGGGCACACAACATGAAGGTGCTGTTGAGTCAGACCGTCTTTGCGGGAGTCGCCACGCATCATGGTGGGTATAAAGGTTATCTCAAAGCAGACCTCGACGCCGGCGGCTGGCCTCAAACCGCGCGGGATCGGACAGTTCGTATAATTCGTAAAGGAATGCCGCTCCATATCAACGGCGATCAGCATTTGACAACACTCTCACAGTATGGTGCCGACAAACAACGCGATAGTTGCTGGTCGTTTTGTACTCCCGCAATTTCAGCCGGCTATCCTCGCTGGTGGCGTCCGGATGAAGTCAACATGTCACATCAAAACCGTCCGAAACATGGCAGGGCCAATACCGGCGAATTTATTGATGGTTTCGGAAACAAGGTCTATGTCTATGCCGTCGGAAATCCGGAACCGGGAACTGAAAAAAACCGTTATGATCTGGCACATCAGAAAGGGAGTGGCTTTGGCCTGGTTTTGATTGACCCCAAAACAAAAACCTACACGCTGAACTGCTATCGTTTTCTGATCGACGTCAATGATGGCAAAGAATCCAATCAGTTTCCTGGTTGGCCTGTTACAATTCACCAAAAAGAAAATGGTGGCGAAAACATTCTGAGTTAGATCATCCAATTCAATTTTTGACACTCGCTATGGTGAGGAGGCGCATTGATGCTGAGCAGAATATTCCTGATTGCTTTACTCGTTCTTACAACGACATCATACTCCCTGGCTCAAACGCGTGAAGAAAAAGTCCGGCGAGATCGAGAACATGTTGAATCGACCGGCTATTGGATCTACAACGATCTCAAGCAGGGTTTTGCTCAAGCACAAGCCACGAAGAAACCGATGCTGGTCGTTCTACGCTGCATTCCCTGCGAGGAATGTGTGAAGCTGGACGAGAATTTGATGGAGAAAGACGAAAAACTCAAGCCATTGATGGATCAGTTTGTACGCGTACGTCTGATTTCCACAAATGGATTGGATCTGTCTTTATTTCAATATGATTACGATCAATCGTTCGCTGTATTTTTGCTCAATGCTGATCGAACGGTATATGGTCGATTTGGCACACGCTCACACCATACACTCTGGTCTGAAGATGTTTCGATTGAAGCGCTCCAGAAAGCGATGCAGGGTGCCTTAGACTTGCATTCCCGTTACGATGCGATCAAATCATCTCTCACGGGAAAGCAGGGAACGAAACCGGATGTTGCGACTCCCGAAAAGTATCCTTCGCTAGCCGGAAAATATCGTTCCAAAATTAATGCGAAAAAAGATGTTGTCAAAAGTTGTATTCATTGTCATCAGATCGGCGATGCGCAACGTGAATTCTTTTTGACAAAAGACCGTTCTATTCCCGAACAGATCTTGTTTCAGTATCCGCATCCCAAAATTCTGGGACTGATATTGGATCCGAAAGAAAACGCAACGGTGAAAGAGGTCCTTGCAAATTCGATTGCCGAGAGATCTGGTTTTCATAAAGGAGACCAAATACGATTTCTGGAAGATCAGCCTCTGCTTTCAATTGCAGACGTACAATGGGTGCTGCATCACGCCAAAAGCAAAGATCAGCTTTCTGCTGTAATTAATCGAAATGGGAAAAGAGTCAAAATCACCGTTTCACTTCCCGAAGGCTGGAAACGGCAAGACGACCTTTCATGGCGGGTCAGTAGTTGGCCACTACGCAGGATGGTTCTCGGCGGCGCTGCTCTCAAAGAAACAACTGGAGCGCAACGAAAATTTTTGGGAATCACTTTAAACAGCAAGCTGATGGCTCTCGAGATACATCACATGGGTCGGTATGGTGCTCATGCAACGGCAAGACGAGCCGGATTCAAAACAGGTGATATTATCACATCATTCAATGGACGCAAAGATCTTCAGCGTGAGACCGATCTTCTGGCTTATGGTGTGAATGAAATACAGCTCGGACAAACGATTGACGTAATCGTCTACCGCAACTCAAAGCGGCTGCATCTGAAGTTACCGAGGCAAAAATAACGAAAGACTCTCCTACCTGCGAAACTCAACGCCAACTCAGCGTTTTAGATTGCAGATTCCAGGCATGATTTTCGTCATTCGTCCGTGTTGTCAGTGTAATGCCTTGCGGACTCAGCCTGGCAATCGTCCAGCCTGTCGTCGATTTTTTGGGGTTTCCGACATAAGATGTGGCTGGCGTATTAAAAATATGAATGCCTTGATGAGTGGCATTACCACGGTGATGAATGTGACCGTGAATGTATGCTTTGACTTGCGGACGTGCTGCCAGAAGTTCCCAAAGTTCAACCGAGTCGGTTAAGCCGCCGGGAAAATGAACGGGATCGCCCCCAGAGCGCGGGTTGTGATGCGTAACAATGATCGCTGGTTGATCCGAGTGTGTATCGAGGGCTTTTGCCAGCCAGGCACATTGTTCTTTGCCAAGCGTTCCCTGCGTCACCATTGTTTTGTGGAGTGAATCGAGCAAGAAGAAATTGGCATACCTGGTCTGAACGACCGAAATATGTCGTGATTCGACAGCAGGAACCTGTGGTTGTTCTTCTTTCATGACCTTATAAAAAACGTCACGGTCATCATGATTGCCTAATGTCAGATGTGTATCAATTTTGGCTTCCCGCAGCGGACGAATCAGTTTCGCGAAGTGTCGGTAATCGCCGGGCTGCCCGTCTTTCATTGCCAGGTCACCGTTAATCAGTACACAAGCCGGTTTTTGTTTGAGGTTAACCAGCTCGTTCACGACCTGCCTGAGATGGCTGGGTATCGGAGAATTCGCAGGATGCTTTTCAGCAATATGTGTATCGTTTAAGAGATAGACGATTTCTTCCTGCGTTTCATCCGCAAACACGCCGGTCTGACAGGTGACCAGACCTGCTCCCAAAGTGATCAGGAATTGACGACGGTTCTGGGCAGGCAGATGAACGGGCATGACAGGCTCTCCGGGATGATTTTTTCAGGTGGGTACTCTAGCAAAGTAATTAAATTTGATCCTACATCACGATCCGACTCTGCGAAACCTTAACTTCAGTTATTTTTGAGAAGGTTTATTTTGCTGATCCAGAAAATGCAGTGATTCACGGCCCATGCGTTCGCAGATTCCTAACGCTTCTGAGAAGGGAATATTTAAAGGCTCCACACGATCAGGTGACATAAATATCACGGAACCAGACCAGGGATCAGGTGATGTCGGAAGATAAAGCGAAACCAACGGACCTTCTGACCGTTCTACTTCAAAAGCAAGTCGCGTGACATCGTTAAATCGGACAAGGACCGGAATCATTTCTGGTTTATTATGATCGCCGCCGATGCTGCCTTTGAGTTGTTCACGATAGATCGCATAACGCGGAAAAAGAAGGATCAGATTTTTTTCTATCAAGCGAGATAGTTTTCTTCCAATTGACCAGCGTGCAATCAAGCCGGCAGCAAAACACATTAAAAGCACAATGCCGATTGAGAGGCCAATCAGAATTGAAATCCCTGTTGGTGTTTTGACTGGAAGATATGCTGAAAGTACAGTTGCAACTGACATCACAATTGGCGCAATTTGACCGATCAAGGCTCCGATTACAATCAGGGGCAACAGAAATATCAGCCCCCCGATGGCGGTCGTCTTTAAAAAGCCAAAACTCTTTTTGACATGCTGTGACATGATGAAGGCATCTTTCCGAAAATCAATCAGACCGTTGTATATACTGGGAAATACTATAATCGGATTAAACGGGCGATATCGATGAGAGGATCAAATGATTTACGAATTAAAATACCAGTTTTAAGCAAGGATCTCTTTTACGACCTTACCGCCTTCAATGCCCGTCAGCCGGAACTCCCGTTCGCCTTGTTTGAAGGTCAGTTGATCATGAGCCAATCCCAGTTGGTGCAGGATCGTCGCATGCAGGTCTCGGAAATGAACTTTACCTTCAATGGCGCGTGCACCCGTGGGGTCGGTTTTCCCATGAGCGAGGCCTCGCTTGATACCACCACCGGCCATCCAGAAAGTAAAGCCTCGCGCATTGTGACCGGTTCCATCTCTTTCCCGTTTTCCGGGACCAGACCGGGACGACCAAATTCTCCCCCCCAGACAACCAGCGTTTCATCCAGCAACCCGCGATGTTCCAGATCTTCCAGCAGGGCGGCAATGGGAGCATCCGTTGCTTCGCAATTTGCGGTCAATTTAGCACGATGCTGTTTGTGTTGATCCCAACCACCATGATTGACTTCGATAAATCGCACACCCGCTTCGGCAAAACGACGGGCCAATAAACACTGGCGGCCAAAGTCCGAATCTTTTCAGGTGCCGCCAGTTTCGCCCTGTCCCACACGATAACGTTCGAGAGTCGACTTGGTTTCCTGGTTCATGTCGAACAGGTCTGGAGCCGACATCTGCATACGAAAGCCGAGTTCCATTGATTGAATCACCGAATCCAGGCGGGCATCGTCCGGGCGACGGCTTGCATGCTCACGGTTCATCGCCTGCACGAAATCGAGTTGTTTTCGTTTCACGGAGACCGGAAGATGGTTGCTCCGAATATTATCGATTGTGGCGGTTGACATATCTGTCGTGTTGAGACCAATGGGTGTTCCCTCAAAGACAGGGGGAAGAAATACACTGGAATAGACCGAAGGCTTTGAAGGGTGAAGACTGATGAATCCGGGAACGTTTTGATTTTCGGTTCCTAAACCATAGACGACCCAGGAACCCAGACTCGGCCGGGGACGCAGACGTTCCCCAGTGTGCAATTGCAAAAATGACTGAGCGTGGTTGGTCGTATCTGACTGCATGCCATTTAACACACATAATTTGTCGGCATGCTTTGCTGTTTCAGGCATGAGTTCGGAAATCCAGAGGCCGCTCTCGCCATGCTGATCGAAATTAAACACAGAGCCGGGGTGTTTCTTTTTGCCCGTCTGCGGTTTGTAGTCGAACGTATCAAGTTGTGCCGGACCACCACTCATGCAGAGAAAAATCACTCGTTTGGCGCGGGGCAGTTGTGGTGCCCGGGCAGACAGATTCGCAATCGCAGAGGAACCAGCGGCGAACGACTTTCTGACCGCATAATGCGGACATTGCCAGGTAACCGAATCCGCAAGAGGCGGAAGATAACATTTCGCGTCGCGAGATTGTTCGAGCATGACATGATTCCTTTGTGGTTTTCGTTTCATTTGGTTATTCAATTGTCGTTAATCAACGTAGCGAAATTCATTGGTGTCAGCAATGCCTGGCAGAGTGTGGACCAGACTGTGACACGTCGCAGTTCTGTCTGAGAAATTTCTGTTTTCAGTCCTGTGTCGACATCCTGCAGCAATGCCAGCGCCCGTTCCAGTTCAGACGATTCGGGGACACGATTCAAAGCCCGTTGATATACCTGATGCACACGATCACGATCATCCAGCCCGGGCATCGCCAGGATATCTTTGGAAAAATGCTGTGCCTGTTCGACCAGGAAAGCACTGTTGATCAGAAACAGGCTCTGTGTCGGCAGTGTGGTTTCATTTCGTTTGCCGACCGGTTTCGTGGAATCGGGCAGGTCAAAGGCTGACAGTTCGGGCGGTTCAGAATGACGTAACATGCAGAGATAGATACTGCGATGATTGGTGGGCAGATGCAGATTACCTGCTTTATTGACCAGTTCGTCGACATTCGCAATCGATGAGCCCCGACCAGGTTCCCGGTTCAGTTGACCACTGGCAGCCAGAATGCTGTCTCGGAACGATTCGGCATCCAGACGACGGCGGTTATGTCGACAGAGGAATCGGTTTTCCGGATCGGCATCGAGTATTTCTGCATCGCAGAAACTGCTGAGCTGATAGGTACGGCTGAGTACGATATTGCGAATCAGCTGTTTGATCGACCAGCCTTCCGAGCGGAACCGGGTTGCCAGATGATCCAGCAGTTCGGGGTGCGTGGGGCGTTCTCCATAGACGCCGAAGTCGTCGGGAGTGCGGACCAGTGCCTGACCGAACAGATGCAGCCAGATGCGGTTGACCATCACCCGTGAGGTCTGGGGATGATCTGCGGAGGTGAGCCACTCTGCCGAGTTGCAGCCGACCGGCTTTGACCTGGCTGTCAATTATTGGGTGGCTGTCCGATGTTGCAGGCCGACAGAAAGCCCCGAGGCACACTGGGCCCCGAGCTTCTTCGATTCCCCCTTTGATATTAATTTTGCAGTCGACCGGTTTTTTCTTTTCGCGGACCCCCATTGCCAGTGGCGTACCTGCTGGATAAACGTTTTTCGGTTTCTTTTTTCTGGACTGCGCACGTTTATCAACACCGGTTTCGCGCCGCTGTCCGGCGGTGGAACATAGTGGTTCTTCGCTTTCAGAATATGCAGCGGTGTTTCCGGAGCCGTCAACGGTTGATTGGCGGCGAAACCCCCACATGGTTTCGGTACTGAGAAAGATTCCCGCCATGGCATAGTAGTCGCTGGTGGGAATCGGATCGTGTTTGTGATCGTGGCAGCGGGCACAGGCAACGCTCAGACCCATGATCGCCGGTGCTGACGACATTGATCTGATCGTTGACCACATCCATATCAAAGTTGACGTTCATTGCTTTGGCGGGTTTTGATCCCAGTGGCCAGGAAGCCGGTGGCCATCAGCAGGCGGTCTCGTTCTTCAGGGTTTGCGGCGGGTAGCAGATCGCCGGCGATCTGTTCGGTGAGAAAACGATCGTAGGGCACGATCGCATTCAACGCCTGAATGACATAATCGCGATATCGCCAGGCGTGGGGAAACGTGGGATTGCGACTGAGACCATCATTACCATTCGATTCTGCATAGCGGGCGACATCCAACCAGTGCCGTCCCCAGCGTTCACCGAAATGGGGCGAAGCAAGCAGTTCATCAACCAGTTGGGCAACCGCCTGCTGCTGTCGACGTTGATAATCGGTCAGGAATGTTTCTACCTGTTTCGAGTCAGGGGGGAGACCGATCAGATCAAAATACAGGCGCCGTACCAGTTTTACTGGTGATGCATCGTGCGTAAGGGGCAGTTCAGGCCTGCAGCTTCAATGCGTGAGAGAATAAACTTGATCGAGGGGGTCGTAACCCCAGCCCTGCTTTTGAAACGTGGGAATCGCAGGATCAGAGACAGGCTCAAACGACCAGAGTTCCGGTTTCGTTTCTACCAGTTCTTTGGCTGGTTTTTTTGCAATCAGAGGGTGATCGATGCGCGGATCGGGAACTCCCATTTTCACCCAGGTTATAAAATCAGAGACAACGGATTCGGGTAGCGGCTCATTCGGAGGCATCTCCAGGCCATCGTAACGGAGTGCCTGGATCAGCAAACTTTCATCAGGACGTCCTTCGACAAAAGCCGGTCCCGATTCACCTCCCACCCGCATCCCATCGCGGGTATCCATCCGCAACTTGCCCCCCAGTTCTTCGGATTTTGAGGAATGGCAGGAGTAACATTTTGACAAGCACTGGACGAATTTTGTTTTCAAAAAAGCGCGCTGTTTGGGGTTCATCTTAGCGATGGCTGACTTGCCTGATGGCTTTTTCGCACTCCAGACCGGGGTCCCTGTATAGAACATCACCGCAACAAAACAGCAAGCTGAAGATAACAGGGTGATAAGGTTACGCATGGCCGACAAATTCTTTTATGGTGGGAGAAGTCGTACGCGATAAGGTAAGATCTGGTGAACAGGTATAAATCGTACCTGGTTGATACGTTTAAGTCAACAATCTTCATTCTGTTTCGACACGTTGAAAGACTGAGACTACTGTTGACTCGTTTCCAGTATTAACCGCTATCGTTAGCACAATCGCGCTAATGAGTGAAACAGAATTAACGCGAAGCGAAACGACCACTCATTTCCCATTCAACGCTGATTCTGTTCACGAATCCGGATTATTCGATCCGGGAATCACATTCGTCAAATCGCGTCCGAGGATCGAAGGACACCAGTGCCGTTCGATGTGTTCGATGATCATTTCGGTTCCTCGCGCATGACTGACATAGGGACGATCTCGCGGGTCATACATAGCGTCGGTCAAGTCGCGACATAAAACAACATTCATCCCCAGATATTTTAACTGGCGAATACCGAAGGAGCGACCCAGCACACACATGTTGGTGTGGACTCCCATCAGGACAATGTTTTTACGTTGCTCCTGTTGAAGAAAATTATAAACTTCCTGACCATTGTCGCTGACCACATCGAAACCGATAATCTTGATCGCCGGATGTTCATGGCGGTCAAATTCTGCTATGTAATTCGCTTCAGGATCATCACAGCCACGAATATTGGAATCAGGCGATCGTTTGATCGTATCATCGACCGGTAACGGTGATTCTTTTTCCGGATTCAGGTAGCACCAGCTTTTGATCGGGACAGGTGGTTTCACAAATTTTGCTTTTTTGATTCTTGCCCGAAATGGCGTCTCTTCATACAACTTGACTCCACCACTGGAGCATGAATGATGGCGACACCATGGTCGCGTGCCTTGGAGATCACGTCATTCTTTTCGGCGCCATCTGATCCACTCGCTGGGCACTCATTTTGCAGGGATGGCCAGACCACATATCACAAATGATGATCGCTGTTTCGGAAGCGTTCCATTGCGTTTTTTCTGCAATGGGCAAATCTGGTTTGTCAACCGTTCGTTTCCTCAGATGGATTTGTAATTTTCCGGGAACGGGAGGAATACCGCGGGTAGAATCTTGTTTAGTTTCACTTGCCAGGGAAGCGCAGGCAGGAAACAAGGAAGCGGCAAGACCTCCCTGCAGGACCGTACTTAAAAAATGACGTCTGCGCTGGACATTAAGATTCTTCATCAGTAAGGCTCCTGACTCAAAGATAAGTAAATGTGCAATCTATATTGTCTATTCGAAAAGAAACAAGATCAAATCCAAATGAGTAAGAAAACGGCTTCCCTTCATTTTTTTTGATTCACCTCTCTACGAAGAGAATTGGGCGACGCAGTTTATTTCTTTAAAGTTCGGTCTAACCAGGCTTCACACAATTGGGGCCAGCCTGAAATGGGATTTTCCGTAGGTCGCAAGCCATAGCCGTGTCCGCCTCTCGCGTAAAGATGTAACTCGGCGTCGACTTTCGCATCTTTTAATCCGCGACAATAGTTAAAAGCACTGTCTACCAGACGTCGATCATCTAATGTCTGAACGATGAATGCTGAAGGTGTCTGTTTATCGATTTTAATTTCAGAAGCAATCTTGTGTTTGTCCTTGTCGTCATAAATATAAGCAGGATAAATCAAGACCGTAAAGTCAGGGCGGCAGCTCAGCTTGTCTGCGGCGTCAATCTCCTGATAATTTCGTTTTTGATAATTCGTGGAAAGATTCGCAGCCAGGTGTCCGCCGGCGGAAAAACCGAGTACACCAATTTTATCGGGATGGATACCCCAGTCTTTTGCCTTGCTCCTCACAATACCAAACGCACGCTGTGCATCTTTCAGCGCATCGTCACGCTTGTTTCCGGGAACCGTGTATTTCAGAACAATGGCATGGATCCCAATGGAATTCAGCCATTCGGCGACCTCTGTGCCTTCCAGATCATAGGCCAGTATCTGGTAGCCACCCCCGGGAAAGATGACCACAGCAGGTGCATCAGGTTTTGCATGTTTCGCTTTATAAAACTCGATCGCAGGACGACTTACTTTGGTAATACGAATGATGTTTGTGTGTTTGACTTCATCATCGCATTTCTCCAGCAATGGCCGATCGGGCCAGACAGCCAGTCTGTCATCTGGATCTGGTGTTTTAATGGGAGCAGCAGCCAGCGACAAAAATAGAAAAGTGATGAGGTAAACAGTTTTCATTGTTGTGATCTCCGGCGCGTATCAACGGCTTCATGATTGATTCTATCCACTCAATCATCATAGCGTGACACACAGCGCAGATACAACCTGAACTGACTTCTGGCAGAATCTTCAGCTTCTGATCTCAAGAATTCAGCATTGAATGCCGCGATTCAGCAGGGTACGATCAACACTGTAAACCTCCAACACTGTATACCTCACCGCGATTTGAGTCGGCTCACATCGCAAGAATGCGCCACTGAAACAGGAAAGTCTCTCAGCATGTTTCGATATTCACTTTGTCTTTTATTGATTGTCAGTCACGCTCTTACTTCCAATGCAGCAGAACCCGCCACTCCTGAGACGGTCGAATGGAAAGCCGGAGCCGCATCTGCGAAGATCACTCCTGAGAAACCGTTGCGGATGGCCGGTTATGCAGGCCGCAAGGAACCCGCTGAAGGAACCGAGCAGGATTTATTCGCCAAGGCGCTGGCCGTAGAAGACAAATCAGGAAACCGGGTTGTCTTTCTGACGCTCGATTTGATTGGCGTGATTGACCGACTGCGGGCTGATGTCACAAAACAGGTTCAGGAAAAATACAAGCTGCCTCCGCAGGCATTACTGATGAATGCATCGCACACTCATTGCGGCCCCGCCTATGGTCGCGATGAAGCCAAAGCATATTACGACAAACTGACGCAAACGCTTGTGAACACAATTGGCAAATCACTCGAAAATCTGCAACCCGCTCAACTGAGCTGGTCTGCAGCACGTTGCTCAGTGGCAATGAATCGACGCACGCCGAGTGCCACCGGATATCGTAATCATCCTAACCCGAACGGGCGGGTTGATCATCAGGTACCTGTCTTAAGAGTGGATGATCCCAAAGGGGAGCTCAAAGCAGTCATGTTTGGTTATGCCTGCCACAATACCACAATGGGTTTTCGCAGGTGGCTGGGAGATTATGCCGGATTCGCGCAGGAATACTTTGAGAAGGATCATCCTGGTGTCACAGCCCTGTTCATGATGGGATGTGGCGGAGATCAGAATCCGTATCCCCGTAGCGAATTGCATTACGCTCAAAAACATGGTCGTTCCCTGGCAACTTCAATCGAAGCCGCTCTGGAAGTCAATCAACGAACTCTCTTGCATCAGCGCGTCTTACATGGACCGCTTAAAACAGCATATGAAACCGTTGAGCTTGCCTACTTACCGGAAAAGAAACGCGCTCCCTGGGACTATCCAGTACAGGTCATTCAATTTGGTAATGATCTGACACTCGTCGCATTGGGCACGGAAGTCGTCGTCGATTATTCGCTTCGTATCAAACAGGAACTCTTTGAACAAGAAGGCCCCGCCATCTGGGTCGCCGGTTATTCGAATGTTTATTCTGGTTACATACCCAGCAAGCGGGTTTTGCTTGAAGGAGGCTATGAAGCGAGTCGCCCTTATCAGCCCGATGTTGAAGAACGCATTATCAGTAAGGTTTTGGAACTGAATGCAGGCCTGAAATCTCAGAAATCAAAATAAACCGTCGTTTTGTCAAAACCACATGTCCCGTTTCCGACACGGGCGCAGGGACCACTGGCTGACGGACGTCCACAGGCACATTCTCCAGAAAATTTTGAGTTGCATATCCCACGTGACGGACGCACCATCAGTCAAAAATGTTTGAAATGGAGAATAAAAAAGCTCATCGTCCCTGGAATTGAATTCGCAGGCAACGATGAGCTTAGATAGAATACGGAGAGAACGGGACACTCTGGTAGGCTTGTTTTAAGTGGTTTTAAAGAAACTGCTTATGGCGACAAGTAATTTACAGATAATAAGTTACGTTTACTCATCCTTAATCACCAATGATCACGAATTCTTAGGAATTATCAGCATTTTTGTCACACTGTGTCAAAAATATCTCCACGCTTCAATAACTACTTTATTGGAGACGTTAGAGATGATTAATTCACTCACAAATAAGTTCACCCCACGCGCCAACCACATCTTGTATGTTTTGGGGGTGGAGCGCATCAGTAAAGAAAGTCAAGACGAACTTAGTCTTGATGACCAAGAGCGCTACCAAGCAGTACATAAGGCAGAAGTATGATGGTCAAATTGACTTTAAAAGTATCAAAAGTCAAGGGAGTGGCGAATACTTGGATCGTTCTGAACTATACGAAATCGAGAGATTAATTGAGTCCAGACAATTAGACGTTGTGATTTGTGAGGATTTGGGACGCATCTGTCGGCGAAGGCGCGCTTACGACCTTTGTGAATTATGCGAAGATCATGGAACGCGACTGATCGCATTGAACGATCATGTAGACACTGCTAATGATGGTTGGCAAGATAGCGCATTCATTTCAACCTGGCACCATGAACGAAGTAATCGAGATACTTCCGATAGAATACGTCGAAGTCTGAGAAATCGATTTAGTAATGGTGGGATTATCCAAACGCTAATATATGGATTTATCAAGCCTGATGGTGCGAAGTCAGACCAAGACGTCTATAAAGATCCAGAGGCAGAAGCCATTTACGAACACTGGTTTACCATGCTTGAAAATGGAGCAACCTATTCTGATGTTGCGGACTGGTTAAATAAGGAAGGGGTTCATGTCGGTCCAGGTTCGCGTTCAGATAATTGGTCATGCAAGATGGTGAAGCGTGTGACGTACAATCCTATTCTGAAAGGTCTTCGGAGTTCGTAATAAAAAGAAGTCGCAACGAATCAATCGGACAGGGCGACGTAAGTCTGTGGATTCACCTCTGGAAGAAATACTTACGAGGAGTTGTCTCCACCTGGCTTTCATTAATCCTGATCGCTATGACAGGCTCATCAAGATGCTTGATGACCGCAATAAGAAGTATCGTCGAAAGGGAAAAACGGTAAAGATACTCGAAAAAACATTTCTAAAAAAACGAACACGTTTTCCGGGACAAATGGTTGAGTGTGGTATATGTGGCCGCAAGTACGTGTTTGGTGGTCATGGCCAAAAAGATCATTTGATGTGTGATGGTGCCCGAGATCACTCCTGCTGGAATGGTGTCACTGTCGATGGACCACTTGCCACTGAAAAAATTCTATCGGCGGTTTTAGCTGAAATTGAACAATTACCTGATTTCGATCAAAAGTTCCTGGAGAAAGTTCATGAGGAGTCCAGAAGGCTTGACCAAGATTTGATAAACAAACAAAGTCAGCTTGAAAGGGATATTCATCGACAGGAGCAAGAAATAGAAAACCTACTCAGCTACCTTCGTTCCGGTAACACTAGTGAACGAGTAAGCCAGGATTTAAAACGCTTAGAATCAGAACATAAAGATAACCAACTAGAACTTTCTGCTCTAAAAAGATAAACCACACTCAACTCTTGAAATACCTGACATCACTGACCTAAAAGATCTGGCGAGAACTAATCTACTTCACCTCGAAGAAGATTGTTGGGAATTCAGGCTAATTGATGCAACGGTTGATACCCAAACTGTAGTTTTCCCCTATCAGCTTTGTGATGCGTGAAAAATAGTTCTTCGTACACGTTTTGGTTTTATTCATTGCTGGTCTACTTGAAAAATTGTGACACTGCGAGGCACGCTTCAGAAACCTTTGGAGCCAGTATTTTAACAGTAGACTTATTTAATCCGCCTCAAAGAGCTGCGTATAGGGAAGTGGTTGTCGAGGTGTGTCAAGCCAATCCTAGTCGGATAACAAGCAGACTATGGAAGAGCTTGCAGAGAGTTTAGACCTCACAGTCACTGCGATGCAATATGCTGTAGCACTACAATCTCAAATCGAATCTCTAGGAATAACCGATCCTTACATCCAGATTACAGAACCTCCTGAATCAGGTAAGCTGAGGTGACATAAGCACCCACGCTATCAGTTCACCCCTCTACCACATGCTGGTGAGATCTGATTTCCAAGCTAAATAATCTAATATAACTTTCTTTGCCTCGTGTTCATTATTGAATACGGGGCATTTTTTATGCGCTAGAATTAAGGAGAAATAGTATGGCATGCCCGAACAGCAGAAACCAGACTGAACCACCTACGTTTGATGAGGTTCATAACGCCCTCGATCAATTAATCAGGTTAATTGCTCAATCAGTCGTTGAAGAACTCAGACTTCAGCAACAACAGGAAACACCAAAAAAACTAAATTTTTGCCCCAAAAGATGTCATGATAAACCAGGGCGTATCTTAGCGATTATGAAAACAGTTCAAACTCACGATTCAGTCAGTGTGTAAAGAATGATGTTCAAGCAAGATAACTCGACATTAAGTCCAAGGGACAGAAAGGAGACCAATGCTAACGAGACAAGAAATCATGTTGATCAGAGCTGCCCTGCAGTTCTGGTGTGAAGAAATGGATCTCGAAGATTCAAATCTGCTCACAATTTATGCCGGTGATCCCGCAGTAAATCAGAAATGGGAGCAGGAAGATATCCAACGGCTGCAGACTCAGCTTCTGACAGCGCGACTACGGTATGCTGTATGCCAGCATGATGCGACTTGTTTAAAGAATCCCCGTCTGTTTGAAAACCCGGCAGATGCAATACTGGAAAAAACCGACGACTCTGACCAACTGGGAGTCGTCCTGGTTGTTGACCCTGCGGTCTAAGTTCCCTCAAACCCCATCCATCAGTTCAGCCAGGCTGATTTCGAGGGTATCGGCGATCCATTCGATATTCCGTAATGAAAGATTTCGTTCTCCCCGTTCGATCCCGCCGACATAGGTCCGGTCCAGCTCACAAGCATAAGCAAAATTCTCTTGAGAGTATCCTTGCTCTTTGCGCAGTTTGCGGACTCGCTTTCCAAATCTCATCAATATGTCTACTCGTTTTGTCATACGAGCATTTAACACTTGACAATGACGATAACACCACGGATTATAAGTATCATTATTAAGTGTAAACTTGGACAATTAGAATACAGCGATTCAAAAGTATTCTTTACTGAAAGAGGAGAAGATCTATGTTGCAACGATCAAGGAGAATCAGCTGCGCCATCGAAAGCAGCATTTCGGTGAATCAAATATTTGCATCTGTATGCGTGTTACCGCTGGCTTTCATACTTTCGGGATGTGGTAGCGACATACCAGCAAGCAAACTTCCTCAATACTCGACACCCTCCAGTAAACCCTTGCCTGAAGAATACCGAGTGCTTGCTTCACACCTCAGTATGGAGATGAAATCTGATCCAGGCCATTTTCGGGATAATCGCGAAATAGCGGAAATCATGGCGGAGGTACAGTCCGCCTTATTAGACTTACGTGAGATCAAATCAAACGATAAAGAGATTATGTATCTTTCTGATCAAGTCCAAAATGCGAATACCTTATTCTTGCAATGTATTAACAATTTGAACGCCCTGCCAAAGCCTGCCGATGAGGGAACACTGTTTGTAGGTTCGATGCTTGATGGATTCTTTGGTAATTTTTTGGGTAGTTATCACCGTGGCCTTGATGCAGAGGCGAAGCAGAATGCTTTAAATGTAGAATTACAGTCAGCTATTGCTGCGGTCGATCAACTTGAAGCAGCGCTACTGTTGCTTCCCAAAGTTGCTGAAAAGTATTCGGCAACCTTAAGTGATTCGACTGGTCGTATCGTAGTCGATTTTAATGAATCTTGGGGAAACTCCGGACCAAATGATTGGCTTGTACTTCAGAACCGTGGGGAAACACTTAAAGATTGTACCATTGTGGTGCAATTGACTGGGGCAAGCGGAAAGGTTCGAAAAAACGTACATTTCCTAGAAACATGGCCATCTAATACCAGCATGTGGGGGCGGTATCAAAGCGGAGTGGAAGTCTTGGGACGAACAGTGGAAAAGACGACTGTCACACACGTGCAAGAATTGGACATTACAATCTATTCACCGCAGTTTGCAACGCAGATTCAATATGTTTATCAGGGAGCGGAAAAAGACAAAGACATTACTCATATTTGTAAAGACTTGAGTTTTCAGGGTGCTTACCAACCTTACGAATCAGGGGTTATCTGGGATACACAACGTGGTGTTCAAATTATCTTGAATGGAGTTTCATTTCTTCCAAAGTGTCGGGTTGATGTTGCATTTCGAAAAGGTGAGCAATCGAAAGGCTGGCACTGGAATCATGATTCCTGGAAGAAAGGAGAAACAAAGACTTTTAATACACCAAAGGGAGGTTTGATATTCGATCCAGACAGGGTTGATTTCGAGGTTTCTTTTCCCAATACGAATTACAAATACAAATCGACTCTCACTGTCGACGCTAAATCTGGGAAATGAATTGAACCCCAAAAATTACATTCAAGCGATTTTGTAAGAATTCTGGAATCTACCAGCAGACGTATTACAAATGATTTTGTTAATACGGTGACTCAAGGGTTGGATAAGCCGGTTCCAGGTTGATTACCACGAGCCGCTTTTCAGATTGTCACTTTAAATCAGTGGTATCACCGGCTACCTAAATTTTGGCCCAAAACGTGTCATAATATATAGGAGAGAAATTAGCTATTGTCGATCGTAGTCGATTCCATTTTCAAACTCATCATCAGCAAAAAACGCCCCGCATTGCACAGGAATGCGGGGCGTTTTGCTTTTCACACTGAACCCCCAATCAGAAAGGAGCATTGCTTGGAAATTATTGTTTTAACGTTCGTCTCTGTCGCGCTTGTTGCTGGCTGTTGTCGCTTTTATCAAAGAGCGACGGCTGCGGCTGACGTTACAGGGAATTCTCAGACACCTGATTCATCGCTGGAGGGCACATGGAAAAACAGACGCTTCGAATCACACTAATTCTGATCCTGCTGACCAAGCATCAGTTGTAATTCAGACGAAAACAGTCGCGTGGCTGATCTGGCCACCCAGCAACTGGAACGCCAGGCGGATCAAAACCGCCGGATGTCGGAACTGCAGCAGGAAGTCGCCTCGGGTTCACGTGAACTGGTGGAAGCAGATGCCAATGCCAGACAGGAGATGACAGCTCTTCAACGCGAAATCCAGGCTGGGCAAAATGAAATCGGTTTCCAGCGGGACCAACTGGAAGCAGAACGTCGCGAAATCGCTGACAGCCGAAATCGAGATCCGATCATTGCGGCTGCGATCACTAAGGTGGCCCTTGTAGTCATCAGCCTGCTACCGCTTTTGCTTTGCTGGCTGTTACTGCAGCAGAAGGTTGAACCGGCGGACAAGAATGAGATCACAGAATTACTGCTGGACGATCTGGTCTCAGCGGAACCACGTCTGGTGCCGTCTGCTACATCAAAGCCAGACAAACGCCGATTAACGGATTTACCACAACTCCTGATAACCCATCTACAGAAAGGGAAAACTGAAATGTCACATATTGTCACGATTCAAACAGAAGTCCGCGACACCGAGGCACTGGGCCTGGCCTGCCGTCGACTCGAACTGGGAGAGCCCGTTAACGAGACCGTCCCGCTGTTTAGCGGGGAAGCCACTGGCTACGCGGTCCATCTACCCGACTGGCGGTATCCCGTTGTCTTCGACGTGGATCAAGGCCAGGTTCGATACGACAACTTTGAAGGCCGATGGGGAGAGCCGACCGCACCTCAACAGACTACTTCAATTTTACGGCGTGGAAAAATGCCGTCTGGAATCGCGCCGAAAGGGACATTCCGTCCTGGAAAACCAACTCAGCGACGGTTCCATTAAACTCACTATTCAGATCGGATCAGGCCATTGCAAACCATCAAAATCATTATCTCAACCGACGGTCAGTCCCGGATCGAAACTCGCGGATTTACCGGCTCCCGGTGTAAGGACGCCAGTCGGTTTCTAGAAGCAGCGCTGGGGAAGGTTTCTTCGGAACAGCTGACCGCCGAATACCACCAGAGTGTCCAACATCAACCCAACCAACTGAGACAGGAGAATTAGCTTTCACTTCACAACACATACAGGAATTACCTGAGCGGATTGTCCAAGATCCCCAGCCGGTGCGTGTCCTGGTCGTCGTCGAAGGGACGCACGACATCGAATTTTTGACACGCATCTCCACACTCCTTCATACTGATAATCCTGCTCTGCCTGATCTTGCTACGATGGAGCGTAATAGAGAAATCATCTTTTTGCCGATCAGCGGCCATCCTCAAGCCTGGACCAGGCGGCTGGCACCTCTCAACTTGCCAGAGTTCCATTTATCAGATCGGGAACAGTCACCGGTCACGGAACAGCGACAGGCAACAGTCGCAGCAATCAATCAACGCTATCGCTGCCGCGCCATGTTGACCAAGAAACGGAGCCTGGAGAACTATCTGCACCCCAGTGCCATACAGACGGTTGCCGGTGTGACACTGGAATATGGCGATCATGACTGTGTGGCAACCGTTGCGGCGCAGCAGATATTCGAAAGTCAGTCATGATGCCTACAGCTGGAAACAGCTGACTCGTCGAATTCGAGTCCGGCTCAGGAATCGAGCAAAGCACTGGCTCAATACCAGCCGCCGTCGAACAAATGACGGTCCCCTTGCTACAGGAACGCGATCCTGAAGGAGAAGTCATCTCGTGGCTGGAGACGATCGGCCAACTGGCTGAAACCGCTTAATTGCATTTCACACCTTCTTTTACTTCAAACCATCAAGGAAAACTCTATGTTACTATCCGAACGTCTTGCGGAGAACGTACGCGCCTGCTTTACCGGCATCTGGATTCAGAGCCACGAACATATGGATCTGGCTAGTGATGAAGAACAAACACGTCGTGGTGTACGGGTCCAGGGACTTTCGGTGGCTCGCTTTTGCGGTTTTGGCGCCCTGTGTTGGTAGGGTGCTGAATGGGTGTCGCCCCAGTCTTCGCAGGTCGAGAATTACCCTCCGATGACGGCGCATCGTTGGTGCACGTGTGTCCCCGGCGAAAGTCGGCGGACCCGTACTGTGCGGCTGGGTAGGGGTGAGACGACGGCCCCGCGATTGTGTGGCCGAGAGTATGTTCAGCGATGCGTCTTAACGAGCGGTAGGCAGTCTACCTGCTTTGGCTAGTTCCCGCCGTTCAGCCATTCGCTCACCTGAATTCAGTTGCAGAAGCCTCACGGTGGCACGTCCCACCGGAGTCTGCCCTATTATCGACGTGTCTTCAAACCGGAAATGATCTTCCCAGTGTTGCGTTCGAGGATTGAAAAGAGGCGTCACGTCGTCTTGCTATCGAGCGAGCGATGCGGTGGGCCGAACAGCAAGGTTATGTGGAGTGCACATCTCACCAATTGCTAGTTATCGGTTGGGAACGGACGGTGGAGGCTTCCAACCGCCAAACTCGGCTTCAAGTTCGTGCAAGATACGGAGAATAACGTCTTCACGATACCTAGCGCCAACGACTTGAACACCAACCGGTAGGCCTTCCTTGGTTGTTCCGACGCGTACTGTACCGGCAGGATGCTGGCCTAACAGTTGGCAAAAGTAGCAATACGCATACTTCTCTTCACACCGCTCTTCGGGGTCACGCGGCCAGGAAGTGCCATGCTGCATGGCCGCCTGAGCATGAACCGGCAGTATCAGTGCATCTACGTGTTCCATGAACCGAGAAAAATCGTTTTGAAGATCGACGAAGGCAGCGGCATCTTTGCGTTGAACTTGTTCCGGTACTCGTCGCTGCCAAGCGTCGATCCAATCTATCGCCGCGCAGATCAAGGGATCTTTTTCCGCACCGAGCTCGCGCACTCTTTTTCTGAAACCGTCTAACGGAAATGCCGCCTTGCCCAGCATTGTCGCGACAATGACGGGCCCAATACGGTGGAGTGATCTGGGTATGCCTTCTTGTACTTTCGCGCCGCGATCGGCCAAAAGATCGGCGGACTTGGTGACAGCCTTCTGGATTTCAGAAATGGGCTTGCCTTCCCCGTGTTCCCACTTTGTCAGTGTAGCCACACGCAGGTTCCTCAGATTGACGTGACTGGAGTGGCAAAGCCGGGGCTCAGTTGACGGTTGATTCGGTTTGGCAAAGATACGGAGGGCAAGTTCAAGATCGGCAACACATCGAGCCATGGGACCAACGGCCCAAGCGCCCAACTGGTCCTCCTCGACGATAGGCCGCATGCCTTGCAGCGAGATACGTCCTGGGGCCGGCCTGAGTCCGGCAATCCCATTCCATGCACTCGGCAATCGGATGCTTCCATTGTTATCTGACCCAACACCTAAAGGAGAGCCACAGGCGGCTACCAGGCCGCCCTCGCCCCCACTGCTGCCGCCAACAGTTCGCGTCAGGTCGTAGGGGTTATTTGTGCGGCCGAACAACAGGTTTTCAGAATCGTAGGATAACGCCAAGCAAGGCATGTTTGTGGTGGCAAGGACAATAGCACCCGCAGCTCTTAACTGACGCACTACGTCCGCGTCATTTTTCGCAAGGACATTTTCCCATGCGGGGACACCGGCGGTTGTCGGAATTCCTTCGACATCGAGGTGATTCTTTACCGAAATTGGCACGCCAAACAGCGGGTGAGACTTCCACTCGACTCGTTCCTGAACGATGGCCTTTTCTTTCTCTTGTGCTTCCTGTAGTGCAGCTTCAAATGCAGTATGTGTCACCGCGTTTAGGTTTGGTCCTAATTCATTGATCCTCGCTATGTGCGCCATGATCAGATCGACGGGCGAAATTTCTTTTTTCTTCACCCGACCTGCCATCTCGGTGGCTGACAACTGAACGAGCTCGCGATGATCGTCATTCATTGGCTGGGATCTCAACGCATTGGGGCAAGCCTTGAGTTCATTGCTCACCATTAGTCCTGCAAGCCCGCTTGCCTGAAGAAAGGCTCGCCGAGTAACAGGCGTCGGCTTGGCAGTCATGGACATTCTCCTCAGTTGAATCGATCGCCATAGTACGCGACCGTCTGGCCGGCGTTACACGCTAAGTGCACCCGAATGATTATCCAGGAACAGAGCCGTGTCGGGCAACGACTACCTTCTCAGCGGGGGCAAACTCCGGCCGCGCACGCAGTTTGCGTGCATGCGGGGGCCTTTTTCGCCTTTTTGTCGATCACAGGTGAGCCGATTCGTTAACGATTGTCGCTTTAGCTTTAGAAAGGTAGGTGGGCGTCCATTGGCTGGCCCCTGAACGCCCACCGCCAACACGGCTATTAAACGTCCTGATCTAACGCATCGCTTGGAGAGACTGCCATGTTTCAATCCGCTACGTTGGTGATTCTCGCGTCGCTAGTCCTTGGTGAGGCGCAAGAAGCTGAGGCACTGAAGACGACCATTCCAGCAGACGTACTTACAGAATTCAAGTTTATGGTGGGTAGCTGGGAAGCCGTCTATGCGGAAGGAGATCTAACCGGAAAGGGCGATATCTCGACAAGCTGGTCGATAGACCGTCAAGCGATCGTCTCAAACCAGTCATGGGATATTGCCAAGTACGGCAAGATCAAATCAGTGGAACTGAATGGTTGGGATACGTCGACAAAGGAGATGATCGAGACGACGTTCTTCTCGGGTGGCGGTGGCGCGGTAAGAAAGTACCAGCTGAAGGGCCCAGGGATTTGGGAAGGGAGCGCGCGGAGTTTTCATGCGGACGGTGCTGTGGAAACGAGCACAGTGCGTTACGAGCGAAAGAACGATGACGAGTTTGTTTGGCTTGAGACGAACCGCCGCAAGAATGGTGCTCCAGAAAATGACGTGCATGTTACGTTCCGTCGCGTCGAGCCAGTGGCGGTTGAGCAAACTGGCGACAGCTTGGCGTTCACAAAACTGAAAGATCTCAACGAGTTCGTTGGATATTGGGAGGGCAAGGGTAAGATGCCCGAATCCGATAATCTGTCGGAATCCGGTGCGAAATGGGCTGGGATGCCCATCGTCGTGAAGCGTCATGTTTTCTGGGGACCGGGCATGAGCTCACAGATCGTCAACCAGGTGTGGGAGATCCCGGGAGAAGTATCCATTCGATCGTCTTCAGTCCGCGGCTGGGATTCCAATGAAAAGAAGATCAAGCAGCACATCTATACCACGCATTTGGGGTCTTGGATTGCGACCATCGAGAAGAAAGGAGATACCTGGATGATGCCCTACGAGGGTTTCAACCTGGACGGTGCCAAGTGCACGGGAATCGTAGAAGTCGTCGCGACCGAAGATGGATTTGTGGAGACGGAAAAGAACTGCAAAGTAAAGGGCAAGCCCATTCCAGACATGATGATCGAACTTCAGCGAGTGAATCTACTCACGGATGAATTGACTCACGGAGACCATATGGCAGCCTTCGCATGCTTCATCGGTGACTGGGAATCTGTCAAAAAAGAAGATGGTTCCTCGACATGGTCATTTTCATGGTCGGACGACAAGACATTCGCCAAGCTGAAGCAAGTCTTTCGAGATGAGAATGGGAAAATGGTAAACACAGGCGAAGGGCTTGTCGCTTGGGATCACGGTGAACAGGCAATCGTCAATACAACGGTTTTCGGGAATGGCACGAAGATGGAATTTGCGTGGCGAAAAGTCGAAGAGAAAACGTGGAAGGTGTCGATCGTGGGAACCACGCTGGTTTGGGACGTGACAATCACGGATGAGGACACCTGGACTTTGAAAGGTGTCGAAAGCGAGACGGTCTTCAAACGAAAGAAGTGATGCGGTTCTTCGGTTGAACAGCCCCGTACTGACAGTTTGAAAAGAGGTTTACCATGCTTTCTTACACATTCACCTTGTTGGCCGCTTGCACGTTGGTTGGCCAAGCAGATGACCCCGCACCCGAGAACCAAGATCGATTGAATGAAATCATGGGCAAGATGATCGGTGTGTGGGAGTCAGACGATTTCCTGGAACCCGGCGGGAGTTGTGTGATTTCATTCCGGTGGGAAGCTCAGAAGCAAATCATCTGTAGCAAAAGTGTCGTTCGCAATGCGAATGGGGATTCTACCTGGTCGGGACGAGCCAACTACTACTAGGATCCAACTGAGGAGAAGGCGAAGTTTCTGCAAACGGATTCTCTAGGTGGTGTGATACGGGGAGTTATTGAGGAGTTTGACGAGTCGGCCAGTAAATGGGCTTCCAAGCGGAGCCAAGGCGACCGACAAGCGGAAGGAGAATGGAAGTTCACGATGCCCTCCGACAATGAACTCACGTTTTTCGGTTCCGAGACGGTTTGGAACGACGGCCAGAAGGAACCAGCAATGACGATTGATTTTCAGCGTCACGTTCCACCCAATGATCCACTTCCAGACGGCGTTCGCAAGTCATTCGAGCGAATGGTGGGTGAATGGATTGGTGAATGGGAAGTGGGGGATATGACAGGCCGGAATCACGAGGTGGTGAAGTGGGGACCGGACAAACACTGCCTCATCCGGACTCAGCGGCTGAAGTCCAAGGACCTCGAGTCCAGTGCGGTCACCCTCGTTGGCTGGGATCCGATGGCGCAACAGGTGTTTGACACACACTACTCTGTTGTTGGCGTTGTCGTGTACAACCGGTGGACAATCAAATCGCCAACATCTCGAGAAGGCACAGCGGAATGGCATTCGGCCGACGGCAGCCACAGCGAAGCCAAGATCTCCTTAGAAATGGAAGGTCCTGACAACTATACCTTCACTTGTTTTGACCGAAAGGATTCCGAAGGCACGGACTTGCCGAATCTGGTCATCAAATACCGAAGAGTCCGGGGAGAGTAAGCTTGCGTGAGGACGTGGCCGACAAGACGTTAACTGGCTCCGCAGTTGCCTGCATTTCAGTTCTTTGAAACGACGGAGGCATCCATGGTGCGTCTGTAGCGCGTACGACCAGTCCCTCGGATCACAGAACGGGTTCGCGAAGGGGGAGGACTCGTTCCGGTGGTAGGGACCAATTGCCTTCGAGCCCCATCTGGTCCATAGCGTTCAAAGCGGGGTGAAGTGCATTCTGTGCGTGCCCGTATGTTCGCCGTCTCGCGCCGAAGTAAGGGACGACTCCTATCGAATCGATGTCCGGATCGCCACCCTACGTGTACAGTTCTTCACAGGATTCGATACTGACAATAATTCGTGATTCAGAGAGGCACCTTTTCTGCTTGTCCTGTCAACCGGCGAAAATGTCCCAGTCCTCCAATCCCCTTTTCCCTCTCAGTGCAAGTTCCCTCGCCCGTTTGGTCTCCAGTGCTTAGAATGCGGTCTATGGTGGAGCTCCAATACACGACTGATACTTCTCAGGAAGCGCTGGACATTCAGCTCGCCTGCCTGCGGCAAATGAGTCCGCAAGAGCGACTGCGGCGAAGCTGTGCTATGTCGCGGCAAGTTCGCAATATGGCGTTCAAAGCGATTCGACGTCACCATCCCGAGTGGAGCGATGAAGAAGTGCAGTTGTGTTTCATTGAGCTGAATTATGGTAAAGCTCTCGCAGACAACGTGCGACGTTGGCGTAGGGAGCGATCGACTTGAATGACTCGGATGATTTGCTTGATGCGCTGAAGCCCGTAGTCTCGGCATTTCAGAGGCTTCAAATATCACATTATGTGGGAGGCAGTATTGCCAGTTCGTTTCACGGCGGCACACGATCTACCATGGATGTGAACCTTGTCGCCGAGCTGTCCGAAGATCAAGTGGCATCCTTTGTCGCCAGTTTCGGTGATGATTTCTACATCAGCGAACCAGCAGTGCGAGATGCTGTCAGACGACAGTCCTGTTTCAATCTCATTCACCTGCCATCGTCATTCAAAGTCGATATCTTTGTCAGTCGAAAGCGACCGTTCGACGAAGATGCCATGCGTCGAGCGAGTCTACAACGACTTGGTGAATCGAACACCATTGAAGTACCGATCGCATCTGCCGAAGATACGATCATCAGCAAGCTGGAGTGGTTTCGATTGACAAACGAAACTTCGGAACGTCAATGGGAAGACGTTTCCAGATTGCTTAAACTGCTCGGCGAAACGGTCGATAGGGCTTACCTTCATCGCGCCCGCCGATTCAGTTGGTGTCGATGACTTGCTGGAACGGTTAATGAGCTGGTGGACCCGCTTCACCGCCCCATTGTCCCTGTCATTGGACGATGTGTCCGACCAAGTCGTGCATCGTCTTACATGCCAGTCATTCGACGGTCATCTTTCTTGACGTTTTCGTCATTGAGTACTCATGCGTGCTCACCTCAGTCAGTAAGGCTCGAAATACGCTTTCGATAACAATTGACACTGGCTCAACAGTTGGTGCACGGCAGGTTCGACGTTCCCCTGGCGGCAAGTTTCGCCTCCGTGATCGAACCAGTTGTCGGACGATTCACGCTATCATGGACCAGTTGGCTCAAGTGCTTCCTGCCGACATTACTGGTTGCAAATCGGCCCGCCGTTGCTCCTAAGTCGCTTGCCCACACTCAGTGACGTGGAGATGATTTTGAAATCAGTCA
>CALOEF010000042.1:0-84201 GCA_942492165.1 uncultured Planctomycetaceae bacterium
GGAGCAGGGGCAGGAGAAAACCGATCAGGAGTCTTATAGTGGGAAGGTACTTGTTCAAGTTCACTGTAAGGTGCCGTACCATATCCAGCCGTTGATCGAGAAGCTTGCTGATAAACTTTTTGTTGAGCCGACTGACAGCCCAAAAACATCGTCACTGAAAGCAGGCAGGCAAATAACGAGGCTGTTTCTAAAATACGGCATTAACATCGTTGACTTCCTCATTCCAAGGAAAAAAATCGGCATTGTTTATAAATACCACTTTTAAAATTGATTCATGAGCCAGCATGCTAGTATGGTCTACTGGATTCAAAATCGCGTTAATTCTGCCGTTTACCGGTATATGAAAGTGGTGAATCTGCTAAAATAAGTTCAACAATCCATCCTTATTCTTTTTGATAAAACGATTTCCACGAATAAGGGGCGGCCGTGATTGATAATTCTGTTTTTAGTTCTCTAGCGATCGTAATATTTGTAACTGCAATTCCAGTGTGGAAAAGACCGAATCAACCTGTTATTCTCTATGTAAGAATTAGTTAATATTTGAGGATTGTTTCAATTAATCATCTTTTCTATCAGTACAGTTACTTCAAAAAATCATCAGTGAAGTGATAACGCTTTGCAGCAGAGACACGAATCAAATATCGGCAATACAGCAGGCCTTTTGCTACAATGGAATAAACTGGAGTTTGTATCGTTTTCAGGAGTCAGGAGTTAATCCATGATCAATATCAAAAAAATTCTCGTCCCTACTGATTTTAGTGAATTTGGTGAACAGGCCCTGCTTTATGGATCAGAATTGGCAAAACGATTTGGAGCAGAGTTACATTTATTAAATGTCGTCCAAGATGCTGTTGCCATGTTTCCCGAACCGAATATGATGGGTACATCGATGAACGATCTGGTAGCAGATATGCAGCATTTAGCAAAAAAACAGTTGGCAGAGATGCCCAATATACCTGGATCCAAAGATTTACAAGTTGTACGCCAAGTCCGAGTGGGACCCGCTTTTCTCGAAATAGTAAGGTACGCAAAAAAAACGGGGATCGACCTGATTGTGATTGGTACGCATGGACGAACTGGTATCAAACATATGCTACTGGGAAGTGTCGCAGAAAAAGTCGTTCGTAAAGCTCCCTGTCCCGTATTAACGGTTTCCCATCCCGAACGTGAATTTGTAATGCCTACTTAAAAAAATAATACAAGCCCCTATAATAATATGGTAACGGAAGAGAGCAGGAAGATTGGAGTTCCAAACCGTTCCAGGATGAGCGTCAACAAGACCACGACCCCGTTTTTTAATTGAGGAAATAATGCCAAAACTGACTGTCGAAAATGTAGGAGAATTTGAAGTAGAAGCAGGCAAACGATTAGTTCTGGCATTGACCGAAGATGCTAAAATCGATCAATTACATGCCTGTGGTGGTGCAAGCCGTTGTACAACATGCCGTGTTGAATTTATCGAAGGTGAACCAAATCAGATGACGGTTGCTGAGAAAAACACGCTCGAAGCGAGAGAATTATCAGGATGCAGATTGAGCTGCCAGATTCTCTGTGATGATGATATGATTGTTCGAGCTACAAGTCGTCTCGAGGGGAGTGGCCGCGCCGACGCTGGCAACCAGCCTCAAGTTGAAATAGAACCCCAGCCAGTTGAATGGGTTGACAAGTAATATTAAGATAAAAACAAGGAGTTACTGATACCTGGTTTCGGCAATTCACTGATCGGGACCTGAATCAATCACTTCCTGTGAGAGGGATCATTTTATGCAAAATGTTCTGACGTTGCTTCTCGTATGGAGCTGTTTTTTTGTTTCATCTACGAATTCCCTCTTTGCGAAAAACCGTGACCCTAAAATCCAAAAAGCAATTTCCAATGCGCTTGAGTATTTATCACGAGAACAACGTCGTCAAGGGTATTGGGAAGCAAATGGTGGTCAATATCGCGTTGCCATGACCGCACTCGCCGGTAATTCACTTCTAGCAGAAGGTTCCACAACTACTCGTGGTAAATATGCCAAAAACATTAAAAATGCAGTGGACTATCTATTAGAAATGAGCCAACCCAACGGATTGATTGGCTACAAAAACGATTATCATTATACCTACGGGCATGGATATTCGATGGTCTTTTTATCACAGGTCTATGGAGAAGAAGAAGATGCACTTCGCCGAGAAGAGTTAAAAAAGGCCTTAACGAATGCGGTCAGTTTCTGTGCCAGTGCACAAACTACTCGTGGAGGCTGGGGTTACGTTTCAGCAAAAGATGGTAACGATTTTGACGAAGGCTCAACATGCATCACTCAGGTACAGGGATTACGTGCCTGTCGCAATGCAGGTATCCCGGTCGATAAAAAAATTATCGATCGTGCAAAAAAATATATCGCTGACTGCACTACACAAGAAGGTGGAGTTCAATACAGCATCCGAGGTGGAGGTGCAAGACCTGCAATCACTGCTGCTGCCTGCGCTGCGATGTTTAATGCGGGTGAACATGATTCAGACCAACTCAAAAACATGTTAGAATACTGCCGAAAAAATATTTGGCCTGGTGGCAGTTCCAATCGCTATTTTGGCCATTGGCATTATGCTCATTTTTATTATGCACAAGTCATGTATCGGGGTGAAAGAAAAAACTGGGACAAATACATTAAAGAGATCGGCCACCAGATTGTGCGTAAACAGTCTGCAAGCGGTGCCTGGATGGAAGGGCATGTTGGTCCTGTCTATACGACTGCAATTAACGCGACCATACTTCAACTAGATAAGGGTTACCTGCCCATCTACCAGAAATAATCTACGACGCTGAATTATCCCTCTCAGGTGTCTTCACCTTCACCTAAAACGGACAGGTGACTGATGACAGACTCTGCCAGTTGATCGGGATTGTATCCGCCCTCAAGTATGCTCACGATCCGCCCTTCACAATATTCATTTGCAACATTCAAAACTAGTTGTGTCAATTTTCCAAAATCATCGGTTTCCAACCCTAATGATCCCACTGGATCCTCTTTATGCGCATCAAAACCAGAACTGATCAAGATTAACTCGGGTCGACAGATCTTAGCCGCCTTATTCAGCATTTGCTCAAATTGACATAAATAATCACCTCTGGAAACCCCCAAAGCCAATGGAAGATTCCAGGTTGTCCCTAATCCTTTTGCTGCTCCCGTTTCCTCAGCTGAACCTGTTCCTGGATAAAAGGGTGCACGATGAATTGAAAAATAATGGACATTTTCATCTTCATAAAAAATATCTTGTGTTCCATTACCATGATGGACATCCCAATCGATGATGAGAATCTGTTGTAAATGATGATGCACCAGGGCATGCCGCGCCGCAATAGCAACATGATTCAGTAAGCAAAATCCCATTGCCTGATCAGATAATGCATGATGCCCTGGAGGGCGAATCGCACAAAACGCTCGCTTCCACTGGCCTGTAACCACTTGATCGACTGCCGCGATGGCACAGCCAGCTGCATAACGGGCAACTTGACAAGAAGATTCTGAAACAATCGTATCAGTTTCGATTCTGCCTCCACCCTTGGCACAAAATTGATTCAAATCCTTTAAATATTGTGCTGTATGTACCCGCAGAATCTCCTGATCGGTTGCTTCCCTTAATTTGTCGATGTAAAGCAAATTGGGAATCGTTTCTTCTGAAACACATTCCATTACTCGCTCCAGACGTTTCGAACATTCAGGATGGATTCCTGTGTCATGCAATAAATATGTCGTGTTCGCAAAAAAAAGAACCATGGAAAATCCAACTCATTGTGGTATCGTCAAAACCTTAGAGCCATTAACACACTGTTCTACCTCATACAGAAGAACTAAACCATTCAATCGCCACTGAACATTCCAACAATATGTGATTTCTGAAATTCCTGAACTCAAGCTCAAAACGGATGTATTCACTGGCTATCACCCAATCACCTCAAATTAAAAGGTTCTATCGCGCTGAGCCATTACCTTCTGGAGAGAAAAGCGGGTGATGATTCAGAAATTTCTTGACAGCTCGTAAGCTGAAGCGATAACGTAAGATAATGAAACAATGAAGGCATACTTCCTACTTGCGAAATTATCGTTATCTCATCCAACATTTTCGCATTTGGAATCTGAATCTCAGGTTAAATCCTTGTATCTTCAATTAATAATTGGCATATTTGATTGTTATCTGATCGAAATTAATCGTATTATTTATAGTATATCATCTCTTCATTCCGCTTCGTTCGGAACTAGATTTGCGGTCGGCATTTAATCATAGGAATTCTATTCGGCTGCCATAGTGTTTTTTGTCTTATTTGTGTAATATTTCCTTGAATGTAAAGCTCCCTGGTGTAGTCAAGAATACTCCGTAAGTTTTTAAATTAAACGGGGTTCGAGCAGAACGTTGAATGAAGGAACTTTCCGTGCGACAATCCATATGCTCGTATCAATCCATATCACAATTTGGAAAATCATTTTCCAAACGTACAGGAATTTTTATCCTGTTAGCTGGTCTCTCACTATCAACTGGTTCATTTCTGAGTGCTCAGGATCCTGCCGCTCCCAGGCAGCCTGAAGTAAAAAAAGGCGATGCACTGGATGAAGTTAAGGAACTGATAACTCCAGAGGAGGCAGTAAAGTTTCGGAAGACGAAACTCAGAAAATTCGATGAATTACTTCGTGGTGGAAAAATCAGTGGTAACGAAGACAAAAAACTTATTGCTGATGGTGCTCGCTACGAACTTTATCTGATGACCCTGAAACAGGACCCTCACAAGCCTGAGAATAAAACAAATATACACAAAATCACTGGGAACATAATTCGGGACATTCAATTTTCTGGACGAATTTCGGGCAATTATCAAGCAAGGGAACTCTATTTAGCAGAGTTAACGAAACGTGCTGAAGATTTATTGAATAACCATCGTATTGTTCGATTTAATGCTACTGTCCTGTTGTCACAACTTGACCTGAGAGATCATGACACGCGCAGGAAACAAAAACAAATTGCCTATGTACCAGCTTCGGTTCCGTTGCTCAAAATTATCGCCTCAAAAAATCAGCCAACAGAATTAAAAATTGTTGCCGCTAATGGTCTCGGTCGAATTGGGAAACTTGGTGATGCTACCAATGCAGTCAGAATTAAAATTGCAGAAGGTATTATTGCGCAGCTGGAACAATCACAGAAAGATCATTCCTGGTATCAGCGAAGTCTGGTCAATGCGCTCGGCTCAATGAATATCACAGACAATTTAGCACGCCGCCCGTTTGTTGTGGACGCTTTACTTAAAGTAATCAATGATCCAAAGCGAACTTATAATGTCAGGTCAACTGCTGCTTACAACACAGGTAAACTTCCACTCAAAGCAAATTCTGATATCAAGCTGATTACATACTCAATTGTCGATCTGACAAGTAAGATGGTAACCGCGTATAATCAAAACAACAAATCGCGAGTCTGGAAACGTTCTTTCTGGAACATCTATTTAGCATTTAAACCAGCAAATACAGATACCTCAGATGGGCTGACGACGAAACCAGTCAATCAAACGATCGTCAACGCTGCTTATAAGCAAATTATCAAACCAGTCGCTATTGTCATTCAACCAGGAGAAACACCAAAAATTCCTGCGGATGTCACTAAATCTTTGGATGATTGGTTGAAAAAGAACCTGCCTAAAAATTTCCGGGTTGCCCCCGCTCAAGCCAAACCTCAAAATCAACAGGTTGCCGAAGGTAAATAATTATCGGAGTTTTTTTTCTTCTCCCGACTAATATCTTCTGGCTTATATTGAGGTTTTCTTTCGTTTCTTCCTGTAGACCTGAAACATATTTGCTACATTTTTCTTCAGGTTCATATAGAATACCTTTATGAAAATCACAGATGTTCGTGCCATACAACCTGTTGGTGACAATTCCCCTCCGGACTGGCGTACCAGCTTAGGACAAATTCTCGTTGCCATTGATACAGACTGCGGGTACACAGGCTACGGTGTTGGCGGTGGAGGACTCGCTGGAATACACGTCGTCAGAACAGTGTTACGCGATCTGCTCGTCGGGCAAAATCCCGACGGGATTTCCAAAATATGGAATGAGATGTATCAGTCAACATTGGCTTTTGGTCGAAAAGGGATTGCTGTAATGGCCATCAGTGGCGTTGATCTGGCACTATGGGATCTACGTGGCAAGTCTGAGAAACAACCTGTTGTTAATTTATTAGGAGGAATTCCGGGCGAAAAAATCCCCACATATCACACCGTCTGGGATCATCAGGAATTATTGACAGCTTCTGAGCATGCAGGATTTAAATTACACCTCGGAAAAATCACAGCTTCTCATCAACAGGACTTTATGATCTCGTCCATCGAAAAGGCACGCTCGCTAATCGGAAAAGACAGACTATTGATGATCGATGCCTGGATGAAATGGGACGTTGATTCTACCATTACCATCTCAAAACAAATTTCAAAGTTCAATATTGAATGGATTGAAGAGCCTCTCTCACCCGACGATCTGGATGGATATGCGATCCTCAAAGAAAAATCAGCAGTCCCTATCGCTGGAGGAGAACATGAATTCACATCTGCTGCATTTGAACCTTTGATCCAACAAAGATTACACTTGGTATTTCAACCAGATGTCTGCTGGTGTGGTGGTTTGACGGAATTGATCAAAATATACACAATGGCAAAATCGGCAGGTGTACGAGTTTGTCCCCATCGAGGGTGTGAAATCTGGGCGTTACATGCACTGGCGGCACTCGACCCAGATCCATTAGCAGAAACTGGTCGTCCCTGGATGACATGGGTTGGTGGGCAACCCCCGATCGTAAACGGGACTATTCAACTTTCGGATCGACCCGGTTTTGGTCTCAAAATCGATGAACACACTTTAAAAACACAATTCTAATCAATCTGAATTACAATCAATGATCTTTCCTTATACAGAAAGCTCTTCTCATCATGCCATTTTATTCTTTGTCCCGTTTGTGCTGTTTCAGCTGTTTGCTGACAATATCTCTCTTTTCAGCAGGATGCAACAACGAGCAATCGCAAGTCGATACTGGCACTCCTCCAGTTCGAGAAGACCCTCCGATTCCCACTGCACCAGCCGGCCCAGCGATCCTGTCTGAAGATGACATTCATGAACGTTTATTGAAAGACAATCCGACTTACCAGAAAAATGCAGAGTTCGGGAAGTTAAAAGGCGAGATCATTTCGGTAAATCTACACAAAACAAACGTGGAAAATATTAATGCACTTAAAGGGTTGAAATTGGAATACCTTGACCTTACTAATTGCCCGGTCTCTGATATCAGCCCTCTGGAAGGTATGAAAATACAGCAGCTTTTTCTTGAAGGAACCTATGTAAGTGATCTTCGCCCATTAAATGGTATGCCTTTAAAGATACTGAGAATGGAACATGCACCAGTCTCTGATATCTCTCCTTTGGAAGGAATGCCTATCAACCAACTCAATCTTTTTGACACGAAAGTCAAAGACCTCAGCATTATCAGTTCACTGCCACTCAAAACGCTATGGATTCCCAAAACACAAATCACAGATATCACTCCGCTGAAAGGCATGTTATTAGAAAGCCTGGATATTCAGGACACAAAAGTTGCAGATCTAGCTGCTTTAAAAGGAATGCCATTTCTCAGATTGAATCTTGCAAATTCTGAAGTGACCGATTTGACTCCACTAAAAGATATGCCATTACAACGATTGATTTTCACTCCTTCAAAAATCACAAAAGGTCTGGACTTAATACGTGAAAGCAAGACATTACAGGGAATTGGTACTAACTTTGAGAATGTCAAAGCGGCAGATATTTTCTGGAAAGAATTCGATGCGACACAAAGTGGAAAAAAACCATAAGGATCTGAGATTGCTTGAAATGTGAAACTCAATCAATGAGATATGGTTTGTTCTTTGAAAACATTTCTGATCGCAGAAAACCCAGGCGATTTCCCCAATATTGAAAAAGAACGCCCATTGTCAGTAATCCATAGCGGGCACTGCGTCTGAAGTTGATACTGGAAGCTTCTTGAAAATAACGAACGGGAACGGGAATATCGCTCAACTTAAAGCCAAAGCGAACTGCCTGAGCAAGAAACTGGCTATCAAATACAAAATCGTCAGAGTTTTTTTCGAAGGGAATCGTTTCTAAAACTTCACGCCGATAAGCACGAAAGCCACTGTGAAAATCGCCTAGATTCTGCCCCAGCGCAATATTTTCAATGATTGTAAGCGCACGATTGGCAACATACTTGTAAAGTGGCATCCCACCTTCCAGTGCTTCTTTTCTAGTCCGAATTCTTGACCCAAGAATTACGTCACAAATCCCTAAACGTATCAGTTCGACAGCCACGGTCACTACACGGCTGTCATACTGGTAATCAGGATGAATCATCACTACATAATCAGCACCCGCTTCCAATGCGTAGCGATAGCAGGTCTTTTGATTCCCACCGTAACCTGAGTTTCGATCATGTTGAATGACGGTTAATCCCAGCCCTTTTGCTAACTCAACAGTATTATCACTGCTGCAGTCATCGACTAAAACAATTTCATCAACGGATCCTTCAGGAATATCAGCAATTGTTCTTTCCAAAGTGCTGGCAGCATTGTAGGCCGGCATCACTGCGATAACGCGCCCCTTCAATGGCTTAGAATTGAGCTGTTTGGGATGTTCAGCAGTCATGTCTCAATAGTTTTCAATCGCTAAAACCTGATGAGTTAATAATGTTCTCTATTTGATGACCGCATCATATTCATCCCAGATACACAACTACCACCGTGAATTGAAAATGAGGCTTCAACGTGATTTGGTAAGAGACGCAGCAATAGACAGGAACTCATTGTTTACGAGAAGGAAGGTGTAAACAAGTCTGTGAGCATAAGTTTTACAAATCAAACATCAGACAGTTGATGATGTCAGTCCGCAAACGCGGTTCCGTCCCTCAGCTTTTGCTTGATAAAGAGCATTATCTGCGGCTGCAACCAATGATTCAACACTCTCCATGGAATGCTGTGAATAAGTTGAAATACCGATGCTGGCTGTAACGGGAATTCGTGCTTCGTTGAATTCGATTATTGATTCTTCAATGGAATTTCTAATCGCTTCGGCAATTCGCTCTGTACCTGACAAACCAATTTCGGGTAACAGAATTGCCAGTTCTTCACCACCATAACGGGCAGCGATTATATTGTCAGAAGAACGGATTTCGTTAACTCGATCTTTAAGGATTTGTGCAACCCTTCGCAGAACTTCATCCCCTGCCTGATGACCATAATTATCATTTACACTTTTGAAATGATCCAGATCGATCAAAAGTAGCGAACATGCCAATTCCATATTCTGAGCCCGACTAAATTCATCTTCAATAATCTCATCAAACGAACGACGATTAACCAGCCCGGTTAAACCATCCTGCCTTGCCTGTCTTTCAATCGTTGCATGGTTCAGCACTTTGAGCAGAGTACTCGATAAGAATTGAGAAGCCCAGGAGATCAGTCGCACTGATCTTTCATCATAGGGTTGATTGTCCTG
This sequence comes from uncultured Planctomycetaceae bacterium, assembly GCA_942492165.1. GTDB lineage: Bacteria > Planctomycetota > Planctomycetia > Planctomycetales > Planctomycetaceae > Gimesia. The sequence goes on from CALOEF010000042.1 coordinate 9,540, forward strand.
GCTTGTCAGACAGATCGCACCTATTTGCCGTCGATTCGTGATAAGTGGAGATACCAATGCGGCACCGATCAGTGAACGAATACCCTTGTTTTCTAATTGATCCCCAGAGAGAGATGTACATTTACCTGCGTCTAACCCCAGACGAACCAGATTGATTTCATGCTCCCTCCAACGTGCCTTAATCCCAGCTTGAAGGGTCATTCCACATTGGACAATTGCTTTACTGCTGCTTTCTTCTCCTGGAGTTGAAAGAAAAAGCCCTGCTCTACTGGAGTCCGTTAATTGTCGTAACCGATCCAAAAACTCTTCTAACATTTTAACGGGAGTTTTAAATTGTTGATCAGCCAATGATCGTAACTCGAGCTGTTCTCTAGTTACGCGAAGTTCATAACGATCATTTTCAAAATTCTGGTTTTTTACGATGTTGCGTGAGACACAAACAAGAAGTCGTTTGGCCAGTTTGATTTGCTGACCTTCATCAACTCCTTTTGGATAGAGGTCTGTTGTAATTAAAATCCCCGAAATATTCTCTTGATTATATACCGCCATCAGGCATAGTTTTTGGACTCGGGGTTTATCCTGCTCATGAATACAGGCATAGATTTTGGACTCACGCAGTTCTTGTCCTTTCAAAATCACAACGTTTTCGCTGCGCACTTTTTGAAGTAGTCTCTTTTCAAATTCGTATACTGCTTTTGTGTCTTTCGTGATGCCTCTGGAGTCTCGGACTACAAACTGACCATCGATCTGATCCAGATAAATCCCAAATCCTTCACGGATTGATGGCACATACCGCTTTAACAGCAATTCAATTGCCTGATCGAATTCCGTCTGAGTGACAAATTCTCTTAATATATGGTTTTCGATAAGAGTCATTGCACGGTCGGACTGAACGTCGTTTAACTCATCCTCGAATGCAGAAATATTACGTTGATACTGTTCATTCTCATTCCGAAATTGAGACATCTTCAGGGTATAGATTACATATTGTAATAAGCATACGGAAGCGATCGCGACAACACTGACACTGGACACGCCATTGACAACGTTATTCGTAAATACTTCGACAATTGATGCAATGATATACGACAACTGTTTCCTGCGCTTTTCTATCATACAGGCCATGATTATAAAACGTGTAATCTGAACTCAATCTAAGGAAATCATTAAAACCTAGCTCAAAAACGAGACATATTAAGACCAATTCTTCTTCACCAGACACGAAATTCTCTACTGCATTCATTTACCCGGCGAATTCGTTATAATCAAACCATGTTGAATTCTGATTTCAGAACAATTCTCATTTTGATTTTAAGCAAGAATGTATCTAAACCCGCTACAGATAACTCCTTATTAGTGTCAGGTCCAGCAATGTATCATTTCATCAACATCCCAACACCAAAAAGTGAAATTCACTCAATTAAATTTTTGCTGCTGGTATTAATTGCTCTGATCACAATTTGTTCAGATTCATTAATTGCAGATAATAAGGACAGCCACAGCCCCACGACGAAATCAACTCATAACAAGAATAATACAGCCTCTAAAAAGCGGAAGTCACACACCTGGACCTCACTGTTCAATGGGAAAAACCTGGATGGCTGGAAAGTTCCTCAGTTTGGAGGTGAAGGTGAAGTTCATGTCGAGAAAGGAAACCTGATCCTCGAAATGGGTGTTGATCTGACAGGCGTTACGCTTACCGATACGAAAAAAATACCTCTCTCGAATTATGAAGTGGAATTGGAAGCAATGCGTGTTGACGGAACTGACTTCTTTTGTGGTCTCACATTTCCTGTGAAAAAAAATCCCTGCTCCCTTATTTTGGGTGGTTGGGGAGGTAGTCTGTGTGGTCTTTCCAGTATCGATGGAGACGATGCATCTCAGAACAGTACAACCAGCTTTCAAACCTTCAAAAAGAAACAATGGTACAAAATACGCCTGCGAGTCACTGATCATAAAATACAAGCCTGGTTAGATGGCAAACAGATCATTGACCAAAACCTCAAAGATCGGAAAATTTCGATCCGCTATGAAGTCGAACTTTCTAAGCCGTTTGGTATCACATCATTTACTACGACAGCTGCGCTAAAAAATATTAGAGTTAGAAAACTGACAAAACAGGAAGTCGCTGATTCGAAACCCAAAAAATAAGACTTGTTGTTTAAAATCAACAAACTGATGGTTTAATCCATCAATCCCAAACGGTGAAGGAAATAAAATCTTCGCTAAGTTGATATATGCACTGCATTTAACCATGAAACTCTGATTCAGGGATTGTCTGGTACTGGTTTTGCTTCAAAAGAATCAGAGAGGGCATTGTATTTGTGACTCAGCTCATGCCCTCACACATTTCACTACTATGGGCAAAATGGTGCTATCTTGAATTCACAATTAATTGCGGAAGTCACTGCTCTGATTTCAGCACAAAGTCTTTCGCTAGTGGAAGGGACTCAATCTTTTCCGCCTAATGCTCTTTATGATTTCTGGTTTCACGGCCAGGAACATCTCAAGCAACACCGCAAGGTGATAGAACCGCTCACAAGAGCGAATCATCAAATCGATTTTTCAGAGGATGAACTGGAAGTCATACTTAAGGATTTCTTTGCTGAAGAAATGCTGATACGGATTATTACCACAGTCTTTACTGCTGCTGATCAAAGACGAAATCAATGTCAGGCAGAGCCAATCGCTCGTAGCCTCTTCTTGTCATTTCTGGATGTGAAACGGCTGGTTTTATTGATTCTGGTATCTGAAAAGCATCTGAGTATGGATGCATTAAAAAGGGTCAATCGAATAAGACGTACAATTGAACGCTGGACCGATCTGCTGATGGGTCAGCTCGTCTTAAAGTTTGGAATTGAAGAATTTGCTCACAATATTTCCCGCGCTAAGGAATTCGGCGAAGATCAGTTATCCCAGTCTAATCCACCGCATCCCACACAAATCTGGGATCTGATCAAGGCCGGGTTACGAATCTCCTTCCCTTCTGGAATCACAAGAAAATCGGGAGATGACTGGGAATTTATGCTTGGCGCTATTATGGCCTGCTATCCATCTGAATGTTTCAATCACTCAGCCACAATGAAATCACTACATTTAACCCGAATACAACGCAGTGGTCTACATCCTGAAACGAACCCCAACCGTCAACCGGAATATCTTCACAAACAAATGTACCGATCAAAAGCGAACTCTCATCAAAACGAGAACACCAGCCAAAATCCCAGTTTCAATTCAAATTCGAACACCTCTTACCCGCTCCAAAACAATCAACCGATTGGCTTTTCCAAACTCAGAAAACGAAAATAGAATGAAATTGATCCTGACATCAGGGATTGTTTAAAAATCTTTTCGAAATATCCGTTGACTTCAGCTAATCGACGTGAGTATGATCTCGACTGATCCTGATTGCAGGAAATATTTGCATGAATTCCTATTTTTTTCGTTTTGGAGTTTCTCCGTGACACATCGGTTTGGTACTTTTAGCTTTAATTTTGTGCGGCTGTCCTTTTTTTCAGCCTGGCACTTTTTGAGCTATTGGTTTACCGGCACAGGTTACCTGACCGATCGAAAATACACAGTTCACACGAGATGAACAAAAACACGAAATCGATTGGCCCTGTAACCTGAATGGTTACAGGGCTTTTTTTATTCCCTGAACTAGAAATGAGTCAACGTCATGATTGTAGTAATGAAGGCAAATGCCACCGAAGAAATGGTTCGATCGATGGTTAAACGTGTTGAAGAAATGGGCCTGAAGGCCCACGTGATCATTGGAGAAGAACGCACCGTGATCGCGGCCGCCGGTATTAAACGAGACGGGCATCAGCTTGAACTCGAGTCTTGTGAGGAAGTCGAAAAAGTGGTACCTATCGTCGCCTCTTATAAAGTTGCCAGCAAAGAGACGAAACCCGAACCGACAATCATCACAACACGAAATCTGAAAATTGGTGGATCACACGTTGGTGTCATTGCAGGTCCCTGCTCGGTCGAAAGTGAAGAACAAATTCTACAGGTAGCACACGAAGTTAAGGAAGCAGGAGCGACTGGACTTAGAGGAGGTGCATTCAAACCACGCACTAGTCCTTACTCATTCCAGGGAATGAAAGAAGAAGGCTTGAAGCTCTTGGCTTTAGCGCGTGAAGAAACGGGCCTGGCTGTCGTGACTGAAGTCATGACACCTCATCACGTTGAATTGCTTAGTCAATATGCGGACGTCCTGCAAATCGGTGCTCGTAACATGCAAAATTACCATCTCCTGCAAGCAGTCGGTGAAACACGGCTTCCCGTCTTACTAAAACGCGGCCCCTCGGCGTCGATTGAAGAGTTCTTACTCGCCGCTGAATACATTCTCGATCAAGGCAATCAGCAAGTCATCCTGTGTGAACGTGGAGTCCGCACGTTCGAAACCCATACTCGTTTCACCCTTCCCCTGGCAACAGTTCCTTACTTACATGAACGAACCCATTTACCCATCGTCATCGACCCCAGTCATGGTACGGGTATCGCCAGCCTGGTCCCCCCAATGTGTGCTGCTGCCATTGCTGCTGGCTGTGATGGATTAATCCTCGAAGTTCATCCTGATCCATCTCGAGCTATGAGTGATGGTGCACAGTCATTAACACCACACGTATTCGCAGAAACCATGAAAACCTGCTCTAAAGTTGCAGAAGCAGTCGGAAAAGAGTTAGGATAGTAACGAAATATTCCAAAACCTGTTCCTTTTTCTATTGGATTCAAAACATGAAACTATGTCTCTTCTCCGTTAGCTATGCTGGTTTTTGGGGTCAACATACATTGAATGTAACCGACTTCATCGCGCAAGCCGCCAAGCTGGGTTATGAGTCGGTCATGCTGATGGGAAAACGCCCTCACCTGTCTCCTTTAGATACCGACCCTGAATTAATCGAAACAATTCAAGGTGCACTCAACGAACACAATATCAAATGCGGAATCATCGGTGGCTATACTGACTTTTCAGGAACCGGCGCGGCGGAAGTTCCTTTTATGGAAATGCAACTCCAATATGTCGAGCAACTCGCACAGATCGCAAAACAAATAGGTGCCTCTACAGTTCGTATCTTTACCGCTTACGAGTCTGAACTTCAAATGCCGCATGCACTTTGGTGTCAGGTTGTCAAAGCACTACAAGAATGTTGCGACCGAGCCGCCGCTTTTGATGTGACGGTTGCTGTTCAAAACCACCACGATGTCGGCGTGCACTCCGACGCACTCCTGGAATTGTTTCACGATATTGATCGACCAAATTGTAAACTCGGCTTTGATGCCTGGTCCCCCGCTCTACGCGATGAAAATTTATTCGAAGCAGCTCGCAAAATGGCACCTTTTACAGCCATTACCACCAGTGCCGACTATATTAAAATGCCTCGCTATGCATACCAACCAGAGTTGATCAATTATAAAAAACAAGAACCCGACATGGTCCGTGCTGTCAAATTCGGCACAGGGTTCATTGATTATTCTGCTTTTTTTCATGGCTTAAAAGAAGGCGGCTTCAATGGGACAGCAACCTACGAAATGTGTTCTCCTATCCGGGGTGGTGGCAGTCTGGAAAACCTCAATGCTTATGCCAGTGAATATCTGACCTGGATGAAAACTCATCTGATTTAAAAGAATCTTCACTGACTGCAGTAATTATTGATCATCAGGAAGATAGTTGATTATCTTCTGCACAACTTCAGGCCGTTCATTAGCAAGGTTCTTGATCGGATCAGGTGTCTCCGTAATATCATAAAGCTCCACATTTGATGGCGATTTTTTATTCGTACTCACGATCAACCGATGTGACTTCGTTCGCACACTGATTGCCGAATTCCAGTAACTCAATGCTGCCTCACGCACCTCTGTTTTTTGACCATTCAGAATTGGTTTGAGACTGACACCATCCAACTTTGACTTTGTCTTCCGAAATTCAGGCTCACACAGATCAATCAAAGTTGGATAGAGATCGATCGACTCGACAAGAGCGGCTGACTTCAAACCAGCCTTTGAAATACCAGGAGCTCGAATAATCAGTGTACTCTTTAAAGCACGTTCAAAAGGAGCATGCTTAGCCCAAAGTGCTGTATCTCCCAGAAACCAGCCGTGATCACCCCAAACAACAACAATTGTATTCTCGCTGAGCCCCAGATCATCCAACGCCGCGAGCACTTTACCTGCCTGACGATCAACATAACGCACACATGACAAATAGGCGCGCCTCGTTTTGATCCGGGATGTTTGATCCAAAGGGCGCGTTTTTTCAAACTCCATGTTGTAATTATAAAACTCACCACTCCTGTGCCAATAGGAAGATTCAACCTTTTTCGGATGAGGTGTTCGTGGTATGTCCACTTGAGACAACGCTTCCCAGTCTTGTTTCGGCGCCACGAAAGGAAGATGCGGTTTGAAAAAACCAAGCCCCATAAAAAATGGTTTCTTTTGTTGTTTCAGACTCCGTAATCTTTGAATCGCCTCTTGTGCCAATAACCCATCAGGAAGATCTTCATCTTTCTCGACGGTGAATTGCATCAAATCTCGAATGCCACTCCCATCTTCTCGGCTCCGTCCATTTGCATAAGCAAAGAATATTCCCCAACCCCGTTTCCAGGAACCAAAGGGAGTTGCCAACTCATCCCATGCATTGGGTAATTCGTCTCGACCATCACCGGTTCCGTTATATTCAAACACACGACCATCGGCCGTATGCGATATTTTACCAATACACGTCGTGTGATATCCACTTCGCCGAAACAGTTCAGGCATAGTCTGTGCCCCTTCTAGTCGTTTCGAAGAAAGAGCAGATTTCCCGCGATAAAAGGCTTGATTGCTGCGCGTCACACCCGATTCTATTGGACTGCGACCTGTCAACAAAGCGTATCGCGAAGCACCACACGTGGGTACTTGCACAAAATGATTTGTAAACAGCACGCCCTGTGCAGCCAATCGATCCAGATGGGGACTTTGCACATACGGCAGACCATAACACCCTAATTCCGTTCGCAAATCATCAATCGCAATTAACAAGACATTCGGACGTTGTCCGGGTTTCGATTCGTTTGCTCTGAGTGGAAGATCAAAACAGAATATGATCAGCATAATAATTAATAATTTCATTCGAATCTTAGAAAACCTCATTTTTAAAATCCACTACTATCAGAAAGACTTTTTTAGACAATGACAGCAATTTAAAGACCGTATAACGCGCATTCAATGAATTTTACACAATAAACTAATCAGTTTTTTGTTAAGCATTTCCATTTCATAGAAAGAGACTTCCAGTAATAATATAATGACAGCATATCAATACTTCACGCATTTTGCATCAGGCAAAATTCGAGAAGGAAGGCCGGTAAATCATGAATCATTCAAAAAATCCATATCAGAATAAATGGAAATCAGCACGCATGGAGATGGTGAATAGCCAACTTCGCATGCGAGGGATTAAGGATAAACGGGTTTTGGATTCCATGCGTCAGGTCCCACGTGAAGAATTTGTCTTACCCGAAAGAAAATCGTACACTTATAATGATTGCGCCTTACCAATTGATTGCGATCAGACCATTTCTCAACCTTACACAGTCGCCTATATGTGTGAAGCCGCCCAACTGACAGGTACTGAAAACGTGTTGGAAATTGGTAGCGGATCTGGTTATGGCGCTGCCGTTTTATCTTTGCTCGCTCGAGAAGTGCATACCGTCGAACGAATCCCAGAATTAGCACAACAAGCCACAGAACGACTAAAACGTCTCGGCTATTCCAACGTGCAAGTTCACACTGCCGATGGAACCCGGGGCTCATTAGAGGCTGCTCCCTTTGATGTCATCATCGTAACCGCAGGCGCAGAATCACTGCCACAACCATATTTGGATCAGCTCAAAGACGGCGGTAGAATCATCATACCTGTCGGAACAAAATCGACTGGCCAAACCATGTATCGCTTTTCGCAGAAGAACGGAGAATTGACTCAGGAAAACCTGGGAGAATTCGCCTTTGTCCCACTGATTGGAGAATTTGGCTGGGCTGAATAATCTTGCCATACGCTATCGAATTTTAACGGGTGGCTTTTGTCCCTTAGGAATTAAAGTAATATATTTCCGCTTTTGCATCCGTTGATCAAAGTCTGCTTTGGCTGCCGTAACTAAAGCTGGATTCTCCATTAAATCGACAGTCGTGGCCGCCAGTGCCTGCGCAGCATATAAAATTCCTTTATCACCAATCGAAGAGCCAATACAAGCTACGTTCTGCCAGCTATGACCAGGGTTGCCGGCAGCAAAACAGGTCGTACGCAATCCACCAGTTGGAATATGCCAACTGATATCACCTACATCGGTTGAACCTTTTGTTGATGTTTTGGATTCGAGCAGTGTGTGAATCCGGTTATCAATGGCCACAGGAAAGTCCTGACCAAATTTATCGATTAGTGGCTGTTGAATGCGACGGGCAAATACTTTTTCTTCATCTGAAAATTCAGGAGGACCGATTGCCGTCAATTTTTTGTGAATCAATTCTGAAAGTGGAGTATTGGGAATCAACTCATGATTATCAGTATCGACGTGCACTTTGAGTTTGGTTCGTGTCATCAACGCAGCACCTTTCGCGATATCCACAACCCATTTAAAGTTTCGTTCCAGATCTTCATGGGAATTGGCCCGTACATAATACCACACAGTCGCTTTCGCCGGGACAACATTGGGTTGTCCACCACCATCGATAATGACGTAATGCATCCGCGCATCTTCTTTAACATGTTCTCGCATAAAGTTCACACCCGTATTCATGAGCTCAACCGCATCTAAAGCACTCACACCGCTTTCCGGACTAACCGAAGCATGTGCCGGCAAACCAGAGAATGTAAATTTAACCGATACCAGCGCTTTCGAACTCCCTAAATGCACGTTGGTTTTTGATGAAGGATGCCAATGTAAGGCAATATCCAGATCTTTGAATTGACCGTCCAACAGCATGTAGACTTTACCTAATCCGGTTTCTTCAGCCGGCGTACCATACAAACGAACGGTCCCTTTGAGTTTATGGTCGTCTATCGCTTTTTTGACGGCCAGGGCCGCTCCTAATGCTGCAGTTCCAAGACCACTATGGCCACAAGCATGCCCTGCTCCCCCTTCGACTAGAGGCTCTCGAAATGAAACTGTTTTTTGAGACAAGCCGGGAAGCGCATCGTACTCAGCTAAAATTCCAATGATCGGTTTTCCGCTGCCATAACTGGCTACAAAAGCCGTCGGCATGTCAGACAGGCCACTCTTCACTTTGAAACCGGCCTGCTTCAACTTATCAATCAACAACTTTGCGGACTTCGTTTCCTGTAAACCAATTTCTGCATAGTTCCAGATGGCTTGATTCACCGCCTTCAATTCATCTGCTCGTCCAGTGACATCATCCACCGCCGTCTGTTGCGATGAACTCAATTTGCTTGCTGATTTTTTATCAGCCAGACTGTATTGCATCTGATACGATTGAATCAAAACGAAGATACAAACAGTCCAAACGATTTTTAAGGTCCCGTTCTTTCGCATAGCGGTCTCTTTCCTCTGGTATCAATAAGGTAATATTTTTGACTCACCATTCCAGATTACCAAAGACAGTGAAAGATGTCATCTCATAATTCCTGTGAATACCTGTTTCGTCAGACACGTATTCCTCATAATATTCAATAAAAAATCAAAATCCAGTTAGTTTGAAATCAAACTTGTTTTCTCCCGGCTTTACATCTGCCTCAAGTTCAGTTCTGGTATTGTATTTTCGAGGAACCTTTTCCACCACACGCTTAATCTCAATTTTAGCATCATCACCTTCCTCTGCTGCGTCTTCTGGTTCGGTTAAGGTACTGATAACCACTTTATTGTGGCCTAACTTGCACCCCTTTGTCGTTCGAATGTAGATTAATTCGTAGTTGCCATCAGCATCAGTCGTGGCAGTAGCCTGTCGACCGGAATCTGGTAGAAATGTAACACTTGCCCCGTCGAGGGGTTCGCCATCAAGAGAAACGATTCCATTAACCAATCCTAATTCCGGCTGGTCGCTGTCTGCATCTCCACAACCCAAAAAACTCAAACAGAACGTCATCAGTGTGATGTTCAATATGCTATTTCTGCTGTGATCCATTTTTTCGTTTACGCTTTCCTTATAAAATATCCAAAATCAGTGCATGTTTGAAAACACGAAATATCAGTGCCTTTGACTGAAAACTGCGTCGTTTTAACGACGCAGTTTGAGAATGACAATTCAGACTAAAATTCGCCTATCGTTTCGCCTTTTGCTCTCGTACTCAGTGCACGATAGATCGACATATCAATATTCTCTGAAAGAAATCGTACGCGGCCATCTCCAAATACAAAATGTGCCCCACCAACGTGGTAGCTACCCGCTGCTTCCTCTCCATAGGAGTTAATGGGGTCATTATTTTCAGCAGCAATCAGGTATTCCGTCATCTCACTGGGAGGATTACCATCTGCACCACCAGAAAAGCAATACTTGCGGTCACTGCCAGCTCCACCTAACATATTGGAATCTCCTCCAGAATCGATCACCTCACTGACAAAGATTGTGTTTGATAATCCATCGGTGACATCGCGAAAACGAACACTGCTACTGATGAAGAACACACCATCAGCGCCCATACACCCTCCAGTTGCTGCCATTTGAGCTGCTGTCGTAATTGAACCACTATAACAATCGTCGCCTGAGCTACCGATAAGTGTGCCCATGTTTCCATTGTAATTAGATGTTTGATATCCACCTTTCGCAGGCCCATTTTGCACATCGGGCTGTGAAGCACAACGAAACACGGGAATAAATGTTTGACCAGCCAGTTCCTGTTTGGTGCTCGTTGAACCCCCAGATTCTGCCCCCATTCCACTGGAACCAGGGCCTTGAATTTGATCATAAAGAGGAGCTTGATCAATATAAGGCAAAATGCTGGCATGCCAGGTCCAGCCATGACCACTGTAGGTGGTTCCTGCTGAATTGAGCAAAACAATGCTGCCGGGGGGTAACGATGTAAACGCATCGTGATAATTGTGTAACGCCAGACCAATCTGTTTCATATTGTTCTTACAGCTACTACGACGCGCTGCTTCGCGGGCCTGCTGAACTGCTGGCAGCAACAATGCAATCAAAATAGCAATGATCGCTATCACAACCAGTAGCTCAATCAATGTGAATCCTTTACGATGCTTCATCACTCTCTCCTCTTTAAATGGAATTGGGGATATGGCTTTCTAGCAAAATATGAATCTTTATGGGAAACATGATTCTTCCATTCTAAAACCATCATCGGCACTTGATTCATACTGAGCCTACACACAGCAAGATTGCCAAGCATGATTAAGAAGAATTTGATTCACCATATTTTTTCGCATCCTACTACTACGATATAAAGAAATGATGAAGGGTTTATGATCTTCTGAAGAGACGATAATTAATATGAGACACTTCTATAACATCGTTCAGATAGAACGTTGATCTCAGAATTCAATAAACGGAAATCGAGTTGGCATGCTCGATCACAGTACAAGTAGGAACGTCTTGATAATCATCGATCATCTGGAAGATGCGTTCTCGATGTTCAGTGATCATTTTCAAACGTGTCAGCACAATACACTTGGTGAAAAAACAGACCTGGTTATAAAAATTGTGCGTGAAATTTTTTTTCGGCATACGAGATACTTTTACCCCTGTCAATTTTGTCACTATGAAACCCACTCGTTTGAGCAAGATTTCTGCAAACACCTACAAATATGCGATTCCAACTTTTCACTATTTTTAGTACCAATTTGCACCTTTTAGCGTCATAATCAGTACGTAATTGCTCACAAAATACCATTTCGCGCACAAAACTGCGCACGGATTCAGATCGCCTAACCCGCCCCATTCGCCCTGACAATGGCGATGCAAACAACATACCGTCCACCAATAAGAAAACAAAAAAGACCACGACGAAAAAATCAAGAACCACTCTATAACTCCCTTCTATGACATTCATAAAATACGAGCCAGGGAGACAAAAATACCTCTCCACACAAATGAAGCAACCCGCGCCCGAAACGGATTCTATCTGATATCACCCAATACTCAGCAGATGAAAATCCCGCACTACTTCCATGGTTTACCCAATCAGGATGTATTCAGAAGTCGTGGATATTTGAACTTCAGTTGACGAATCAATGGAAGTATGAATCTTCAAAAAGAGATCATCCCGAATATTGAATGAGATGCCGCTTAAGCGAAGCCGCCTGACGAAGGACAGCATGCCATCGTTAGCATAGCAATACGCTAGTCAACATGGGTGAGAATATGTTCTGGAATCGATTTCAACCGAATTCAAATGGATCTTATTTCACTCGAACCAGAACTTCATTGCGGCGAAAGGGACCGGGGGTCCAGGGCGGATCGTAGCCCGCATACTCAATATCGCCGTCGCGTGTCATGCCTTTTTTGCTCATCCATTTGTTCAATTTTTCCTCGGCTTGTGCAACCGTATTGTTGTTTAACCGCCCATCAAATCGAATCACAGCAAAACGACCACCGGCACGCTTTTGCAGTTGTACTTTTTTATTAGATGGTTCTGGAATATATTCTTCCATGACTTGTTTCGGCACGACAAATCCCATTTGCCCTGGAGTATCGGATTCCTCTCGTTCCATAAATACAGGCGTCGTCATTGAAACTTTTTGCTCCGCCTTGTTCGCACCGTCAATATATCGAAACAAGCGCATAAAACTTCCATCATCGCCTTGGGAATCAAACTGCATGTTGGTCGTAACCAGCATCAGGTCGGGATATTCACGCAGTTCAAAAGTCCCCTCGGACTCAAGCACACTGTACTCAGCCGACTCATACGCATTTCTCGCAGTAAACTTCCAGCCGTAATAGCCAATTACGACCAGAAGAACCACAATGCTGCCAATGATCAAATTCATTTTTTTTCTAACCATCACTGTATTAGCCTTACGAATTCTGATTCCGTTTCATCTCATTCTTTCTCAGCTGGAAATACTCCTGCTTTGATCCAATCCACTTCAATTTTGAAAGGTCCCGCTTTTTTGTCACCGAGCAGGAATCCGATCGAGTTTACCTGTTTGGGATTTACAGGGCCGGCGTTGGTCACAACACGACCAAAAGAAGTCGCAACAAAATTCTGAAGAGGTACACGTAATTCAATCCATTTACCTTTTTCAGTTTGAAACGTAACGCGATAAGAAAATGCAACACGCTGCTGAGTCACATACAGATTTAACGTATATTGCCGACCGTCACCTTTGACCCGTGCGAGAATTGTATCACCTTTTTGAAGTTTCAGATTTCGCGGCTTGGATCGAACGGAAGCAAAGCCGCCGTTGTTTTCGAGCGACAGTATACCATAAAACTCCAGCGTCCCATCTTTCATAATCCGAAAACGTCCGTCCGAACGACCACCCATCACGACATCATTGACTGTCTGCCACTGACTGTTTTCATCCTGATTCGAAGAATCAAATAAAACTCGAATTTGTGACACATCATTCTTTGACGCCGATGTTTTAAGTGAAATCGCTTGTGCATTCAAATTTTTCTGGTGAGCTGCTTCAGTATTGATAGCAACAACTACAAGGATCAGTACCTTTATTTTTGGAACGCCATTCGAGAAGATCATCATCGAAAGCAGGCCTCCTTTTCGTTGTTAAATTCAAATGACCTCTCTGTGGAGTTATAATGAGACGATGATTTGATCAGCCTCGACTCCTGGTAGTTCTATAGTCCCACCAAACAAATTGACTAGTGTTGATTCGTTATCTTTTGCATAAAATATTTCGTACTGTGTTTAAGATACAACATCACTCGAAAATACAAGCTGTGATTCCATCAGAAACGGTACAGACAGGAATTCAACATTTTCTGCTTTATTTAGCAGCCACCGTAACATGAACATGTCCGATTGCCCGTACACCGTCTTGATTGGTCCGTTCCACGCGAACAACATATTGCCCCGGTTTCTTGAATCGATGCGTCGTAATCGCATAGCCATCTTTTGCTAGCTTTTTTGCATTTCCATCGGATCGAACTTGAACCAGGGGACTACCATCTCCAAAATTCCAAGTCTCGCTTCCCGTATTGGTTGTCCCAAAGGTGCGTACTTTAAATGTGACCGGATCACCGGCACGAATCCCAAATGTAGGACTATATACGGGATGAATTGACAGTCTCATTTGATCAGGATTCTCGCGCGACATCACATTCACGACCGTAAAGTCATAATCGATGTTCCCCTGGGAATCAGTAACCTTAAGCACTTCGCTATACTGCCCCGGTTTGTCATAGAGTCGAGTCACCCTGGGGCCAACTGCTTCCGAACCATCGTTAAACTGCCATTCGTACTTGGAAATCTTACCAGTCGAACTCCATGACCTGGTTGCGTCGAGAACCGCTTTTTCCCCCACCCATACAAGATGGTGCGGACGGGCAACGGCAATCAGTTTTGGCTTAAATTGCCGTTGATAGGCTTCCCAGAGAAAAGCATAGCCAGCCTGCGTTCCCCATTTTCCGGAAGGTTGCTTACTGTAAATCCCAAAATGCAGGTGAGACCACCCTCCGCTGCCCCCTTCTTTCCCGAGCACACCAATCGGATCACCGATCTTGATAATTCGTCCCGGCTTGATCGATTGATCAATCTCTTTGAGATGACTATAGCGGTAGTACCATCCCCGTTGATCGCGTACATAGACAACATCGTATCGCGGCCGAACCGGAGTCCCTTTCTTTTCAAATTCCAGTACTGTCAATCCAGAGGACACGACAATTCCATCTGTTGCAGCCACAACATCGACCATGCCCTCGGCGCCACCAATGTCGAGACCATTGTGATAATAGATTTTTTTTCGCGATGGAACTTCACCACCATCAACAAACGTGGGCACATTGGCCATCTGTGTATGCGTCGCGAACCAGCGTTGCTTCACTGGATACATGAAGGTACCCGGTCTCAGCAAGGGAGATCCCGCCGGCCACAGTCTGAGCCTGGCATCTTTCTCCAGATTCCAGGAGTCACGCGTTCCATTACTGTTATATCCCTTTGTAATCGAACAGTCGATTTGCACATTGCCGACTGTTACTGGGAGGTGATACGTTGCAGAGACAAGCGTAACGATTTTTCCATTAACTGAAACAGTTACTTCAGCTCGTCGCACGGCATCGCGCACCGAGTCACGAGTTTCTTCCAGCTTGAGCAGTTTAACTGTTACCTTACTCCCATCACTCAACTCGACTTTCTCTGAATCGTCGATATTTAAATCGACTACCCGAATAAGTGGAGTCATTCGATCCGTCGATTCGATATTTTGAGCAACAGCTACGAAGGGAATCAGCTGCAGCATGAAGACGATACCGAAATAATGGATTCTCATAGACGCTTCCTTTTCCTGTTAATCTGAATAGACCTTCATAGGTGTTAATTAAAGGGTAGACATTCTTCAGCTGACCGTCAATTCTTTCAGTCATTTCTCTTACCTTGGATGATCAATCATCGTGTGCCAGGCCATTGTCCTCGTATCAAAAACAGATAGAATACGAGGTAGCTTTACCATCAGGATTCCAAGCCGAACTATAATATTTTTATTAATTGAGTGAGAAAACAAACATGTCGAATAAGCTGCTCATACTCACTTTAACAATCTGGATTTTCACAAATAGTTCGCCCGTTCTTGCAGAAAACAATCCCGTCATTGTCGTCAACAAAGGTATCGGCGGCCATGCGACCGCTGACGGTTTAAAACGTTTCCAGCGGGACGTTCTGGATGTAAAACCGGACTTCCTGATTCTTTATTTCGGTATGAATGACGCCAACAACCCCCGCCGTCGCGTCCTTCCGGACGTCTTTCGTCACAACATGCAGACCATGATCAATGAAGCAAAAGCGGGCGGCATTAAAAACATCATTCTGGTTACGATCAATCCCGTTCATCAGGAAACACTTGCCAAACGTGTGGGCGACCATCCTGGCAAAACGGATCTGAATAAATACCTGTTACAATATGATTCCATCGTCCGTGAACTGGCAAAAGAAAATCAACTTCCACTGGTCGATCTGCGTGCCTTGTGTAACCAACATGGTGGCGGTGCCGATGTCAAACAGTCGTTGATTCGTGTCAACGCAAACGGCGGCCCGAATGACGGCGTGCATCTCACTCAGCAAGGATACCAGAAGTTCGCCGAACTTTTTATTCCGTTATTGAAAGGAAAAATCAAACCCGGGGATATCGTCGTCTGTCTGGGAGACAGTATTACCTATGGAGCACACATGAAAGGTGCGGGAACCATTTTTGGCGAAACCTATCCTGCCTGGCTTTCTGTGTATCTGAATCAACTCGTTAACGAAAACCAGCGCCAGCAACCGTTACCGCCACTTAAATTTTCGACTAGCCCTAAAAATGGTGATATGGAATATTGCGCGGATCAAGTGAGACCAGATTTATGGAGTATCTGGAACGTCAAAAATCGTCAGGAAGGCGATTTTCGAATTGCCTACAAGGCAGGCGTGACCGGCAATGGTATGCAAATCACAAACAGTAATCCCCAATTCCCGGCAAACGTTCTCAGCCTGGATACCCCAAAGATTGATCCCTCAAAAAACTATCAGCTCGATTATCAATACAAAGGAAGCGGAAAGATACGCCCCATCATACTCTTCTACAGTAAAGGCAATCAGTACTTGAGCGCGTTCCCCAAAGATGTGAAGTCGAATCCATGGCGAACAGCAACAAGCGAATGGAGTACCGAATCGATGGCTGTTGAAATTCCAAAAGACGCAATCAAAATGCGAGCCAGCTTTCGTGTTACTGGTACTATGCTGTTAGATAACGTCAAGCTGACTTCGAATGACAAAAACGCCAAGTAGCCAGACCCTAATGACCAATCTTTGAGCGGAATTCGTTTCTACTTCTATTGAAGACATTCTAGAAAACAAAGTTCTTGCATTTGAGAAATGGGGCGCTCAAAATAGATACAGGCATAATCGATCTTAAATTTCCAAGTCCTGTAATGAAAGCGGTCCCATGTCTTCTTGTCTTAAAATCGGTACAGTTTCATTACTTTGCCTGTTCATGTTTTCTAAAAAATCTGATGCAAGCAACAATTACTTTTTACCGGGGGATGCCTTCTTCCATACTATCATTACTGAAGACGTGTTGAAAAAACTGGATGAAGACCCGAATTCTACTTTATATTATAGATTCGTATGTGAACCCGCTTTCTGCGGATACGCAGGTTATCGCAAACTTTCGCTAAAAGGGGAAAATAAGAAACTCGCTGAAAACATCAAGAAAGCTTATTACCTAGTTCGAGAGCGTATACCGTTGGAACTCAGAGTCGAAGGTGCCTCGCCTAATTCTGTCTCAAATAAAAAAGAAAAGAAACCGACTAAGTTTGAAGAGATCAATGGCCTTAGCCTGTTCATTTACAATGAAGACTAAGAATGTCAAAATCGAAAAATTGCCATTAAATATAATGAAAGTTGGTTAAACGATCTCAAAAAGTTTGGATTTAAAGGAGGCAGGTATTGTGAGTTTGTAAAAACTTCAGATGCGATCGTAAGATCCTGGGCTCTGGGGAGCTACATACCACCATTAGCTGTCATACTACCCAATACGCCTATCGAGAAATACAAAATAGTCGACATACCAATGACTCCGAAAGGCCCTTTGAAAGCCCTCATTCTATTTGATCGAAATTACAAACAGTATTTTAACATGAAAAGAGGCCTGGAATTATTAGAAGTCTCAAACGAGGAAATCAAACATCATCATATTGACAAACGTGAGTGGAAACTTGTTGAAGAACCGAAGGAAGAGTAGTTTGAAATCGTCTCGGATTGCCTTATCTCACTCACACTTTTTTAACTCAAAATATCATGCACTACATGCGCTTCTTCAACGCCCGTTAGCTTCGCATCCAGGCCACGGTATTTGTAGGTCAGTCGCCGATGATCAATGCCCATGCAATGCAGAATCGTGGCGTTCATATCGCGAATGTGTACCGGGTTTTCAACAATGTTATAGCAGAAATCGTCCGTCTTCCCATATTCAAATCCGCGTTTGATTCCACCGCCGGCCATCCAGATCGAAAAGCAGCGACCATGATGGTCCCGCCCGGCACTGGGACTTCCGATTTTTCCCTGACTGTAAACAGTGCGTCCAAATTCACCGCCCCAGATCACCAGCGTTTCATCTAACAATCCCCTTTGCTTCAGATCCTGGACTAACGCAGCTGAGGGCTGATCGACGTCAAGACACTGATTGGGGAATTGACGTTTGAGTGACACATGCTGGTCCCAGCCACGATGGAACAGTTGTACGAACCGCACGCCCCGCTCCGTCATCCGACGCGCCAACAGGCAATTGGCGGCAAAACTACCCGGCTTCTTTGATTGAGGTCCATACATTTCAAATGTCTTCGCTGTTTCGCTGGAAAGGTCCATCAGTCCGGGAACCGATGTCTGCATCCGATACGCCATTTCGTACGAATTGATTCGGGCCTGAATTTCAGGGTCACCAATTTCCTCAGCCTGCCCCCGATTCAATTTTGCGAGATCGTCCAGCAACTTTCGACGCTGACTCCGATCAATGCCAGCCGGATTGGACAAATACAAAACAGGACTCGAACCGGGACGCAACTTCACCCCCTGATGACTGGGAGGCAGAAATCCTGATCCCCACAAACGGTCAAACAAAGGCTGCCCCGGATTTTTACCGGTTCCCTGAGAGAGCATCACCATATAAGCGGGCAGATTTTCGTTTTCGCTGCCTAACCCATAACTGAGCCATGAACCTAAACTCGCATGACCAATCTGTTGTGTCCCCGTGTTGATAAACGTAATCGCGGGATCATGGTTAATCGCTTCCGTATTGACTGATTTCAGAATCGTGATGTCATCCGCAATCTTTTGCGTATACGGTAGTTGCTCACTGATCCAGGTTTGATGAGCCCCACACTGTTTCATTTCCCAAAACGGCGCTACTACTGGGAATGATGGCTGACCTGAAGTCATTCCCGTCACACGCTGTGTCCCTTTAACCGAATCGGGAAGATCCGTGCCATGCGTCTTACGTAAAATTGGCTTATAATCGAACAGGTCCACATGCGAAGGCCCACCCGACTGAAACAGATAGATAATCCGTTTCGCTTTGGGTGCCACTTTTTTGATGGCACTCGGAATCTTATTCGACTCCGCACGGGTACTCTGCTGAAATAGTCCAGGATAAAGCAGGCTCGCCAAAGCGGCTCCACCAATACCCCGCGCCGATTTTCCCAGCAATGTACGACGTGTCAGATTACGTTCGTATTCAAATACAGGATCCATAACTATCCTCGTGTAATAAATTCGTATGTATTGAAGATCATGCTTGCTACGGCAGTCCACGCAGCCATTTCTGCATCAGGCAACGATTCATCGCGATTCGATTCTCCCTGAGAAAGTAAAGCAATCGCCGCTTTCTCATTTGTCTGATACGATTTCAGCTCGCGCAGGTAAGTGGCTTTCGCTGTTTCAATCTCCCATGCGGCGGGGAATCTCCCAAGTGCTGTCTTGAAAGCAAACTGAATCCGCGAATCGACGCTCTGTCCGCCTTCCTTCATAATACGTTCTGCATAATTCCGTGAGGCCTCGACAAACTGCACATCATTGAGTAATACCAGTGATTGCAACGGTGTGTTTGTCCGCGCCCGACTGATCAAACAAACTTCACGATTCGGTGCATCAAAGGTCTGCATATTCGGAGGTGGCACCGTACGTTTCCAATAGGTATACATGCTGCGGCGGTATAACTTTTCGCCATGATCCTGTACAAAGACCTGTGCCGTGGCGGGCGAACTTCCGTAATGGCTCACTTCCCGCCACAATCCTTCGGGTTGATAAGGATTCACACTCGCTCCTCCAATACGTTCGACCAGCAAGCCGGAGACTTTCAAAGTGGCATCACGAATGACTTCCGCCTGTAATCGAAAACGAGCACCACGGGCCAACAATCGATTCTGTGGGTCTTCTTTCCAAAGCCTGGGCGTTCCTGCAGAGGACTGTCGATAAGTCGCCGACAACAGCATCTTCCGCATGATCTGTTTGACATCCCAACCCGATTCATAAAACTCAACCGCTAACCAGTCAAGCAGTAAAGGATGTGTGGGTGGATCGCCTTGTGAACCAAAGTCAGCCGAAGTCGATACGATTCCCTGACCAAACAGCATTTCCCAGAAACGGTTCACAGTCACTCGCGTTGTGAGGGGATTTTCGCGTGATGTGAGCCATTGCGCTAAGGCTGTTCGATTTTTCGCCGCGTCTTTGGATAACCCGGGCAAAAATCCCGGCACACCTGTGCTGACTTTCTCCGTTGGTTGATCGTATTGTCCTCGATTTAAAATAAACGTAGCACGCGGCTTTTTCGCAGTATCCATGACCATGGTCTCGAACGATTCGGTCAACATTTGACGTCGCTCTTTTAAATTTTCCAGTTGGTAGTGAATATTTTTGAATTCCGGTGCAATCTGGCTGTAATAGAGTTTCAAAGCCGCCGTTTGTCTTTCATCGCGTTCATTTTGAGGTACTGACAAAATCTTTTGAATCTCAAGTGGAATATTCGTGCCGTCGTCAATCCCGGACATTCCAAAGATTTTGTAATCGCCGGCCATCAACCTCTGTCCGTAAGCAAATTTTCCATCACCCCAAACCAGCATGACGGTAAGATAGGGAGAGCCTTTTGTTTCATAAGGTCGATCAAAGGTAACAGTCAGGCTCTGCTGACTCTGATTTTGAGGAGCGGGTGACCATCCCGTATGATCGCGTGGGTCCAGGCAGTCTTCAACAGGATAATCGGGATGAGAGGCGCTGGCAGTAATCTGGGTAATGTTAAACATGGCATATAAGTCGACCTGATCCGAAGGAACCGTCGTTCCCGAGGCGGCAAAACTGGTCAGAAGAAAACTACCGGGAAGCGAGCCTTTCTTTCCATGTCCAAGACTTCCGTTGGGCATTTTTTTATTGGGATAGAACACAATTCGCAAACCGGTCAGCTTTTCAACTCCGGGCTTGACCTTTAACGAGATTGAGGGAGAACGACCGCTGGGCGTTAACGCCAGCACATGCCCCTCTTTGCTGGTTTCAAACGCGGTACGCGTATTGGGATCAGAAACTTTGATCACTTCCAGTTCATGCAGTTTTAAGTCTTTCCCACGCTGTGACAAATGCTGTTGCGTTTCCTTTTCCCACTTGGCAAGCTTCGTTTTATCAGGATGATTCAATTGGGATTGGAGCTGGACGACTTCCTGCTCAAGTGTCTTCAATTCGGAAGTCGCCAGGGAGAGCTCTGTCTTTGCTTTCAATTTGGGTCCCGCATTGATACCGAAGTTTCCGTCGAGTCCTTTATCTTCCAGATTGTTGAAATAAGCGAAGAACTGATAAAAATCTTTCATCGTAATGGGATCATACTTGTGGTTATGGCATTGTGCGCACCCCATTGTTAATCCCAAAAATACTTCGGAAGTCGTTTTCACCCGGTCAACGGAATAGTTCACCAGATTCTCTGCTGGGATCGTGCCTCCCTCATGTGTAATCATATGATTACGGTTGAACCCAGTTGCCACCTTCTGCCAGGAAGATGCATCAGGAATTAGATCGCCGGCAATTTGTTCGGTAATAAATTGATCAAAGGGTTTATTTTTGTGGAACGAGTCAATCACCCAGTCGCGCCAGAGCCACATATGCCGACCACCATCAATGGAAAACCCATTGGTATCAGCATAGCGTGCCAGGTCGAGCCACTTGAGCGTCATTCGTTCTGCATTTTGAGGTGATGCCAGCAACCGATCGACGAGTTTCTCATAAGCCTGTGGGTCTTTCGATTTCACAAACGCGTCCACTTCCGCTGCGGTGGGTGGTAACCCAAGCAGGTCCAGATAAAGCCGCCGAATCAGAGTCGGACGGTTGGCTTCTTTCGCAGGATTCATTCCCGCTTTTTCCAAACGTGATAAAACGAAATAATCAATCTCATTGCGTGGCCAGTTTTTTTGTTTGACGGCAGGTAGAGTGGAACGCACTGGTTTGACATAAGCCCAGTGATCTTGCCAGGACGCTCCCTGCTGCACCCATTGCTTTAACAGTTCGATTTCTTTCGGCTTCAACGTTTTTCCCGACTCAGCAGGCGGCATGCGCTCATCGGGATCAGTAGCAAGAATCCTCTGAATCAGCCGCACTTTCCTTGAGATTTCCGGGAACGAGGGCCGCTTTTCCATCAGCACTGTGAAATGCGCCTGCTTTTGTATCCAGACGCAAGTCACCTTCGCGATGCGATTCATCCGGCCCATGACAGAAAAAACAATTATTCGAAAGGATGGGTCGAATATCACGACTGAAATCAATTTTCGATTTCGTCGGCGCAATTTTTGTCGCTGCGTTTTTTAGCCTGGTGTTTTCTTCAGCAGACAATGAAACGAAAGCGGCTCCGAGTATCACTAACAGGAGCCAACTTGAAAAAGTACAGAAACGCATACTCATCAGGAATCGTCCGAATTTATGCTATTGCCGATCCTGGTGTGTCTCTTAGAAACTAAACCATGCCATCATGGTTCAGGAGAACAGGTGGGTCCCAAAAACAGATCGTCATATTGATATTAGACCTTCGCATTAAGGCCTGTCAAGTAAGGAATGGACTGATATTCATCCATTTTATATCTCCCAAATAAAATGAACAAATCAGGTCAACAACCGGTCAAATTATGAATTCGTAAAAACAAGACCCGCAGATATTCCATGAGAGAATACCTGCGGGCCTGTGATCGAGTTTGAAGTATTACAACTGTATCTTACAGCGGTCGTACCACCGATACACTTCGCCAATAATCGAACAACGTTTCAATCGATAAAACACCGCCCCCCATACCACTCTTGTGGATCCCGCCATAAGGAATTCCATGTGCGAAGACATTATGGGCATTGATCCAGCTATTGCCGGCACACATCACTTCCGCGACGCGAGCGGCCCGATTCAGGTCAGACGACCAGACGCTGTTTGCCAATCCGTAGTCGGTGCTGTTGGTCATCTCAATCGCTTGTTCTTCCGTTTCAAATGGCGCCAGATATGCGACTGGTCCGAAAATTTCTTCACGAGCAGCGACATTGTCCAGAGAACCTGCCATGAGTGCTGGTTTTACATAATAACCTTCATAGCCGGGAACTTCTGCCGCTCCCCCTTCCAGAACACATTCCGCCCCTTCTGCCTGCCCCTTCTCCAGATAAGAGAGTACACGCTGATGCTGCTTTGCGTTAACAACAGGCCCCATTTGTGAGGTATCATTCAATTGATAACCAACCTGCACATCTTTTAAACGATCGATGCACTCGCCTACAAATTCGTCATAAATATTTTTCTGAACCAGCCAGCGCGTTGCATCACAACAGACCTGTCCCGTATGGAAGGTGATTGCGTTCACCAGTTTTTCTGCGGTGTCGGGAATATCGACATCATTAAAGACAACGGCTGCTCCCTTACCACCCAGTTCCAATTTGACCGGAACGAGATTGCGGCCACAAGCCTCTGCCACCAGTCTTCCGACTTCTGGCGAACCAGTAAATGACATGCGCTGAATTTTAGAATTTGCAGACAAAGCAGCGCCGGCAACTGGACCGGTTCCAGGAACAACATTGATCACACCATCGGGAATACCAACTTCCTGTGCCAGGCGCGCCAGATAAAGTGTTGAAAGAGGTGTATCTTCCGCTGGTTTAATCACAACCGTATTACCGGCAGCCAATGCAGGAGCAATTCCCCAACCAACTAACAGGAACGGAAAGTTCCAGGGAAAGATAAACCCGCAAGCACCCCAGGGTTGTCTCATCGTCCAGGCTTCATGATTTTTAACAGCCAGAACAGAGCGACGTTGAACATTTAAAGCCAGATCAGCAAAGTAGCGGACCGTATCAACAAAGTTTTGGATATCGCCTTGCGCCTGTGCTTCGATCTTGCCAGCATCGAGTGATTCGAGTTGCGCGATAATACACTTTTGTTTTTCGACGGCATCTGCCAAACGATGCAAGAGTGCACTACGTTCATTCTGTGGAAGCTTGGCCCAGTCTGCTGTTTTGAATGCTTCGTCTGCAACATCAACGGCCTGGTCAATATCACTGGCTTGTAAGCTAACGACTTCAGCCAACTGAGCTCCCGAACCAGGATCGGAAGTGGTAAATGTCTCGCCATTCGTTGACTCGACTTCTTTTCCACCCACAAATCCTTTCAGGATTCCGCTCTCCAGAAAAGCCCTCACTTCGGGATAAAGATCGTTTGCAGTAGTCGTAGACATCGTGCGCTCCTCATTTGTATCTAGATAAAATTGTCCCGCCCCTTTGATCCACAAAAATATCATGATCTCGATCAAAGGCAGATTTCTTGCGTTTTAAATCCCCGACAGCATCGTGCAGCAGTCTGCATCATAACCAAAATCGGTCCGAAATTTAAACTGATAACGAGATTGAATGATGCGCGAAAACAGTAGTTTCCAAAATCACCCTGTTTTAATCAACTTCGCACACATGAGAAAATCGAAACCCGGCTTGGTAAGCAAGATATACTGAGTCGTTCCCGATACGATGAGTCCCATTAGAGTGTTACTTAGCAGGGTTTCACAGTCGATCTCGCACTTCACAACCATGGAAATGCAGACTCTGATGACATGCATACAAACTCTCTTCTCTGTTTTTTGGGATATTATTTCCCATTGATAATGGCAACCTGAGCTGGTGAATCAGGAGCATCGAGCAATTCCAGGCGCAGTACTTCACGTTCGGGTGTGAGTTCGATCGCGAAGGTAAGACGGTGTTTGCCTTTGCTGAGCTCAAGTTCAGTTTCCGGTTTGAGAACGATCGGTTTTTCGCCGAGCCACATCTTGAGTCCGTTGATCTTGTTGAATTTGAGAATTGTTTTTCCGGGTGAAGTCGCTTCCAGTTCACAATGTACAAAGGCGGCTCCTCTGGAACGATTCGATACGCGCAGCATGCCGATTTCATCAAAATGCTTGATCGGTAAACTTCCATCCACACGACTATAGGCAGGTTCCCAGATAAATGCAGGGTTTTCGGTGGCTGCCGTCGCGTGACGGGTTCGACGAATCACACGTTTTGCGTCAGGCGTACCTTTCATGACGCGCCAACGCCGCACAACACGCTCTTTTCCGACTCGATACGCTTCCGTTTTCCCCAATTCGGAAAGAAACCGAGTCAAATCAATCAGTTCCTGCTGCGTCAATTTATCCAGTAAGCCAACAGGCATCAAAGACGCAGCTGGCGTTTCTTCATCAATCTGATCAAGGGGAATATTCATGATGTTGTCATTCACATCCCGCAATACAAGTTGACTGTCCGTACGACGAACCAACACACCAGAGAAGACCTTCCCCTGATCGGTAACGACTGTCACCGCGTTATAATTTTCTTTGACCTTTTTATTCGGATTCAATAAAGAATCAACAATGTAGTCCAGCTGCGCACTCCCGCCGAGACTGATCATATCAGGACCGACTTTACCACCGGCGCCCCCAATCGCATGGCACTTCAGGCAAGACAATTCCGTTCGACGGAAGATGGCTTCTCCCCGTTTTGCATCGCCTTTCGATTTCACGGCATTAACCATGCTCGCCATTTCTTTCGGTGTCAAATTCACTGCCTTGGGAGCACTACTGCTGGATATACCACCGGAGATTGCAATGGCTTTTGTCAAAGCCGGGTTAGCACGACCTGATGACTGTATAGAACGTCCAAGATGGATAGCAGCATCTTTGGATATTGTCTTTCCTTTGAGTGCATTCACGAGAATACCGGCCCCCCCTTTGCGCTGTAGCAAGATGTTCGACAGCGCAGAAAGTTCCTGCGGTGAATTGATTTCGCTCATCAGGCTCACTGTCCGCTGTGCGGCGAGATTCAGATTCAGTTCAGCCATAGCGGCAACAGCTGCAATGCGAATTTCATTTTGATCTCCGGCGTCACTCAACTTGAGCAGGCGCTCCTGATTTTCTTTTCCGCCAAAACGAGCTACTGCATAAAAACAGGATATTCTCAATGGTATTTTCGTCTGATCTGATTCTGCCAGTTCGTGAATCGGTGTTTGTAAGGACTCGATTTTCCAATGTCCGGCACAATCAATGGCCGCCTGCTGCACTGAGAGACTCGGCGAGCGAAACAGTTTTTGCAGAGAACCCAGATTACCGGCTGGTCGTACCTTCCTTGATTGAAATGCCTGTGCCAGGGTTCGAAGAATAGCCGCTTTTTGTATGCCTTTTGTATCTTCCTTCAACGCGAGTTCAAACAGTGACTGCAAATCTTTTGCGTTTCCAAATTTTGCCATCAAGTTCAAGCTTGTCTGTAATTCACGATCAGGAATCTGGCCTGTCTGGAACAACTTTGTAATGACCGGTGTCACTTCGGCCGTATTAACGGCGGTCAATGCAAACAGAAGTTTGCCTAGATCTTTCTCAAGACTTGAATTACCTTCCAGTACTTGTGGCAACCATACTGATTTTGTTTCGCGTGTCGTAAGCCAGAGCGCATAGTCCAGAAATTCATCGACTGGATGATCCAATGCCTGAAACGCATCTACTAAAACATTGGGCTGTTTAAAAAACGGTAACGCACGCACCGCTTCGAGACGAACTCGAGGATGAGTATCATTGGCCATAGGTGCGATGAAATCATATGTACCTGATATCTGATCCTTCCAATGTCGGGCCACACGAATGGCAGCCGCACGTGATCTTCCATCCTGCGAACTCAAACAACGCTTTAAAAGTTCTGGTTGTACGCTGTTGATACATTGGGCTACCCAGAGCCCTTCCAGTTGATGATGTTCGAACTGCGGATCATTGGGATCGAGATTTTTCAACCAGACTTTTAAGTCGTTTTCAACTCTGGTGCGTCCCCGTTCCCTTAAAACATTTTTGGCATTTTGACGCGTCCATTCTTCGGGCAGCTTTAATGCATTCAGTAACTCTTGATTCGTGGCATCAACCAGCTTGGGACGAGGTAACGTCGGTTTGCCTTTATATGTCACACGCCAGATACGTCCATGAGTATGGTCGCGGCGGGGATCGCGAAAATCGACTTCACCATGCTGAATAATCGGATTGTACCAGTCGGCAATATAGATCGCCCCATCTGGTCCCATCTTGACATCAATCGGTCGAAATGCAACATGATCCGTTTTGATTACCTCGACTTGTTCTCGTGAGACATAGCCGGCTTCATTTTCTGTGACTACGAAACGACACACGCGGTGTCCACGAAAATCATTCGTAATCATATTTCCCTGCCAGTCATCGGGCAGATGGCGACCACTCAATATTTCCAGACCACAATGTTTTGGACTGCCTGGATTCAAACCTTTCAGAATTCGTTCCATACCAACAGCCGTGACAAAAGCAGCGCCGGGAAAAGTGTAATTGATGCCATGCCCATAAGCGCCATCAGTGCAGAACGACTGTCCCCAGCGATCAAAATGATGCCCCCAACTGTTGACCATACCTCGCATGGTAATTTCAAGGCCCATCGTCTCAGGACGATATTTCCAGATGCCACCTCCATTCAAACGACGTACGCCATGTGGTGTTTCAATATGGCTATGAATATAAATCGATTGATTGAAGTAAAGATGTCCCCCTGGCCCCCAACGCAATGTATGCAATATATGATGTGTATCTTCCGTACCAAACCCGGCAAGCACTGTCTTTCTGACGTCTGCTTTTCCATCTCCATTCGTATCTTTAAGATGCAGTAACTCTGTGCTGTTTCCGACATAAGCGCCACCATCGCCTGGCATGACTGCCGTGGGAATCAATAATCCGTCAGCGAAAACGGTCGTCTTGTCTGCCGTTCCGTCACCATCCTGGTCTTCTACAATGAGAATTTTATCGTTGGCTTTTTCACCCGGCTTGATATGGGGATAAATTTCGGAAGCGGCAATCCAAAGTCGACCTTGAGGATCAAAATTCATCTGAATCGGCTTGGCGATTTGTGGATCAGCGGCGTACAGGTTGACTTCGAAACCTTCTGCCACTTTGAATGATCTGCGTTCGAGTTCGGGATCAGCGGGTGGTATATCCTTCAGGTCTCGTTGGGCCAGTACATTAGAACTTGTCGACAGGCAAATCACACACAGTGAAAAAATAATCATTAATTTCAATGAATAAACAGATTTTATAGTCACAGGAACGATCCTTGAGAGATCAATTTTAGTTGGGAGGATTGAATTCGCAGGTAAAGACATGATGATTGACTAAAGTTACTGAGACGAAATCAGTCGATGAATTTCAGTCTCTTTTGCATTAATCAGCGGAATGTACTGAGGCAATTCTTTTGCATTCTGACCTTGTTCATGTTTTCGGAAGCCGAGTAAATAGGTAATATTCTGAGGACGCCAGTTGTAAAAGTAATGGCGATTTTTTTCACAGGTTAACTGTCGTATTTTCTGTTCGTTTTCAGGCGACAGAGTAACAGGCTGTAATCCAAGGTCAGCAGCAATCATTCCAGCGGCTCGTTGATATCCGGACTCAGTTAGATGGATACCGTTTGTCGTCCATTTCAATTCTGGTGTTCCGGCAGGATCTGGAATCAACCTGGTAAAGAGATCAACGTAATTGTGGTTTCCCCGCAATGCAATTTCCTGTAAACAATCAGAGTAAAGCTTCAGATCTTTATTATGTGATTGAGGATCCGGTAGAGGATGACCTGCGTTTTCAAATCGATGTGGAGACAGGATAACGATTTTGGCTCCTGTCGGCTTCAGATCAGTGAGCAACGTTTCCATCTGCTTCTCAAACGCAGGCAAGCCTTTTTTGCCGGCAAACGCTTCATTGCCACCATAACCGACAAAAATAACCTGTGGTTTCAAATCTTTGACTTGCTTGAGCATTCGCTGGTAACCAACAGCGGGAGGGTCAAAAATTCCACGCGATTCGGACCAGACGGTATCGGCACTCCAACCCAGATTTCGGAATGACAACTTCGCCTTCGGAAAACTTCGCATCAATACAGATTCCCACCTGCCGAATTTCTGGGACCTTTCAATCAAAGTATTTCCCAGAAACACAATCCGGTCACCCGATTTTAATTCAAAAGCGGGAGGAGCAGCAGAAGCATTTTCAGCAAAACAGAAAACAGATATGGACAAAAGTAAAGAGAGACACTTTTTCACGGAGAGACCTCAATCGATTATCAAAATTGCTTTGCCACACCAATCAACTAAAATAGCAAGCTTTAACAGGAACAGCAAATCATCGATATGACTAATATGCGATTCGAATACGCATAAAAATGCCGCACTTTATTAGCCTTGTAAAGTTAATCGAGCAACAGACTGCAGGAAGACCATCATACGTACGATTCTTCTACGTTTTTTGATCCCGGGAATGTGAATTATAAACTGTTGTTGCCGGATTTGCAGGAATTTTTTCTTCATCAAAATAATCAGTTTCGACTTCTTCGACCCAAAGACGTAACTCATTTTCATAATCACTGGGTAGATCACTTTTGACCAGAAGACGATGAAATTCAGCAGCACCATCTCCTGAAAGATCTGCTATTTCAGCACTTGGAAACCGTTCACCGGGATCAGGATGAACAAGTCTGTGAATCAGTTTCATCAGAGGTTCACTTAAAGCAAATTCTTCGGGTGGAAACCATTGCGGAAGTTGTTGTAGAATTTCTTTTTTTGCTTTAATCAATTCAGAGTATTGCAAATTGGCAAATGGTTGAAATCCAGTGATTACTTCTATCAGGACATACCCCAGACTCGCCAGATCGGACTGCGGAGTTGCCCGTTCTCCCAATAGAATTTCTGGCGCTGCGTACGTGGGAGTACAAGGTTGATTCGAAGGTAAATTGTTCAAATCAATAGCAGATCCAATATCAATAATTTTGGCATTACCACTCCGATTAAGCATAATATTAGCGGGTTTCATATCACAATGAATAATGTCATTGCGATGCAAAGCAGCTAACGCAGACAGACACTCACGCAAGATCGCGACAGCAATTCCCGGCTTCAAGCGTGGCTGTTGAGCTCCTTGGGTAAACACATTATCATTGATATTTTTCCAGCGGCGCAATGTGACCTGATCTCGAATCTGCTTGAATGTCTCTGGCGTGAGCAAACTGCGAAGGTCATATCCGTCGACCCACTCCATTTCCATGATATAGATCTGATCGCGTTTCACAAAATTTTGAACCGTGACCAGATGATTTTCCTGAACTCGAGCGACACGTGCCGAAACCTGTGCAATACGCCCCATCTCACTCTGATAATCTTCTATCTTCTCATACCGTTTCGGTGAAAACAGTTTGAGGGCCACCGGAATTTTGAATCCATCTGCTCCTTCACGCGCACTGAGGTAAACAACTCCTTGCCCCCCCACACCCAGACAACGTGAGAATGTACGCTGGTTATTCCACTCCAGGCAGTTGTTATTAAGCAACTGCTGGTATTGAATGTCCAATTCTGACAGTGTTTTTGAATGAGAAGAATCGTGTGTGGCCAATGGTAATCCGTACGAATTGTCAATAAATGACTTTAGATAAGTGACTTTAGATATCTGTATTCTCAGGCAAAAATACAAATGACAATAAGTGATGATTCTAATACCAATTCAGAGTTTTAATATCTTTAAGAACAGAAATATGCAACGTATCAAAAAAAATGTTGCATTTTTGAGTGGAATTGATAAACAATAGAAGCTGAAGCGTCTCCAAAACGATTCCATTTAAGGAATCAAGAAGCATCTAAGTCATAATTAAATAACAGGCTCACTGAATTTTAAGGTGAGACAGAATACCAGGCGATCAGGTTCAACTCTTTTTTTCGTCGGTCTTTTAATTCACATTTTCAGGATATTTGTTCAAGGAGTAGGACAATGATTGCGACTATAAAAATGGCGTTGAATGCGCAATCAATATCACAGTTGATTGATGAGGTTTGTACCCTGCTTGAATCAGGGGAAGGTTGTTGGAAAGTCGAATACGACAAACGTGTTCTGTTCTTAATCGTTGATGAAGATCATGATCGTGTGCGGATTATGACGCCGATTCTCAAAGAAGAAGATCTGGACGAAGATGATTTATGGGATGTACTCGAAGCAAATTTTGATCGCTCCCTCGATGCGCGTTATGCGATTGGCGATGGGTTATTATGGTCCGTTTTTTTGCACCCCATGAATGACTTGAGTCGCGCACTGTTTTTAGATGGCTTAAACCAGGTCGTCACACTCGCCAACAACTTCGGTGGGTCTTTTTGCAGCAGCGATATTATTTTCGGATCAGAGTGATTTAGTCATCCTGTTGATCGATTATCAGTGTGCATTCGGGCAGACTTTCAATAAATTTTTGACCATATCGTTTTGTTCGAACTCGCGGATCTAAAATAACGACTTGGCCGTGATCACTGGCTGTTCGTATCAATCTACCAAACCCCTGTTTGAGCTTAATAATTGCTTCCGGAATCTGGTAGTCCATAAACGGGTTACCACCTCGATTTCGAATCGCTTCAACCTTTGCTTCCAACAGAGGATGATCAGGGACACTAAAAGGAAGCCTGGTGATGATCACGTTCGTTAAGGCATCCCCGGGAACATCAATTCCCTGCCAGAAACTGTCTGTGCCAAACAGTACACCTCGCGGATTATTTCGAAATCGTTCGAGCATGAGCGACCGGGGTAAACCATCTCCCTGAAGGTACAATGCCAGGTTTTGTTCCGACAGCCAGCCACTGATTCGATCTGCACATTGCTGCATCAATTTATAACTGGTAAAAAGTGCAAATGCATGACCGTCCGTTTGACCGATATATTGTTTTAATTTATCAGAAACAGCCAGTTCATAGTCAGCCGGTGCATCTCCCGGATCAGGCATCGATTCCGGCAAAATCAAACGCACCTGTTCCTGGTAATTAAAAGGGCTACCCAATTTTAATTCTTCGCATTGCGTTAAGCCAAGCCGCGAGCGAGTGAAATTGAAGTCCTGGCTGCCAACTGCTAATGTTGCGCTGGTGAGAATAACAGTACTTGCCTGGTTAAACAATTCATCTCTTAAAACCGGCCCAACATCGACTGGTGCATTGACCATTTTAATTCGCTGATTTCGACCGCGAGAAACTTCGACCCAATATACGGAATCCGCTTCGGCCTGCTGAGTCAACCAACTATTCAAAGCATCACCCAGTGCAGAACATCGTTCGGCGGCTGCCTGCAGTTCAATCTGTTCTTCCTCGTTTTTCAGCGAAATCGCGTACTGGCAGATATGCGCGGCCAATAATTTCAATTCCTGTGTCACAGTATTCTCAATGGGAGGCTGCTGTCTGATGCGTCGATTGGAAAGCCCCTGACTGGACTGCCATTCGAGTAAATGATCAAACAGATCGTCAACCATAAACCTGAGTCTGGCTACATGTTGCTGACTGTCAACTAAGTTGTGATGCAGTAATAATCCTTTTTGTGTTTTGTCGTTATAAAGTTTACTAAACAGATAATCAAATTGACTGTTCGTAATCGAAAGTCCAAGATGATCTCCCGCAACTGCTTCAATGGTATGCGCTTCATCTAAAATCACTGTGTCATAATCAGGGAGAATACTATTCCCTTCACGACGCAATGCCAGATCAGAGAAAAACAAGGCATGATTGACGACAAGCACATCTGCATTCCAGACACGACGACGCGCACGATAGTAAAAACAGTCGTTGTACGTCGCACAGCGTTTTCCCAGACAGTTTCCGTGTTCACTCTGAATCTCATCCCAGATTTTTGGCATGGGCCGAAATTCCAGATCTGAGCGACTCCCGTCATTGGTTTTGCGAGACCATTGCGCAATTTCATCAAGTTGATCTATTTCTTCCTGTCGGGAAAAAATACTTCCTGCTCGATCAACGGCGCCTTTCATGCGCCTCAGACTCATATAGTTGGAACGTCCCTTCACCAGAACAGCCGAAAATTCAACAGGTAATACTGCATTCAGGAATGGAATATCCCGATTGATTAATTGCTCTTGCAGACTGATTGTATTCGTTGAAACGATCAGACGCTTCCGATCTTTCCCCGTTCGGGTTTCGTTCTGTTTACAGGTTTCCAAAATGGCAGGAACCAGATAAGCAAAACTCTTGCCAACACCTGTACCAGCTTCTACCAGCAGGTGTTTTTTCTGTTCAATTGCTTTAGAAACTGCTTCGGCCATTTCCAGTTGTTCGGGACGGTGCTCGTATTTTTCGAGTCGTTGAGCCACCTTGCCATCAGTTCCGAGAATTGAAAGTACATCAGTAGCCAAAGCGGGCCTCACTTGAAGAATTGAAACATAGTAGAGGCCAACCAGTCATTAGAAGCGCCCGCCATGCATGACATTATTTTTTTCGTCGAAAGCTGACAACACAGATATCGTCTGTTTGTAATGCGTCCTTCCTGAATGCATCTACATCAGACAAAATCCCTTTCACAAGCGGTTCGACTTCTTCCGGGCCTGATTTTATATATTTGACCAGACGGTCACGGTGATAAAGATGATTTTTCCGATCCATGGCTTCAGTAACTCCATCAGTGTAGAGTAATAATGTATCTCCTTTTTCCAGAGGAACCGTTTCTACATGGAAAGTCTGATCTTTTATAACCCCCAAAGGCATTCCCGATTTCTCTTGTGCAATTTGTTCCACAGTTCCGGCATTTGCTTTCCTTAACAAGGGAGC
The DNA here is from genome assembly GCA_942492165.1 of uncultured Planctomycetaceae bacterium. Lineage (GTDB taxonomy): Bacteria > Planctomycetota > Planctomycetia > Planctomycetales > Planctomycetaceae > Gimesia. The sequence continues at coordinate 43,277 of CALOEF010000042.1, forward strand.
CATATGACCTGCATTCACAATTGCAACGGTATTCTTTTTTGGATCTATGACTGCCATAATAAATGTGATAAATCGTAGACCAATACCGCTGGAAGAAATTTCCGCGTTCAACTCGGCCAGTGCTTTATCGATAGAGGATTGAGACAAAACCTGGTAGCGTGCAGAGGCATAGAGACGGGCCATCAGAATCGCTGCCGGAACCCCCTTGCCAGCAACATCACCCAGTGTGACCACAAGTTTTCCATTGGGTAGAGTAATATAATCAAAATAATCACCGCCGACACTTTGTGCTGACTCGTAATAATCAAAGAATTCGTATTCTTTGATTTTGGGACGATTATGAGGCAATAATCCCAATTGAATCTGATGCGCAAATTCCAGATCACGTTCGATATCTCGCTGCCTGACCAGATCTTCATGAAGATTGGCGTTCTCGACAGCGAGACTGGCCTGCTGTGCGATCGCAACCAGTACATCGAGATCATCCTTGTCAAACTGCTGACCAATATCACGTGTCGCGATTTGGATGACTCCCAGGATATCTCCCCCCTGAGAAACCAGAGGCACACACATCATAGAACGAATCCGGAGTGAGCTGATACTCTCACTCATTTTGAATCGATCATCGCCAACCGCATCTGCACTCAATATTGCAGATCCACTCATGATCGTCTGTCGCACAACAGTTGTACTGACGCGGATGGAATCCTCATCCTCGGTACGTCGCGCTTTGGTTGCTTTAACAACCAGCTTTTTACGTTCTGGACTTTGCAGCATGATAAAACCCTGATCAGCCTGTGCAAAAATCTTAAACAAACCATCCAGGATACGGGGTAATACATCGTCCAGTTTCAGAGCGCGACTGAGAATCTGACTGATTTCAAGTACGGCATGCAATTTGACTTCCGGTTTCACGCTGATCCGGAGTTGACTGCTGGTATTCAAATCGATCTGGCTGATGATGGACGAACCGTCAAGAGCGCCTTCGTTCGATTTTTCGTCAATGACCAGCGAAGGTGCCTCGCTATTTAAAGAAGAGTTATTGACTTCCAATGTCTGCTGAATCGAAGAGTCAAGAAAGTCGGGAGATTCCTGATAGTTTAATAAAAACTGCATCTGAATATCGCAAATACAGATGGTATCGTTCTCATGCAGTTCAGTTCGACCTTCGATCGGCGTCCCGTTCAGTAGCGTTCCGTTCCTGCTATGCAGATCTTCCAGGAAAAAAAAACCATGGCTTTCCAGAATCTGAGCGTGATAGCGACTGACGGCAACGTTATCGAGAACAATTTCGCAATTGGGATGGCGGCCCATAATGACACGATCGCCATTCAACTCGATAATTTGTTCGGGAATCTTCCCTTTTAGAATTTGTAAAATCGCCACGGCTGTGCCCGACTGTACTTGAAGAACCTGGAAACGTAATTCGCTTTCTCTGTGGCAGATGACAGGGAGCGATTATTTAAACGATTTGATCAGAATCATTCCACTAAATCCAGAACCGATCCCGAATTGATGACATTGTAATTTATTCCTCTCTAAAAGACATCTTCCCTGTACCCAAGTCCTCTAAAGATTGTGAATTTATCAACACAACCTCTTTTTTCAAGGTGTTTCACTACCAATTATTCAGTTAGAAGCAGGTACATCAGTCGATATTGATGGATCAAGTTTCTCGATATCCTTCTTGTTATCAATCCTGGAATCCGGTTGAGCTTGATTCCTCCTCAGGGCCTCTGCCACATCTTCTACCATCTCTTGAACAAGAAGATCAAGATTTTGGGGGTCTTGATTGATCTTAAACTTCCAGAGATTCTGAGATTCTGAGAAGTTACCCTTTAAACTTTCAAGAATCATCAAACCAGCAAAGCCGTTTATTTGATATTTTTTCAGATTCGAGTTAACCAGTTCCTCAAAAATTGCACTCGCTTCGTCAAAACGATCCGGTTTGCACAATAACAGACCCAATCGGATTTGTGCACGTGGTTTAGTAAGTACGTTATCAGGATATTCCTTAATTACCGCTTTCCAGGCATCCTCATTGTTTTTGTTTTTCATGGCTAGAAAATACTGGAGCATCGCCGTATCTTGACGTGGGACGATATTCGCATTGTCAGAATGACTGCCTGAATCTTGAACAAAAAGTGCATTGAGAGGATCTTCTGGTCGATTCAACCAGCCCAGAGCAGCGGACACACTACCAACACATAACGCAACCAGCAAAAAAGTGACCAGTTGCTTCTGCAGCAGGTGATTCCCTCGAAAGGGGACCATTGCCATCCAGTTCTGGTTATGATTTTCAGAAGCCTGTACTGGAATATTTTTGATTTCCTGCATCAGCTCTGTGGCGTTATCTGGTCGTTGATTGGGATCTTTTTCCATCATTCGATGAACCAGGTCGCAAAGTGCCTCCGGTAGATCCGGTCGACGTTTTTTTAATGGAGGTGGTGGTTCATTCAGATGTTTGACCGCAATGGAAAGCGCCGTCTCACCAAGAAAAGGAGGGCGTCCGGAAATCAGGTGATAACAAGTCACGCCAAGCGAATAGATGTCACTACGTTGGTCGAGTGATTTGCCATTAACCTGCTCGGGACTCATATACAAAGGAGTTCCCATCGTCACACCGACCTGAGTCAAATTGACTCGCTCATCTGATTGCGCAATTTGTGCCAGACCAAAATCAGCAACCTTGATCATTTTTTTAGACGTGATCATGATGTTTTCAGGCTTGATATCGCGATGCACGATCTCTTTTTCTGCAGCTGCATTTAATGCAGCTGCAACCTGACGCATGATCCGTAATACCAGAGAAACATCTGGTGGCGCATAGCGAGAGAGATATTCTTTTAAGTTGATGCCCCGTATAAATTCCTGTGCGATATAATGTGTACCTTCAAAATCACCCGTCATATAAACTTGAACGATATTAGGATGTGTAAGGCCAGCTGCCGCTTTTGCTTCACGTTCAAAACGTTTGAGATGTATTTCATCGCTCAGTAATTCATCGTGCATGACTTTAATTGCAGCTTCTCGCTTGAGAGAAACCTGTTCGGCCAGATAAACAGTCGCCATCCCTCCCTGCCCCAGTTTTCTCAGAATCTTGAAGTCGCCAAGCTGCTTGCCAATCAGACTGACAGAATCCGATTTTCGACGTGGATGAGAATGATCTGAGGATTGGGAAGTGGCCTGCTCTACAGAATTCGACTCTTCTAAACTGGCAGACCGGGGGGTACGGGTTTCTGCCCCTTTGTTAACGGGTTTCCGAGAGTGATTACCGGTAGATTCAGCCGAGACTTTGCTGATTTTTTTTTGCGGTTTGTCAGATGGCATAAGTTGTTGTCTGGCAATATTGTATGTCTAATAATACCTGCTTGAGAGAAGTACAGCTTCTCCATAATAAAGCTGATACCCTTTCAGGTATAGAGAAAGTTTTAAATTGTCACAAAAAACCGGGGGCCAATTGCAATTGAATTCGTTTTCCCGCTATTTTTTGATATTTTTCTGCTGAGCCAGGTGATTGAGAATTTCGATGCCTTGCTCCAATATCAGGTTATCCTGGGCATAGGAGATTCGAAAATGAGAATCACTGTTACTGAACACATTCCCGGGTATTATGAGTAGATTATTTTTAATTGCCTCAGTACAAAATTCTGTACCTGTTCCCCATGGAGTTTTGAGAAACATATAAAAGGCTCCCTGGGCCCCGCTCATTTCATAATGGTCCGACAGCTGGTTCCGCATTAAATCGCGTTTTTGACGATACTCTTCTACTCGATCAGAAATATCGTAATCCAAAGCGGCCAGGCCCGCCCATTGTGCGGGATGGGGGGCACAGACGAACGTGTATTGTTGTAACTTGATCATCTGCTGGATGATACTTTGAGGGCCATGCACGAAGCCAAGTCGGTGTCCTGTCATTGAATGCGATTTGCTGAAGCCGTCAATCACTATCACGTTTTCATTATAAGTAGCCGGGCTGACAAAAGGTTCGTCGTAGCAAAAAGAACGATAGATTTCATCACTGACAAGCGCAATATTTTTTTCCGCTGCCAACTTTGCCAATGCACAGGTTTCTGATTGCGTGGCCACGTAACCAGTCGGATTGCTGGGACTATTAAATAAAATTAATTTTGTACGATCAGTAATTGCTGCACGTACTTTTTCAATATTGATCGAGAAATCCGGATACGTTTCCACAAAAACCAACTCGCCACCAACAACTCTTACCAAATGTGAATACATCACAAAGTAAGGGTCAAAGACAATCACTTCATCGCCGGGATTAATCAGCGTGTTTAAAACCAGCATCAAGGCACCACTGGTACCGCTGGAAATAAAGACCTGGCGGTCATCGTGTTGATATTCGGCATCGACCCGGGTCTGGATCTTTTCTATGAGCGGCGCGATTCCCTGAGACTGACTATACGCGTTTTTGCCATCTCGAACAGCCTTACAGAATGCATCTTTAATTGGTTCCGGTGTATCAAAATGAGGCTGCCCAATACTGAAGTTGATCGGGTTTTTCATATTAGCGGCCAGATCGAATACTTTACGAATTCCTGATGCATCAATCAGGTGCATTCGATCGGAAATCCATTCTTCACTCATGTGTATCACACTCATTTCTTAAAAGGCTGAAATCGACCAGAGTTATAAAGGTGATTTCATGGATTATATCCCAGCATGAATGGGCAAAGAAGTACTAAACTCAGGGGTTTCCAGGAATGTACTTAGATAAAAAATAAAGTCCTGCATAGATCCGCGCATCAATCTTACAACCTCGTTCTCTCGCGGAGACCAGCCACTGGTCGATTTCTGCGAACGGTATTGCATGCACGGTAATATTTTCTGATTCATCACCTCCTCCTGCAGCAACCTTCTTCAAATCGAGTGCAAGAAAAAAATGAACGGTTTCATCTGTCAATCCAGCTGATGAAACAGTTGGCCCGAGGGGGATCACTGTTTGAGCTGCATAACCCGTTTCCTCTTTGAGCTCTCTTAATGCCGCCGTTTGCATTTCCTCGTCTTACTGACCTTGAATATCACCAGCAAGACCAGCAGGAAATTCGATCACTGACGCATTCACTGGTGGACGAAACTGTTCTACCAGAATCACACGTGCGTCGGTCGTCACTGGAAACAGACAGACGACTCCTGTTGCATTTACTCGCTGAACGAACTCCCAGCGTCCCCGTTTGATCAATCTCAAGAAGTTACTCTCGACAATTATTTGATCAGGCTCCAGCTCTTCCTTACTCATAACATGCTTTCTATTCCAGCTTAGTTTAAAAATTCATACCAAATCATGATCCACATGTATCTTGGGGAGAACCACTTCATTCTTTCTCATATCGATTGAAGTGTTAAAGCAGATCATTAAGAATGAACACTCAGTTAGTACGCATTAATTTCATTTCGGGAGGAGACATTCGTTTAATGCACCATATACAAATCAGGCCTGCCTGGAAATGTATGAAGAGTTTCTCCTTACCGACCACGTTTGTTATTGCAGGCATGGCGTTTTTTGTTTTCTACAGCTTAGATCTCAAAGCGAAATCAAACAATACTGTGCAAAGTCATAATAAAGAGTTTCCGATTCAGAAAAAATGGGGCAGGATTTCTGCATTGCCTCGAGGGTTGAAGTTGGATGTTTCCCCATCTGATGCACCATCAACCATTGTCATTCCACGAATGAATAATCGTGTCAAAACGATTTACTCAGGTCATGATATCGAGAAAAAACCACTCAAACTGAAACCAGGAGTGAATGAATGGGAAATCCTGTTACCACCCGAAACAAAGTTAACAAAGCCCCTTTCTATTATTGTTGAATTCAAAGAGACTCCATTTCTGCCTGTCAAACCGAATGTAATTCGGGAAAACAAGAAGCATCAACTGGTTATGGATGCCAAAGATGCCGTTGTTCACGGAAAGATGCTCCGATACGAACCACAGCCTCATAAAAATACAGTCGGCTACTGGATCAATGAAGAAGACTGGTGCGAATGGAAGTTTATCCCCAAATCATCGGGAGTCTTTGATGTCTATATTCTGCAAGGCTGTGGAACGGGACAAGGCGGGAGTAAAGTCAAATTATCTGTCAATCAACGGGCCCTGGATTTTGTTGTAGAAGAAACGGGACACTTTCAGAATTTTAAAGAACGCCATATTGGCTCAATCAAGATTGATAACAGCAGTATCCAATCGTTGCAGCTGAAACCACAACGAAAAGCCAACAAAGCCATTATGGATGTACGACAAATTCGTCTCGTCAGACAAAAATCGCATTCATCGTGAATCTAACTGATTGATTAAAGAATCTGTCGAGAAGGCATCCACTTATTTGTCTTCTTCATCCTCGTCATCGAATTCATAGTCATCGTCTTCAAAGCCAAACTCTCCATCGGAAAGATCACCATCCGAAAGCTCGGCACTGATTCCACCATCACTGAAATCATCGTCATCGTCTACAGCAAATTCGTCTTCTGAGGAGAATTCATCATCTCCGTCATCTTCAGCAATGAATTCATCAGAAAGCTCTGCCGCTGAGTCATCGTCCTTGTCTTCATCTTCAGGCTGCCCCTTACCCTTCTTTTTCTTTTTGGAAGCCCCTTTCGGACCAAAAATCATTGCACCAATTGGCATCACAACCAGAAATGCGCTCAATAATAGTGTCAATCCAGCAATACCGGTTAATGCAGCCGGCATTGCTTCAGCATGATTCAGAAACACCATGACTAACAAATAGGTCAGATAAGCACCGGGTATTGCAGCCACGAGTGACATCAAAGGCAGTTGTAATTTCGACACAATCGTAATTCCTGAAAAGGACTCAAACTAGTAAATGCATGACAGACTGTGTTCCGGTTATTTCCGGGAGATAGAGCTTCTGCTATCTATCGTAAAGTGACAACAGGTGGTTTATCAAGGCTGGATATTAAAATGTTCGCGGATAATACTGACTCCGGTTTGACGAAATCACCTGTTTGCTGGTATTGGTAGTCCAGATATTTTACATTTAATCGTCATAAGCAGATGATTTATTACAAACGTCACAATACGACTGATTTCTCGTGACAATCATAAAATGAAGAGGACATGATGCCCGACTTGAAGTGGGATGAACTCAATCAGAAAATCATTCAGTGTACCAAATGTGAACGATTACTCGCCCATTGCAAAAAGATTGCTGATGAAAAACGAAAGTCATTCCAAGATTGGGATTATTGGGGAAAACCTGTCCCGAATTTTGGTGATGTACGTGCAGAATTATTAATTGTGGGACTGGCTCCTGCCGCTCATGGAGCGAATCGAACCGGAAGAATGTTTACCGGAGACCGAAGCGGTGACTGGCTGTTCCGTGCAATGCACAAAGCCGGATTTGCCAATCAACCAGAAGCAGAGAACAGCTCTGACGGTTTAGAATTACGAAATTGCGCCATCACTGCAACGTGCCATTGTGCACCACCGGCGAATAAACCGAGCCGCGAAGAAATTGAACATTGTCATACCTGGCTGGAACAGACCGTGGATTTACTTCCCGTCAAAGTCTTCCTCGCTCTGGGGCAAATCGGCTGGAAATCAGTCATTGATTTCAAAAAACAGCAGGGATTATTTACTGGTAAACGTCCCTCATTCTCACATGGTGCTTCATTCCAGTTTAACGACGGACATTGGCTGGTAGGCAGCTACCATCCCAGCCAGCAGAATACTTTCACTGGGCGGTTAACAGAACCAATGTTTGACTCAGTTTTTGAACTGGTCAAACTGAAACTGGCTGTAGAAGCTTAAAATGACCCGTCAACAATTTCAGTTTTGTTTTTCGATACCCACGATGCGATGAAAATGTAACTCTACTTCATGGTCAATAACACGGCGGACTCCTTCAACCAGACATTCCGGCTCATGTTCCGTTTCCCCAATTCGCTTAATCTCTTTTAAAGACGTACCTGGGGAAACAGCAAACGCATTCTGGTGTATGATCTGATTGCCGGCATCCAGCTCGGGAATAATGAAGTGGATGGTTGCTCCAAACGTCAACATATGATGACTGAAAGCATCTTCGTATGGTTGGAAACCAGGAAAGGAGGGGAGTAGACCATGATGCAGGTTGATAATTCTCCCCCCTGCAAAACTCCAGCAGATACTGGGAGGCAAAACACGCATATAGCGGGCAAGCAACACATAATCGACCTCATAGGAATCAAAAAGTTTGACCATCTGATTATTATCCGGGTTTCCGTTTTCGTCACCAATATTATGAAAATCCAGACCATGCTTTTCAGCCAAAGATTGGCAACGGTCCCGATTTCCAATAATCACAGCGGGTTGCGCCTTGATCACTCCTGCATTAATCGCGTTCAAAACGGCTTCTGCGGGTTCGCTGCGATAGGTCGTACAGATGGCGATGCGTGGAGGTCGATCCAGTTCATCGCGCGCCCAGACTCTTAGCGTCAGCCCCTTTTGCGTGCCAATCTGCATGATCCGTTCTCGCAAAACGGGAATCGGTTCAATTTCAGTTGGCCAGTCGATTCGCAATAACATGGCGAACAGACGTTCTGAGTCGTGGTCATACATTTGAATTTCATGAATATTTGCACCGACTGCAGTGACATAATGCACGATCGGGTCGGCCAATCCACGATTATCAGGGCCGACGGCTGTTATGGTGACCTGCATATCTAGTAAATACTTTCTTGATCTAGCGATTCAGCGGCATGTACCAACTCAACATACTGCTTGTCATATTAAGTTTAGTACATGCAAATATTTTGCACCATCTTAAGTTCAAAAGTGTATCCGATCCCAGACACTCCATAACTTATTGTAAGAAATTTACGTCATTGTAGGAATTCGTAAACATGATTTGTAAAGACGTGTTTCATTCTTCTTACACTCAAGAAACCGTTTTACTGCCTGCCATTCAAAGCCTGCAATGGAGTACTGTTGCTAAACTTGATTAATTAAACGTGTTATGCGACCTCTTCCACCTAGAACCTTTGTAGAGCCTGGTAAGATTATCCCAATGGCATGATCTGTGCGTTATGCATAACCATCAGATAGGGAATTCTGTATTAAGGGCCTGTAAATTACTGGTACTTGCCCAAGCGTGTTGTGAGTAACCGGTTCTTGCATCCTCGTTCGGTCAATCAAAATTCCCTGTTGTTGTCTGAAAAGGTAATAACATCTTCTGTGCGTATGTGTAATTTCATGCATACGCAGTCTCTTACGATTTATGATTTCTCGATCTAAATCGAAAACTACTCTCATTTTAATTAAAAACAAGGAACTCAAACATGTTGAATCAACTTTGGAATGACGAAGCTGGTTTCGTAATTTCTGCGGAATTAGTCCTGGTTCTGACCATCGCCGTACTGGCAATGATCGTCGGACTCAGCGAAGTCGCTGTCGCTGTAAACACTGAATTAAATGATATTTCAAACGCAATCGGAGCACTGAACCAGAGTTATGCATACACTGGCTTCGTTGGAAACGGTGGAAAAAACAAGAGTTTTTATGCTGGTTCCAGATTTAATGATGCTGTCGATGACTGCGACCTGAACACAACTTGTGATCTCGTTACAGGTTCAATTGCTGTTTCTGGTTCTGAAGCAGTAAATGCTCCTTAATCGTTACCAGGCGATGTTGATAACATTCGAAGACTCTGCTCAGCCAAATTGCCGGGCAGAGCTCTTTCAAACTGAAATCACTGCTGAGAACAGATCTAATACCGGATTTTGGTACTGGCCGTATAAAAATTCTCTCAATTTTATAACAATCCCCTTAACATATTGTTAATGGTTTTTGATAGATCGTGTTGTCGAAAAACAACCAATTAATCTATTTCCCTCTTTGTGACTCTCTCATCGACTATCTGTGTAAGCTCTATCATTCATTACATTTATAGTGATTCCAAAGAAGTGTTTCTTTTGTGCCACAAGCTCTGTGGACTTCTGTCATCAAATCTCGCCACCGATCTGGCACACTGACTGCAATATGAAATCATCGTAACGATTTGATTCGAATTCGAAAAAACATAAAAAAACTGATTTCAAAAAAATAAACACTGACTGATTCGCAGCGTTGTGACCCGTGTTGAGGCTTCTTCCTTTTCATGAGACTTGTCCCCGAAAAAAAGAAGAGAAGCTAACTGCATTGCATGAAGGTGAGAGAGCATTCAATGCGAGTGATGCCATCAGCATCATTTTCGGGCTTCCATTGCTCCTCGGGTCATGACCTGTGATTTACGATTCATGTTTGAAACTACTACTGCAGTACGATGTGGCGTTATCGGCCGGTAATGTCGCGAACTGTGCCTGAATGGAGATGTCTCTAACTTGGGCTGTTAGATAGATATTGATGTTCGATATTTATCTATTTTGTGAGAGGATTGTTTTCTCTCGGGAAATCAATTCTCAAATTGTGTCTCTCAATATTTTTTAATGCTAAAAGGAACTCACTAGAATGTTAAATCAACTTTGGAACGACGAAGCAGGATTTGTAATTTCAGCAGAATTAGTACTCGTTTTGACCATCGCCGTTTTGGCAATGATTGTTGGACTGAGCGAAGTTGCTGTTGCTGTAAACACTGAATTAAACGATATTTCAAACGCCATCGGATCTCTTAACCAGAGCTATGCTTACACTGGTTTTGCTGGAACAGGTGGAAAAAACAAGAGCCACTATGCTGGTTCAAGATTTAATGATGCTGTCGATGACTGCGACCTGAACACAACTTGTGATCTCGTTACAGGATCTGATGCTGTTACTGCTTCTGAAGCTGTAACACCATAACTTGATTTTTTCAAAATCTCATAACTCTGTTCAGAAATTTTCTGAGCAGAGTTTTTTTCACAAAGGAATTAAAAAATCATGATACGGGCCTTATGGTATGAAGAAAATGGATTCATAATTTCAGCAGAATTAGTACTCGTTTTGACTATCGCTGTTTTGGCAATGATCGTCGGACTGAGCGAAGTTACGGTTTCTGTTAACACTGAATTGAACGATGTCTCAAATGCCATCGGAGCTTTGAATCAAAGCTATGCTTTCACAGGCTTTGTAGGAAGCAGCTTTTGTGCAGGAAAAACAAAAAGCAATTCCGCTGGTTCAAGATTCACAGACGCTGTCGACGACTGCGACCTGAACACAACGTGTGATCTCGTGACAGGCGCTGATGCTGTTACTGCTTCAGAAGCGGTAACACCTTAATCTCTGATTTGGGATCAATGAAATTTAGACGACTCTGTTCAGGAATTCTCTTGGACAGAGTTTTCCACAAAAGGAACGAAAATAGTGATAAGAGCCTTATGGCATGGCGAAAGTGGATTTGTGGTTTCAGCAGAGTTAATACTGGTACTAACGATTTCTGTCTTGGCAATGCTTGCAGGGCTTAGTGAAATAGCTGTTTCTGTTAACACTGAATTGAACGATGTCTCAAATGCCACCGGAGCTTTGAATCAAACCTATGCCTGTTCTGGATTTTCAGGGAGTACCGTTGGTGTTGATGGTGTGAGTGGTAAATCAAAAAGCATTGTTGCAGTTTCTCGCTTTAATGATGCCGTCGATGACTGCGACCTGAACACCACTTGTGATCTCGTTACAGGCACTGCTGCAGTAACCGCTTCTGAAAGCGTAACACCATAATTCAGAGCTCAGAACTACCTGGCAATCGAACTCCTCTCTTGGAACCGGTGGAACGGCCGCCGGTTCTTTTTTCTGCGATCAGGGGTTTAAACACTTTGTACAGAAAAAGTGTTTAATTCCCTTTACACACCTGATGTCGTGTTAATGATTGTATTCCTTATGTGTTTTCCTGCTCAAATAACGTAAACAACTGGAATCACTCAAGATAATTTCACTTCAGAATACCCCGATCGTCTATTTCACAGCCAATCATATACGTATGGCACACCGGATGCCTTATTGAGGTACTGCGGGTTTATTTGAGAGATATCGCAGATAAATCAGCAGGAAAAGGATCATACTCTCTCACGAAAAGAAACACTCTCTCACATTGCCAATATTCAACGCATCGAATATGCGGCAAGCACTACTCATTAAGGGGACACTAAAATGTTGCGTATCTTACACCGTTTGTATCAAGATGAGGCTGGCTTTATCATTTCTGCTGAATTAGTACTGGTATTAACCATCGCAGTTCTTGCAATGATTGTTGGCTTAAGTGAAGTGGCTGTCGCCGTGAATACGGAATTAAATGACGTATCGAATGCCATTGGTGCTTTAAATCAAACCTATGCATTCACCGGGTTCTGGTCAGGTAGCCGTGGGAAAACAAAGAGCTACACAGTCGGCAGTGAGTTTGATGATGCCTTTGATGACTGTGACAAAAACACTTCCTGCGACATCGTTTGTGGAGCAGAAGGTCTACCTTCAGAAGGCAGATATTAAGACGGAATCAATGATGAGAAAGAGACTGTTCTTTTTCGTTAAGCTGCATCGTCTGGGTATATGAAAAAAGAGGCAGGTTTTAATAAAACCTGCCACTTTTTATTTAACATCAAACGATTCCGTCAGAGCTAAGCAGAAACCTTTGGCTTAGCGGGATCGGATTTCGGATTTGCTTCAGGCTCCGGTTGAGGAGACACAGGCTTAGCCGATTCCCGACTCTGAGGAGCGAGATTACAGTTGCCGGTTGCACATGCAGTGGTCGGACAGACTGTCGTCGGAACCATCGTACAGACTTCGTAAGGCACCTGTCGAGAAACACACTTTGATACATATCGTGTGCAAGTTACGGCTACCTGCTTGGGTACGCAACGAGCAACACGGTGTGTTACCGTGTATGGCACTTTACGAGAAACACATTCCGCTACTTTACGGGTGCATTTCTCAGAAACCATTTTACAGGTTTGAACAGGAACCTTGCGAACACGTTCTTCACAGACCCATTTGCAGGTCTGATATGGAACTTTTTGTGCTACGGTTTCAGAAACCCAGCGACATGTCCGATAAGGCACCTTTGTGACAACCACTTCAGGCACCATCTTACAGACTTTGACAGGAACCTTGTTGACAATCACTTCAGGTACATAACGTGTTACCTGAACAGGACAGTTCTGGCGAACCACCTGAGGCACGTACTTCGTACAAGGAATCTGGCAAGCGACTCGACGGAGTCTCCAGACCTTGCGACAGTGACTTCTACCTGGGGTTTGCACCATACTCATGACAGGCCGTCCGCAGGCATCTGTCGACCAGCAAGGACGACATTTACCAGGCTTGTTGATTTGGCGTGTTTCCCAGACTCCACGTAAACGATGCACTGTTCGATACGTAGTGACAGGTTTCATTACAGTGTAACAACGTTCCTGGTTGACCGTTTCTGTCACAGGACGCATCACAGTGCGACGGCATTCCCGCTCGACCGTTTCGACAACAGGTCGCATTACCGTACGGCGGCATTCTCGTTCATGATTTTCCCAGACAGGACGCTGTACCTGATAGCTACAATCTCGGTACTTTGTCTCTACCACAGGTCGTCGTACCGTGTAACGCTCTTCACGTTCCGATGTTTCAAATATCGGTTTTTGAACCGTATATTCAACATCCCGGTAAACCCGCTCATTTACCATACGGTAACAGGTTTCCTGTTTGTTTTCGTAAACTGTCTCATATTCAGTGCGATACGCCGTATATTGTTGAGGTTCAAGAACTGTCTCGTTAACGGTACGATAACATGTCTTTCGCTCAACACGACAAGCCGTATAACAGGCTGTCGGCTGGCAGGCGACTGTGGGACAACAGTTATAGCTTGCTGCCCCAAAATACCTGCAGGCTTCCGCTGAATCATTGACAGCCAGGATTGCCACGGCGGCAAACACTAAGGCCAGGTTCTTTCTCATTTTTCCCCCTCCAAAAAAAGATTCGTCACATGATGAAAGCGTGCGTTTTCCGATTTTTCATTTCATACATGACTGCCTGCATTATTGACATGACCTGAAAAAAGATGCAAACCAAAAGCTGACGTCCCGTATGGAAAAACCAAAATCACAGCGGGTTGTTCCTTCTAGCACTCAAGCATAGATCACATAGCTTTGGCAACTTGAGGAAAAAAGGGGGATATGCATCTTTAGTTGAAAGGTCATCTCATGCATTACTTTATAATCGTTACCATCATTAAAGTTTCACAAAGTCAACATCAGAAAACCCTAAAGTATTACCTGGTATCAACATGAACTGAAAACACCACATGCATCATTTCGTATAGTGAAGCCAGGCATTAAAGCATCTAAATCCCTGGATACATCGGTGCTGAGAATTATATTTAGTGACGTTGTTTCAAATTTTCATAATCTTCCGGAGTATCCAGATCCAGTAATATTTCCGGATGCTGGCATTCGCATAAGTATGGTTCTCTCTTTTGCGAGTTCCAGAGCGCGTTAATCCCTTCGTCATCTGCAAGTTGAAAAACATCATCAGTGACAGGCCATCGAAAAAAAGCGGGGTGCCCTTTTTGATTTTGGTACGTGGGAATCATGATTGATGCCTGAGAACTCTCCCAGACTTGAAACAGTGATTCAAGAATCGATCGATTGATCACAGGATGATCCGCGGGAATTAAGAGCCAACTGTCCTCTGCAACGGGCTGATAGTGGGTTTTGACCCATTGCAAAGCAATTTGCACACTGGCTTTCATATCGGGAGGGTCCGTCTCAGGTTGAATCAATTGTAATTTGTGACCTGAAAGATGTGATTTCAATTGGTCATCAGATTTTCGCGCAACAATAATGATCTCTGAGATGAACGGGACTCGTAAAGCCTCAAGCAATCTTTGGATCACGGTTTGATTACCCAGAGAAAGAAGCAGCTTGTGCGTACCCATCCGGCGACTCATTCCTGCTGCGGGAAGAATTGCAAATAGTCGTGGTGGTTTATTTAGTGTGTTCATTCAGTTAATATATTTCCTGTTCGGGCAGTTAAGAGCATCTATCAAAACGAATCTCATTGTTTGACAGAAATTCGTTTCCATTTCTAAATTGAGGTGATGTTGTGCAAATATTGTTAACCAATGATGATGGTATCCATGCTCCTGGCATACGGAGCCTGCAAAAAGCACTCACACAATTAGGGGATGTTGAGGTCGTTGCTCCTTTATCTGAACAGAGTGGCGTTGGTTTAAGTATTACTTATTTACATCCCATCATGGTACACCAGGAATTTGAAGGAGAAAAGCACTGGGGCTGGGCTGTGGCAGGCAGCCCAGCCGATTGTGTCAAGTTAGGAATTTTAGAATTCTGTCCTCAGCCTCCTGATTTGATCGTGAGCGGAATTAACTCTGGTTCCAATGTAGGCATCAATGTACTTTATTCAGGAACTGTCGCCGGCGCAATTGAAGGCGCATTTGCCGGTATTAATTCGATTGCGATTTCTGCTGCCAGTAGTTTTTCAAATGATTTCAAACTCGATTATGACCAGTGCGCAGAACAGAGTCTCGAGATCATCAAAAGACTACTGCATGTAAATACCAGTTCAGGCAATCTTTGGAATGTTAATTTTCCGGAAATGAGAGCAGGCTGGCCACGCGGTGTGAAATGGTCTGCTTTAGGTGTGAAACGGCACACTGATGTTATGGAAAAACGAATCGATCCCCGCGGACGACCATATTACTGGAGTGGCTTAGACCCAATTAATCATCACCAATTACAGGCTGGTTCCGACATACATGAACTTTCGGAGGGATTTGTCACTGTCACGCCCCTTAAATATGATTTAACGGACTATCAAAGCCTCAATCAATCATTAAATGGGATCTCAAATGACGAAATCCAGCTGAATCTCAACTTGAACTCTAATAATACCAGCTAATCATACATTCACCATCATCCAAAGTTTGACTTTTCCCTTCATGCCAATGTAGGATAAGTGTCTGGAAGAGTACCAACCTTTTCCACATCACGAATTACTCCATATTAATCGTGATTTCTAAACACATCTGCAACTTGATCAATTATTCGGGTATTTTTTTGTTGTTGGACCTTGAGAATTTTCAATGAGGGGTGAGTTGTGAATCCCAAAGAGTCACTTCAACAGATAAAAACAGGCTCCGAGGTCATATCAGATCATCTTCCGGGGGTCACGGCCAGTGATCTCGTTCAAAATATAAATCACGGTGATAATCTTCTACTGAAAAATATTCTCTCGAATCTTCCTTTAATCGTCAGTGTGTTCAACCACCTGGGAATTATGACATTTACGGAAGGTGGAATTCTCAGTAAACAGGAAATTTTTTCAAGCGAGTGGGTCGGAAAATCTGTTTTTCAGAAATTTTCCGAGGACCAGGAATTAATCTCGATTTTTAGACAAACATTGAGGGGTGAAGTCTCTCATACTGTCAGAAAGTCAGGAGATGTTATTCTCGATTTAGAATTGATTCCATTCGTCAACTCACTCAATGAAAGTGATGGTTTTTTATGTGTAGCAATTGATATTACAGAAAAAATCGCTTCACAGGAAGAAATTCGTAAACACGAAGAACGGTTTAGAAAAATTTTTCAGGTGAATCCAATCCCAATGTGCATCACAGAATTGGATACAGGAATACTTGTTGATGTCAACGATAGTTTTTTATCCGCGTTGCATTCCAGCCGAGAGGAGATCTTAGGACAAAGTGCATCTCAGATTGGTTTCTGGCCCAGTAAAGAGAAACGTAAAGAAGTCCTGGATAAAGTGAAGACTGAAGGAGCGGTCAGTGATCTCTATTTCGATTTCATCAGTTCTACAGGTCAACATTTCTATACAGTATTATCAGCAACCCAGATTTATATTCATGGAGAAACTTTTTTACTTTCCTGTATTAAAGATGTAACAAGAGAATATGAAGCATTAAAAGAGTTAGAAATCTTGAATGAAAACCTGGAAGCCAGAGTATCATCTCGAACTGCCGAACTTCAGAATGCACATACGATATTGAATGAAGAAGATAAAAAAAGGAATCAGCTGTATCGGGCACTGCAGCAAACAGAAGCAAAATGGCGGTCTTTGGTCTCCAATGCCCCAGATACAATTTTAACTCTCAATATTGAGGGAATGATTCTTTATATCAATCGTTCGATCTCCTCCAGCGGAATCGAAGAAATTATTGGACGTTCCATTTTTGAATTCATTAATGAGGATGATATACTCAAAGCACATCAAATACTGGAAGATGTGTTTACTACTGGTAGACAGCAGGTGATGGAAACGGAGGGACTCAATACTGACGGAAAACTGACTCTCTATTCATGTCGCATCGGAGCAATGGTCAGCGGTGGAGAAATCATTGCCGCAATGGTTATTGCAACAGACATTACACAAAAAAAACAAGCGGAACAGGAATTAGTCAGGCGTCGAGCTGAATTAGCACATCTCTCGCGGCTTTCAACAATGGGTGAACTTGCCGCAGAATTATCGCATGAGTTGAATCAGCCTCTTGCAGCCATTAACAATTACACGAATGGTTGTATTCGCAGAATTCGATCGGGAACGACCAGTCTCGAAAAACTGATAGAACCACTTGAAGAGACATCTCGGCAGGCGCAAAGAGCCAGCAAAACGCTGAAACGTTTGCGTCGCCATGTGCAAAAAACGGAAGTCGAATACAAACCGATTGATGTCAATCTGGTGATAAAGAACTCCGTCTTATTGCTCGAACATGAAATCCAGCGAAATTCTACTGCTATGCGAATGGAATTGAGTCCGAAACCATTAGAAACGATCGGTGACGCAATTCAAATTGAACAGGTTTTAGTAAATCTGATCTTGAACGCAATCGAAGCCATGTCAGAATTACCCGTAAACGAACGAAAACTGATAATCCAATCTGATCCAGCTGAAGAGCAAAATCTGGTAATTTGTGTAACAGATTTTGGATCAGGTTTGAAAAAGGATGAAGAAATATCTATCTTCGAAACCTTCTATACTACAAAACAAAAAGGACTTGGCGTTGGACTCTCCATCAGTCAGACTATAATCGAAGCTCATGGAGGCAAACTATACCCTCGTCGAAATAAAATCGGGACGAGTTTTTTGATTTCTCTCCCCATGACAAATGGAGATCAATATTGTGATATCTGAAGAGGCAGTCCTGCTGGAACCAACCGTATTTATTGTCGATGATGACCCTGCTATCCGTAAATCGTTACGGTGGTTAATCGAATCAGTCGGTTTAAAAGTACAAACTTACGAGTTGGCAAATGAATTTCTGGAGAGTTATGTTCCTGATGCTCCTGGATGCCTTGTACTCGATGTGAGAATCCCAGGCATGAGTGGGTTGGAATTACAGGAAAGATTAAGGGAACGTGGATATGATATCCCTGTCGTCATCGTCTCTGGATATGGAGATGTTCCGATGGCGGTACGTGCCATGAAAGCGGGTGCCGTCGATTTTCTGGAAAAACCTGTCAGTGACCAGGTTTTACTGGACTATATTCAAAAAGGCATCGAACGCGACATCAAGAACAAACAGGACCTGGTTCAAAACAAAGAGCTGATAGAACGCAAAAACACACTGACTCGTCGTGAGCGTGAAGTAATGGGATATGTTGTTTCCGGGCAATCTAGCCGTGAAATTGCAGAACATTTGAATGTCAGTTTCAAAACTGTTGAAGCACATCGCGCAAAAATCATGAAAAAAATGAAAGCCAAAAGTGTTCCCAAACTAATTCAAATGGAATTGCAAATTACAGGTAACGGTTCAAAACAATCAACAAGTTACTAATCGAAAATCGAAAGTTTATATTTTAAAACTCGATTGGCCCTTCATCCTATTCACACGAATCACACCGGCTGGGAACGAATTTGGATACTCACACTGAACTGGAATGGAATGGAATTTCCATCTGCGACACGTTTGCTGAAGCATTCACAACCGTGGGTACTCGCATTATTATCACCGCTATGACCGAGTCCTGGGTCAGAACGGCTGCCGCTGAAGCCACAGGTTATGCCACAAGTATCATTGCCTGCGACTCGGAATCGGGAGTTGAAAAGTATATACCACCGGAAGAAAGCCCTGATGGGAGACCCGGAGTCAGTCTGATGTTTTTTGCATTTAGCCGCTCGGCTTTGGAAAAAGCAGTCACCAATCGTGTTGGTCAATGTATTCTTACTTGTCCGACAACAGCCTGTTATTCAGGAGTTCCAGACGCGGGACAGGATAAAAACATCGCGTTAGGGAGCCAATTACGATTTTTTGGTGATGGCTTTCAGGTTTCAAAAAAATGGAACAATCGGCGAATCTGGAGAATACCGGTCATGGATGGCGAATTTTGTTGTGAGGATCAGGTTGGAACATTCAAAGGTGTCGCGGGCGGCAATCTCATAATTTGTGCCACAAATCAAAATCAGGGAATACGTGCCACAGAAGCAGCAGTTTCAGCAATGCAAGAAGTGGAACACACGATACTCCCTTTTCCAGGAGGTATCGTGAGAAGTGGCAGCAAAGTAGGATCCCGATATTCCAAATTAAAAGCCAGTACCAATGATGCTTACTGCCCCACGATTCAGGCACAGACTAAATCGGAATTACCTCCAGGAACTGGTTGTGTCTATGAAATCGTAATTGATGGAGACTCATTCGGTCCCATTCAGCAGGCAATGAAAGCAGGCTTAACATCGGTCGCACAGCAACAGGGTATACTTCAAATCACAGCCGGGAATTACGGAGGTAAATTAGGAAAACACCACTTTTACCTGCGAGATTTATTGAACTGAATCAAGAGCAATTTGCAAAGCATCTGCTTAGTCTTCGTTTCCAAAGCTTTCTGAAATTAACATTTCCTGTTCGAACTGATGACTTCTGCCTGAACCTGTTGCTGGACTCGCACTGGCTGCGCGATAGATTCCTTTCAGGGGATGCCGGCCGAACAAATTACCTTTAAAATGACAGTAAAGAAACCTCCAGGCTCCCATGTTTTCAGGTTCTTCCTGAACCCAATAAACGGGCGTTCCTTCAGGATAGGCGGCCAAAATCTTTTTCAACTCATCCTCTGGAACGGGATAAAGCTGTTCCATACGAACCAGAGCAACATCATCTCGTTCTGCCTGTTTTCGATGCTCATTCAAGTCATAATAAATCTTTCCCGAACAGAGCAGAATTCGCTTGACCTGTTTGGGATCAACATCAGATGGATCAGCAATGACCTTATAAAATGACCCTGATTTCATCGAATTGAAGCTGGAGACAGCATCACGATGTCGCAAGAGACTCTTTGGAGTCATCACAATTAATGGTTTACGCCACTTTCGTATCATCTGACGTCGTAACAGATGGAAAAACTGGTCTGGTGTCGTTGGAACTGCAATCTGGATGTTACTATCTGCAGCCATCTTCAGAAATCGTTCATAACGCGCACTGGAGTGTTCTGGCCCCTGTCCTTCAAACCCATGAGGTAACAAGAGCACGATTCCACTATATCGCTGCCATTTATCTTCCGCACTCACAATAAACTGATCGATAATCACCTGAGCCGCATTACAAAAATCACCAAACTGTGCTTCCCAGATAATCAGACCATCAGGGCAATCCAGGCTGTAACCATAATCAAAACCCAAAACCCCTGCTTCTGAGAGTGGACTGTTGACAATTTCCATTTTCCCCTGCCCATCCACCAGATGCTTGAGCGGTGTATACTTTTTTCCGGTTTTCACATCGTGCAATACCGCATGGCGATGACTGAAAGTACCTCGTTGAGCATCTTGACCACTCACCCGAATCCGATAACCCTCTGTCAACAAGGACGCAAAAGCGAGACTTTCGGCTGCACCCCAGTCCAATTTCCGTTCGCCATTCGCCATGTCTTTTCGAACGCTTAATAACCTTTGGATTTTCTTATGAGGAGTAAACTCTTCCGGTAATTCTGTCTGCTTCATCAAGAGATTCATGAGATTCTCTACAGGCACTCCCGTGTCAATCTGATCAGAAGGTAATTCTTCTCCACCTCGATAGCCGGCCCAGATCCCAACTGGCAGATCTACCGTGTGAGGATAATTATCGACTCGTGCTGCAGCTAATTCTGCTTCCAAATGGGAAATACTCTCCTCCCGTAAGCGATCACCGTCCTCCTGGGTTACCGACTTGCGTTCCAACATGCGTTGTAGAAAGCTGTCCCGCACAGATGCATGCTTCCGGATCGTGTCATACATTTGTGGTTGCGTAAAGGATGGTTCATCTCCTTCGTTATGGCCACGTCGGCGATAGCAATACATATCAATGACGACATCCCGATGGAACTCTTTTCGAAAGTCCATTGCCAGTCTGACCACTTGTGCTACCGCTTCTGGATCTTCTCCATTTACATGGAAAATGGGGATCTGCAACATTTTGGCAACGTCAGTTGCATAGGTCGATGACCGACTCTGCTCAGGATCTGTCGTAAAACCAATCTGATTGTTAACGATCACATGGATCGTTCCTCCGGTTCGATATCCTTTTAATTCACTCAGGTTCAGGCTTTCCTGGACTACACCTTCTCCTGCAAAAGCAGCATCACCATGAATCAACAAAACCATTCCCTTGGTTCGGTCGATGTTTTCCCAACGATCCTGCTTGGCACGCATCCGCCCCATAGCAACGGGATTCACGAACTCCAGATGGCTCGGATTAAAGCACAGAGTAAGATGCACATTGTGCCCGGATTCAGTCATCCAGTCAGAACTATATCCCAGATGATATTTCACATCTCCACGACCAACACTGATTTCAGGAACTGAGTCTTCATATTCTCGAAAGATTTCACGAGGTTTCTTGCCCATCACATTCGTCAGAACATTTAAACGCCCCCGATGCGCCATTCCGAACACAATTTCATCAACGCCCTGCTCACCGGCTTTCTCTACGGCGAGATCCAACAAGGGAATTAAACTTTCTGCGCCCTCAAGAGAAAAACTTTTCAAACCCACATACTTCTTTTGGATGAATTCTTCAAATACCACCGCATCTGTCAGGCGACGTAAAATTCGGATCGCTTCTGGTCGTTCGAATTTGAGAAAGTTGGCAGTACTTTCCATTCGGTTTTGCAGCCACTTCCGGACATGCAAACTGTCGATGTGCATAAACTGGGCACCAATCGAGCGACAATAGGTATTCCGCAGCCATTGTATCATTTCACGTAAAGTACGCCGTGAAGGACCACCAAACGTTGACGTAGAAAAGACACGGTCGTAATCTTTTTCCGAAAAATCATAAAACTCAGGCATCAACTCAGCAGGCGTGGCCTGCTGTTTACCTAATGGGTCCAATGAAGCCAGAATATGCCCCCGCACACGATAATTGCGGATGAGCTGATCGAGACGTTCTTGACGATCAGCGATTTTCATCGTCTGACGGTCAGTCCTTTGTGGCTTCTGCTCGCCAGGGGGGTTGAACATCGTATGGGATTTGAAGGATGGACCGAAACGTGAGTTATGACTCCGGGACGATTTATGGGGAAACCGGTTAAAATAATCCTGCCATTCCTGAGAAACGGAGCCTGGTGACTCCAGATAACTCTCATACAAAGATTCAACGAACGTAATCGACTCTGAACTTAATTCGTCGATTAACTCTGCGGGCAACTGACTTTCATAGTGCCCATTCCCATTTTGATTTTGATGGAGTGAATTTGAATCTGGTTTGTCAAGCATAATGCCCTCTCCGGGCTGAGAGACGAAGTACGAACATATGTGATATTATATACATTCCAACAACAGAAGATCGGAAATGTTTGTAAAACGAATCCAGAGTATGATAAATCTACAATTCTACATTAGTTAAGATCAGAGATTTCCAGCGCGTTTCTCTAGCTGACTTACGCAGCCATTAAGAAAGTTACCAAACTCTTTTTCTCTTTCCTACTCAATCGCTGCCAATCTTTTATCCAAATTCTCAGGAAAAACCAGAATAATGGGAATGAGTGTGCCAGGGTAATCCAGGAGAACTTTGCGCAACGTCGAATTCAAATCCGGGCGGTTGGCGCACAAAAAAACCGGCTTTGATGTACTTTCACATCAAGCCGGTGTTTCTGATGAAATCTTGAGTTTTCACGTCACTGCACTAGGACTGACGTACAACTCGTTTACGGATATCCGTTTCCAAGACTCCAAATGCCTGTTCGTGACGTTGTAAGGCCATTGAGAGTGCACTGAGCAAGCGTTTGGCCGTGTAGTGATTCAAAATAATACGTTGGCCGACATTAACCTCTGTATTGGCGGGATCAAGTGGCTGTGGATTCAATCCCAGGTCCAGAATCAACTCTTCTGGAGTACTTGAAACACGGCAGAAATTAGCGTAGCTGGCTGTGACATCACCGTCATTTACTTTAACCTGTTGTTGCTGTTGCTGAGCTGGAGCTTCTGCCTGTTCAGGTGCTGCTGCAGTGGTTTCTTCAGCTGGTTTATCATCTTTCTTAGCACTCACGCTTTGTTTCTCCTCAATGTAACTAATTCTTTAAGATGTAAATGGTTCCAGAAACTGGAATCCTGACTAATCAAAAATTGATTTTTCCTGCAGAAACAGAAATTACAATCTGGGTATCAGATTCTTATGCCTTAATCTGACACAAGACTCCTGAAACATACCATTAGATTGTTCAGTATTCAAGAACAGAAAGCACGGACTTCAAAACTCTTCTAAGACATTCATCGATGGTTGACGAAAATTCAAGTTTGTTGACTAAAAACAACTCGATTACCCATCTCCCCTACAGCATCCATTCCATGTATCGTTCAGTAAAAAAAGCCCTGATCATGTTCTAAGACACCGATCGGGGCTCATTTAAAAATCGTGTTCAAAAGAGTGCCTTAAAGGATTGGTCCCATCCAGTCAGAAAAGACATCATCAAACCCAGATTCTAGTTGTTCACTCAACCCGGCCAGGTCCAGATCTGATTCATCGAAATCGAAATCTTCAAACTCAGATCTTTGTCCAAACTCCAAGATTGATAAGCCATTTTGATGCAGATCGTTGACCAGTTTTTCGCTCAAGTCTTCCAGGACCGTCAGATCAAGCTCATTCTGATCCAAAGCAGATAACTTGAGATTCAAGTGATTCAACCTCAAATCCAGTTCAGGGAGAATCGTTTCATTCAGTTCAGTGAGACTGTTGGAAATTTCAATCACAATCGGATCCAGGCCAACAAATGGCTCCACGATGGTCAAACTCTGTTTTGCTGCATCGGAAACGATTGCAGTATCAATTGATTCCAATTGCTCCACTAATGGATTGTTGGCCATCAACGGTGCATTCACTCCGACTTGAATTTCAAAATTCCCGCTGGCTGCAGCTTCATGAGTCGTCTGCAGGATCAAGGCATCCAGTTCTGAGGGAAGTTTCCGAACTCCCGGTGAAAGTGTTGCATTCATGACGTCGCCCGCATGAATGGTTTCGTCCAGATGCAAACCATCATTCGTCAGAGTTGCTTCAAATCCACTGCCAACAAACATCAACGTTCCACCAGCACCTGCTTCGACATGACTCGCAAAAGGAGCATAGGATTGGGTGAACCCGGCCACATGGCCAATTTCATGTAACAGAACAGTAAGTAAGTCATAATGACCGGCGGCATCGGAATTACTGTCCGCTGTATAAGAAACACCACCTTCCAGCTCGGTACCGCCAAAGGCCGTGGTGTCGAGATCAGAGTACCAGCCTAAGCCGGCTGCATCATCATCCAGAGTCACAATACCGGCAACAGGTCGCCCTGCTTCATCGACGGCAGTAATTTGACCTTCACCTAATTGCGTTCCACCAAGATCAGTAATTACGAGTTGAATATCAAGTGGTTGCTCCAGCCCTAATGCATCCTGCCACATTCCGAGGGCAACATCCATAACCTCATCGATAGATGAACTACCTGAAATATCGGTCGTTTTACCGTACCATCGCTGCAGGAAGTTGGCAGGATAAACTACATCCCGGTCACCACCTTTAGTCACTCCATAGTTACTGATAAAGAAGCTCAGGTCTTTAAAGTTCACAGAACCACTCTTGTCGAAATCGAGCGCCCAGACATAGGGTGAGTCTGTATCAAGTACATTCTCGCCGTAGAAGGAAATGAACTGTGCCAAATCGGTGAAACTGATGGAATCATCATCGTTGATGTCATAGGCAATCGCCCAGAGGTCGGTTTCAGGTGTCTCGCCGACAATGATACTGGTCGCAGTATCATCGGCCAGATTGACATTCACATTACTGAGTGACAGTCCCAATGCATGTGGGCCGATGAATTTCTCTTCGAAATTGATCGCAACATCATCCTGCTCCAGCGACTCAAACTTAACACGCGCTAACAATGTTTTCCGTTGATTTCCCGCTTTCTCACTATTGGCTGTCCCACTTAATGAGGTAACAACACCGGTTGCATCATCGACGACAGCATTGCCTGAATCAGCAAACGCGTTGCTGAATTCGATGTCAGTGGCAGTAAAGAAATCGGTATTATAATTCAAATCGACAGATGCCTCTGTAACACCCTTCGCGTCTGCCGTTTCCACATAGATTTCGACCCAGAAAGTACTCCACTCATCAATCCATGTATCACTGCCCGGTAAAGCGGCAATGCTACCGGATGAATTAAGGTCTGTCTGATTTCGCACGACAACCAGATCCACAGACGTTCCCTCAATCAGCTCTTGACTGACTGCAACAGACTCTGTCCCATGTAATGGATCAGGAGCGTCTCCCACGGTAATTGTCAGGTCATAACTGCCCACATCATCTGCAGCAACACCAGGAGGTCGACCGGCAGTCGATGTTGCATCATAACCGGAATTATCAAAGGCACTCACTCCAATATAGAAAGTCGCTGCTGATAAAGAGTTATTCGTGAATGTAATAAACGAATCCAAACCACCAACAATATCAAATTCATCAGGGGCTGTATCGTCATCCGAAGAACCAACTTCATTTCCGTCAACATCAAAGATACGAACAATACTGTCGAGACCTGTTGCAAACATATCTGCGTCTACATCGACAGTGACCTGGCCATTCGCATCCAGTTGAACTTCGAACATATCCACATCCAGCAAAGGATCGGCGATCACGCTGTTATTACCAATTGTTCCCTGGAACACTTTCGTTTCCGGTGTAGCAGAGTCCAACCCGGTATCGTGTGCATCACCCGTTGTATCGCCAAACTGATCAGACTGGTCCGTATTGAATGTAGCGGAGACAGAACCTTCATAACTCAGTTCAACCATAGCCCCGTTTGAATCTGTAAATGAAAGTGTACGACTGATAGGAATTTCAAGTACAAATTCTCCTGAACTCGGCGATGTTTCTCTGAGTCTACCCTGGCTCCAGGATGGTAATCCGAAAGGCACTGCGGTTGCGGGATTGAAGAATTCCAATGGCAAGCCATCCGTCGTTTCTGAATTATCGCTTCCGGGAAGCACTGCATCACCGCTGTCAGGCAATGTGATAAACGAGTCTACTTGACCATTTTGTAATGTCCATTCCTCTGAAATATCGAACAGTCCATTTCCATCGATAGCCTGATTACTGGAAAAGACAGCAGCAATCGCATCACGAATCGCCAGACTTAATTGCCCATCGAATGTGAGAAACACATCTTCGAGAAGATCAGCACCCTGCAAACCAAAATCTGCTAAATCAAAGTCACCAAATGCGCCGGTTGCACCTCGATTCGGTCGAGAATCACCAGCTGGATTAATTTCAACAAACGAATCCACGATCTGAATGCTGGACGGGTCATTAAAATCATCTACGACAATCTGGAAACGACCACTCAAATCCGTACTATCCAAAGTACCCGATTGTTTGACCAGATTGACTGTACCAACTCCAGGTACGGTAACGGTTCCTGTAACAGTAAGATTACTTTGATCTGTCTGAATAAAGAATTCGGATGGCTGAGTATGTGTTATCGATGCCCCAACAATAGAAATCTGGCTGGGATCGATAGGATCTGTATCTCTCTGTATGAAGTTAGTATCGGATGTCAGATCAACGGAATATTCAACAGGGTCAGCAGTGGCTTCTTCTGCAAAAAACGAAACAACTCCGAGTCTTACATATCCACCAGTAATGCCACCTCGATTAGTTGTTGTCGCCTGAATCATATCGATGATTCCGTTGTTTTGTTGAATGGTTCCTCCTACCGCTGGAAAACTGAAAAATCCGTTAGGAGCATTAACATCAATAAATTGAGCAAAACTGGCAATCGGATCATCCCAAAGAAAATCGAGGTCAACAGAGGAAATACCAGTCTTCTCGCTAGATTGACTAGCCAGAACCTGCTGAGCGAGTTGATCACTCAGCCAGATTTCAACCACATAGCTCTCTCCCACAATGAATTCCGTCTGCTCAGGAGGAAGATCACTGATTTCATCAACTTCAGGTGAAACAGATATGTTTTTGCCGGCGAGTATACTGAATCCACCACTCCCGTCAAAATCAACCCGGACAGCCAGATCACCATTGTAAAGCTTATCGATAATCGCGCACGAGTCAATAATTCACCGTTAGTCGAGGTGCCTGACAGTATGTCCCCGTCGATGGCAGGGCTGTCAGCCGCTAATCCAAAATCGAAAATTGTGAATAAGGTTTGATTACTATCTGCAGTATCAATAATTCGTATCGACCGTAGATCGTCATCCGTAGTCGCACCATCCGAATGATCAAAATCAATGTTCGAATATTCTGTAAGATCGATTTGATAATCCAGATCCTGTAAACCATTGACAAGTTGAAAGAACCCTGTTCCCGGATTAGCAAGATCTTCAGCACGAAAATAAGTGAAGTCGCGACCAGAAGCCGCTGCTGACCGGGCCTGCAATCGCACTTCAAGTGTTTGTTGAGGGTCAGGTGTTAATGTGAATGTCGATTCAACATCAGGAGAGAGCCCATCATCCGAACTCGCTGTGACGGTAATTTCCAGCGGAAGTCGAACCTGGTTGGATGCATAAGCACTATAACTGATCAGTAATTCATTTCCGGAGATCGATACAGAATCTACCCAGAAATTGGCTGGCAAGGCATCAACAGAACTACCATCTAATAGATCCACATTGATCGTAACAGCATAATCAATCATATCACCGGGATCAGCATCACTAAAGAAAGCATCCAGATCAATGGCGGGTTCTGGAGTCAGACCATCTCGTACAAGATCGGGTAAACCATCGCCCACAACCATCAATAATTCATTACTTCCGGTAACAGTTACAGTTACCGTCGCTGTGTCCGTACCACCGTTACTGTCATTGATCGAATAGGTAAAGGTGTCTGTATCACTAAATCCTGGTAATAGCCCAAAGAACTGACTTGCATTGGTAGGGTCATATGTCAAAGTCCCATCTGATTCGAGAGTAACTGTTGCACCTGATGCCAATATAACGGAGGTCGTAATCGTCCCACTGTTAATCTTAGTTACAGAAAGCATATCATTTGTATCCGGATCAGTATCGGCAACGGTAGCTATACCACCAGAGACCTCATCGATCCGAACATCAAAATTCAATGTTTGATTTTTACTGGTTGTGATGGCATCATCGTTTGCGGTCACAGGATCGTTCACACCGTTGATCGTAATCGTGGCCGTAGCCGTATCGGTGCCGCCCTGACTATCGGTGATCGTATAAGTGAAGCTATCTGTAGTAGATTCATTCACTGCCAGATTTTCGAACTGACCGTTCGGATCGTAAGTGAATGTGCCATCCACGTTGATCGTGAGCAGAGCACCCGAAGTCAAAGCAAACGGACTGCCTACGACAGGAGCCGCACCACCCGTCACACCCGTGACAGTAAAGGACTGGCTTTCAGGATCACTGTCCGCCGTCGTCGGATTTGCAGCAAACACACTGCTCGCACCATTCAACACCGTGTTCTCATCCGTTGTAAACGCATCATCGACGGCCACAGGATCATCGTTTACTTTGGTGATTGTAATATTAACGGTTGCCGTATCGGTGCCACCCTGGCTGTCGGTAATCGTTAACCGAAGCGTGTCACTACCATCTGTACCGCGTTCGACAGATTTTCAAATCAACATTCTGCTCGTAAGTGAGTTTCCTCCACTTAATCGTCAGTCACCCGTCGTCACTTCAATCGTCGTGCTTGACAGGCGCCGCGCCGTACTCGTCACACGTGCCGCTCGCAGCCGTGTAGTCCTTGCTCTCAGTGTCCGTACCGCCGTCGTCGGCATATTGCACCGTAATACACTTCTCCACCATTCAACCCATGCTCATCCGTTGTAAACATATCAGTCGATGGCCTCATCCGATGACGTGTCATTAATCTCAATGGTCACAGTGTCATCGTCATTGATCGTACCCTCGCCCTGGCTGTCGGTAATCGCCAGCGTGCGACTGCCGATGAGCGCATTCGACAGGTTCACAACATACTGCTCGTTTTGCTCCACAAAATCGTCAGTCAGCGTCGTCACTTCAATCGTCGTGCTCGTGGCGCCCGCCGTAATCGTCGCCGTGCCGCTCGCAGCCGTGTAGTCCGTGCCCTCGGTGGCCGTACCCCCGGTCGTGGCATAGTCCACCGTAATATCCGTCTCCGCCGTGCCGCCCAAGGTCACCGTGAACGTCGCAGGCGATGCCTCATCCGATGACGTGTCATTAATCTCAATGGTCACAGTGTCATCGTCATTGATCGTACCCTCGCCCTGGCTGTCGGTAATCGCCAGCGTGCGACTGCCGATGAGCGCATTCGACAGGTTCACAACATACTGCTCGTTTTGCTCCACAAAATCGTCAGTCAGCGTCGTCACTTCAATCGTCGTGCTCGTGGCGCCCGCCGTAATCGTCGCCGTGCCGCTCGCAGCCGTGTAGTCAGTGCCCTCGGTGGCCGTACCCCCGGTCGTGGCATAGTCCACCGTGAGATCTGTCTCCGCCAGTGCCGCACCACACGTCGCAGGCGATGCCTCATCGAGTACTGGCTTTCATTAATCTCAATGGTCACAGTGTCATCGTCATTGACCGCAAACACACTACTCGCCATTCAACACCTGGCTGTCGATTGTAATCTCAGCGTGGCTACGTCACACCGATGAGCGTCGCCGTATCGGTGCCACCCTGGCATAGGTATCGTATAACATACTGCTCGTTTTGCTCCACAGAATCGTCAGTCAGCGTCGTCACTTCAATCGTCGTGCTCGTGGCGCCCGCCGTAATCGTCGCCGTGCCGCTCGCAGCCGTGTAGTCCGTGCCCTCCACCCGTCACCCCCGTGTCAGTGGCATAGTCCACCGCAGTATCCCTCTCCGCCGTCGCCGGATTTGCCCAAGCTCACTGCTCGACCAGTCAGCAGGCGATGTTCTCATCCGTTGTAAACGTGTCATCGATAATCTCAGGATATGTTCACACCATTGATTGTCATCGTAACGTTGATCGTGCCACCCTGGCTGTCGGTAATCGTATAACCGAAGCTGTCACTACCATCTGTACCGGTTGGAAGATTTTCAAATGCACCATTCGGATCGTAAGTGAATGTCCCATCCGCGTTAATCGTTAACAGAGCACCCGAAGTTAACGATTAACATGGCAGATGGATTCGCTACGATCGAATGTGCATTTGGCTCAACCGATATTTACAGATGGTAATGTTCAGTTATACGATTACCGGCAACCGGGGTAACACCGATACGGCAACCGCAACCCACAATCAATAATTGTGAACGATGATCCTGTGATAATGCGGCTGGATGAGAAGCACGGTGTTGAATGAGCAGTGTTGCTGCAAAATCGACGACTGAAGCCAGTCACGGGATGTGACGAGAATGATTACTGTCGTAGACGTCCGTTTGCTTTGACTTCGAGATGCTCTTCCAACCATTTTGAATGGTAGTGACAGCTTCGGTTGCCACGACCATTTTGGCCGCTGTGGCGATGTGGCCATCAGTGATGTACAACGGATGAGAACGCGGTGTTAATGAGGGTAAAATCCGACGACGGCGGACGAGTACGGGTGTATTTGTTGAGCAGTCACGACTGTGACTTCGGGAATATCTCGATCCACGCGGGGCTGTACACATTCGGCTATGACCCGAATGTGCATTTGGGCCCTGCGATTACCGACAACCGGAGAGTAACATTACAATCAATAATTGTGAACAGCCTATCGATGTGCGTTTGCTGAATGTGAGTATATGTCCCATTTTCAGCACGATGTGTAAGTCTTTTACCGTGACCTTATTGAATGGTGGGAGTCCCTGATGTGGGGAGCTTTGATCACACTGACTTCGGAGTGCTTCTGCTTTGATCAGCTGCAGTCAGATGGTGCTTGAAAAATCTGTCTTTGGCTGATATTGGATGTCAGTGACAGTTTCACTTATACGATTGCAGACAGCCGGGAGATTTTGTCTGACTTGGCAACCCGGCACCGGTGTGATCCTGTGGCCATCATTGATCTTGTTTACAATGGATGGTGATGTTGAATAGTGCAGATATGTTTGCTGCAGATCCGGCAGTTTGTCGATCCTATTCGGTGCAGATATTGTTAGTGGTGCTGTCCCTTGCAGTCCGTTTGCTTTTAACTTCGAGGTGCTCTGTTAACGCGGATGGGACATTCACTACGTCCAGTGATGCGTTTGAAAGTCTTCCAACCGTACAGATGGTATTGACGGCTTCGGTTACTTCTGATGCCGACAGCCAGAGATGACATCCTTGTAGATTAATATTGATCAATGTGTAATGATCTGGCCGTCAGTATTAACGGATGTACGACCAGTTGAAGCTGCAAATCCGACATTTGTAGATGTCCTGAGAAGCCAGTCCGCTACTGTCACCAGTGGTGACAGTGGTCTCCACCTTTGCTTTGGCTTCAGTTATCTGCTCGATGTGCAGTGTCTTCCCCATTGTCAGTTCGAGAGATCTGCCAAATAGTCTGCCTCTTCATATACGATCACCGATGGGGCGATACCCGATTTTCCCCATTTTCCGATTTTTGTCAACGACGTGAACTTTGACTTCCTATTAGGCTGAATTTTGATGTTCAGACGATGAGGTCTCTGCCTGGTGGCTACTGTTGCCACCGATGTGCTGAATACAAATTGATATGCCCCACTATGGCTAGGGTAACAGTGGGATGTTGACACTCCGTTATTGGCTGCATCAGATATAACGGTACTCTCGATCAGATGGACGACTTTGTCGGACAAACTGGTATTACCAGGTTTAGTGATACAGACCTTTTTATATTCGATCAATGACAGTAACGGTAGTACGGACACAGCATTTGTAACTGATACCGGAAGTAATGAATTATTGATGGTTGTGAACGTGAACACCCCGATCTTGTACGAGATGGTCTGACTCCAGAACCTGCCATTGATCTGGATAACTTTCTTTGAGACGATCCCATTGATATGATTGACCCATGAGGTTAGATCAATGTGTAGTTCTGTTGATGTCTTGCCAGTATTTCTGGTAGATTCTGTCGATCTCGGAAATGAGTACTGATCAGTTATAGATGGCACATCCATTCGACCATCTTTCCGCTGAAATACGCTGAGCTCCAGATGACGTTCTCTCCTGATGTTCTGACCAACATGACCCTCAACACTTGGTGAGCCCCTGGCTGTGCTGATGTCGTGACCTCCTTATTTTCGTCTTGGCTATTGTCGGAATGTGCAACTTGTCAATGTTCTGGAATCTGGATTATCAAATCAGTTTCTGAAACTCTCGAGAACGTGATTTTGATCATTTCGGCACGTGGTCGCGACTACCTTGTCAGCCTGAATATTGTTTTGCAGACGGCAATCGACAACTCGCAATTTTCGATTTTCAGTGCTTGGCTGATATCGAATTTCTGGACTAACGATATTATTGACCAGCATTATCGATAAACTTTACAATGGTGATCTGGAAAACATTTTCCGGATTCGAACAACTTCTCACCGACCAAAAACATGTCTGTTTCACCTGAAGTTGATGAAATCAGTGATCTCCTCCTGAGCAGGCAGAATTCATTGTGGGAGAGGAAACTATGTGGTTGAAGTCTGGCTGGTGATCAGCTCATCTCGAGATTTGGGATTCTGGCATAGTCCACTGGCGAGGAAGACAACCCCGACTCTGTTGACCTCGATTTTCTTTGGGATGATCGGTGCCAATTTCCAATTTGAAGGATTTTTTTCAGTTTTCAAATCGATATATTCAGGCGACAACAACTGTCGAATGGCATTACTGGTGAGACCTTCGTTTTTGCAGAGAAGCCGCTGCTGACCCTGTTGAATATTCCGTTGATCGAATTCCCCGGCTTCCAGATTTCTGTTGTTGGGGCACATACTCAACAAATCGAATTCTTGTGACGTCAGCATTCAAGCTGTTGAGTGAATCCAGCTGGTGATTCTCGACCTTCCGAGACGCTCCTCGTTTTGGTGATCTTCTCGAAGATGTGTTCGATGGGCGAACCAAGAAGTCCTGGCGGCTCCGGTATCCGGAGAGATGAACGTACAAATGGTCAGGAAACCGGACTCGTTTATCACGCTCGGTGATGCAGTTGCTTCAGAGACGACGGATGGCTTGCCGACAATTTCAATCGGCAATTGCTGCGTACCCGTCGCAGACCAGGAGTCGGAAATCGCCGAGTTCGGGAAATTTGTACTTGAAAATTCCCGACACTTTCATTTGGAATTCAAACGAATATGGACAGACGAGGTGCGTCTCCGCTACGTGGACCAGTCCCATTGAGGCTGTTGGGGAACAATTGAGCAACCAGCAGCGTAGATCACTGGATGTGGATATGTTCCGAGTTCAGCTGGATGCGAATGGTAGTCACTGTCGTGTAGACGCAGATATGTTTGCAGCAAGTCTGGTAGTGTGTGTATCTTGTGTTGACGATGAAGTTGGTTCTCGGATGACAGTACATACAGTCAAATTTGATATTGATGGTGGTTTGGATTCGTTTAGTACATTCGCAGTGCTCAACTTTTTATCAGCAGCGACTTTTCACATATTGAGTGAGTATAACTGACAATTCCGGTATGGAGCACATCGACTTGCCGGTCGACCTCCTGGTCTTGCCGGATGTTGATGTGGGCAGTTATGACCTGACAGTGCCGTGGAAGACACTCTGATCCATTACATGGGACAGAGTCTGTTGCAGTCAGTCAAACTTGTTGGACGTCATGAATCTGGTTGTCGTGCGAAAGTCGAACGATTTTCAATTGCATCCGGTAGCGTGCAACACCGGGCAGTGTCATGGATTGGTGAGTGGGTACTTTCTGGGTCGAGATCCCAGCTGGCGAGCAGTGGCGGAGCATCTCGATTTATTATAATACCGATTTCTTTACTGCCGCGGCAACGCGCTGCTGGTCGTCGATGATGCAACCACGTGTTGTTACCTCATTAGTGGGACGTAATAGTGAGAAAGCGGGAAATCAACGGAAACGTAGCGCGTGTTAAGTTTGGGAATTAAACGGAGCAGGATGATGTTGCGATTTCGAAGAGGACCAATGTGAATGTCAATCTGGCCGATGGCCTGCGACCCGTATGTCGACGGCGACCTCTGGGCGATTGCCTGTGACATCAACGATGATATTCCATCAGTTTCACCGATTTGGCACAGTTCACAATTTCCTTCTGCGGCAGGTAGCGCTTGACACAGACTCACCCTATGTCTGGGCGCTCGATTTCGGCAAGAGTGGTTCTGTGAGCTTTAAGACACGAACTTCTTTATCAGTAACTGTAGGTGACTAAAAGGTGACCGAGATATGAACAACTCCTGCCAACACCATGATGACGGTAGCGGCGACAGTGTTTTGAGCTGATATATCGATGAGGTATGAGATGTTGCCTGATAATGGCGAGATACATTGAGCTGGAGGTAACCACTTGATATTCAACTCATATTACTTGATCTTGGTGGAGCAATTAGGTGAGAGGTCAAATTGCGCCATCGATGAGCAAGGCGACTTGTTGCCGAGTAGTGACTCTGGATGATGATGCAACCATGTAGGCTGTACTCTGATCTCGACACCACGACAGCGGTACCGAATTTGGAAGATGGTGTTTCTTATGCAGCGGACGGTAATTCCGATATACCGAGACCATGACTACACTACTGTTCTGTTACATGGGTGGCATTGTGGGGTTGTTCTCTGTGTCCTTTTGCGAGTCATGTCGAAGAGCATTAGTACTGAGTGGGAGGTGCAACGCTTCACCGGGAGTTCGGAAACCCACTGGATGCCTTGATCCCCGCAGACACGACTCGTAGCGGGAATTTTGAAATTCAAGTCGGGTGAGAATGCACCGTTGATGGCCAACTGGCGGTGGAATCAATTGATACTGCAATCGTTTCCGATGCGAGCTGAAACGGGAATTTGACCATCGTGGAGCCGATTTATTGGCCTGGATCCGATTGTGAAATTTCCGAGCGGTCTCTCACTAATGAACTGGATTTGAGGTTGAATCGCCTTCAAGTTATCTGCTGGATCAGAATGAGCTTGATCTGACGTGCAAACTGGCAGAAGCGATCTGCATCAAAGGAAATGGCAATCGGTATCTTGGAGTTTGGACAAAGATCTGAGTTTGAATTTCATTTCGATGAATTCAGATCTGGACCTTGAGCCCCGAGTGAGCAACTAGAATGCAAGGTTTGATGATGTCTTTGACTGGATCCTTTAAAGGCACTCTTTGATGGGAATTGATCTTGCACACGAACGATACATGTAGAGAGGAGATGAAATCGAGTTGTTTTTAGTCAACAAGCAAATTTTGTCTTCATCGTGGAAATAATCTTGGAAAGTTTGAGAAGTCCGTGCTCTGTTCTTGAGCTGCTGAATTTTTCAATCTGAAAATGGTATGTTTCAGAGTCTTGATGTCGAGATTAAGGCATAGAAATCTGATACCCAGATTGTAATTTCTGTTTTGCAGGAAAATCAATTTTTGATTGCCGAGTTTCTACATCTTAAACATTGAGGAAGCAAAGCGTGGTGCCAAGAAGATGAGCTCAAAACCGAGCTGAAGAAGCACCTGCAGCAGCTGGACAGGCAGAAGCTCCAACCAGCAGCGCAACAAGTTGAAATGGAAATGACGGTGATGTCACAGCCAATACCTTGCCGTGTTTCCAGAAGAGTTCTGGACCTGGTTGAATCCACAACCACTTGATCCATATCGAGAAGGTGTAATCATGCTGTATTATTTTGAATCACTACACGGTAGGCAACGCTCAGTGCACTCTCAATGACGTCACGAACGAGCGATATGTAGTTGTACGTCAGTCTGGCGGTGACGTGAAACTCAGATTTCATCAAATTTTCAGCCTGATGTGAAGTACATCAAAGCCGGTTTTTTTGTGCGGCAACCGCCGGATTTGGAGACGTTGCACAAGTTCTCCTGGATTACCTGGCACCCCTTCATTCCCATTATTCTATTCTAGGAAATTTGGATAAAAAGATTGGCAGCGATGAGTAGGAAAGAGAAAAGAGTTTGGTAACTTTCTTGGCTCGGCAAACAAGTCGGCAAACTTGCCGGCGGAAATCTCTGATCTTAACCAATGTAGAATTGTAGATTTATCGTACTACTGGATTCTTACAAATACTGTTGTTGGAATTGTATAATATCACATATGTTCGTACTTCTCTCAGCCCGGAAAGGCGGGAATTCAAATTCCTCCATCAAAATCAAAATGGGAATAGGCCTCCGCCAGAGTTGTTTGAATTAAGTTCGAAATTCGTTGAATCTTTGTATGAGTTATCAGTCACCAGATTTCTCAGGAAATGGCGAAATTGTCGTCCCGAGAATCGCAACTTTCGCGTCCATCCTTCAAATCATGCGATGTTCAACCCCCGAGCAAGCCACAGAGGACTGACAAATCGAACATTGAAAATCGCTGATCGTCAAGAACGTCTCGGTCAGCTCATCCGCAGTTATCGTGTGCGAGAGATATTCTGACTCGTGGACCCCATTAGGTAAGCTTGCATACCTTTTGGTTATGATTTTTCGGAAAATTTGCCGTGTCTTTTTCTACGTCAACGTTTATTGGTCGCTCGCGGCGTACGGAGAGAGCTCTCGGTGGTGCCGGATTTATGCACATCGTAGTTTACATGTGAGTAACAAAAAACCGAATGGAAAGTACGCAGCTTCTCAAATTCGAACGACCAGAATCCGGATCGCCTGACAGATGCGGTGTGAGGGTGCATCCAAGTGTGGGTTTGAAAAGTTTTTCTCTTGAGGAAAAAAAGAAGTTTAATTCCCACTTGTTGGATTCTCATAGAGAAGCCGGTGAGCAGAGACATTGATGAAATTGTGTTGGGAAATGGCGGGAATTTTCTCTGACGAATGTGATGGGCAAGAAACATAAATTGAAATCTTTCGAAATTATGAACTCAGTTCCTGAAATCAGTGGAGATAGTGAGAATGTCACAAGGCACTGAATGAGATGACTGAATCCGGCTGTGTTGCATCTTACTCTGTGAAACTGATACCTCTGGAAGTTCGTGAATCCCGTGGGACGGATGCGTGCCAAGCAGGATCGTTGGGAAAATCGACCGAACCAGGGAATGGTTTGTTGATTCATGGTGATGCTGCTTTTGCAGGGGAGAGCCTGAGTAGAAAGTCGGAGGAACGATCCATGTGATGGCGCAATCAGTTGGTTTTTACGACCCGCTTAAAAATTTGCCGAATCCCATTTTCCATGTAAATAGGCCAGAAAAATCGACTATCTGGTCAGGCCAACGATGAACTTTTCGAAGAGTTCCATCGGGATATCGTCATTGATATGTATTGCTAATAAAAGTGGCCATAACGAGGAGATGAACCAGCACACGGCACCACAAATCCGGAAGCATCTGTGCGGGACATTTCTACAACGCATGTTGAGAGCAGTGGTATTGGGGC
Source organism: uncultured Planctomycetaceae bacterium (assembly GCA_942492165.1). GTDB lineage: Bacteria > Planctomycetota > Planctomycetia > Planctomycetales > Planctomycetaceae > Gimesia. Next base: position 81,060 of record CALOEF010000042.1, read on the forward strand.
GGTACGGGAGGAGGTATTTCCCATTTGGAAATACGAGTCGATATCCTCACGCAGTCTGCCAGTTGGGATCTGTATCGAGGTGGAGAAAATTACCTTCTGATGAGACGAGAGGTGCTCTTGATGAGCAGAACAAATTGCCGGAAGAAGTTACTCTGAAAAATTCAAGGTGAAATGAAACGTTGAAGAACATTGTAGATGCGGCAATTGGTGGAGTACGCAGCCGAAATCTCGCTTTGCGTCAGCTGTTGACAGAGGAATTGTCGGTGAGTGTCAAGATGCTCAACGAGGTACTCAGTCATCATATGCAGGTATTGCACGATGTGAACCATGAAAAAGTATGCACCGCTCAATGTGAATGAATGGGTGTTGAATCAACAGTCCACTCTCGAAGCAGGGGTTTTGGGTTTTGATTATGGTTACGGCAATTGGATTGCTGATGTCTGATTATCTGGGAAGCGCAGTTTGTGATTTTATATGCAGTTTATTGTGAGTGCGGAAGACAAATGGCAGCGATAGTGGAATCGTGCTCTTGTTACCTCATGGAAGGACGGGAGAACACTCCGGACGATGCTTCTGCAGATGAGCGAAACTGTAGAAGCAGCATCCAGACATCCTGCCAGACCCTTTTCCATCTGTTGCGACGTCGAAATTGTGGGCTCGGTGGTGTGATGACTCAAAAGAGTCTCTTGCGACATCATTGATATTGTCTCCAACTTCCAGTTGAGAATCAAGTCATTTTATAAGATTTTGATCCATCTGATGTTGATCAAACAGATCAAGCGAATTCTTAACCTTCTGTTCGGGAAATTTATTATGACGAGATGAGCATCGAGAGCAGGCAGAGTTTGGATGATGTTGGTTCGTATGGAACGGCACATCCCGTTCCGGGGATGAGTTGAAAAAGATTTTGGCCGTATCTAGACGCCCATTTATTGGGTTCCGGGAAGAACCTGAAAACATGGAAATAACACTGTCATTTTAAGGTAATTTGTTCGGCCGGCATCCCCGCGCGCCAGTGCGAGTCCAGCAACAGGCAAATCAGTTCGAACGGGAAATGTTAATTTCAGAGAAGCTTTTGGAGAGCGAGACTTCAAGCAGATGCTTTATGAATTGCTCTTGGTTCAGTTCAATAAATCTCGCGGGAAGTAAAAGTGGTGTTTTCAATTTCCCTCCGTAATTCCCGTGTAGCCGATTTGGTGTGCGTCTTTCGTGCCTGCTGAATGTCAATTTTGTTGCAACCCGCGAATTCCGATTTGGTGTCGGTAATTTGGAATATCGGGATCCCTCGCCGCCACGTGTACACTCTGAAAAGGGAATATCGTGTGTTCCACTTCTTTGCATTTGCTGAAACAACATTCCCACTTGTTGTGGCTCAAATTGTAACCCGCGTACGGTACGTCCTCACATCTTCGCCATCCGGTATTCTCAGATTCTCGATTGTTCCATTTTTTGAAACCTGAAGCCGTAAAAAATAAATGTGCTCCTAACTTTGATGTTTTTATCCTGTCCACGTGGAGCAGGCTGTTGTCGGACAGAGTAAGAATACATTGATAACACGGTGTGATGCGCACGAGACCGATATTCGATGCGAAACATCGAGACTGACTTTCCGGGTCCCGTCGGGAGCTTCTCAGTGGTATACCACGCCGGCTCCGATTCGAGTCGCTGTGGACACCAGCGGCGGCCGTTCTGACCCGGGACTCGGTCGCAACGTGATGTCGCAGTACCCCGCAGTTTGTGAATGCTGAGCAAGGCGTGTGCGAAATGGGGAAATTCCATTCCATTCCGGTTCGAGTGTGAGTATCCAAATTCGTTACCACATGGTAGTAGTATTCGATGTGGATGAGAAGAAAATATCAAATCGAGTATTGAAAATATAAACTTTCGATTTTCGATTAGTGACTTGTTGATTGTTTTGAACCGTTACCTGTAATTTTGCAATTCCGATTTGAATTGAGTTTGGGAACACTGCAAACTTTCATTTTTTTCATAATTTTTGCGTCTAGATGTGCTTCAACAGTTTTGAAACTGACATTCAAAGGATCTTTGATAAAACGGCTAGACTGCCCGGAAGCAACATAATCCCATTTTCACGCTCACGACTGAGTCAGTACTGCGTTCTATCAGCTCTTTGTTTTGAACCAGGTCCTGTTTGTTCTTGATAATCGCATTTCGATGCCTTTTGAAGTATGAGGTCCAGTAAGACTGGTCACTGACCGCCTCATGGCGCATCTGTGATCTCCATATCCGAGACGACGAGATATCCACGTTCCGTCTGCCTGTAATTGACCCATGAAGTTCTCACATCAGTACGAGAGCATCCAGAAAATCAAGCCAATGCTCCAGGGCAACTCATGAAGTTTGTAGATTTATTGCCGCTGGGGAGTCGCTGTATACAAGTTGTTCCGGCAAGATCTTCAGATATCTGACTCCATTTGTCATGGGGAATCGTCCCATAGTTTGCCTCCATGAACTTCGATTAGTCGTGGAAACTGTGAACAAATTCGAGATAGATATTTCTTCATCCTTTTTCAGGCCGATCCAAAATCTGGTACACAAATTACCAATTCCAGCTGGATGGGACAATTATCAGTTTTCTAGATTCTAGAAATAATTCCTGTTCCACTGTTTTTTTTGTGTAATGTCTGTTGCAACCATTGCGGCAATGATGCACCGCCGACCGACAGCAGTACGACATGAATAGAGAGTCCGTTTCAATCACCACTGCTGTCTACCAGTAATGGCCGCGCCCAGTAATTTGATGTGCTGAACGCGTCATCGTAACCTGAATTCAAAAATGGGGCGTCCAATAACCTATTTCGGTCCCTTGGAGAATCGAACATTGATATAAAGAATCATTCCCTCAATATTGAGTTAAAATTGTATCTGGGGCATTGTTTTGCTTCTGTTGCTGCAGTGTATTGCAGCTGATTCACACATCTTCTTCATTCAATATCATGTGCATTCTGAAAGTTCAGTGATACTCTGGCTTCCGAATTCAAGATTTCTAACTCTTTTAATGCTTCATATTCTCTTGTTACATCTTTATACAGAGAAACCAAAAATTTCTCCGTAGTACTAAATGCAGGTTGCTGATAATACTGTATAGAAAATGTTGACACAGCAGAACTGATGGCCGCAT
>CALOEF010000043.1:0-12888 GCA_942492165.1 uncultured Planctomycetaceae bacterium
CAATTCACGAATCGGTACAAATTGCGCTCGATGCGTTATTGAATGCACAATTTCCTAACGGAGCCTTTCCCCAGGTCTGGGATGAAGACAGTGTACCAGACCCACCAGCGAAGCAGGCAAACTATCCGAACTATGACTGGAGAACCGAAGGCCATATCAAAAATTACTGGGACATGTATACTCTCAACGACAATGTAGCGGGATATGTAGCAGGCGCATTACTGCAGGCTCATCAGGTTTACGGCGAAGAAAAATATAAGACCGCCTTAGAAAAGCTGGGGCAGTTCCTGATTCAATCACAAATGCCCGAACCTCAGCCAGGTTGGGCTCAGCAATATAATTATGACATGCAGCCAATCTGGGCCCGCAAGTTTGAGCCGCCAGGAGTTTCGGGTGACGAAACACAGGAAGCAATGGAAACGTTGATGACGATTTTCACTCTGACCGGCGACACAAAATATCTCGACCCAATCCCCAAAGCATTAGCCTATCTAAAACGATCTCTGCTCCCCGAAGGAAAACTGGCTCGGTATTACGAATTAAAAACGAACAAACCGTTGTACATGGTTCGCCGTGGAAAAAAATATAGATTGACCTACGACGACTCAAATCTTCCCGCCCATTATGGTTGGAAGACCGACTCCAGAATCGAGCAAATTCAAAAGAATTATGAATTACTAAAAGCAGGCGGTTCGATTCCCAAACCGAAAATCGAAGAAGCTGAGGTCCGAAGCATTCTCTCATCTCTCGATCCAAAAGGCCGCTGGATCAGTACGTATAACGGGGAACGTCTCGTCGGTCAGGCCAAGATGCCAGCAGGTGAGAAGTATCTGGCAAGCAAAGTTTTCAGCAACAATCTCTCTCAACTGAGTGAATTCATCCGCACTCCGGTTTCAACAAAACTCACTCACAGAAAACCGATGACCAGGAAGCTGCCCTCACCTTCCCCTTCATCACAAACAAAAAGCCAAAAAAGACTGTTTCCACTGGTCGGGAGTCACACTTGTAAGAAATGGCAAACCGATGGCCATCATTGTGACAAATGGGCGTCCGAACGAAAGTCAGACGATTGCGGCCAACGAATTGCAGGAACACATTCGCATCATGTCCGGTGCGACTCTACCGATCATCAAAGAAAACGAACTGCAGCCGAGTCGTTCCAAGACGTTGATTTTATTTGGTTCTGGCAAGCTCACTCAACGACTTGGCCTGGTAACAAAAAATTGGGAACCGGAAACATTCGTGGTAAAAACACTGCCGAATGTTCTGATTTTAGCTGGTGAAGATGGTGGCAGAAAAAAAAATGCCCGCAAAGGAACTTTATGGGCCGTGTACGATTTTCTGCAGGACCAGCTTGGTTGCCGTTGGATTTGGCCCGGTGAAACAGGGATGCGAATTCCCCGAAAGAAAACCATTCAAGTGCCCTCACTTAACATTCGTGAAACGCCGACCGTGAAAGTCCGTTTCATAAGATTACTCGCACAGGATAAACACCGCGTTGGCTATGAGAAAGAGGGCATCGGTCGTCTTCTCGATTTGGGGAAAACTTACGAAAAAATTTCGGAAGACGAACGAGTCTGGAGCCGCCGAATGCGCTTAGGAAGATCGTTCAAGCTTTCGTACGGCCATGCATTTACCGACTGGTGGGAGAAATACAACAAGACGAATCGGGACGTATTTGCATTGCAACCAGATGGACAACGCCGCCCGCGCTCCAGGTCGAAGCCCGATTTCGTCAAGATGTGTGTATCGAATCCAAAACTATGGGACATGCAACTGGCACAACTGAAGAAGTACACTCAACAGGGAGCCCGAGGGTTATGCGTGAATGCCTGTGAAAATGATGGCAGCGGTGGGTTTTGTGTTTGTGAACGTTGTCGTTCGTGGGATGCCGCCCCAAACGCAGCACTTTCATCACTGCCACCAGTCGAAGATGGTTCGGATATAGATGGGAGGCCTCAACACTCGAACCTTCCGGAAAGTTTATCCGACCGGTATGCCCGCTGGTACAACGAGTTGGCGATCCGCGCACGAAAAATCGATCCGGAGTCCAAAATCATAGCCTATGGCTACAGCAAGTATCGTTCACCGCCGACAATCTTGAAACACATCGAACCAAATGTCTGGGTGGGCTATGTTGGCTTCAATGCCTATCCACGACCCGACAATTATCAAAAAATGTCGGCCGACGAATGGTTCGGTTGGTCAAATCTGGGAGCGACCGTTTTCCTGCGGTCAAATTCGCTGTTCTACCTGGGCGAAGGGGCACCGTTTGTGGCCAGCCGGCAAATGGCTGAAGACTTACAGTTTCAAGTGCAAAACGGTTTGCAAGCCACCGACTTTGACGCATTACAAGGTTACTGGGCTGCAACCGGCCCTACATACTATGTGCTGGCCAGAATGCTTTGGGATACAGAAGCCGACGTCGACGAGGTCTTAGCCGAATTCTATGACTCGTTCGGCCCATTTCAAGATGTTGCCAAAGAGTATTACGAGTATTGGGAAAAATTCACCGTGGGGCTGGGAAACAACAAAAACTTTTTCAATTTAAAAAGACCCGACCGCATGCGGGCTTACCCCTCCATTTACAGTGAAGCTGTTTTCAATAAAGCGGAATCGATTCTCAACGAAGCAAAGCCACTTGCAAAGCTGGCTACTGAGGAGGAAAGCGATCGTTTTGAAAATATTGTCTTCGGTCTGCAACACGGTCGGTTGCTGGTTGCTGCTCTCAAAGATGGAAAAACCTCAACCGGCAGCGCCGGAAAACGATTAATGGACTTCCGCCGAAAAATTGCGGGTCGCAATGTACTCAATGTCTACTGGGTCATCTCCAAAGAAATGAGATATCGGATGTTTAATTAAAGCCTGTCCAGGATCAGCAGTCAGTCTAAGTCAACTTGGAAGATCAACAACTCAGTGTCATCACCACCCTGCTTTGGTGTTACAAAAGAAATAAAACCCTTACGATTCTGTCAAATTCCAGAGATTTCATTAGAATTTCCCCTCTCCTTAATCCCCAAAACAGCGTTCGGCAGGCAAGGAAGAACTTTACAGAGAAAGTCAGAACGATCTATTTTCATTCGCAGATTCCATGCTCAGACTGTCCAGCTCATTAAAAAAAGCTTAGACTGGAAAGAGGGAGCCGATCAGCGTCTCATGATTCTGCTCGCCGAATGACGGTTAGATTCCCCCAAACTTTAATCACAAACAATGGAACTTGAGCCATGCACCTATTGTACCGAAGTCTTCCTGTTACCTTGCTCCTTGTCACCTGTGCCACATGTGGCATCCACGCCGAGGATGGCCAGTTTCCTGTGGAATCGAATTTGCGTGCTGGCGTTGCCAAAATTGATATTACACCTGCTGAAGTAAACCAGCTGCAAGTCGTTGGGCATCGCCGAAAAGTGACTGGTGTACGTGATCCCTTGCGAGCAGGTGTGTTAGTGCTGGATGACGGCCAGACAAAAGCTGCGATCGTCACGCTTGACATCATCTCTGCGTACGACGAACTGGTAAAACTGGCTCGTCAGCAGATTGAAAAAGAAACGGGCATCCCGGCGGCTAACATCATGGTAGCTGTGTCACACAATCACTCGGGACCAGGCTTTGATGCCAGTTCAAAGTGGGGACAGGAACTGATCGGAAAACTCGGCGCGGCAGCAAAACAGGCAGCCTCGAAAATGCGTCCTGTAACAGTTGGCTACGGTGAGGACAAAATTGGATTCGGCATCAATCGACGTAAAGTCATCAATGGTCGGGCCATTGTGCGGCTCAATGCAGAGGGGCCCAATGATCCTCGTGTGAAAGTCCTGCGCTTCGACGACGGAAATTCTCTGACACCACTCGCGGTACTAATGCATGCAGTTTGTCATCCCTGTTTTTTCACATGGGGCGACAAAGGCTCGATGCCGTATCCGAACGGCTATCCAAAGATGAGTGCTGACTTTCCTGGTGAAGCACAGTCGTTTGTTGAAATGTGCTACGGTCAGAAAACCAGCTCACTGTTTTTGCAGGGCTGCGCGGGCGACATTCGTCCGAACCTTCCAGGGTATCCATATCGCTGTGCTGATGAAGCCGATATCCAGTGGGCGGGACGGGATCTGGGCAGTGCTGTCGTTCGAACGCTGGCTCGTAACGTAACACGTGAAAAACTTGCCGGTCGTGCAAAGCACTACCAAATCCGAGTCGCAAACTCAAAAATCTCATTACCCGGCAAAGAAGGCCGCATCAATACGCAACTACAGGCGATGAAGATCGGCCCATATCTGTTACTGACGATACCGGGTGAACCGATGGTCGAATACGGATTCAAAATGGAGAAAGACATCGCAGACCGTGCCATTCCCATCATCATTGGATACGCCAATGGACATGTCGGCTACATTGCCACGGCAGATGCCTATAACGTCGGCGGCTACGAACCAAATACATCGAAACTTGTGCCCGAAGCAGAAGCGATCATTCTCACCGAACTGAGTGTCCTTGCAGATCGTGTGATTGGTGATGTCTTCTCATCATTTTCCAAGCATCCGAAGGACATCAAAAAACGCGAAAAAGCAGACAAAGCCCGTGAAGGGAAACCGAAAGTAAAACCTTCGCCAGAACGCTAAGCGTCTCGCGAAGCACAGAGGTCCGGGCTTGTCAGATCTGCGAGGCTGATTTACCGGACGGTCCTCGGCCGGTTCTTCAGCTTCATCCGAAGGCAAAAATTCTGATTGCCGGGCAAGCGCCTGGCCGAAAGGTACATGATTCAGGTGTGCCCTTCGATGATGCCAGCGGAAATCGTTTGCGCGAGTGGATGGGTGTGTCGCGCGAGGTGTTCTACGACCCAAAGCAGATCGCGATTCTGCGAATGGGTTTCTGCTTTTCGGGATCTGGAAAATCCGGAGACCTTCCACCAAGACCAGAGTGTGCGCCTGCCTGGCGCGATCAGCTGCCAGGCAAACTTCGCCATCTGGAGCTGACATTAGTACTGGGTCGCTACGCGCAGGTGTATCACTTCGAAAAAACGAGTTCGTCCCTCACCGAACTGGTAAAATCGTGGCGGACCCATTGGCCACAAATGGTTCCGCTTCCACACCCCAGCCCCAGAAACAACAACTGGTTACGCCGTAACCCATGGTTCGAAGCTGAGTTGCTGCCAGTGATCCAGAAGCGTGTATCAGAGTTACTTGTTTAATGAATAGGCTTATCAGGAAATTCAGACTGCGACACCGAGATAACACTACTAAGATCAAGTTTCAAATACTCAACTTTCAGTTCTCGATTCGAATGCTTTCAGGTCCTGCTTTCCCCTGTCTCTCGCCAATCATCGCCCATCATTACTTCTGCCTTCGCGTACATATTTTTTGAGCAAGGCATGCATCGCTTTCACCTTCTCCGGATGACTGCGGGAGACGTCGGTCGATTCGTCCAAGTCTTTGCCCAGATCATACAGCACGTAGGAAACCGGGACGTCATCGTCCAAAACCTGTACGGTGGTTTTCGGCCCGTTGACAGTCAGCTTGAAAGCTCCCTCACGAATGGCAAAAGTCCCCTTGCTGTTATTGTGCACAATCGCCTCATGAAACGACGCGGGACGCGCTTCTCCCGTTAGTGCTTTGAAGAAACTTTGGCCATCTTCCGCGGTCTGGTTGTCCAGATTGAGATTCAATAGTTCCGCCAAAGTGGGAAGGACGTCATTGAACACAATCGTTGTGGAACAACTTCCGCCCGCTTTAATTTTCTCGGGCCAACGAACGCAGAACGGCACGCGGTGACCGCCCTCCAGCAGTCCACCCTTCCAGCCTGCAAAAGGCCCTGTACTGTCGTGTCCGTAAATGGCTGTGTCGCCTCGAACCCAACGCTGCCGATACCCCTTCGTACGATTTACTGGCCCGTTGTCGCTGGTGAAAATGACGATCGTATTCTTTTCGATTCCAAGATCGGCAAGTTTGCGTAGCAGCTTGCCGACATGATGGTCGAGTTCAACGACGAAATCTCCGTACGCCCCGGCACGGCTCGTCCCGGCGAATTCCTTGTTCGGGACGATCGGATTATGCGGCGTGGTCATTGCGTAATACAAAAAGAACGGCTGATCGGGCCGGGTACGGGTTGCCTTCTCAACGAACTCGCATGCCTTTTTCGAAAGGGTCGGCACGAGGCGATCCATAGTGTAACCGTCCGCAATAATGTTGTCATCCCGGCCATACCATTCGCCATATTTTTTCTTTGCTTCTGGTGAAGTGAGCGTAGGAATAATTGCAGCCCGGTTATTCTTGATAAATGTGGCAGGGTTCATCTCCGCTGATCCGGCGGTGCCGAAGGAATAGTCGAATCCAAAGTCTTGAGGACCTTTCAGAACAGGTGAAGCGAAGTCAATGTTTTGAAAATCCAGATAATTACGATTGACTCGAATGTCCTCCCGCGCGCTTTCATCGTGCAGCTTCCAGTCGATTCCCTGATGCCACTTACCGACTAATCCGGTTTGATAGCCTGCCCTTTTGAGTACATCCGCGACCGTCTTTCGACCCGGCTCGATCAACGTGCCACCAAAATTGGCCAGGTTACCGCCTGATCCCAGCCGGGTACGCCACATATACCGACCCGTTAAAAGACCGTAGCGGGAGGGAACACAGTAGGAACCTGCGGCATGCGCATCAGTAAAAACCAGGCTTTCTTTCGCCAGTCGGTCCAGGTTGGGGGTGGGAATTCTGCTGTCACGATTGTTGACAGTGACATCGCCATACCCCATATCATCGGTGAGAATGATCAAAATATTAGGTCGGGGTGTCTTGTTCGGCGCCGCCGCAACCTCTTTCTCAGTGGCAATCGGAGACAGTATCAACCAGCAGACCAGTGTGAATCGTATCCTTCTCATCGTAGTTCTCCCAAGCGGCCAGTATTCAATTCCACTGTAGCACTCTCATCAGACTGCTTCACAAATATTGACAACAAATATTTAAACAGAGATTCAATAGCCAGTTTGCCCCATGATCTCGCACAAAAATATGTCATATCGCACACATCACTTATACACGAAATTGATACGAGAAGAAACTCTCGATCGTTCACAGCAACACACCACCGGCGAGAGTGTTCACTGAGACCTCACTTATGCGTAAAATCTTTTTTTTGGATGCTGAATATCTCTGCCCCTGCTGAAGTGAGTACCATAAAACACTCTCGTTTCAGCAGGGTTTTAACCGGCAACACCGAAACCGATTCCCACTCTTCACTGCATTTGTGCCCGTCATCTGACCCTGTCACAACAAAATCAGTGCGCGGATGCCCGCGAACAGACCCACTCAGCGACAAAACAGCGCACAAATCAAAATTGCCCACCCGGCCCCATTTGCAAAGAATGCCGCAACACAAACAACAAACCTTCCACCAGCCAGCAAATAAATGCGACAGCTAAAAAACCAGACACCTCATCACAGCCCCCTTCTCTGACAACCAAATCAAATCCTTCTCACACAGTGATACAAATCCCACCCAAAAAAATTCTATCTGATATCAACCAGCGACCCGAAGATGAAAATTCAGAAGTAGTGTAGTAAGATCAGTGAGTAAAAAGTATGGAGGTATAATTTGAACGAAGCAGTAGAAGAGTTTTTTTTTTAAGAGACTAGATTTCTTTAAAACATCCTTAAATGCTCTGCAAAACAGAATTCCAGAGTTGGTGGAATAATAAGCAGGCGAAATCAGTCATACAGCCTCTTAAATCATTGTTGCCAATACAGACACAACATTGATCTCAATATTGATTACCAAGCTTCAAAAGAAAAATCTCTCGATTATCTCAATACTCAGATCACCTCCGGATTCTGCCGAACTTGAATTAGACTGTTTTTTTCGGTATAACCCATTAACGATCCTTTACTAAGTCGCCCTTGAAAAGGTATGGGTGCCTATGGCAATTCACTTCCATTTATTTTATAAAACGTAATGCTAACACTATGATTGGTTTAGTTGTGAACAACTACTTTTCAATATTGTGAATCGAGACATTGAAGGAAAATATTGAATTTGGAGAGATAGTTGAGGATAAGTCTTATTAAGTTTTTACCAAATTCTGTTATTGTTTCACATGATTATCAGGTTTCGGATATATGATGCCTGATATTTATTGAAACGATTTAAGGGAAAAAGAGGTGGCAATGGTCACTGATTCCGATCCATCTTCCAAGATTTCAATGCTCACCACTGATGAGATTCAATCTGCGCGAAAGTCCTCTTATATCTGGGGAATTGGATTCCTGTTCTTCGATGGACTCATCTATCTGGCAGCGCTCTACGGTGCAATGACATCAAGCAATTGGTGGGAAAGTGTCTTGTGTGCTGTCATTGCTGGTTTTTGCACTTCCGGATTATTAATCATCGCTCATGACGCATGTCATCAGAGTTTGACTCCACACCGAAAACTGAATCGAATCATTGGCACGATTACATTTCTGCCTGCGCTTCACGCTTATAGCCTCTGGAGGCATGGGCATAATTTTATGCATCATCTGCATACCAATCAACGTGGATTGGATTATGTATGGGAACCACTTTCACTGTCTGAATTCAGACAGCTGTCATGGTGGGGGCGTCTGCGTTATCAGTTCTTCCGCTGCTATCCCGGACATTATTTTTATTATGTGTGCGAAATCTGGTGGAAGAGACGGTTTATCCCTCGAAAGCGATATTTAGGGAACGTCAAATTAGAATTCTGGATTGATTCAGCACTTGTCATTTGCTGGATTATTGGACTTTCAATATCACTCATTTTAATTAGAAGCATGAGTTTGGGTGTCTCCGCAACGGCAGTGACTGAATGGCCTTTTGCTATCGGTCTGGGATTGGTAATGCCATTTATGATTGGTGAAATGTTGATGTCGAATACAGAATACATGCACCATACACACCCGCGTGTACACTGGTATCGAACTCCTGTCACAAATGACTGGAGCACACATCAGGCGCAGGTTTCAGTCCATGTCAGCTATCCCAAACCGCTGGACTGGCTTGTGCATTGGATCATGGATCATACTGCCCATCATGTCCAACCCACTATTCCTCTTTATCAATTGGAGAACACACAACAATTGATTGAACATCGAGTCAAGGAAGTTGTCTCGTATCAATTTAGTTTTCATGAACTGTGGTCAATAATGCGGATGTGCAAATTATATGACGATGAAGCAGGTTGCTGGACAGATTTTAAAGGGAATCCCACATCTGCTTTCAGACGATCCGAACTCATAGTTACAGAAGGTTCATCAGCGATTTGAATGTTCTTTTATGAGGTTTAACAAATTCACATTCTCACACTTATTTTCACCTGGTATGCATCGAGCCAAATGCGATTCTGAATTCAGGAATGTGGGGTTCGCTCCCAGGTGATTTGATCTCCCTTATCATCATTCTGATTAGAAATTTGCTCTGGGTTACCTGTAGCTGGAAAACTCCACAACAAAGGCAGCAGGCTGATCAATGCCGATGTATATGAGCTATAGATGGGAACCTTGAGTTCAGGATGACTGGTTTGATACTCCTTTAGTCGAGCAGGTAATTCATAATGTTGCGCTTTTGGAAAACGGTGATGTGGTCCGTGAACCGCGATGTCAAAGTTGAAATAGCACAGTAATTTAGAAATAGCATTACCCGGCAGAATTGTTCTCGTCCCGAGAATTGGATCGGTACTTTGAAGCCCAATGTGTTCGACGAACTTTCTAGCAGTATTGATCATGGGCGAGATGACAAGCGGTAAAACCCAGATAGGATTAAAATGAATGAATGTCCCATCGGGTCGTCGACAAAGAAAATAAACCATTCCCAGAAACATCGTCCAGTAAGGGATTTGTGCAAGATACTCCCAAAAGATCGTACGTCGAACCTGAGAGGACAGTCTGGGATCTTTCAAATAATAGATTCGGCCATAGATGTAGGGAGCTGTAAATACGCCGAAGAATAGATCAACCCAGACAAACACGCGGCGAAAAGCCAGCGATGTCTTGGGATCGCTATAAGGCCAAAGTTCATAGTCGGCTGAAGTATTCAAATACGCATGGTGACGCCGATGTGATTCTTTGTAAACTGTGTAAGGGATTCCAATCATTAACCCCAAGAATCTTCCGAACCAGACATTGGCAGTTTCGCTATCGAACAGGGTATGATGTACAGCTTCATGCAATGATCCACTTACACAAAACCAGCAATAACTGAGAAAAACGACCCATGCAGATTGCACTGCCCAATGATCGCCACCAATCCCGAGAATAAACAATGGGTAGGCGGCTATTGCCAGAAACGGAAACACGATAAATCTCGGCCAAAGCCAATTCTTGAAAGATGATTGAGTGATCACTTTCTCTTTCAGTTCTTGTGAAGTGGACTTCATCTTGATTCATCTTCCATTTGCTGATTGTGGCCAAGAAGATTTGAAACAAAGAGATCGGCAAACTGTTCTGAATCTGCTCTCGAAAAACAAGTGGGGTCGCAATTGAAATTCATCAAAAGCCGGCCGGTATAAGTTCCAAGCGAAAGGCCAACTGAAGTGCCTTTCCGAATCGGAGCAGCACCAAAAAGTCCCTCCAATGTCACAGATCCGGCGATACATTTTCTTTTGTGCATTGGGAAACGACTGTTCAATTGTCTTTTTACATCACCAACATTGGCGAGAGTCGCCGTACTGAATCTCAGAGGGAGTTTTAATAGTGACGACATGAGTCTGGGAATTGAGAAGCCCACTTTGATAAAGTTGGAAAACAATCTTGAATCAGTTGATGAAAGAATCTGGCTCGTGCGTTTATGAACGTCCTGAATCAAGTCGTCACGATCCTGGATGGTTTTTCCAGGTTGATTGAGGAAAACGAAACCAAGCACATTTGCTGCAGGAATGTTATCTTGAGTGGGTGTGCGCAGACTGGCCGGGATACCAATTCTGTAACACTCTTCCTTGATTTTACGACCGTGTAAGTAGTTCCAATCTTTGATCGTCCGGAATAGATTTGCTACATAGATATCGTTCGGAGTCACATTTAACCGGGCAGCTTCATTTTTAATCGTTGTTAACTGCGATCGATCAAGAACTCGTGTTAGAAACGGTCGGAGTGATTTTGATTCAGAAGAGAAAGATTCTGAATTTGTCGAAGCGATTCCCGACGGGTAATAACGCATAAACTCATACAAGTGGCGAAGTGTGCGTAACCAGGAATGATCGAGTTGCGACTCTTTCGGATAAAGTTCGCCACGCTGATTCAAAATTGACGAGATCACTGTTGAGAGCTCTGGCTGTCGATCAGCGAATGCACAGGTACTTTGTCCATAGATTGCCAGTAAATCCCCGATAAAATGCATCGCTCCAACACCATCAACCACTGCATGATGAAACAGAAATGAAACGCGACTTTTTTCAGCTTCGTGCCAGACGACAGTTTTAAGCCCCGGCTTCTTTCGGAGGTTAATATATCCCGTAGCAACTGAGTCATCAGTATCTGATTCTTCATGCCACTGCACTGTCGGTAATTGGTTGCTGTGTTGCCACGACAATCGACGAGCAGAAGTCGAGATGGTCGCAAGTAATAGTGGGTGACGACGAGTCGCCAAATCGAGAGCAGATTCAAAGACCGCTCTGTCAAGATGTCCTGAAAGTGTAATTTCAATAACGAATCCCATTGGATAATCGGGACGATCATCCGACAACATGTATTTTTCGAATGTTGTTAATGCCAAGGGAAATACATCAGCCGAGGCTGGCACATTAATCTCTTGACGCACATCAATCGCCACGTGTCTATTCCTCCTCGCTGTTTACGTTAGCCAGGTTTGTTTTCGGAGGCCGACCGATCAACGTCAGGAAAGTGAGTCGATAATCGCATTTAAGGGAGCGAAATGGGGCATTGAGAGTCAGCGGTTTGTTTTTTTCGACAAAGAGGTGTCCGGTCCACGCAAATGAATACCCGACCAGAGGAGCCAGCAGGATGATCCAGTAATTCTGAATGACAAAAGCAGTCACAAAGACGGCCCACGACGAGACTGTCCCCAATACATGCATCCAGCGGTTCACCACTGATTGATGTTCGTTGAGATAGATGCACCAAAACTCTTCAGGGTCCGTGGGTAAATCATTTGCACTCATAACTCAAGATATCCTCCACATCGATTAACACATTTCTTCCTGCTTTTGTCAATACTCAAGACAGTCGCTGACCCCCTTAATCTCCCCATTATATCAATCACGCCGTCATCTTTAGACATTGTATCCGAAGATATTCCTCAAATCCTGACGCTAATTCAGTCACTCCACCGAAGTCATGGCATAAGTCCAAACTTTGCCGTTCACATCCGATGTACGAAGACCAAATACGGGGTATGGTCCGACCGTTGCACCACCATAACGCAAAATGAATCCTCGATAAACATCCGGAAAAGGGACGCCGACCAGCCGTGAAGCTGTATCAAATTCCACACTGGTCGGCACTTCCTCAGCACGCATCACTGGTGAGTCGGAGAACATTCCGTCAAGTCGTTCAATTGTGTCAGGTGTCATGGAGTGATTCCTCTTATTCCCAATTCTTCCAACGCTCTTGATTTCCAGTAACTCTCTCGCCACGCATTGAAAACTGCTCGTTGTTCAGCCGTAAGACCGGCACCGACAGCATTCCATTCACGCGGAATTATTCGCCTTTCTCAAACTGAAATGAATACAAATCCCCATCTTTTAATTCGAATTTGAGTCGAACCGGTTTGCCGGCCAGTGAGCTGACATCAGACCCGTTTTTCCAACTCATCAGCTGTACCGTGGAATCGCCATAAAGTTCTGTCGAATCTTTCAGGGTAAAACCGGGAATCGGTGAACCGTCGGCGTTTTGGATTTCCACTTTCAAAGTCCCCGCAGCCGATGTCGCGTAGTTCAGCAAG
>CALOEF010000044.1:0-84163 GCA_942492165.1 uncultured Planctomycetaceae bacterium
GAGATTGATCGCAAAGGCACTCCGCCAGTCGCCCGGGGATCGGGATTCCGTCGTCGTCGCGACCAAGGGAGGGCGGACCCGGCCGCAGGGACGCTGGGAGATCGACGGCCGGCCGGAAAGCCTCAGGGCGGCCTGCGAGCAGTCGCTCGCGGCGCTCGGGGTGGATCGCATCGACCTCTACCACCTGAACATCCCCGATCCCGTTGTCCCCCTGGAGGAGAGCGTCGGCGCGCTGGCCGACCTCCGCCGGGAAGGGAAGATCCGTTGGGTCGGCCTCTCGAATGTCACCGTCGAGGAGATCCGGAGGGCGCAGTCCATCGTCGAGATCGTGACGGTCCAGAACATGCTCAACCCCCGTTTCCGGCAGGCTCTGGAGACCGGGGTCGTCGACTACTGTACGGAGCACGGGATCGGGTTCCTCGCGTACCACTCCGTGGGCTCCGGCCATCGGCACCACATCACCGGGCGGGATTGCGTCAGCCGGATCGCGGAGCGGCACGGGGTCTCCCCGTACGCTGCGGTGCTGGCCTGGGTGATCGCGCAGGGGCCGACGGTCGTCCCGATCCCGGGGGCCCGCTCCATCGCGCACGTTCTGGACTCGGTCTCGGCAGCCCGCGTGCAACTCGACCCAGAGGAGATCGGGCGGATCGACCGTGCCTCCTTCGACCCGCCTCTTTTGCACCGCGTAAGGGACGGACTCCTCCGAAGATTTCGCCGGTGGTTCCTCGGCCGGACGCCCAACGTCACGGATCGCCTCTACGAATCTCCTCCCCGCGAGGGAAAGCGTTAGGCTCCGCGTACCCGCCAAAGCGCAGGGCGCCCGACATGCGGCGCGGCTATCCCTTCGCAACCGCCAACCGGGGCAGGCGCAGCAAGCTGCAGGCCCAGCTGACCACACCCAGCAACGCGCCGATCAGGTGAGCGACGTGCACGGTGGCGACGCCCATCTCGGCGTCGGTCGTGAAGATGGAAACGCCCAAGGTCGCCTCGTAGGCCGCCTTGGCGAGGACGCCGATGGCGAGCGAGGCGGCGATCCATCGTGCGGCGCCGGAACGGCGGTCGGCGACGACGCAGGCAGCGGCAAGGATCGTCCAGCCGTGGAGCAACCCGCTCAAGCCGCAGTAGCCCTCCAGGCCTGGTTCGGCCAGCAGGATCGCGACGCTGGCGACCGGCGCTGCCCACAAGAGGAACTCCACTCGCGGGCGAGGAACAGCAGCACCAGTCCGGCACCGACATCGAGGAGGAAGGTGTTTAACTGGCATGGACCAGGTCCGGTCCATGCAATAAAGAAATTATGACCTGGAGCTTCGATGAACACGGTCGATCTGTTTTTGTTGTCAAATTTATTCTCGGTTATAACCCTGAATAGTTCGTGTTTTAATGATTGATGTTTTCAAATTAGTCAATGAATGAATCAATTGTTATTGGTGGGGTACAGCCAACCTTTCAGTAGCCAGCTGAGGGCAGGAATAATAACCCAGGTCAATAAAGGGACCGTGATCGAGGTGGTAATCGCGCTACCAATGAGAATGTGAAGTTCATTGATCGCGGGGCGAATTAAATTTACGATGGGAATCACCGAGATATATACGGCAATCCAGACGATGATCGCCATTTTATATCTGGGTGGGTGAAGGACATCTTGCTGGTCAGAAGGCTGGGACAGCTCAAACCATGTTTCCCAGCCCGCATTATGTTCGACCGCTGCCGGGACATGCTCCAGTGCATGTAAACGGGAAACCAGTGATTGCGTCTCTCAGAAGTTTCACTGTTCCAGATCTTCTAACTGGTCAAAGCGAATAATGATCTGGTATGTTGGTTTGACAGTGGATCCCTGTTTGAGAACGGTCGTTCCAAGGTGGCCCTGGAATTTTAACGAAGCCTGAATGGTGCTGGTTAAGGTCTGTTCCCATTCTTTTTCATTTCCGGCAGCAGGATGGGCGGTGACGACCATTGTGACAGGATCAGAATTCAGCGGTTGCATGCGGTAAACGCTTTCTTAAGTCATTGATGATATTCAAATCGGTTAATACAAAATGTTGAAAATTGTACATATAAAATGGAATAGGGATCTGCCGACACTGAAATGAAGAATTCAGCTTTATGAACTAATTATAGTGCTTTTTCTGAAACTCAAAATAGCTTTGCTCTAAAATACAGCTTTAAAAGGTTTTAAGATGATCTGTGAATTTTGAAACAGACTGTAGCTCAATCCAGTTGAAAATTTCGTCTATACAACATTGAAATATTCTGATAATTGGTTTCCACATTCCCGATACTTTTTAGTATTCATGGTTGTTGAATAACGGACTTTCTGTTTCACGATCCGGGATTGTAAAAAGTGCAAAAAAGTTGAGTGGAAGGATTCACAAAAATGTTTTATTTGCGACGAAGCACATTCTTGATTTTAGTGATGCTGTGTCTGTTTCAGGTGGGTTGTAGTTCCATGAATCATACCCAGGCTGGTGCAGTCAATGGGACAGGTATTGGTGCTTTAGCGGGAGCTATTGTAGGCAGTCACTCAGGCAATACCGGAGCTGGTGCACTGATCGGTGCCGCAACGGGGGGAATTGCCGGAACTTTAGTTGGAAATGCAGAAGATGCACGGGTTGAACGTGATGTTGCTGTGGCACAGGCGAATCACGAACGCAAGGCGCGCGCTGCGATTAGAAATAGCGATGTGATTCAAATGTCACACAGTGGTGTGAGTGACTCAGTAATAATGGGTTCGATTCGCAGCCGGGGCGGGGCGTTCGATCTCAGTCCTTCGACGATTATTGGATTGAAACAGCAGGGAATCAGTGATCCCCTGATTGAATTCATGCAGCAGCATAATTTTGTGAGTGATTCAGGACCTGTTGTCGTACAGTCAAAACCGGCAACCGTAGTCAGTTCTCCCTCAGTTGTATATGTGGCTCCTCATCCGCGACCGCGGCGACATGTCAGAGTTCGTCACGGTTTGCATGGTCACTTTCATTTTTAGTGTTTTGCTGCAGCGACTTGAGCTGCGTTCTTTTGAGTCCAGTCGACAGTCAGCCATAAAATTGCCTGGCCGTCCTGACTGCCCGTTGCGACATATCGTCCATCAGGAGAGAAATCAACAGAGGTCACTCCCTGGTCGTGGCTGCTTAAAGTGAGAATTTCTTTTCCTGATTCGGTGTCCCAGAGTTTTGCTGTGCCATCATCACTGGCAGTAAAAGCGCGACTGTCGTCTGGAGAGAAAACGACTGAGGCAACAGGTGCAGTGTGTCCTGCCAAGACTATTTTCTCCTTTGTCTTAATATTCCAGATGATCGCAGTGTTATCCTCTGACCCTGAGATCAATCGTTTGCCGTCATGCGAATAAGCGACTTCTCTAACTGGCCATTCATGGCCTTTTAAAGTTGATAATTTCTTGCCCGATTTTGCATCCCAGAGAACTAATGTTTTGTCATCCGCTGCGGTAACGATTTGTGATCCGTCAGGCGAAAATACTGCACTTTTTACATGAGAACCATGTTGATCAAGAGTCAGAATAATTTCGCCAGTCACTGCATTCCAGATTTTTGAAGTCCCATCTTCGCTGGAAGTTAGGATATGTTTTCCGTTAGGAGAATATTTGACGGTATTCACGTAGCCTTGATGTTTTTGTTCCAGTTTCTTTTCTGCCTGACCTGTTTGTGTATTCCAGATCTTGGCAGAGTTATCCCAGCTACCGGTAACGAGCCACTTCCCATCTGGAGAGAAGGAAGCAGATGCCACGACGCCGTGTGGATGAAATGCCATTTCCTGTTTTGACGTCATTCCATTCCAGAGTCGTGCATCACGCCCACCTACAGTTAGAATTGAATCGTGATATGGTGAGAAAATGGCAGTCCATAACATACCACCTTTAACTCTGAAATCCAGAAATGAACTGAGTTGACCATTATTTCCTGGTATCAATAATTCTTTTCCCGTATCCAGTGCCCAGACCTGAATCACTCTTTGCTGGACATTCGCGGTAAGCACTCGTTTGTTGTCATGTGAAACACTGACTGAATTGATTAAACCATTCGCAGGTCGAATCGTGCGAATTACTTTTGGTGTCGCAACATCCCAGACTCTGACTTTTCCATCAGCACAACTGGTCACGGCTTGTTTTCCATCATTGAATACGGACATTGAAAGTACCGAGTCAGGATGTTTTAAAATCAGTTTCTGATTTTCTTTTCCGGTTGTGACATCCCAATGTCCAACCGTATTGTCACCACTGGCGGTCAACAGTGATTTACTATCAGGTAAAAACGACAAGGATGAAATTTTACGCGTATGCCCGGTTAGTTTATGAAGTTGATTGCCTGTTTTTACATCCCAGAGAATACATCGACCTCGGACGTCACCGCTGGCACATAAGAGCATGTCGGGAGAAAATGCGACGGAACAGACTTCTGACTTATGACCTTTTAATTCTTTGATCATTTTTCCTGAGGAAATTTCCCAGAGACGTACTGTTTTCTGATCGCTGCCTGTGATTAAAAATCGTGAATCAGCAGAGACGTCAATGGCGGCACTGCGTCCTGTGTGTTCAAACCTCTTGTGTTCCGTTCCTGTTTGAATATCCCAGATACGGACCGAGTTATCAACGGCCGCTGTGGCAAGGCGTTTTTGATCTGGCAAAAAGATCGCATTCGATGCCAGGAATGAATGGCCTTCTGTAAACTCTTTTCGCAGCTTACCTGTAGAAACATTCCAGGAGATGGCTGTTTTATCGCGGCTGGCGGTTACCAGTTGCTTTCCATCTTTTGAGAAGGAAACATCCAGAATGGCATCGACATGGCGTGCAAGAACGCGTCCTTTTAACGTGCGGATTTCTTCATAACCGGCGATATTCCAGAGTTTGAGCTGTGTGTCATGACTTGCAGAGAGAATCCATTTTCCATCATTCAACAGTTTGGCTGCTTGAACCCAACTGTCATGACCTCGGAATGTTTTCAACCCTTTTTTACTGGCAATGTCCCAGAGTTTCAGAGTGTTGTCATGGCTGGCGCTGAGAATCATTGTGCCATCATTTGTGAATTCTGCTGATTGCACACTGTCCTGGTGACCTTCAAATGCCACATAATTTGCTGTTTGCGATTTTTTTCCAGATACAATTTTTGAGTAGTCGTAAGGTACAAGATCTTCCGGTTTCCAGAGTAAAACACGGCGATCATAACCACCTGTTACTACGTGTGTACTATTGGCATCTGGTGAAAATTGTGCTGAATAGACGGGGCCTTGGTGACCGGTGAAGGGGGCTCCCTGTTTACCTGTTTCCACGGACCAGATAATGGCGGTTCCATCCTGGCTTGCTGTGACAATGCGACGTTCGTCTGTGGAAAAACTGGCATCCCAGACCCACCAGTTATGTCCCCAGAAGCGTTGGAGTTGCTCTCCAGAATTCAGATCCCAGAGTCGCGCTGTTTTGTCATACGAACTGGAAAGGAGTTTTTTTCCATCTTTGGAAAAAGAAAGGCTTAAGACACCCTCTGTATGACCTTTATCAAAAGGTTTGACCTGCTGGGAATTCTGAAATGTTTTTTCAATTTGCGTTAGCGTATCCAGATTCCAGATTTTAATAAATCCCTTCGGGTCTTCACTACCGGTTGCCAGTAATTTTCCATCCGGGCTGAGCGCAACAGACAGAACCGGGAATTTATTGTGGTCGAATTCACCGATGACTTTACCTGAGGTACGGTCCCAGAGACGGGCAATTCCATCTTTCCCACCGGTTACAAACCGGGTACTGTCTTCTGAGATTGCCAGTGCATCGATGGGTGCCTTTGCTTCGAAAGTACGGCTGCTTTGGGAGCAAAGGTGCATTAGACGTCCCCATTCCCAGTTGCGTAATTCTTCAGGACATTCCTTGAGTAGTTCAATGGCACTTTCGAAAGCGTTTTCTTCAATCTTAGCCGCAGCAAGCCCAATCCGGGCAATATAGGCTTCGTATTGCTCACTTTTTTCTGCTGTTTCAGCTTTTTCTTTTGCAACAACAGCTTTCATCAGAGCAATTCTTTCTTTCTCGCGTGCTTCTTCCGCTGCATCTTTGGCAGCCACGGCTTTATTGCGTTCAATCTCCTCCTGTGCACGCGCTTCATCTGCTTTTTTGCGTTCGAGGACCGCAGTGTCCCGTTCACTTTCAGCGATTTTTTCTGCTTTGACAGCAACTGCTTCTGCTTCGCGGGCGTGATTTGCTTCTGCCCGAATCCAGAAGAAAGCGCCTGTGACAACAAACAAAAAAGTAGCAAGCATACCGACAAAAACACGTTTCGCAGTACGAAGCCTCTGTTGGCGCGCATCACGTTCTATTTGTTCGGAACTGATTTTAGCAATTAATTCAGCGTGCGCAGGATTGTCTTCTTTCAGAAGAGAGAGACCGAGATCGAAGTCACCTTTTTCATAAGCAGAATTGGCATAAATGAGTGTGGTTTTTTCAACTCCTTCTTCTGCCGTTACGTTTTCCGGCCAGAGTGTCAGTGCCTCTTGAAACCCGAATAATGCTTTTGAGTATAATTCATAGTTATCGGTTTGTTCTGCTGTACTTAAATCGGCTTCCGCTCTTGTTGCCAGAGAAATACTTTCCGAATGTGATTGATAATCCGTGATGGCTTGTTGAAAAGCCTTCACTGTCGGGTAACGGTCTTTTGGTTGAGTGCTCATGGCCTTCATGGCAATCTCAATTAGTTCGCCTTGCGTCTCAGTTGGAACGATCTTGTTTTTTGCAGCAGCCATAAGACATTTCATGGCGGTTTTACCGGTATGTGGCGGACGTTTTGTCAGAATTTCGTAAAGGATCGCTCCCAGCAGATAGACATCGGACAGAAGCGAAATCTTATCCAGTGGCCCTGTTGCCATTTCCGGTGCCATATAGGCTGGAGTTCCACCCATACTGGAAGTGGTTGTGATACTGTTGGATTTACGGAATCCGGATGTAGATTGTGCCAGTCCCCAGTCCATTACAAGGACTTCACCAAATTCACCTATCATCACGTTTTCGGGTTTTAAGTCGCGATGAACGACACTTCTAGAGTGAGCGAACGCTACGGCATCAGCGACTTTCATCAGAATATTCAGATTTTCCGCAAGTGAGTTTTTGCGAATCGTCTTCAGCCAGGGACGGCCTTCGACTTTTTTCATAGAATAAAACAGGGCGCCGCTGTTGTTGCTTCCCACATCGTAAATTGGAACGATATTGGGGTGGTCAAGTTCTCCAGTGACAACCGCTTCAGCCAGGAATTTATGGCGCTGGTCCTGGTTTTGCGATGTTTTGTCTTTCAGCATTTTAACAGCAACCTGCCGATCGATGGATGTCTGCCGTGCCGTGTAAACGACCCCCATGCCACCCTGGCCGAGTACCTCGAGTAATTCGTACTCCGCATCAGATAAGAGTTCCGCTTTTGTCGTGTCACTGAAATTTCGTTTTTTAATGACCAGAGATGTTTGATCGGAAAGGTCTTCATCAGGTAAATCTGGGGATTTGATGGTCATTTCAGGACCTTCAGCCATTGTTTCCATTCCATCACCCCAGGCGGAATTCATGGTCGCCATAAGTTCTGGAGGAACATCGTCAGAGACGAGTGTCTCTTCTACTGATTTTGGCTCATTTCCATCTTCAATCAATGTGGCGTAGATATCAGAATTTTCGACGGGTTCCTCTAAAACAAGTGTTTGATCATTCGTGTTCTCGACAGCGTCAGTCGGGACTTCATTCACAGTTTCCAAACCTGCTGCTTGATCATCCTCTTTTAGTAACTCATCAGGATCGGTAATTTCTGGATCAATGATTGTTGCATACATATCATCTTCTGAATTGACTTCAGCAATAGTCTGATTGTTTTCTGATATTTCATCCAGAGTATCAGTCTCAGGCAGCGAATCATTTTGTGATGAGTTTTGATCAACGGGAGTTATATCATTGACTGTATCAGAAGCATCAGGGACTTCTTGCGCAAAATCTTCAGAATTCCATTGATCTGAGATTATGGTCTGGTCGATTTCACTTTCACGATCATCTGAATCAGATTGAGATTGATCCTGGCTTTGATTAATGTGCGAGTCAAAGTCGTCAGACGATTCTTCGTTTTCTTTTTTCTTGTCTGGATTGTCGTTCATTATGTTACCCGCAAAGTGTTGTTTTATTTCAGAATAACAATGGTTTTATGAGAATATAAATTTCGGATTCAGGTCTGATTATGATTCGTTGTCTATTGCATGATATCAGCTAAGAGCTTGATTTATTGATTTCTTTTAAAAATATTATATTGACGACTTAATAAACGCTGGCCATATTTCTCCATTGCCGTCTCGCACTCGCTCTGTTTTACAGGTCGTTTCAGTGCGGGGCGTCCGTGATAAATTCCTGAGAGTAAGGCAGCGCTGCTCCATGCTTTTTCTGTAAATTCCAGGTTGGCACTCGCTGCGTCAATGCTTGGAGCTTTTTTCAATGTGGCTGTCTCTGGTTGGGTTGCTGGATCAACTGACGAATTATCAATTACAGCGTTATTGATGTTGATACGATCGTCTGTTTGAAAGATTTCTGTGAATTCAAGGCTGTTTTCGAAATCAACCGGCTCAATATATGCTGCTATCAGGGAGACAATGTTTTCGTAATCTGTATTGAAAATGTTTTCGACAGAAGAAAGTACTGGTAAGGAATCCGATTCAATCTGGGTTGTCCCTTTTTCAGTTGCTGACTCTGGCTGATTCTGGGAAGGCGATTGTTTTAATTGTGTTTCGGTGACATCAGTCGCTTTTCCACCACGGATATCGACATCCATCAGAAGTCGAATGCGCTCTTCGCCTGCCTCTTTTAAATATATCTGATACCGACCATCGGGTAATGATTTGAAGAGCTTAGGCAGATTGTCAAGATCGGATTCTTGAAGAGGCACATCTTCAATGATATTCCCATTGGGTGCTATGATTCTTAAAAAGACAAGTCTTTCTGCATTTTTATTTGCTTCGTTAATAGCCGATTCAATTAATTGTGTTTCTTTCGATGTAAATACGGAGGACTGTGTTGAAGTTGAATCAAGAATGATTTCATTCTGCGGAAATAATAATAGTGGAACCTGCGGCGTTGTATCAATTGCAACTGTAGCGAGACCATCACCGGGAGTTTCGAGCAATCCGGTTTCACTTGTGAAATCCAGAATTCCCGTACCATCAGAAAATGTAAACTGTTTATCACCTTGTATTCTTACCAGGATTGGAATGTCTGCAGCGGGGTTTGAAGTGTTGGGGTTTGCAGTATAGTTGTGTGTGAATATGAATGACCCCGGATCAGTAAAGTTGAAGGTTTCTACTGTCCCATCTCCCCAGTCAATTGTTATGAAAAAGTTTTGTTCTGAGAACCGTCCAAAATCTCCTGTAACGGTGGCATCACCTGTTGCCAGGATTTGCGGAGTCGCGATATTGCGCAAATCAGGAGGAACGTCGGCGATCGCTCCCGTTTCCGAAGTCAGAGTTGTATTCGAATCGAAATCGACACCACTATTTCCGTGCCCTGAGAAAATTCCTGTTCCTTCAATACTATGGTCGGAGTCAACACCAGTGTCATTGATATCCAGTATTCCATCGCCGGCTTCGACATTAATATTCCCGTTGCCTCCTGATGCTCGAACAGAGGCATTCAGTATCAAGTCTCCCGGTCCTGTTGACTCGAGATCAATATTTCCTCCTGAACTGTTGATTACGGGAGCATCAACTGTCAATGGACTGGCATTAGCAATGATAATATCACCGGCCACGCTACCCGAGTGTGTAACACCGGCAAGTCCATCGACTGTGCCAATTGTCAGTAATGCACCGCCCAGGTCATTCAGGATCTGGATATGACCTGAATCAGTGTTTAACGCTGCAAGAACAGAGACTGCTGTTTCCAGTGCGTTTGCTGAACCGATACCTGTTGCTGCTTTTAAGACAGTACTTGACGCGACGATATCCCTGATCGCATCCTGATTGTCAGTAATAGCGGCAGATTTGGACTCGATTGCCACAGTACCTGTGGTAGTGATTGCAGAAAGGGCGACCGTACCATCGGCAGTAAGTTGAATTCGACCACCCTGCGATTCCACTGTACTACCCGATTGCATAGTAATACTGCCGGAGCTGGAAGCATCATTATCTGCTGTCAAAATGATTTGACCGTTGGTCTGACTCAAGACTCTTGCGGCCGCATTGAGAGTAATGTCATTGTCGGCCAGGAATGTGATATTTCCAGTCGCACTGGATAGAAGCGAAGAAATTTGAATATCGGTCCCGGCAGTCGCGGTGATATAACCGTCTGCTTCAAAAGACCCAATTATGTTGACTTCATTTTGGGAGATAATATCGACCGAAAATCCAATTCCACCGGTGACGGATGAATTAAAGGATATGTTGTCTGTTGTTGTTGAAGTAAAGACTGTTGAGGCACCGAATGTAACTGCATCATTATAGGTTTGCGCTCCAGTCGTGGTGACGCTGCCACCATTGATGGCCGTTGTACCTGAGGGGTTTGTCGTGAGGCTGCTGAGTGCTGTCGTACTTCCTGCAGCTCCTTCCAGAATGGTATTACCTGCCGTATTCAGATTAAGATTATTGGCACCGTCAATTGTTGATTTAAATTCAATCGCAGCACCATTGGTACTGGTGAGCGTTGCGTCTTGAAGGAGATTAACCGCGTTATTATAAAGCTGGAAGTCTGTTGTGGTGACCGAACCGCCATTGAATGTTGTGCTCGTTCCTCCAGAGGAACTGATGTCAACAGAATTTGCTTCGATATTGCCAATGATATTAACTGTTTCAGCGCTGAAAAGAAGATCGCCGGTTTTCAAGTCGACGTCTGTTTGTACTGTGATAGAATCATTGTCGCCAGCCAGAATTGTCAGATCTGCATCAAACGCACTGTCAAGGCTATTGATTTCTACGGTATCAATTCCCACAGGCGTACCAGCGCTGGCTGTTCTGATCGTAAGCGAAGTTGTCGGGTTCTTGAAGATAACTGACTGGCTGAGATCTGAATCGATGAAGGAATGATCTGCATAGTTGTCATTGTTATCATCCGATAATGAAATCGTTTCTGTGGCATCTGTAAAATCAAAATCACGATTTGATGCGCTCAGGTTGTCGAGAATGGGCTCTTCCAGCCCTGTGAATGAAATTGATGTTGAACCATCACTAATCACTGTGTCTGTTATTGTTATGACGCCATCCTCACCTTCGGCTGGAATCGTATCAGGCATGAATACATAAGCAAAGGAGTCGGCCTCGACTGCATTTGTATGGTTGATGACTAGCGTGTCGCCCATTGCATTTAAGGCTGGTTCTGGGTTTAAGCTGTTGCCGTCATTATTCTGGGTTCCGCCATTAAAGGTAACTCCGCCAGTGGGATTAAAGAAGTCATTGTCGGGTTGATTGAGAATGAGAACGTCATCTCCGCCTAAGCCGTTAAAGGTGATTGACGTGATTTCAGTCAGAATGACAGTTTCCAGCTCGAGTTCGTTCGGACCTCCGGCATCTCTTGTTAAAACAAAAGTAGCGGTATTCTCACTTGTAAATGTAATTTCCAGCAGATCATCTTCACCTGTTCCATAGATGACAATATCTCCTTTACCATAGAGTCCCGGATAGAGTGTGGGAGGATTCTGGTATGCACCGATATGGGGAGTCGTTGTGTCAGTGTCACTGGCAAATTCAGAAGAAAAGTAAGCGGCTGAAGATCCGAAGCCGATTGTGAACTGTTCTTCCAGGGAGTCGGTTGCCACAAACAGTGGATCAGTTTCGTAAGCAAATAAGGGGTCTCCCAACTGATTTGTTGCGTCTAAAGTAACATTCGAATTGAGGTCGTTGTCATTAAATGCATTAAAAGTCACATTCGCATTTAGTGGCGCGAGAACTCCAAAACCTTCAATAGGTGGCAGCGGCGGTTCCGCCTGAATATACAGGACAATGTTGGTACCACTATCACCGGGAACGATTGTAGTACCTGGGTCGTCATCCAGGCTCCAGTGTGCGACAAGTCGTGAATCCCCGGCAAGACTTGCAACTCCAGAATTCATGATAGCTGCACGTTCTGTCGAATCCAAAACATCGTTAAACCAGCCGATGTCATCCATGAGTCCTTCGAAGAAACGATCACCAGTCCCCGGGTCACGGCCGACATTCATCAGACCGTTAATGGTATCTGTAAAATGAGTGCTGTCAAAGCCAGCCAGGTTTTCGTCAAAAGATGAGAGATATGGCTCTTCAGCACCATTCAGGTAAATATGCATTTCTCCTGTGTCAGCATCCCATGTATATTGGAGATTGGTCCAGAACGTCTCAACGCCAGCATGTCCGCCTTGTTGGATTGTGTAATCAGCGCCGTTTTGAGTGCGACCAAAGAACTGTCCACCACCATTTGTGCGATACTGAAATTCAAAGCCACCATTATCGGGGCCTTCAAAGAACTGATTTCTACGACCGGTGTCTTCCATCTTAACCCAGAAATTCAAGGTGCCTTGCCTGCCGACATCGAAGCTGGCGTCCTGGAATGTCGCAAAATCGTCGACTCCATCGAATTGTAAGGCGCCGCCAAATTGACCGGCTGCTGTCTGGAATTCAGGACCAAAGGGAACAATGCCATCGGTTGAGAGAAACATCTGAATGCCATTTTTATTATCGACAGCGATATCACCGGTTGATTGATCGAAGTCCCAGTGGGCGACCAGTCTTGCATCTGCGGAAAGCGCTGCGACGCCGTTATTCATGATGTCTGCGAGTTCTGTTGAATTCAAAACATCATTAAACCAGCCGACATCGTCCATCAGACCATCAAAGTAACGACCGCTGACTGGGTCTCGCGCAACATTCATTAGCTCATTAACAGTGCTGACTGTAGATACCCATTGCGACAAATCAGAATCGAAGGTGCTGTTGAGATAGTCTGCTTCAGTGCCATCAATAAAGATGTGCATCGAAGGGCTGACACCACCATCAAAATCCCACGTGAATTGAATGTTTTGCCAAACTCCTGTGGTCCCGCCTGCACCTCCATCCTGGATAGCATAATTATTTGAATTTCCACTATTTCGATTCGGACTTCCAAAGAATTGACCACCACCATTAGAGCGGTACTGGAATTCCATACCTCCGTTGTTCGGACCTTCAAAGAACTGGTTACGTCGTCCCTGGTCATCCATATTTACCCAGAAGCTAAGTGTGCCTGCATCCCCGACATTGAAGAGTGCATCCTGGAAAATACCAAAGTCATCAACCCCATCAAATTCCAGTGCACCACCGAATACACCACCGGTTGGATTCCATAACGGTTCAGTGCTGGGCTGGGGGCCATCGTAGGTAAACCCGTTGAAAATGTTATCCGTGATATTTACAGTTCCGATGGGAACAGAGAGGGAAGGGTCAAAGAATATTCCTCCGGGTTGTGCAAAAATGCCGTTGCTGTTTGTGGTGGCTGAGTCTTGCCAATCAAATGTGTTATGAACAATGTTGACTCCATCGCTGGTCATTCCACCATTGGTAATTGTGAGGGTATAGTTCTGATCACCGCCACTTTGAAAAGAACCCGCTTCAAGGCCATTTCCAAAGAAGTTGAATGAGATGACGCCACTAAATGCAAAGTTGTTGGGAGAACCAGAGGTACCCTGTGGGCCAATGGCTATCGGCCCCCAGCGGAAATGGTCTGCTCGAAATTCATTCCGTGTAATCAGAAAATTTTCGCCACTTCCGCTATCACCATCACGGATGGCAGCACGTCCGAATTTTCCTTCGAAAATGGAATCGGACACTTCAAGATTATCAGCGCCTTCAAACACAACGGCGCTGCGATAGTTGTCGCTGAATAATAAGTTGTTAAGTGTGGTATTGTCAGCCCGCGTAAGAACGACATAGCCTTGATAATCGGTCGCGGATGTATGTGTCTCCCAACCAAGCTGAGCACCGGAGATTGTTACATTGTCTGCGGTAATGTTAATGGCAACATCAAAATTGTTTGTAGGATCACCCGCTTTTCGAATTTCAACAGTGTCTTTACCTGCTCCCAGGATTGAGACCGATTCATCGACATCAAGGGTGTCTGCTGTGATATAGGTACCTGCTGCAACATTGATCGTGCCACCAGTGCCTGCTACATCGACGGCGTCCTGAATGTCGGCACCACCAGTTGATCCCAGTACATTCACTGTTGTTGCATCGCCGGAAACAGTCGAGGAAACCAGGTCACCATCTAAATTGACTTCAGTCGCATTCAAGGCGATTCCCGCTGCCGTGAGAGTGATCGCGTTGGCAATATTAATTGTTTCTGTAGTGAATTCAATCGTTCTGCCAGTGTCAAATGAAAGGCTGGTATTCGCATTGATAGTGTCGTTGTTTCCGTCACCATTGATGATAAGAGATGCTGTATAGTTGGCGGCCAGGGATTCAATGTCAATTATATCATCGCCAGCACCTGAGTTGATCGTTAGCGTGCCGGTCGGATTATTGAAGGTCAGGATTTCGCCTGCAGTGGAATCAACGGTGGTCTGACCACCCCCTGCATCTGAAATTGTGATTGTCTCGGCAGCACCACTATAATTTAGTGTGACATCAGTGGTCGTGACTGTCGAGGTGATTGGTTCCAGACCGGTATAAACGATGAAGTCGCTCGACGCACCGTCAATACGAATGCTTCCTGAGCTGGCATCAGCAAAGAAGTATTCAACTGAAGTGGAAGATCCAATCAGATTCAGAACATCGCCCGGATTTGTGGAATCCTGACCTTCGCCGTTGTAGTTAACCAAAATGCCTTGTGCTGCCAAAGCAACATCGACAGTCAGACTGTCGTCTCCATCACCACTATCGATTGTAATGTCATTTGTTGCCGTGAGTGAACTTGTACCAACCAGTATTCCACCCAGACGATATTCGACTGAGGACCCTGAAACAAGAATCTCAATCGTATCAGCACCGGTAGTCGTTACGAGTTGAATATCGACAACTCCAGTGACGTCGAAGTTTTCTATTTCGCTATAAGTAATAGTGGGAAATGTGCCAGAGACAGAACCAGAGCTATCACCATTATAAGTAACCAGGGCAGTTCCCGCGGTGGATGTGTCGATGTTGAGTTGATCACCGAGCGGATTGCTGGTGGGATCGCCGCCGACGATGTTAAAAGATTCTGCATCAGGTGTGAGATCAAAAGTATCGGTATTATTACCCCCGACGAGATTGAAAAAGTGACTGAAATCCAGTGTATTGGTACTTTGATAGGAGTTTGTTCCATTGAGTGTCCAGGTTGCTGCGCTGTCGATGCCCGCTAATGAGTTCGTTCCTGCACCACCAGTTAGTTGATCGATATTCTGGAAGCCGATTGAATTTGCTGATTCATTTCCGTTAAAGCCGTCAGTAGTGCCGATGCTGGTTAAAGTTACTGACAGATCGGTCGTGTAATTTGCCAGATTAAGATGATCAGTGCCTCCCTGACCGTCAATGCTCCCCGTAAGTGATGCACCATCTAGTACCTGGAAGCTGTCATTTCCGGAGTTTCCAGACAGGTTGTGAGCCTGGTTTCCTGAGATTGTAAATGCATCGACGTCGGTGCCGCCTGTCAAATTCTCGAACCCACTCAAATCAAGTGTATTGGTTGATGTATATTGATTCGAGCCATCGATGGACCAGTTCGCTGTCGCATTGATACCGGTCAAATTGTCAGCGGCTCCGGTTCCGGCTGCAATAGTGTTGATGTTGTCAAAACCGCCGCTGATCGAAGCTTCGGTTCCCTGAAAACCATCAACAGACCCAAGGGCTGTGAGCATGACATCAAGATTAGTAGTGACTAACGAAAAATCAAGCTCGTCGGTTCCGGCCTGACCATCAATATTCCCGGTAAGTGAAGCGCCATCTGCAAACAGGAATCTGTCATTTCCGGAGTTTCCAGACAGGTTATGCGTCTGGTTGCCGGAGATGGTAAACGTGTCGACGTCGGTGCCGCCTGTCAAATTTTCGAAACCACTCAAATCAAGTGTGTTGGTTGATGTATATTGATTTGAACCATCGATGGACCAGTTTGCTGTCGCATTGATACCGGTCAACTCATCTGTGTTACTACTGCCGATGATTGTATTGATATTATCAAAGGAGCTCACAGTGGATGATTCGGAGCCAGAAAATCCATTGTCAGATCCCGTTGCCGATAATATCAGATCAAGGGCAAGAGACGATGTCGAATAGTCAAGGATGTCAGTCCCTGTCAGACCATCAATACTGCCGGTAATCTGACCCGTGCCACTAAACTGGAATGTATCTATGCCTGCGGCACCGATCAGGTGATTGAATCCTGTAAAGCCGATCCCAGAGACCGTTCCCTGGTTAATTCCATTGATCAGGTACGTTGTGCCGGCGCTGATTCCTGTCAACTGGTCTTGTGTATTGTCACCAATAAATTGCTCAATGCCTGATGTCAGATTCAGGCCAGTCGCACTGCCATCATCTAAATTGACATTGACAATAGCAGTGATGGCAGAGAAGTCTACAGAATCTGTCCCATTACCACCGTCGAGAGTTCCGTCAAGCTGTCCTCCATCCTGCATGACAAACGAGTCAACAGCATCGTTACCTGTCAAATTTTGCACGTTGCTGAAAACGATCGTACCAGAGAGCAGGCTTCCTGAGTTGCTTCCTGAGATATTCCAGTCGTTGGCCTGATCAGGGGCAACCAGTGTATTTGATCCCGTTCCGCCATTAAAGTTAATTCCTCCTGCAGGAGTGATTGCGCCACCGCTTAAATCGAGCCGTGTTATATTATCAGCTGCATTTCCTGTGATACTGACACTTGAGACGTTAGCAAAGTTGTGCGAGGGAACAATTTCATTGAGAGTGCCCGTTTCCAGCACGCGCAATTGACTGCCATCTCGTATCAGGGTGATATCATTTACAGACCAGTCAGCAGTGTCGACGACAAGCGTTTCGACGAGATCATTTAGATTGATCGTAATCGTGGCTGCTGTTGTTCCACCGGCGTTGTCATCCACAAGGATGTCGAGTGTATAGGAAGGATTTGTTTCAAAATTGAGCAGGCTCTGATCAGCAACGATTATTTGTCCGGCTGCGGTTATGTCAAAAGCGGCAGCACCTGTGCCTCCTGTTTCGCTAAACGTCAATATATCACCCGGCAAGTCATCGTCGGTGGCAACGATGACCGCACCAACGTTAGTGCCATTGATGCTGTTTTCATCAACGTTGCGGATTGGATTCCCGACGACCGGATCATTATCATTCAGTGGGTTGATATCAATGGTGATCGTCGCAGTATCTGTCGCACCGGCACTATCGGTTACAAGAATTTCGAGTTCAAAAGAGTTTGTCGTTTCGAAGTCCAGTTGTGATTGGTCAGCAACTGTAATTTCTCCAGAGGTATTTACATTAAATGCCGTTTGGCCTGAACCTCCTGTAACGGTAAAAGAAAGTGCATCGGGTGGCAGGTCTGTATCTGCGGCAATGATTGTGCCAATGTTCGTTGTATTGCTCGTGTTTTCGTCAACATCGAATAACTGGTCAGCAGCAGAAGGTGGGGTATTCACTGTTAAAACAACATCGTTTCCATCTCCGCCCATATAGGTGATGTAAACCTGATTGCCATTGAATGTGAAAAACGTCCCTTCTGCGAGACCATCAAATGTCCCAGTGACATCGTCGCCAGTACCATCATTATCAATCAGCAAGAATTCGTTACCGGCTGCTGCTGTGAAAGCACTGATAATATTCAGTGTTGTTCCAGTAATATCAACGGTGCCGGTCACCTGGATTTGATCGTATTCTGTACCAGCGGTCGTTCCTGTGATTTCGACATCCAATGTTGAACCGGAATTCAGCGTGAGATCACCAGTGCTTAAAATTCCAGGACTCGACCCTGGAGCAATCTTTCCACCTGAATTTACAGTGACCGGAGCAACCACACTGCCCGAACCACCCAAAACTGCTCCTGAAACGACAATCACTTCCGATGTCGTCAGTGAACCTTCCACCAGCAAAGAGCCATTCTTGACATCTGTTGCGCCAGTAAACGAACTCGTTCCAGAAAGAATGAATTCGCCGGCTCCCGATTTTGTCAGACTTCCATCACCGGAGATACCACCTGCAAAAGTGGATGAGGTGGAGATTGCTTGATTGACATCAAGAACGCCGGTTGCAGAACCCAGTTCTACAGTTCCAGGTCCCGTTAATGAAGTGAGTGAAACTTCAAAACCGTTCAGATCAAGGACACTGGTCACGGCGGTTAAGTTGACACTGGATGTATTGGGGATCGCGTTGGATTGGGCGAATTGCAGAATGCCATCATTGATCGTTGTTGTCCCAGTATAGCCATTCAAGGCATCAAGAATGACAGTGCCAGTTCCGTTTTTAGTCAGATTGGTTCCATTCAATTGGGCTTTCACACTCCCTGATCGAAGATCCAGATCCGATTGCGCTGAAAGAATACCGCTGGTCGCGATTACCGTACCATCTTCAAGAAGAAATCCATCTACGGTTTCATTGAATGCACCCAGATCCAGAGTCGCTCCACCTGATAATGTCAATGAGACGGTATCGGCAAGTAAATCGCTGGCCGTCAGTTGATAGGTGTCTCCCGCGTTACCTGAAATGATGAAATTTGTGGGAGCAAATACGGCATCAAACGAGTTCAGAGTAACAACAGAATTTCCACCTGCCATTGTAATGGTTAAGGAATCCGAAGGTGAAGCAAATGTAGTTAATTCAAAAGCAGAACTCAGACTGCGGATCTGCATTTCGCCTGCGATGGTCGCGTCTTCCAGCACTGCATCGGTTGTCGCAGTGGGGAGATTGATCACAACATTGTCTGCTGTGTTACTTCCACCAAAAACAGGTTCCAGTCCGGTGTAACTGATCTCAGTGATACCGTTATCGCTCAGATCAATCGACCCTGCCCCAGGACCTGTGAGATCATGTGTGATGGTATCAAAGGTTCCACCAAAAAATTCTAATGCGTCATTGCCACCTGTACCACCCTCGAAGGTAATGCTGATATTGGCTAATCCGGGTGAGTTGTAATCGAGCTTCAATAAATCGGTTTCACCATCTGCCCCAAAGATATTGATGGATGTTAAGCCTGCCGCTGGTGTAGTAAAAAGCAGGGGAGTGGCCCGATCTGGGTCAATGATCTCAAGGTTTGGGCCATTGATCTGAATGACGAAGGAATCGTCTGAGTTGGCTGTATCAGGGAGGATGACGTCGAGCTGATCTCCCGTCAGTTCAAATTGTCCCAGATAGGTGACCGTCGATGCTGCATTGAACTGTGCCGGTGTACTCGGGTCGACTTGAATTTCAATTCCAAGATTCACATCACCTGTGAAACCGGTCAGGTCAACTGTTCCAGGTAAAACCAGGTTTTCCTGACCAAGAAAATTGATGACCTGCGACGAGTCTGTACCTGTTACCAGAATTGAGGATATCTGACTGAGGTCTAACTGCAGGATACTGCCAGGTAGACCGGGGGTGGGGCCTTCATTGACTTCCAGTGTCGTTCCGCCGTTATCTACCGAAATGGTCGCTTCATCACTGGCGGCATCAAAGTCGAGTTCGAGGACATCACCAACGAGGCCAGCACTAACACTAAGCACGATCCGATCTTCAAGGCGGACCAGCTCCAGTTTTGCATGACTGTCTTCGCGAAAGTGGTCAAACTCTAGATTAGAGTTAGTCTCGGTTTTTCCAAGGTATCGATATAACCAGTTTTTCAATCCCACGCTGAGACACTCCTTCGAGTTTTGAAATACTCTAAATTTGTATGCACTATCTTCGTGATAATCACTTGTAGCAAAACTTGAGAGAGTGTTTGAAACACAAAAGTCTGTATTTAAGGCTTCCAGGCTTCAAGCGCATTCACCCTGTGGCACCAAATAAAATACGCTGAGTGTATCTGTGTATTAGTGCGAAATTCTCCCCATATTATCTTTGCTCACTAAATGGTATGTCAATCATTTTTAACGTAACTGAATCATCTGTAAAAAAAGCAAACCTTGTGATTACACAAACGGTATTCTCGTTCTAATCAATCAATCTGATATATCCAAACATTCAAACAGATATACGTCGTTTAAGAACAAAAAGCGTGATAAATGCCTTTTTGAATCGTAAGATAAAATTGAATTTCGATGAGTAATGAACCGCTACAATTAAGTGTGTCTTTATGTATACTGCTATGTCCGCTAGGGGAAAGCTATGTCACAATTATGGAGAAATAGGGATATTGCAACGACCTTGCTGTTTAGATGGCTGCCGATGTTCAAGTGTGGCACGAGGTGCCGATAAATTACGATGAGTCTTTATAGAAAGAAGATGTCACAAACGGTTTTTATTCCTGAATTTAAGTGAAAAGTCTATATAAAGTGATTGGAGCACCTGGTCCATGAGGTGGCTAACAATTCATATCTGGAGTCTGATCTGCATAAGCAGCCT
The DNA here is from genome assembly GCA_942492165.1 of uncultured Planctomycetaceae bacterium. GTDB lineage: Bacteria > Planctomycetota > Planctomycetia > Planctomycetales > Planctomycetaceae > Gimesia. Next base: position 20,434 of record CALOEF010000044.1, read on the forward strand.
GTGTTTTACCGGCTGTGCTGTTAATCATGGTGCCCACTTTTCAGTCGCTCCGGAGCTTGACTTCAAGAAAATCGACGCCATTTCAAATTCAGTGGCGATAAGAACGCAACCTGTTTCTAAGAAGACGATCAAAACCATAAAATCTGACCAGATAACGGTTACCGGGTTTAAGAAACCAGAAAACAAGAAACCCGTACTTCGGCAAAAAGAACATAATGTCCACTATGCGGATGCGGGACAGAGTAATACCGTTCTCGAAATTGATGAGTTTGCTGACTTTCATCAAATTGAATTAGTTGAGTCAAATCGAAGTATCCAGCCAAAACTCAGCATGCAGATCGAATCTCCTCTGGTAGCGAAAAAACCGGAGATTACTCATTCCGTTTCAGCAGTCGTTCCCGAAATAACTTCTGTTGTCGATGTGGCGTTCAGAACGAATAGTGAAATTCAGGTTGAAAATAAAATTCCTGTTGAATCGCCGCCGGATGAACTGGAAAATACGAAAACTGATACTTCACCGCAAACAGTTGATCTTGGTCTGAAACCACTCACGCAGCTGACACTGAAAATTAAACCTTCAGCCGGTGATTTGCCACCTAATACAGCTGAAGAACATCTGAAAAAAATCCCGGTCCAGCATGTAGTCATGGGAGATTCTCGAGATTGGAACCTGGTGACCAAGGAATGGGAAGCACCAGGAGTTAGTTATTTTCCTCTCTACTTTGAAGAGCCGAATTTGGAACGATATGGGTATAACTACGGTGCATTACAGCCCTTTGTTTCTGCTGGACGATTCTTCGGCCGTATTCCCGCACTGCCTTATATGCTGGGGGCCTATCCGCCAGATGAATGCATGTATCCACTGGGCTATGAACGCCCGGGAAGTTGCCCGCCTTACCAGGTCGAACGATTCCCCTTCAGCTGGCGTGGAAGCGTTTATTCCGGCTTGACTGCAACAGGCCTGGTATTCCTGATTCCCTGATTTGTAAACGAAATCGGCAGCTGTTTCTGCCCTCTTTCTGCAGCAGGGATGTCTATCAAACCCGTTTCAGACTTTCTGAGAGTGTTCTGCCCCTTCCACTTCTGAAACTCTCGTTCAATAACCCTATGCTATGTTAAGACATAGAGTTCAATTTGGGGGTGACATGATATTGGGAAAATGCTATGAAACCACAATTCTGAATGGACTTGGAATTTTTCGTAAGATGGAGGCGACAGTGGGCGTTCCCCTTTCCCAGATGTGGTCGGTAGCTAAGTATGTTTTGACACAAAAGCTCAAAGGCAGAGCGCGCTATCCTCTGGTATTGATGCTTGAGCCTTTATTTCGCTGTAACCTTGCATGTGCCGGTTGCGGAAAGATCCAGTTTCCCTCTCATATTTTGAAACAAAATCTAAGTCCTGAAAAATGTTTTCAGGCTGTTGATGAATGTGGTGCTCCCATTGTTTCAATTCCCGGCGGTGAGCCTTTGCTACATCCACAAATGCCGGAGATTGTTGCTGGTCTTGTTCAACGTAAGAAGTTTATTTATCTGTGTACGAACGCCATCTTACTCGAAAAACATTTAGAGAATTATCCACCATCGAAATATCTCACGTTTTCGATTCATCTGGATGGAATTCGAGAAGACCATGATGCTGCTGTCTGTCGGGAAGGAATCTATGACAAAGCGATCAGCGCCATCAGAGCGGCCGTCAAGGCCGGTCATCGTGTGACGACAAACTCAACGCTCTTTGATAATGCGGAACCGGAACGCGTCCGACAAATGTTTGATGAACTATCCGATCTGGGCATTGAAAGTATGATGCTCTCTCCCGGTTATCAATATGAAAAGGCACCGGATCAAGAGCATTTTTTAAAACGCAACCAAACCATTCAAAAATTTCGCACGATTCTGACAGCTCCCAAAAAACAGTGGAAGTTTAATCATTCGCCTTTGTTTCTCGAATTCTTAAAAGGGAACTGGGAACTGGAATGTACTCCTTGGGGTAACCCAACCTATAACATTTTTGGATGGCAGAAACCCTGTTATTTATTGGAAGAAGGCTATGCAGATTCATTTGAAGAACTCATGAGTTCGACTCAATGGGAGCATTATGGACGGAAAAGTGGTAACTCCAAATGTCGCGATTGCATGGTTCACTGTGGTCATGAACCAACGGCCGTGGACCAGACCTTTTCCTCTTGGAAGGGCTTTCTCAAGGTGGTTTCTCTGACAATATTTGGTTCGAAAGATTCAGATAAGGCAATGCCTGCCTTCTCGTCAGAGACGTTCTCTGCACCACATTACACTGTGGGTGATCAGGAATTAATTCAACTGCCAACTCCCGAAGTGAAACAATGTGTTGAGGAAGAGGAATGCCAGAAGGTCTTGAACTGAATCGGAGAGTATCAGGTTCAATTTGAAAACGCCTTATCAGTATCAGTCTCGCTTCTACACGGGAGAGCAGGGTACTGTGCGATGTTCAGAGTAAAATCCCTGATGCTGGATCAGATTTGCTCTTCGAAATCGAAATGCACATATCTCACACTCTTGATATGTCAACTCGCTCAATTTACTCTGGACGGAAACCGTTCTGATGTAGGTTTCATGTTTTGTTATTCACATTGTAAATTAGTGAGAGGTTTTCTCCATGAAATGTCGAATGCAGATTCGCGCTGGTTCTCTGTTACTGCTGTTTTTTTGTGTTCTTCTGGCGCAACCCGGGTACTCTTTTGCTCAGGAACGTTTTTGGAAGGCGGCTTCGGTCAGTGTTGTGATTACTCCAGAAGAGAACCTCTGGATGGCCGGTTATGGAAGTCGGACAGCTCCTGCGGATGGCAAATTTCATGATCTCTGGTTGAAGGTTCTGGTGATCGAAGCTCAAGATGGCCATCGAGGCGTGATCGTCTCTACTGATACGTTGGGAATTCCTCAATCAATTTATAATAACGTTAGTACCGCTCTTAAGAAGAAGTACAAACTCAATCGTAGTCAGATTATGTTACACAGCTCCCACACTCATTGCGGGCCGGTGTTACGTGGCACTCTACCTGATGTCTATCCACTCACCCCCGAACAAACCAGACAGATCAATGTTTATTCAGAGAAGTTCGAGCAAAAACTGGTTGATGCGGTTGGGACTGCAATTCAAAACCTCGAGCCGGCAACTCTCTGGTCGGGGCAAGGTATGACAAGTTTTGCCGTCAATCGACGCAATAATCTCGAACCCGATGTTCCTAAACTCAGAAAAGCACATGAACTCAAAGGCCCTGTCGACCACAGCGTTCCGATTCTTGCAGTCAAAGACAAAGCAGGCAAACTCAAAACAATCGTCTTTGGTTACGCCTGTCACAATACCACTCTGGGCATCCAGCAATGGTGTGGCGATTACGCCGGTTTCGCTCAATATGATCTGGAAGCCATGTTTCCTGGAGCCACCGCCATGTTCTATATGGGCTGTGGTGGCGACCAGAATCCACTTCCCCGTAAAACGATGAAACTGGCCAAATCATATGGATCGCGTTTGGCTCACGCCGTTGCAGACATCGTTCGGCTACCTATGATTCAACTCGATTCTGAACTGAAAACAGAAATTGAAATCACTGATATTAAACTGGGGGCTTTGCCTGCGAAAGCCGAACTCGAAAAAATAGCCTCTGGAAATCCGAACTCCTACACAACACGCCGTGGGTTGCGTCTGCTCAAACAGCTCAATTCCGGTAAGCCGTTCATCACTTCTTATCCTTTTCCAGTGCAGGTCTGGCGGCTGGGTAAAACACAGCTCTGGGTTACAATCGGAGGCGAGGCCGTTGTGGATTACGCTCTGGGAATGAAAAAGGAATTTGGTAAAAGTACCTGGGTCGCCGGCTATTGTAATGATGTGATGGCTTATACACCTTCATTGCGGATTCTGGAAGAAGATATACCTCCTCGCAAATCGGCACGCTGGGGTTACGAAGGCAGCAGATCGATGATTGCCTACGGAATGCCCGTTCTGCGCTGGTCTGAAGAAATCGAAGACAAAATCGTCGAGAGTGCCCGTAGACAGGTGAAAAAAGTTCACAACGAAAAGTAGTCCTGCTGTTCGTTAAGCTGAGCTGCTTCGGTCATAATTTAATTCCGCAAAGAAAATAGCAGCTTTGAGTGATTATAGTTTGCTGGTTTACTCTCAGCAGTTTTGGCCTCGGTGGGCATGGTTGTTTTCGGCTTTGGTTTTCTTGATCGCGTCTCACTGCTGCTCATTCGTTTCATTTTGAAGTTCTGGTCGAATAGACTGACCACGTTGCTGAATATCGTGTGCTGATCTACAATGAAAAATCGTGTAGTGCAGTGGATTCAATGTGCGTATTAATGAATGCAATCGAGGTAAAACGATGAGTCAACCAAAAGACGTTCGCTGGGGAGTTATTGGTCTGGGGTGGTTTGGCGAAGTTCATGCTGACAACCTTGCTGAGATGCCAGATATTGAACTGGTGGCACTCTGTACTCGACGGGCTGAACGATTGAACGAAATTGGTGATCGATTGGGGGTCAAGCGTCGATATACTGATTATCGTGAATTGCTGGCTGATCCCGAAATTGATGTGGTGAGCATCACAACGCACGTTAACGACCATCGCGACATCGCAATAGATGCACTACGCAGCGGAAAGCATGTGTTGCTGGAAAAGCCGATGGCACCGACGCTCGTTGACTGTGAACAGATCGCTGAAGCGGCTCGTCTTGCGGACAGCTTCTTCATGGTCGGTCATATTTGTCGTTTCGATCCGCGTGTGACAATGGCAAAGCAGGCAATCGAGGATGGCCGGATTGGTCAAATTATCTCGATGCATGCACGGCGCAACTTATCAAAGGTGATTGGCAGCACAGTGCTCGATGACATCTCGGCTTTGATGGGAGATGGTATTCATGATGCAGACCTGATGCTCTGGTTCAGTCAGGCAAACGTATCTACGGTATATGCTCAGGAGGTGCATCCCGGTCAGAACAAATACCCTGATGGTGGCTGGTCAATTGCCAGACTCGACAGTGGTGCGGTCGCTGTTGTCGAATCGGTCTGGCACCTGCCTGAGTCTACGCCTTATACAATCGATGCCCGACTGGAAGTGATTGGCACCGATGGGGCGCTGTATATCAACTGCGGTGAAGCTGGACTGGCAATTCATGATGCGCAGGGTGTCAAGATGCCAGACACCATGTATTGGCCACGTCCTTTTGGCAGCTACTTTGGGATTCTGCAGGAGGAACTGCGCTATTTTGGCAACTGTGTACGAAATCGCGAAGCACCACAACGAATCACGCCAACTGAGTCGTGTGCTGCGGTCGCCTGGATGGCAGCAGCAACCAGATCGGCTCAAACGGGTGAGGTGATTTCATTCTAGTGCGCATGTTATTTAACTTCAGTGTCTTTCATTCTTTGATACTTGTCTCAAAGAGCCCTGGAGACGCTATAGTCATCCTGGACACAGGCTGGTGCCTTTGGTGTCCGTGTTATAATGCTCATGCAGGCGTCAGATCTGTTTGCCGATGAAAACAGGCTCTCGTTCGTACCCTGTCATGACCTGATAGTAATGAGTGGACGGCTGCAAAAGCAAATAAACATAGGGTTGCTTGTGCTGATCGTGGATTACCAGGCCTCGGATTCCCTGGGGAACCTGATACCAGACGCCTCGTTCCCAACCAAATGTCGCGAGGACTTCAACCGGTTCTGGTGAGTGAACGGACCATGCTCCAGATTCCAGTGTTGCCACGTCGCACCACCATGCAAGCGGCACCTTAACTTTGCTCTGGCGATTGCCCCAGGGGAGTAGCTGCACTTCGCCTTGATAGAAGACGGGCAGTAAAGGGAACCGGTGGCGTTGCAGGAACAGAATTTCTTTTTGTGCGTGTTCAGAACGTTGTATATAGCGTTCTTCCAGTTGAAATCTTTCAATTAGCTTTGTCGGGATCTCATGTCTGCTGATTGTTATTCCAGTGCACATCAGAAACACATCTTTCCAGACACATCGCAAATGTCATAATTGTGAGTGGCGTCGTGGTAGATTTCATGCAGTGGTAATGTCTCTGCACTGCGGACCGCAAACCTGCCAAGTTTTTGATTAATTTCGCGTTTTAATTGATCGAGCGGGTTTTGGGGATCTTCGAAGAACAAAGACTGTTGTACTTTATCACGCCAGGTCAGATCTTCTGCAATAATATGCATATGGCTGACCGGGTGGGTTATGGGAGTTGCTTCCAGCATCGGAATGACCACATCGTATATTGTGCGGAATGATGCTGTTGGCATTGCCAGAGGAGTACGACCTAACCAGAGTGCCGTTTTGTTTGCATCGATTTGCAAGCTGATCTGGCCTGCATAAACCTGATGATGGTCGAGTGCCTCGATCAGTCGTTCAATATTGCGAACCGCCCAGGCTCGAATGCGATCGGGATCTTTTGTTTTGCCACCACATGATCCGCCACGGGCAATTGCCTTGTGTGGGGGTCTGGTTGTTTGAAGCGGATTGACTGCATCGCCGCGCAGTTCCCACCAAAGCGCCTCGCCTTTAATGGTTAACAGATCTCGAATCATGAGGCGATCTGCCTGACAGTATTCCCAGCAGGTGCGTATGTTTCTGTCTCGCAATTTATGTTCGCTTTTACTGCCGATACCGCATAATTCTCCCACGGGCTGCGAGTGTAAAAAGACCTGGCAGTCCTTACTGGCAAGTACCGGAACACCATAAGGTTTTGCCGAATCGCTACCCAGCTTCGCAATCGTACGCGATGGGGCGACACCGATTGAAACCGGGATTCCAAGCTCTTCTTTCGCAAGAATTTGCAGGGATTTGGTTGCCTCGAAAATGGGCTGCTGAAAATAGTGTTCCAGCTCAGAGGCATCGAAGAACATTTCATCGATCGAATAATATTCAACTGACGGACTGACTCGTCTCAGGAGCGCGAGGAGTCGTCTGGAAATCACTTCGTACCAACGAAAGTCGCGCTTCACAAAGATCGCATGCGGGCAGAGCTTTTTGGCTTCCCAGACTGGATGACCGGTCTTAACACCGTGCGATTTCAGTTCGTAGGATTTGGCTATCACGCATGCCCCTTGATTGCCGAGTACTCCGCAGGGGACACCACGCAAACTGTAATGTCTTATTCTCTCACAGCTTACGTAGAAACAATCTGAGTCGATATGTCCAATAAAACTAGTGCCCATACGGGAATAGTATCATTTTATCCATTGGATACTAGTGAACAGTAGTTGGATTGTTTGAAATTTGATAGCGGGATAATTTTAGACCGCTGGCATAACAGCGATGCTGGAGGCGCGAAGGTGATGAATTGTTCTGGCATGCCTTCAAGCAGAGAATCTTGTTTCGCTATTGGGTATATCTTTATGTCAGATTTTGAGTACGCGGTCGCTGCAAGTCTCTTGTGGTCTTATTCAGACGTGCTGATCGACCAGGATTGGGTTTCCATCGGGGTCGATGACGACGAAGCTTGCTGGTCCTGTTGTTGTCTCGTCGGCTTCCGTCATGAGCTGGACGCCTTCTTTTTTCAATTGACGTTGTAGATCACGTATGTCGGTGAATGAATCGAGTTTGCTTGCGTTGCTGTCCCAGCCTGGATTGAAGGTTAAGGTGTTCTTTTCGAACATACCCTGAAACAGGCCTATGACGTGATCGCCATTTTTAAGAATCAGCCAGTTCTGCGAAGCATCCCCTCCAATCACGGTGAAGCCAAACTTTTCGTAGAACGCCTTTGAAGCTTCAATATCTTTGACAGCCAGACTGATTGAAAATGCGCCGAGTTCCATGTTCGCTCCTGAGAATGGTACTGCGTGATTCGGGTAACATCTGAGAAAAAGAAAACATTCTACATAAAATAGTGCTGGGTTTACTATTGTTTAAGGTATCAGGAATCGTACCAATCAAAAAGGACCTGTCAACAGAGAGTCTCGATCGAGAATGAGTCATCAAGAAAGATGTTCACGATTAATGACTGAGGGATAAAAGTGTCTGTGATCATGGATGTTGAGAATGGAGCCGTCTCTGTTACGTAACCGCACTTATAAACTCTGACCAGCGCTCGCGATCGATAAAACCATAATGGCCCGCGTTTTTCCAGACATGGGTTGTACAATCAGGGAGGCGTTCTGCAAGACGCAGGGGCATCTTGACGTCGAGAATGTCGTCTGCGTCGCCGTAGAACAATTCGACGTGTTGATTTATGTCTTCTGGATCAAAGCCCCAGTTCCAGAGTGCCATAATCATTTCATATATTCCCTCACCACCCTGAACCATGCCAGCGGTAAATGAAGCTTCAAACATTTCACGTTGTAACGGGTCTCGTAAAAAAGTATCTGCGTCGGAGGGGTCTTCGAGAGCCGTTGTTTCGACGAAGCTGGGAATGTCCTGAATAGCCTGTTTTGTTTCAAGATTAGCAGCCCACTTAATGATGAAGTGGAGGTGGTGGAGCTTTGCAATCAGTTTCAGATCTTTGTTAATCATCAATTTGCTCATCCCCGGTTCGTCCAGAGGGGAGACCGGGGAAGCCAGAACGATCTTTGTTACCCGTTCTGGAAGACAGCAGGCAATGGCAAGTGCATGCGGTGAACCACCTGAATGTCCCGCTACAGCGAACTGACCTAGTCCGAGTGAATCAGCTAACTCCTCCATGTCTTTTCCCCAGTCAACCATTTTGCGATTTTTTTGGGTGAGGATGACCCGACTCCGGGTTGGTCGGCGGCGATCACACGGACACCCAACGACTGCGTCAGCGCTTCGTCAGGATTACGTATCAATCTGGAGTCTGAAAGTCCGTGATTGAAAATCAGAGGAATTCCATCCGGGGCACCGTATTCGTCGTAGGCCAATATGCGCCCATCGCTAAGTGTCAGTTTTTCCATTGTTTTTCCTGAGAGAATATCAGCACGAACAATTTTGTCATTTTTCAGTCTTGTTTTTACGTAGTAATTTTGCAAGATACGCGGCTGTTTCGTCGGCAATGACATTGTAGCCGGCCAGGTTTGGATGACGGTCTCGGTACCAGCCTGGCAGGTGACCGAGAATCGGGTCAAGTTCGTTGGACATCACTTCGACGCTGGCTCCATTGACAAATGGCTTTACGAGTTCATGGTATTGTTTGGGGATTTTTGAAAGGGGGTAACGCCGATAATTAAGCATGTTCTGTCCCTTTAACAATTCAGCGGCGTAACGTGGATAGATATCGAATACTTCGAGCTGCTCTTTCTTTGCGACGTCGATAACAAAATCATTGATCTCCTTGCTGGCTTTTTCACCTGAGAAAGGAATGACGGTCATTGGGATAAGTAAGGCGTTAGGGTGATCTTTTCTCAGGCGGGCCAGCAGTTCATGAAAGTCTTTTGGGAAATCGACTTTGAAGTTTTTAAGCCTTGCCCGGTCATTTAAGCCATAGCGAATAAAAATATAATCCAGGCCGGGTAGTTTAGCTGCATCTCGATCGTAACGTCCTGAATCAAAGAGTCGGCGAATGTATTCGCCACTCAGGCTGGAGTTGATAACATGGCAGGGAGGCAGGTCGCCTTCAGCGGCCAGTAATTGCTCCAGTACTTTCTCCAAATGTGGTCCTTGGGGTTTAATTCGTCGGGGGACGCTGCCTTCGGTGGTGCTGTCGCCCAGTAATAATATTTGGATTTTTCCATCATGTTCCGCATCCACGTTTGAAGGCGACTGTACGACTGCGAGTAGCATTCCGAAGGCAAGAAAAGGAGTGAAAGTATTTTTCATCGATTAAGTCCTGTCTGGTAAATATCAGTGATGTCAGTTCGCTGTGTTTTTGAGTTTATTTTAAATTATTGACGATTTTTAAGTCCGGAATCGAATTTATTGAAGTAGCCCTCTTGTTGTATGTTCTCAAGGTACGGTTGAAGAGTTGACCAGGTAAAGAGAGCGGTTCCATCAACTCCCAGTTACTTGGCTATTGGCTATTTTTACCCACATCAGAGGCATGCATATCCCTGGTAGCAGGCATCAGAAGTTCTTACTTCGGCCTGGTGCCGTTTTTCTCATTGGTATTGAATCCCATTCGATGAATGTCTCTCTGATCAATTATAGAAAATATATTTTATCGTGGGGAACAACCGACTGTCCAGCACGACCCGATGGAGTCTGACGGTATGCAAAAAACAACTCGTTATTAGACAGGGAGTGGCGCTTGTGACTAGAATAGGAAAATGATAAGGATCAAATATCACTCCGATCAATTTTAAATGTGGATCATGAATCGTACCTTAGAACTGAAACTGGAAATTCTCATGAAGACGTACCTCCACCCTGTATCGCTTCTACAATCGCTGTTAGCAAACATTCAAACTGCGCTGATCAGCGGAATAGTATTGATGTTTAGCGGATTCGTTTCATCCGTCAGTGTCGCGGAAAAATCGGACGCCGCAGCTGATCTGAAAGGGGCGACGATCATTGTGGCGGCCTCAGATTCATCAGCTTCGGCAAAAGCTCGTGCGGATTTTATTGGAGATGGGGAAGGGGATCAGGAACAGATTAATGCTGCCGTGAAGGCATTGCCTGAAGCGGGGGGTACTGTTCTGATATGTGCGGGAACTTATGATATTCGTCGCATTCCAGGCAAACTAGGAGGCGTATTGATAGAACGAAGTAATGTTACGCTGTCTGGCCAGGGACCTGGGACGCGACTGGTGCTGGCGGCCAGACAGAATATTAATGTGATCCGGATTCTGGGAGCAGGTATTGGAAATGTAGTGGTACGCGATCTTTCAGTTGATGCCAACCGCCTCGAAAATAGTGAAGATCGCAGTGGTACCGACGTGGTATATGCTCATTTTGAGTTTTGTGGAATCAAAGCTTACGGGTCTGATCCACGGCGTAATAATGTCGAAGTGGCCCATGATGTGACAGTTGAAAATTGCACGGTCAAAAATGCGAAACAACTGGGGGTGATGATGGAGGGCAGCAACATGCGTTGTCTCAATAATCTGCTTGGTAATTGTGGTTCAGACTGTGTTGAATTACTAGGTGGTCCCGGCATGATTATTGGCAATGTCGTCGATGTGACTGAGCGTGTGCACGTGGCCGTCGGTTCGGATCGTGCCAATGGCATTTTAATGCAGAACAATATAGTACAGATTAAAAAAGGTGGATTTCTTGATATTGGTTTTCGTAGCTGGGCAGGAACGGATCGGCATATCATCAGTGGTAACCTGCTACATGTGGAAGAGGGGGGGCGTTGCTCGCTGGCGATGGATATCCGTGGGCGCGGGGCAGTCATTTTATCAAACAATGTCACAACCAGCTCTTCTGATCAAATTACGGAATTGAAAATTACTGCGGGAGATATTTTTATCTCGGGTAATTTACTGCGTAACGTTCTGATTCGAATCAAGGATGAAACTGAAAAGAATCTCCCCATTCGTATTGGTGATAATCTGTTGCAGAATGTGACGATCCAAAACGAAAAAGGAAATCTGATTCAGTCGGCATCCAGTAAAGCCAACTGAAATACTGCAGCGTGTTCCGTTGTTTTCCCGTTGCTTTCGTTACAGCTACTACTTTTTTCGCGTGTTGTACTCAAATCGATGATGTGTCTGTGGCACAAAACAATGCGCTACGTGACAGCACTTCGGTTGAAACAGAAAACAAGTTGAATGAATATCGATTTGACTGGGTGCCGATGAATACACTCGGAGTGATTGCTTTTCGCCCCGCACAGGTTCTTGCTGAAGAAGTGGTGGAGCCGGTCCGTGCGCTGGTTTTCGAAGAATCACAGTATAATCAATCAGTTGGTTTATGTGTGAAACCGACTGGTATGGAATCTGTTATAGTAATTTCTATTGTTGTGCGTCCGAAAAGTGACAATAGAAAAATGATCGACTTTGTGAGTGTGGTCAAGTCGACGAAAGTGATTGATCGTAAAGAAGTCAGGAAAAAATCGCTACAAATCAACGATGCAAATCCGCTTCGTGAAGCCAGTGTTGACCGCTAAAGTCGAACCCGACCCGGTGATTCTTCTGGTTCCGTAAATGAATCAGGAGTGCGGAATGGATTTTCCAGATCTTGTGTTTGTACTTCATTTACGGGGATAACTTTTGGTTCTTCAAACCCGATTTGAGACGGTTTCCACTGAGGCTTTAGATCTGAATTTCCATCTGACCAGTCTGGCTCTTCCAGTTCAGCAATGCGTGAATCAATTCGAGAAGGTCGTTTGACGGATGCTTCACGATGTAGAGGATACTTTGGTCCCAGATCCAAAACCGGGTAACCCGGGATTTCTGGTAACCCCCAGACTTCGGGTGGGATGCCTGTCGGATTTACTTCAATATTTGACATCGTCAGCGTCATTACAATTCCTGCTTGTGGCCAGTCCAGCTTGATGACATGAGGTAAGATGGCTGGAGTTACTGCAAACTCGGTATTCTCCGAGAGTGGCAGTCGCGATACGTTGCCCCTGGCTGTCGAAGAGCGACTGCTCAATAATATTACCTGTGCATAAATTGACTACCAGGATTTTTTGGACGAGTTTTCCATTCGGCAGCAGACGATCAGAAATGAGTTTGACGTTTGGTGAGTTTTGACCTTCTTTTTGTATAGAAAGTTCTTTTTCATTGAGTGGTACAATGCGTAATGCTTCCAGTATCCAGTCAGGCTCAAATGGAATATTTAACTGTGAACCCATTGCCTGGTAATGGTCATGGCGTATCGTAAAAACACGTTTTTGTTCGTTACGCTTTATCCAGAACCAGAATCGTTCATTATTCGAGCCGAAGTCGACTTCTGCTCCGAGTGGAGAACTGGCACGCAGTCGAAATCGTTTTGGTTGTTCGGTAGCAAGCATTGCATTCAGGCTGATTGGAATACCACCCTGTTGCCGTGCACGAATTTTGACATTGGAAGATTGCCAACCGTAAACACCACTGGTCTGTGAGTTCAAGTGATTGATAATTTGAGTATAACTGGCATTGGGTGGGAGAACGCATTCGGGTGCCTGCTGAGGCATAAAGGTTCGCATCGAAGAGCAGGCAGAGAGTATGGTCAGGAAAGTCATCAATACGGAGTATTTCAGAACACCAAAGAGTGTCTGGAATAAGTATTGGTCCATTTTTACTTCTGTTCTTCCTTGAACATTCAGCATATTAGTAATCCATAGTGAGGGATTTATTCCTCATTCCAGTCTTCTAAGAATTGAGTATTCAATTGCTGTTGCAGCTGTTCCACTTCAGAAGGATCAAGATTCTGATCACGTATTTCGAAGTTGCCTTCGCCGTGAGTACCTGACAGTTGAAGAATCGAAGTCTCATCGTCATTTCGTGAACCATCCAGCTTTAATCGACGTTTTTGTACCAGAAACAAGGCAAGAACGTAGAGAAATTTTTGTTCTACTTCATTCGGGCTCTCATACAGTTGCTCAAAATATTGCAGCAATGCATCCGGATCAATTTTCCTGGGGCCTTGCGCTGTCGGTTCTGGTACCTGCAATTTCCAATCACCTACAGCACCTTCAGGGGGGCCTGTCCAACCATCGTTCGAAAAATCAAGCCGTAATAACTGCCCGTTTTGTTCGATAATGACAGAGTGAACCGTCTCACCGGGCAGAAATTCCTTTCCCGTAGCGGAACACGATTTACTTAATGGTTTTAAATGATAGTCCATTTAAGAAAACTCGAAACTGATTATTGAAATCAAATACGTGTTGGATGGCAGCCGAACCAGATTATTGCGGGCGAATACTAGACTATTCCTCGATTTAGCTCAAGGGGATTCTGGCTGGATCGTCGGGATCTGAATATTTTGACTCGTTGTGTCGTGTTGCTGTAAAGTGCTTTTTGCAAACGTGTTATGAGTTGGTGAAGAAGGTTCCTGAAGAGCCTCCTTCTGCGACAATGGGAATCTCGACACGTGAAGCACACCGAGGGCAATGACCTGAATAGGCAGTATGATCATGGTTGATGTAAACGTGCGAATAAACATTACAGCATTTGAACTGAACCCCGACATATGGTTGCTGAGGGGGATGGGAAGCACTAGCGTCCGCCATGACAGACTCCATCAAATTTGAAAAAGTGAATAACAGCTCAGTCAGTTTCAAATGATTTAAAAGAATCTGTAAAATAAATCAATAGATTTTTTGTGACGCGATGACAAAGTTACTTTTGATGGGACAGCATCAGCATTGCACGGGCACGGTTCTGATCTCGTTCGCGAGCATCACATTGATCAACACCCACTGCTGGTCTGGCGAGCGCTTCTTCTAACAGTTTCTCTGCGTCAGCCGAATTCAATTCGCTGACTGGTAAGGCTTGTTCTGTTAAGACAGAAATGACACTGCCTTGCACTTGCAGGAAACCACCATCGACAAAGTAGTTACTTTCAGTACCATCTGTTGTTTTGTAGACGAGTTCTCCATACCCAAGTCGGCCCACCATAGGCATGCGGCCTGGAAGAATCCCGATTTGTCCGTCAAACAAAGTACATCGCAGGCTCTGAATGGAGAGATCCAAAAGAGTCGTTTCCGGAGTTACTAATAAAAGGCGAAAGTCTTGAGCCATTGGTGGCCTTACCACATCTTAAAACAGATAGTCAAATAGAATTTATGTACGGCTTAATAACAGTATCCGTCATAAAAATATTGTTCACGTTATTTATTCTTCAGCCATTTTCTTTGCTTGTTCTTCGGCTTCTTCGACCGAACCAACATACATGAAAGCGGCTTCAGGAAGATGGTCCCATTTGCCGGAGCAGATTTCTTCAAAGCTGCGAATCGTGTCTTCCAGTGGAGTAATCTTGCCTTCTTTTCCAGTAAATACTTCTGCTACCAGGAAGGGTTGTGACAAGAATCGTTCAATTCTTCGTGCACGATGGACGATCAGTTTATCTTCTTCGCTCAATTCATCAACACCTAAAATAGCGATGATGTCTTGAAGCTCACGATAACGTTGTAATGTTTGCTGAACTTCTCGTGCGACTTTATAGTGCCGTTCTCCCACATATTGCGGGTCGAGAATTCGGCTGGAGGATGCAAGCGGATCAATCGCCGGATAAATTCCCTTTTCCGAAATTTTTCGTTCGAGGTAAATGAATGCATCCAGGTGGGAGAATGCCGTTGCGGGAGCAGGGTCAGTCGGGTCGTCTGCAGGTACATAAACGGCCTGCACACTGGTGATCGCCCCATTCTTTGTTGAGGTGATTCGTTCTTGCAGTTCACCTAGTTCTGTTCCCAGGGTCGGCTGATAACCCACGGCACTTGGCATACGCCCCAGTAATGCGGAGACTTCACTGCCTGCTTGAGAGAAGCGGAAGATGTTATCAACGAATAACAGGGTGTCGGTTCCTGTTGTGTCGCGGAACCATTCTGCCATTGTCAAAGCAGAAAGTGCAACACGCAAACGGGCACCCGGAGGTTCATTCATCTGTCCGAATACCATACAGGTCTGTTCAATCACTGACCTGTCGGTCTGACCAATTTTGGTTTCCTGCATTTCGAGCCAGAGGTCGTTTCCTTCGCGTGTTCTTTCACCAACACCAGCGAAAACAGAGTAACCACCATGGGCACTGGCGATTCGAGCAATCAATTCGGTCAGGATCACAGTTTTTCCTAAACCGGCTCCACCGAACAGACCTGCTTTTCCACCACGCACAAAAGGAGTCAACAGGTCGACCACTTTGATTCCTGTTTCAAACAGTTCGGTCTTGGCACTCAGGTTATCCAGGTCAGGGGCATGACGGTGAATAGGCCATCGCTCTTCTGTATTGACTTCACCACGGCCATCAACGGGATCACCCAGCAAGTTGAAAACACGTCCTAATGTTTCTTTTCCTACAGGAACAGAGACGGGAGCTCCGGTGTCTTTTACATTCATTCCTCTGACCATGCCGTCGGTTGACCCTAAAGCCACGCAACGAACACGGCTGCCTCCAAGGTGCTGTTGAACCTCACCGGAGACTTTGATTGTGACACCTTTGATGGTTTCGTCTACAATCAGTGCATTATAGATTTCAGGTAGCTGGTCTTCAGGGAACTCAGCATCAAATGTTGAGCCAATAATTTGTGTGACCTTACCAACTGATTTTGCTGAACTGGCTTCCGTTGTCGCCATTGATATGTCTCTACTTTCTGATATTGATCAATTTGTAAAAAACCATAAAAAGTGCCTGCTAAGGGCACGTCGGAATCTACTCCAGGGCGGCTGCACCACCAATGATTTCGAGGATTTCCGAAGTGATTTGTGTTTGTCGTGCGCGGTTATATTGAGCAGATAAAGTTCCTACCATTTCATTTGCATTTTCCGTGGCACCTTTCATGGCAACCATACGGGCAATCTGTTCGCTGACTGCTGCATCCAGGAAACATTTAAATAAACTTGCCTTAAATGCTGTTGGAACAATTTCTTCAAGGATTTCCTGTGCAGAAGGAAGAAATTCATAGTCGTATTTATGAGATGTGGAAGACTCTGCTTCGGATGATTCTAATGCACCAATTGGGAGCAGGGAGCGTACGACAGCTTTCTGTCTGGAGACTGAAGTAAATTCGGTGTAAGCTACATCCAGTCGATCAATTTTACCTTCAATGTATTCAGTAATATAACGACTGGCCAACTCATCCACTTCTTCAAAAGTAGGGCGGTCTTCAAAGTGTGTGTAAGTTTGAGAGGCAGAAGTTCCCTGGAAGTTCAAAAAGCTGATGCCACGTTTTCCGGAGACTTCCAATCGTATGTTTTTCCCGCCAGTTTCAAATTCTTGATAACGTTTCAATGCACTTTTCAGCACGCCCGAATTGTAGCCACCACAAAGTCCGCGATTCGAGGTAAGAACCAGTAAGACTGTGTTTTTCTCAGTTTCATGCTTTTCCAGTAATGGATGATGAAATTCCAGATTTGCCTGAGACAGATCAGAGACAAGTTCAGAAATCTTTTTAGTATAAGCAGCAGCATCCGAGGCACGGTCCATGGCTTTCTTGAATCGCGCTGTCGCAATCAATTCCATAGTCCGCGTGATTTTACGGATGTTTTTTACCGCTTTTAAGCGTTTTACGATGGCACGTGCTTTGGCCATTAGATTCGGGACCTGTTTTTAATTATCTATTCAAGTGATTAAAACACTCTGTGATTTACGGGTTTTTTCGATGGAACTGTTCTACAAATGTAGTTAGTACCGATTTTAATTGTTCAATCGTGTCATCTTCCAGTTTACCCGTTTCCAAAATCTTATCTGTGATTTCGGGGTATTGGTCATGAATAAATTGAAGCATTTCGGATTCTGCTTGTGGCACTTGAGGAATGGGAATCGTATCAAAATATCCCTTCGTACCTGCATATAAACTGACAACCTGGTCTTCCATTGGCATCGGATTAAACTGTGGTTGCTTCAACAGTTCCACCATTCGATAACCACGATCTAGCTGAGACTGAGTCGCTTTGTCGAGTTCGGTCCCCATTTGGGCAAACGCTTCTAATTCACGGAAAGCAGCCAGGTCGAGTCGCAAACTTCCGGAAACACTTTTGGTCGCTTTGGTTTGAGCGTTTCCACCGACACGAGAAACACTGATACCCACGTTAATTGCAGGGCGAATACCGGCAAAGAATAAATCGGGTTCCAGATAAATCTGGCCATCTGTAATTGAAATTACGTTTGTAGGAATGTATGCAGAAACTTCACCTTCAAGCGTTTCAATAATGGGGAGTGCTGTCATGGAACCGCCCCCCAGTTCATCACTGAGTCGGGCAGAACGTTCGAGCAGACGACTATGACAGTAAAATACGTCTCCAGGATAAGCTTCACGCCCGGGAGGACGTCGCATCAATAATGATAACTGGCGATAAGCCTGGGCTTGTTTGGAAAGGTCGTCGTAAACAACCAGTGTATGTTTACCTTGGTACATATAATGTTCTGCAATTGCAGCACCAGCATAAGGAGCGATGTATTGCAGAGGAGCAGGGTCACTGGCAGAAGCACTCACGACCACCGTGTAATCTATGGCACCGTGTTCTGTCAGTTGATTGACAACGCCGGCAATCGTAGCAGCACGTTGACCACATCCAACGTAAACACAGATGACATCTTTGCCTTTCTGGTTCAGGATGGTGTCGATGGCGATCGCCGTTTTTCCTGTTTTTCGGTCACCAATAATCAACTCACGTTGACCACGGCCAACGGGTGTCATCGCGTCAATCGCTTTAATACCAGTTGCCATTGGCTGTGTGACAGGCTGTCTGGCGGCAACACCGGGTGCAGCAACTTCCAGAGGTCTGGATTCGGTTGCGACAATCGGGCCTTTTCCGTCAAGTGGAACCCCCAGAGGGTCTACCACGCGTCCCAGCAGGTTATCGCCGACTGGGATTGAAAGCAGAGTACCTGTACTCCGCACTTCATCACCTTCTGCGATTGCCAGATAGTCCCCGAAAATAATAATACCGACGGAATTTTCTTCAAGGTTAAAGACCTGTCCTCTAACCCCATTGGAAAATTCAACCATTTCACCAGACATCGCAGAAGAAAGACCATAAACGCGTGCGATACCATCGCCCACTTCCAGGACTCGTCCTACTTCACTTGTCTCAATTTCGCCGCGAAAGTCTTCAATTTCCTTCTGGATGACTGAAGCGATCTCGTCCGCTTTGAATTTCATGTATGCTCCTATTGCTCAATCGCCCGCGTAATTGTTTTAAGCGCGTACGAAGTGAACCGTCATAGACTGTGTCATCAACTTGAATTACAAGACCACCGATTACAGATTGGTCTATTGATGTTTCTAATACTGGGGAAAAGCCCAGAGCTTCATTCAAACACTTTTCGATGCTCGCTAAAGTTGTTTTTGTTAACTCAAAAGCAGAGCGAACTGAGACCAGTTTTTTACCGGCTTCCGTATCCCGCAATTGATTGATTTGAGTCAATATCAGTGGCAGAAGATCCAGCCTTTCATGCCTTGCCAGAACTCGCAGAAAATTAGTAATCAGCTCTGAGGCATGAGGGGCAAAAACACGATCTACCAAACTTAAACGTTCCTCTTTGTTGAGCGAGTTTGACATTAGCATCGTTCCAAAAGTGGGATTATCAGTCATCACGAGATTCAGAATTGCGGTAAACTCATCAATCACAGAATCCTTGTCAGACTCTTCAATTGAACCCAGTAATGCTTTGGAGTAAACCTTGGCAATCGATGTTGCACTGGGGTCTTCCATTACACTTGGTAAATGAGTTTGTACTTCGTTCTGATCGTTCACGCGGATCATGACTCACAACTAAAGGAAAAATGGTTCAGACTGCACACGTTGCGTTTGAAATAAATAGACTCTCTTGTTTTAGTTTGAACTGCCTGATATTTGAGATAAAGCCTCTTCAATCAGACGTTCGCGATCGGAGTCATTCAGTGCACGTCCTAAAACATGTTCTGTAGCGTCAACAACTCGACCATTCATTTGATCAAACAGATCTTTCAAAGCAAGTTCACGAGCTCGTTCAATCTCATCAAGTGTATGAGTTTTGATTGTTTCAGCTTCCTTACGTGCCTGTTCAAGAATATCCTGTTTAATCCGATCTGCATCTGAGCGAGCTTCAACCATCATTGCCTGAATCTCATCCTGTGCAGCTGCAATTTTTGTGGCATGTTCTTTGACTAATTCTTCTGATTCTTTTTGATTTGATTCTGCTTTATCAATGGCAGAAATGACCCTTAATTCTCGTTCGTCTAAAGCTTGAATGAGTGGTCCCCAGGCAAACTTTCTCAGTACAAAAATAAAAAGGATAAAAACAAAAAGTGACCACAATGCCAAGTCAGTTTTCCAGTGGAGAGGAGCCCCTTCAGGGTGGCCTGCCTCTTCAGCCGCGTACAATGAGGCTGAAGAATCAATCAGTCCATTGCCCAGAAATATGCTACATATTACGAATAATATGATGAGCCAACGGCTTGTACAAAGACTTTTCAACATGATCAAAGACTCTCGCATTGTAATCAGAAGAAGTAGTAGTGAAATCATTCTCTCAATAAGGGAGACCTGATTTCTCAAAAAACACTCATATCAATTTTTTATAATCATCACATCATGCAGATGATTAGTGCAAAGAATGCCGCACCTTCGATTAATGCAGCTGAAATAATCATTGCTGTCTGGATTTTACCAACTGCTTCTGGTTGGCGAGCAATGGCTTCAACAGCCGACCCACCAATTTTACCAATACCGAAGCCAGCTCCAATGATGGTGATACCAGCACCAAGAGCCCCCAGTGAAATACCACCTCCACCTGATTGTGCCATTGCAGGTACAACAGTGGCCAATACAACAACACATGTCATGTACATAATCCGTAAAGCCTGGATCATTGTTATTATCCCCTGACCTTTCTCAACGAGGAACACTCAAACGAAATATACTAAGCAAGTCTGTCAGAATGCTTCCTGTCCTCTAGTGAGGATGGACAGCAGTTCCAATAAACAGAGTTGCAAGAAACGCAAAAACATAGGCTTGCAGGAATGCTACAAACAGCTCCAGTAAGCCAATGAAAAGTTGACCAAAAATACTCGCAGGCATGACAATAGCCCAAAGTCCGGAATCCGCAGTCATTGCGATAAATCCCAGAAATACAGCGATAACAGTATGGCCTGCCATGATGTTGGCAAACAATCGAATTGCTAATACAGCATGTTTAATTAAAAATCCGGCGAACTCAATCACCCAGAGCATTGGTAACAGTATGATCTTCATGAAAAATGGAAGATCCATTGTCGGAACCAGTGATAACCAGAATTGGAAAAATCCCTGCTCTTTCGATCCATACATGATCACAGCACAGAACGTTGTGAAGGCAAGTGCGATCGTCACGTTAATCTCACCAGTCGCTGATCCTAACCAGGGGAACATTCCCAGTAGATTACAAATCAGGACGTAAAAGAAGCAGGAGAGAACAAAGGGCAGGTATTTGTCAGCGGGATGTCCCACTTTTTGTGCTTCGTGATGTCCATGGTCATCATCATGTCCTTCACCGATTGTCGGTCGAACCACTTCATCCCGCATGAAAATGACAAGCGATTCCCAGAAGTTCCACCAGCGGCCCGTAACCACCTGACCTCCGGCAGCTCGTCTGGCAAGCCCGCGAAAGATAAAGAAGAGGATTGTAACTGCCACTAATTGCAATAACATGAATTTCGTAATTTGAAATCCGAACAAACTCGGCAAGTCGAGGTGTTTACCCCAAGGGAGTTCAAAGTGCGGAAAATCGCGAACATGATGAAATGTATCAGTGTGACCGGCGGCCATTTTTTAAGCTCAATTCAAAATATATCTGACTCAATATACTGTTAAAGCAAATCAACCCCGGCAGATTACCGAATGATCAACAAGGTTTCAACCAATAGAGACACAAAGTAACAAATCAATAGCCAAATCAGAAATTCAGGGAAACCAAAGTCTGGTCGCGTGTTTAAAAGGACCAGAGTTCCGATTCCAACAATCATTAATCGAGTCAATGTTGAGATCGCCATTACTGCGATTGGCGCTACATCACGAAAAAAAAGTCCTGAGATCAGAAATACGATGATTCCCGGTGTCAGGCAGAGCAAAGTTGCATAGGTAAGGCCTTCAACTGCTAAAGGTCCTACACTGTAATAGGCGGGAAGGCAGAGAAAAACAAACAGGCCAATTAATGCACCGGCAAGGATGCCGCATTGCTTTAATGGGTGTTTGTCTGATGTAAGTGATGAAGTTAACATGCTCTGACTGTGATTCGTGTAACTTAACAATAGTTAATCAAATGTGGCTTGTTTACGACTACCATGTTCTGGAAAATTTATTTCTCATCACCTGGTTTTGTGTTCGGTTTTTTTAATGTCGGATCTTTACTTTTTTGTTCTTTGAGTTCTGCTTCTTTCGCCATTTTCAATAAATGTAACAAACCGCAGGCAAAACCCAGCAGTGCGCCAATCGCTGTGAGCAAAGGCGTCGTTTCCCACTTTTTATCAAGCCAATGGCCCAGGAAAGCGGGCAATGCCATCTCCAGACTTACTGTTGTCAGCCGACTGACCCATCTGTGCGCTTCTGCAATCGATGAATGAGTCTCCCTTTGGGGGCGCGGCATGTCAGCTTCTTTCAAAAATGAAGCAATAGCACACAAAAAAGTGATACAAAATTGAATGCCCAACAGAGAGTTGGTTTAAGCTTAGGGTGACTGTAGGGAGATGTTAGTTCTGAGTCAAAGAATTCAAACACTGAATTCGATGAATCCCGTGATTCTCAAAAATGAAATTCCATTTGTTGAGCTCATATTGTTGTTAAGAATAAAATGTCCTTACCTTTTCATATAACAGCATGTACTTCTCCTTCATGCAAAAAGGCATCTCTTTTGAACAGCATGGATGAGAGAGTGCATATTGAGTTGAGCGGTTCGTTGAGTCTCCTTTGCCTGTGTTAATGTACAGTGTGTTTTGTTGTGAAACGGTTGGATGATTTTGATGAGGCTAAAATTATAAGTCTTTCTATATAAGAGAGATGTGTCATGTGTGGTGGTCTAAACGCCAAAATCAGAATAGCGCAATAGTTGATTTTTGTAACCGCGCATGCTAAAAGTGGTTCCTGTGATCACGCTTGGAATTCTCATTCAGCTATGTGAGGATCCATTTTCACAGCAGATCAAAAGTTCGACAGACCGAAGGAACAAAGAATTGTTCGGAGGTCTTTTTATCTGTTAATGCGTGCATTTTTTATCTTAGGGACTGAATTGAATGAAACTGGCTCAGTTCCTGATTTTGAGAATTACTACTAGTGGCTTTTTGTTCTGTGGAGAGTAGCGTCCTGGTCGAAATATTGATTTGACGTTTACATATTGTTCATTACATCTTTTTAATCGTATGAAATAAAGGATTTTACAATTCTACGATTGGCTATGTATTGGAACGGGACAGATATGCTAGAAACTTATCCTGGCTGTCATGGAAGACTGAAGCATAATTAAGGCGCCGACCAGTGTCTTGATCGATATTTGGGAGTCATTCCTCATGTCCCCAACAGTCATAAAGGCACTTGAGTGCCAATCACGCCGTGATCTGGCTGCTACAGCAAAATCTCACGGTATCGCCGGTTGGCATGGTATGCGTAAGCAGGAGTTGGTAAAAGCTATTGCAAAAATTAAAATGGCAAAACCAAAACCAAAACCGAAACGCAAAGTAGCATCAGTCGCCAAAAAAGTAACTCAAGCTGAAGTGCCGAATCCGGCTGCGGTTCCTGCGTTACCTGCTCAAAATTCTACAAATTTGACCCCGACGGAACATCAGGCTCGAATTCAAAAGTTGCTTCCATCGAATGGGAATCATTCTCATACCGACAGGATGCAACCGACTTCCGATTCGTCTGAAACGAAATTGAGTGCACAGGTCAAAGACTCGCATTGGCTACTGGCAAACTGGACCATCACCCAGGGAAGTCTTGATCGTGCCAAAGCGGCCTTGGGAGCATACTGGTACCAGGCTGTACCCGTCATTCGTATTTACGATATCACTACGAATGAAAATAGCCGCACCAGTAAAACGTATGTCAAAGACGTGGAGATTAAACTCGAATCTGGTTTGTGGTTTGTGCAGGTCGATCAACCAGCACGATCTTATAAACTGCAGCTTGGTTTTGTGACGCCTCAGAATAAATTCTTTGGTTTGGTTTACTCCCATAAACTGACGCCTCCGATGCCTGAAGTGTGCGAAAAAGGAGGCAAATCGAAACGGGCGTTTGACAGTAATTACTCAGCAACCCGGTCAAGAAGATATACCTCACGATCCGAAAATAGTGGCAATGCTGTTGCCAGGCTTTCACTGCCGTTAACTCTCGACTCAAATGGAGAGTCCGGCTCAGTAGGAAGCAAAAAAACGAAACGTGAATTCCATGTCGAAACGGAATTACTCATTCATGGTACTTCGGATCCGCAGTCGGAAGTCACACTGTTAGGCGAAAAAATTCCTGTCAGTAAGGAAGGTCGATTTGCTTTAAGACTGAGCTTACCCAATGGCAGACAGGTCATTCCCGCAGTAAACACGTCCTCGAACAAACGACGCGAGCAAACGATTGTGCTCGCCATCGAGAGAAATACAAAAGATCTCGAACCGGTTCAGCTTGACGAATAAGAAATTGCGCTCGCTCGCATCGCCGTAAGACTGACAGAGTGATACCGCTCTGTCAGTCGGCGTTGCCGTAGAACACTTCTGTGTTGAGGTTAGTTTTTCCCTTCACTTTTTGGGCAATCTGATCAACCTGCTCTGAACTCAGTGAGGTGACATAGTCTTCTGTCGTTCGTCGGGCGATGGTATAGACTTGAACCAGCTTGATCTGACCTCCCGCATTGATGGTTTCATTCAGGCGTTCACAATACGCATCAATTTCTGCCGCGCCCGGTGGTTGCTGGTTGACCTGCATAAACAGACTCTGGATTACAATGGGCCTTTGCTTCGCAACGAACAAAATATTATCTAAGATTTGCTGAAATCGAATTTTGGTTCGATCAATGATTTTGAAGTATTCTTCCGTGCCCGCATCAAGTTTGGCCCAAATTTCACCTTGGTTTTCATCCAATAGTTTTAGTGCGTTCTGTGTACTTTCCCGATGGAACATGCTGGCATTTGTGATTAATACCATTTTGACATCATTCGCCTGATGCTTTTGCTTCAAGTTGGCTACTTCTTTGACGATATTGTCAAAGTTTTTGTAGGTTGTGGGCTCTCCATCACCCGAAAATGCAATATCGTTCACCCTTCGAAGCGCTGCAGGCACTGAAGAAAATTTCGGATCTTGATAAATTTCTCCGCTGATCACAAACTTCAGCATGTGATCCAGTTCTGCCAGCAACTGTTCGAATCCCACGAATCGCGTTTCCGATTCTTCTCTGCGATCGACTTGACAATAGATACAGTCAAAATTGCATATTTTGTCCGGATTGAGATTCACTCCGATCGAAATTCCTTTACTCCGCCGGGACAGAACCGGGTAGACAAACTTATTTTCGTGATAAGTTCGTTGATGCTGAGAGTGAAGTGGTAATGATGATGACATAGTTCGATTTCCGGAACGAAGTACTCGATTCTCTCTTTTTATATGACTGGTACCTCAGAAAGACAAGGGCGACTTGAATAGTTATCGCTTGAGGCAAAAAAATCAGGGTGTTTCTATTTATTAACAGCAAAAAAAACGCGGTAACGACTTAAGTCGTTACCGCGTTTAATTTATGGTCGAGCCGCTGAGCGAATCAGACTTCTTTGGAATCAATCCAGGTCATCATTCGACGAAGCTCTTTTCCAACAGTTTCAACTCCATGTTGCCTGTTTAAACGTCGAATTGCTTTGAACGAGGCCTGGTTTGCTTTGTTTTCCAATAACCAGTTCTTGGCGAATTCACCCGTTTGAATTTCGGTCAGGATCTTTTTCATTTCTTTACGTGTTTCATCGGTGATGATGCGTGGACCGCTAGAGTAGTCACCATATTCGGCTGTATTGGAAACACTGTAACGCATGTAATTTAAACCACCTTCGTAGAACAGATCGACGATCAGTTTTAATTCATGCATACATTCAAAATAGGCCATTTCTGGCTGATAACCAGCTTCCACCAATGTATCAAACCCCGCTTTGACCAATTCGCTGACACCGCCACAGAGAACGACTTGTTCTCCAAACAGGTCTGTTTCTGTTTCTTCAGCAAACGAAGTTTCGATCACACCACCACGCGTTCCACCGATTCCCTTGGAATATGCTAACGCAAGTTGACGTGTACTTTCAGAAGCACCTTCAACTAATGCGATCAAAGAAGGTACACCGCCTCCTTTAACGTATTCGCTTCGTACCAGGTGGCCCGGACCTTTAGGAGCAACCAGGGCAGCATCGACACCAGCGGGTGGAACAACCTGATTAAAATGAATATTGAAGCCATGCGAACAGAGTAGCAGATTTCCCTTGCTCAAATTGGGAAGAATTTCACTTTTGTAGAGATCGCCTTGAACCTCATCAGGCAGCAGGATATTAACCAGGTCGCCCTGTTTCGTTGCTTCTGCTATTGAAACAGGCTCAAAACCATGGCTGACAGCTAAATCGTAATTTTCGCTTCCTTTACGTTGCCCGATAATGACATTACAGCCACTATCACGAAGGTTTTGAGCTTGAGCGTGTCCCTGGCTACCATAGCCAAGAATGGCAATGGTCTTGTCTTTTAACAAAGACAAATCTGCATCATCATCGTAATAAATTGTAACTGCCATAATCATGATCTCTTGTATTGATGTAACGTTGAAAGAGGTAGAACCTGATCTACTTCAACTTGAACTTGAACAGTCAATAAGTTGTTTCCACATCATCTGAAAAAACAACTTCTTACTCTGAGGGATTAACAGCTGTGCTTAGCTTCTTGCTGTTGGCACTGGTGAAACCTAAACAGATTCCACAGTCTCTGAATCAACGTCTGCTTTGACTGTTTCTGAGCGTAACAGAGCGATTCTTCCTGTACGTACGATCTCCAGGATCCCAAAGGGTCTCATCATATCAATGAAGGCATTGATCTTGGATTCCTGACCTGAGATTTCGATCATCACGTTTTCAGAGCTCACGTCAACGATTTTCGCACGGAAAATTTCGACTAATTCACGAATTTCTGAGCGTGACTTTCCTGGAGTGGCGACTTTCATCAGCATCAGGTCGCGTTCTACAAAATCCTGGCCTGAAAAGTCAACGACTTTCACTACGGTGACCAGCTTTTCCAGTTGCTTTCTGACCTGGTCGAGTTTGTTGTAATCCCCTACGACAAAGGTGATTCGGGAAAACTCTGGTTCTTCCGTCTCGCCGACTGCCAGACTTTCAATGTTAAACGCGCGTGAGGCAAGCATCCCCGAAATATGAGCCAGGACACCTGGCTGGTTCATCACCAGAGCAGAAAGAACGTGTTTCATCCCAAAACCTTAATTTTGTAGTTCATCCAGAAAAATGGGTCATCGACAGAAGCATACAGTCTAGTCTTGAGCCGGAGCCTCGGCAAGCCCCGCAGTCGATATCTGTGCTGGCCGCATGTAGTATCATGTCGATTAGAGCGATTATACACTTGTCTCAACTTAAATGTTGACAACGCAATCCCAAATCAGGTTCGATCTGTTTTATTGAAGCGATGATTTCAATTTGTACATTTAAGCAATCCAATAGTTTTGACAGCCAGACTCAACTCTGTTTTAATATTTCAACGCATTGAAATCGAAACCTTATTCCCAGAATTGAAATGAGAACACGGATGACTCAAAACTGGCGATTTGCTCCGCACGATGAATCTCAAGTCCGACGTCTCAGCGGAGAAATGCGGATCTCTCCCCTCCTGGCACAGGTCTTGATCGCCAGGGGACTTCACGACGCTACCTCTGCGCGAAGCTTTATCGACGCCAAAATGAACGATTTGCTGAATCCCTGTTCCATGCCCGGAATTGAGGAGGCCTCCGAACGAGTCATTCAAGCATTGAATGAAAAACGGCGGATCACCATCTACGGCGACTATGATGTCGATGGCATGACAGCCACCAGCATCTTGCTCCAATGCTTAACATTAGCGAATGGACAGTGTGATTATTATATTCCGAACCGCCTGGAAGATGGATATGGCTTGAGCTGTGATGCGATCCGGAAATTGCACAAGGAAGATCCACATCGGTTAGTTATCACCGTCGATTGTGGAATCACAAGTGTCAAGGAAGCAGCGCTCGCCAAAGATCTGGGGTTGGAGCTGATCATTACCGATCACCATCAGATGAGTGATCAACTACCGGAAGCGAGTTGTCTCGTGCATCCCCGCTTGCCCGGCGGTACATATGAATTCCCGCATTTGTGCGGTGCAGGGGTCGCCTTGAAACTGGCCTGGGCCGTTTGTCAAAAATTGGGAGACGGCCAGAAGGCATCTCCAAACATGCGCGAGTATCTCAAATGCGCCGTCGGGCTGGCGGCGATTGGAACAGTCGCAGATGTGGTTCCCTTGCTTGGCGAAAATCGAGTACTTGTGAAATACGGTTTGAGTGCCTTCACCGAAAGAGCCCCTTTAGGTTTATTGGAACTGTTAAAAGTCGCAGAAATCAAGTCCGACCAGGAACTCAATACCGAAGATATCGGCTTTGCGATTGCCCCGCGCCTGAATGCCGCTGGTCGATTGGGACAGGCACGACTCGCAGTCGAACTGTTAACCACGACGAATCAGGATCGCGCGTCTCAGTTAGCGTCATACCTCGACGAGCTGAATAAAAATCGACGAACTGTGGAACGAAGAATATTGAAACAAGCCAGGGAAATGGTGGAAGAGAATGAAGCATGGAACGATCATGCGACGTTAGTTTTAGCGCATCAGGATTGGCATCCTGGTGTCATTGGAATCGTGGCCAATCGCGTTGCAGAACAATATGAAAAGCCAGCAGTCATGATTGCCCTCGATGCGAACTCCCGAACCGGGCAAGGTTCGGCACGATCGTTTGCTGGTTTTGATTTGCACGCCGGTTTCACATCTTGCTCCCAACACTTAGTTCGTTACGGTGGCCACCAGGCAGCAGCCGGACTCAAAATAGAAGAAGACAACATTGAAGCCTTTCGTATTGCATTTTCAGAATATGCGACAACAGCGCCCCAACCTTCCGAGCATGATTTACAGGTGCGTATCGATGCGGAAGTCTGTTTGAATGAGATCTCAAAACAGGCAGTACGTGAGCTTGATTGCCTTGGTCCATTTGGGCAGGAAAATCCACGGCCCCAGTTTGTCGCAACACAGGTCAATCTGGCTGAGCCGCCACGCACTATGGGAGAAGGGGGTCGCCATCTTTCACTGGTCTTCCAGCAACATAAAACAAAAATTCGCGCGATTGCATTTGGAAAAGGTGAATGGGCCAGCCAGATGGAAGAAGCCGGCGGTCCTTTCTCGATTAGTTTTGCTCCCAGCATTAATCGTTTTCGAGGATTCGAAAGTGTGCAATTGCATTTGAAGGACTGGGTCTCAGAGAAAACAACGGCTCCAACCCCTGCCTGATTTTCACTGCACATCTTGCAACCGCTGACCAGAGTTCATTGAGCAGAAATACCTACAGTTTTTTCGAAGTGCGTGAAATATTTTTTTTCGGATAGGGAATATTTCTGCCCCTGTTGATCCTGGCACTATAAAACCGACTGGTTTGAGCAACATTTCAACAAACGCCAACAAAACCGGTTCGCACTCTTCACTATCAAAAACGCCATTTTGTACCCACTTTGGAACAAAATAAGTGCGGCCATTTATTGACCATCAATCACAACAGGGGGTTTTTTAATCGCGCACAAAATTGCACAACAATTCAAAGAGGTCACAAGCAACTTTTAAAGTATTAATACCTGGAACACAAAAAACCAAGTTCCAACCAAAAACCAAACATCCCATGACAGATTTCCTCTCAAGAGTAATCAAACAAGCACACTCCACAGCTACAACAAACGACGGCAACAAAAGTCACACTCAATCCACTCAACAAATTCTACCCGATAAACACACACAAGCCGGAGATGAAAATCTTGCTGTAGTGATCTAAGAGCAGTTAGCGAAATGTCATGTCTATCTTCCCTTAATAAGTCCATTTAGTATCAATTGTTACTAGATGTATCTGGTGGGGGGGCGTTTGGGGGGCGACCCGGTTATTCGTTTCGTGGGTTGTTTGGGGGTGGGCGGGGTGGGGGGTGTAATTGATGAGGGGTGTGGGGGGGTGTGGGTGAGAATTGTTTAGGTTTGGAGGTGGGTAATTTATTGGGGGAAGTGGTGGTTTGGGGTTGTGGTGGGGGGGAGTGGGTGGTGTAGGTGTGGTTGGGGGTGGGGGGGTGGTAGGGAGGAGAGGGGGGGGGGGGGGGGAGATCCGAAACGTACACACAGAATTCCTGATAGAATTTGACAGAATCAAATTCTGTCGCGTGGTAAACGAGATCGAACGATAACAAATCGATGAACCGGATCCGAATGGTATTGCGTGTTCGCTACGCTCATCTTTTTTTTACTCGGCCCGGTTATCTCAGTAAGTATGCAGATCCTTTCATAGGAATGTTCAATGCACACCTCCCTTGAGTGGCGTGAATATTACGAGCACAACGCAAATTCACTACTCGATATTCCGTGGGACATCGGATCGGAATTGAATGACGATGACCGAAACGCAATCGCTGCTTCTGTTCAAGGTTTTCAAGTGGGTGAAAGTTCCGAAGGACACCACCTTTATCGTTACGCGGAAGAGTACGCCGAAAAAAATGATGATCGTGACTATCTCGCAGCGATAAAGCTTTTTATTGCCGAAGAACAACGGCATGCCCGCGATCTTGCGCGTTTTCTGCAACTAAACGACATTCCGACAATCAAAACTACATTTCCCGATCGTGTCTTCCGAAGACTACGCCACATGATTGGCGGCTTGGAAATTTCAATTGGGGTTTTGATCACAGCGGAGATCATTGCAAAGGTCTACTATGCAGCACTGCAACAGGCAACGAATTCCGCAGTGCTCCACACTTTGTGTGATCAGATTCTTCGCGATGAATTAAAGCACGTCGAATTCCAGGCCGAACAACTCGGCAAACTTCGATGCCGCCGCAAACGGCCGCTTCAATGGATCACGATGGGGACACAACGATTCTTGTACTGCGGTACATGCATCGTCGTCTGGCGTTTTCACAGTCGCGCGTTCCGCAAAGGCGGTTTCAACTTCCGGAGGTATTGGCGCTCATGTTGGACTGAGTTCAATGACGCGTTTGCTATTTCCAAACGTGCAATCACTTCGTCCGTGCAGTCGAATGTTACAATGGAGACCGAATAAGACGCCACATAACAAAAAAAGGTATCCTCTAAATCATCGAGTCCGGGTAATAAGCATTCCCCGGACACGCTTATTCACAACCTGAAATTGGCGGAATGAGTACGATACCCAGCAGTTCTTGGATTCTCAGGCATCACTACACAATTTCGATTTCCCAGCGCCTGTCGATCAGCATGTCCTCCACTCTTTTCAACGAGTCTAAGTCGTCAAAGGGGGGATATTTGTGTTTGAGTCTCAACAAGACAGAATCATTTTCGCGCCATTGTACAAACATGACTTGAAAATCAATGCCATCGGCAGACAGATAAATATTGTCGCCTACCGAGGGGATTCCTGGAAGAGTGATCTGCTTTCGCGCATGTAAACTCGCTGTAAGGGGTTTGTTGCAGCTAAAGAGTTGTTCTACTGTTACTTCCATGATGATGTCCCTTAGAATGAATCTCGGAAACGAAAGATCATTCTACCATGATCGGCTATTTTTTGATTGAACAGCGACCATCATCGATGCGATAACGATCTTTCGCTGTACCTCAGATAGATGAGAGTACCTCAGATAGATGAGACATTACAGACCGATTATAACCAACTGTCTTCAGTGTTTCCAGCTCATGTTCATACTTATCGATTATAGAGCGAAGCCTCTCAGCTAATGCAATGAACTCTGGATTCCACATTTTGTTTGATCCCCTGAATCTTTAAAAAGTGACCGGGTAATTGCTGTTACCCAGACACTTTGTTGGAGCTGGTAGACGAATCAATGGTTCGACATCGTTACCGAGATAGCGATTCCCAAGATCTTTTTCCAGCATTTCAGCCATCGTTATTTTTCGAATCGGATCAACAATGTGTCCGAAGAATTCTTTTTCAAAGCAGGACAGGCCAGAGTCAAGGTATTCGAACTTTCCTTTCAGATAGAAAGCCAGGCAGCGAAACCGTCTCCGGATCTTTTGCTTAATCGCTTCATCCATCTGTTTCTCTGTTATTTTCCGTTTGCCATTGTGAGATGTCGCAATATCCGGATCGCTTTCTGTATTTGAATCAAATCAGTCAGACGAATTCAATGTAACATATTGCATTTTGGGATGCAGGTTGATAGAGTGATGGACATGGAGACAGGCTGTGTGTTGCGCTATCAATCTGGCGGATATATCTATTAACCAGTTCAGTTTCTCTTACCCAACAGCAATGATTCATGGGGGCGATGATGTCTAAGAATATCATTTGTTTTGTCTGTCTATTATTAATCACCGGTTGTGGAACGCAGTCAGATCAGACTGCCAGTAAGCAGGTGAATCAACAGAAGCCACCCTTACAACCCTCTCAGGTTGAGGCTCCCCCCGTAACTGTCACGGAACCATCTGCGGGAAATCAAAAAACCGTTAAAAAAACGGATCGAAAAAACGTTGACAGTAAAATGGCGGTGAAAACGGCCAGGCCTATAAGTAGAGAACGAGAAAAAAGATTGTTTCAAGATCTTAAAAAGAATAATCCCTCAGAACGGAATAAGGCAATCACTTATCTGCTGGACTCGTATGTGAGTCGGAATAAACTGATGCCGGAGTTCCTTAAAATGCTGGATGATGAAGAGCCCTTCATTGCCGAAACGGCGCGCGAAGCAATCCTGTCAATGTCATGGAGATCCAAGCCGGTACTGGTTGATTTCTACGCCGACTGGTGTGGTCCCTGCCGGATCATGAAACCGACCGTGAAGGAACTCCAGGCAGAAGGTTACCCGATCATTCAAGTTGATGTCGACGCGCATCCTGAACTGAGTAGACAATATTATATCTCCAGTATCCCGACTTTCGCTACGATCGTTGATGGACGATTTACAAGACAAAGAGTCGGCGTCGTTTCCAGGTCTGATCTGTTGAAAATTCTGAAATCGCTTCCCCAGAAAAAAGAGAAACCTCTTGCGATCTCACCGGAATGGAAAATATATGGTCCGCTTCTGCAAATGTCTTCCGATAAAGCCTGGACCCGTTATGAAGCGACCCGGCAACTGGTATCGCAGCGTGAAACTTACCTCCCACAGTTGATTGATCTTGTACGCAATCCTGAAACACGAGCCTCGTTCCGTCTTTCTGCGGTTAAAGCACTGGAAGCGTTTGTGGAATCCAGTGACAGTTTGCCAGAAGTATTTTCCCTTATGACGGAAATCATGAATGATAAAAAGTCGTCAGAGGATTTACGGGGCACAGCGGTGATATTTCTTTCCCGTCATGCGCCCAACAGCACGAGTGATGTCGACACGGAGTTGTTCAAATTATTGAAAAATTCGAAGCGGGAATCTCTGCAGCTGGCAGCTGTAGAAGAAGTTGGAAACAGAAAGCTTCAGCAGGGCCTGCCTGTATTGATCGAGCAGCTTGAAAATATCAAGGGGTTCAAAAATGCTCCCGAAGAATTTCGAACGGCTGTGATTGTTGCTTTGGGACAATTTGGTCCCAAAGCGGACGTCGCCGTTCCCGCTTTGCTCACTGCGTACCAGAAACTGCCCGATGATAGTGATACCATTTCTGAATCTCTGGAGAGTATCTGCCCGGAATCGAAAACCGCTGCTGCGGAACTGATCCGGATGCTTGGTGCAGAAAATGAGGAACTCAGAGAACTGGCAGTCACACTTCTGGAACAGGCAGAATACGTGTCAAACGCATCGAAACCGCTCCAGAAACTATTGAACGACAAGGATCCCGAGGTCAGCAGAAAAGCAGCAATGCTGCTGCATAGGATTGGTGGATCGGACAAGCAAATCATTTCCTCCATGGTAAAATTGTTGGACGCAGAGCAGCTGGACTGGGAAATCCGTTCCATTTTTCGGTCGACCTGGAGGCACTCCCTTCCGGAACTCGTCAAAGTCATTTGTGATGGGAAAAGTTCGAAGCGAGCAAAATCGAATGCGGTGGTCCTGCTCAATGAGATCTATTATAAGCCAGGACCGGCTGAGCAGGCCTCGCTGGAAGCAGCTTTAGAAAAGACTGATGCGCTGGCAAAACAATGTGCCGCCATCGCACTTTGCTCCAGCAATTCAGAAAATCCAAAAATCGTGCCTCTGCTCATGACTGCTTTTAAGTCGGACAATCCCGTTCTCCGCCGTGAGAGTGCGAAGGCGGTCAGAAATCAGCTGAAGCAAATGTCGGAACAACAAAAGACGCAGGTGGCAGTCACACTGATTGACCTGCTGGAAGACTCTGATGAATCGGTCCGCGACGTAGCTGCCTCCAGACTAAAACAATTTCAACTATCTACAGATCAGGCAAACCGTCT
The DNA here is from genome assembly GCA_942492165.1 of uncultured Planctomycetaceae bacterium. Lineage (GTDB taxonomy): Bacteria > Planctomycetota > Planctomycetia > Planctomycetales > Planctomycetaceae > Gimesia. Next base: position 54,473 of record CALOEF010000044.1, read on the forward strand.
TGTCAGTCTGCTGAAAAAACAGGACTTACAGTATCTTGTCTTGAATGTACTGTCGGGACAGAAAGAATTTCCACCAGCAGCCCTCAAGCCACTGTTTGGCATTTTACGAAATGACGAATCTGATGAAGACATCATCGTTCAGGTTACAGAATTGCTTGGAAGGGCAGGGAAACCAGCGTTAAAAAGTCTGGGAGAACTCGTCGCGAACTCGAAGGCCAATGTCGCAAGACGCGTTGCCGCCGCAGAGGCCATTGGAGTTATTGCGGAAACAGAACCGGAAGCAGTGCCTCTACTGACAAAGGTGCTCAAGCAGGATGTCCCCGGACTTCGTATCGCAGCTGCCAACGGCCTTGCAGGCAAGGTCCCCGATTATAAACCTCTGATTCCCTTATTGCTGGCAGGAATACAAAGTAAAGACTGGGAGAGTCAACGGCTTGCTAAACAATCTTTGCAGACGATTCTGTCAACTTCACCTGATGCCTTGAATACGGTCCTGACAGCATTGGATGATATGGAACAGGAGAAACAGAATTCTGTCGTGCTGGAACTTTGTAGAATGGAACTGAGATCAGATAAACTTTATAAGCGACTGATATCACTGATTCAAAACCAGGTAGCAGACGACCCACGCAATCAGCGCAGCGAAGCACTTCGCCACCTGATCCGTGAAGATAAGTCAGGAACCGATTTACTCAGGTTGTTCACGAAACCAACAAAGGGAATGGTTCAGGAGATTCAGAAAACACAACTGATCACGCAGATTTTGACTGCGTTGAGTAATACATCAGATCCGATCCCCGACACAGTCATTCCGCAACTGGAAAAATTACTCAACAGTCCGAGCAGGAAAACGATATTACTGGCGGCTCGATGTCTGTTAAAATCAGGCTCCCAAAACGAGTCTCTGTTCACGATTGTGAACGCTGCATTACAAGCGGATGATGAAGAACTGCGTCGGGAAGCAATTTCTGCATTGCAGAGAGCACAATCCCTGGATACGAAATACGTACCCGTTTTGATGACGTTGTTGAATAACAGAGAAACGCGACGTATGGCGATTGAAATGCTGGGGCAGATGGGCCCGGCAGCGGAGCCAGCGATACCGACACTGATCGAATTGCTTGATACCCTCAGCTATTACCAGGAAACGACAATCGCACTTGAGAAGCTGGGAGAGACCGCTGCGTCTGCAATTCCGGTTTTACAGACCAAATTGAATAATCAATTAACGATGGACGATGCGGCTCGAGCGCTATTGAAAATTGAGAAGAATCATCAACCGACGATCGCGATCCTCGCTGCTAATCTTGATAACCCGGATCTGCGCGCAATGAGTTGCGTCTGTCTGGGCTATTTTGCAGAAGTCGCTCCCGATGTAGTGGAACCTCTGTTACTGAAAGTCGCAAACACTGAGGACCCCTATGATCGCAGCATGGCGATCTCTGCTTTAGGATCACTCAAGACGAAAGCTGCGGTAATGCTGTTGATCAAAGTACTGAATGAAGAGGACAGGGAGTTAGCGAACCGTGCCGCCCGGTCACTGGGTAAGCTTGCGATTGAGCCTGACGTTTCGGTTCCGGCTCTGATGAAATCACTCAAATCCAAAAATTCCGATGTATGTTACTCTGCCGCCAATGCATTAGGGGCGTTCGGCGAAGCGGGGCAATCTGCGGTTCCTGTATTACTCAAGGCATTAGACGATGAACTGCTTTGTTTCGCGGCAGCACGTTCGCTGGGACGTATCGGATCACCGGCAGAAGCAGCGATTCCCCGCTTGATTCAGATGCTCGATGATAAAAAAACACGTCGTGCTGCTCTGGAAGGACTGACGAATTTCGGTCCACGCGCCTCAACTGCTATTCCCACTCTGAAGTCCCTGGAAACAAAGTCCAGTGGTTATGAGTTGCGTCAGATCAAGTCAGCACTCAAGGCCATCGAAGCAGAGAAGGATACAAAAAAGAAAAAATAAACTGGTAACCACATAAGAATTGAAATGGTTTTGGACCCAATCTTTATAGCTCCGCAATGAAACAGGTTGAGCTACGTCCATTCAAAATCGGGGTGTAGTTCGCCTGTGTCAAAGTAGTGCTTGATTATTTGTTTTGCGGTCGTAAGTGGCCAGGTAAACCGTTGTTCGCAGGAGAATCCCTGGTCAGAAGTCCAGACGTTTATGATTTCATCAGAACCAGGATTCTCATTGTACAAAATCTTGGCTCCTTCATTGACCACTTTCAGTTCGCCTCATGGAATAGTTCAATCTCTGGATTGATTATACGAGATCAAGTATTCATTCTGATTACTTACTTTTCTGACTAACATTAGTTACTTTTTTTGATGAATGAATGTGTCCTGACCAGGTCAACGCGACTGGAATGGCAATGGCGATAAAGGCACCGACCGCACATGCGATGTAAGCAAATTGAATCGCTTGATTGGCGTCTTTGACGGGTACGGGGGGACCACCTGGATTCCGCAGCGCAATCGAGATGAAACATCCGCCAAGGATGATACAAGTACCAGCTATCATTGAGAGCCAGGATAAACACGTTCGAGTAGTTGCTTTCATATTAAGCTCATTGACTTATGATTCACCTGCACGCTGCAGTATATGCTGTCAGTTGGAGAATTGCATTAAGTCGATCTGGCCAGTCAATGCAATTCTGTGATACGACCATCTCTCGATTTTGTTTTCTTCTACCAGCCATTCCTGTTTTGCTTGTATAACGGAAGCGAATCCTTCAGTTTCTTGATTGCTTCCGGGCTATTGTGAAAATGACGAAAAAGTATCGAGTGAATTTCATTGGAAATAATTCCTGGGGCTGATGCGCCCAGTAAGCTAATGTAGAAGATAGTTACGATGCAGATTATTTCTGCTGTACCTTCTCCGATTTTAGAAGTTTCGTTACCTCGAAAATATTCTTGAAACCAAATCCACTGGTCCTGGCAACGACCGGTTTGATGCCGGCAAGTGCCTTATGCGGAGTTCCTGAGAAATGTCCCGATTCGTAACCGCGCAATTTAACCTGCTTACCGCTTGACGGAATAATGATGAGGGTGGAGCTCTTGGTAGAAAGTTCAATTACAAGCGGCTTAGTAAGACGCCGTGTACCAATACGATGGACTTCAATCATCTTCTTTCGTAAATAATTTTTTTGTCCTTTGTTCGGTGGTATTAATACCTGACCCTCAATTTCAATTACTTTACCAAAACCTTGTCCCAGTTTCGAGCTGACCGTCATATATACCTGATTGTTCTCAGCTGCCGAGGAATTCACAAAAAGCATGACGGCTGCAAATGTTGCCAGAACGGTTTTCATTTTCTGACCTCTTTCAGGGAATTTCAGAGACAGAATTCTTTTTGATTCGATCATCTGGTTATCATGCATATGCAAAATCAAATGCGGGCAAATTGTGGTCGCCCCGTAAAATTTCACCTGCCAGTCGTTCCAGTTCGAATGCACGCAGCCATTGATCACTCGCACGACGCTCATGAGCCGACTGGGTGACGGCATTGATGAGCCCATACATTGAATACTCAGCATTATCATTGAAGGCGGTTTGGATTGCAGATTGTTCGTCGTCAGTAATCAGTTGCTGTGCTTCCAGATGACACAGGAACTCGTAAGGAGTCGCAAGTACTTGATTGAGAGTTGATCCAAAACGTTGAAAGTCTGTTATGAGGTGTTGGTCATCGAACGACTGACTGACAATTTGCCTCACTTTTGACTGCCAGTTTGCAGGCGGCAGGACTTTTTCAGGTATAGTAAAGGCCTGCTCTTTTTCGCATTCCATGAAAAGACCGTTCGCACAGACAACACGGTAGAGACGTGTGCATATTAGCGTTTCAAATCGACACGATTCCGAATTGCGTATGTACAAGCCGCCACGAATTTCATCGCCTTCTGTGACATCGTATCCGTTAGCTGCGGATGCTGCAGAAAGATGCAGATCGCCATTGGATTCGTGGCAATGAGTAATGTAAAACGGACTGGATACATCCTGAAGCGAATCGACAATGACATCCAGAAATATGGAATTGGCTAGCGCCCGTTCGTGGTGCGGTCCGGGACGCTTAGCGAGTGTGTCGCGAATATCAGGTACAGGTCCACCTGGATTCAGGGACGCTTCAAGAGAGGGTTGGTTTGGGAAAGGAGTGAGTGAATAGTTCATGCGATTCTCCCTTAGCCCGCAATCTGATCAGTAATCGAAAATTACTCTATCTGTTACACTCTACTTAAATCGTACGAAATATCAGACTTTTGTCAATGAAAAAATCAGGGAGAGGTATACTGGCTCTGAATTATTAACTGAAATTGGAATACGAGCGAAATCATATCTCGGGCGTCGTTGCTGTTGTTGTCGAGGCTTTCTTTTTTTTAAGATAACCAAACAAAAACAACCCTGGCAGACTTAACAAAATAAGCGCTAACAGCCATCGGTCCATAAACGAATTCACGACACCTTCTTTTTTGTTTTCAGGATTGATCAGTACGGCGACTGTTTTCCCTTTCTGTCGTTCACAGTGTGATTTGCTGCCATACCAGCGTCCTGTAATGCGTGCGCCATTTTTTGTTTTGACAACGTAAGCGTACTTGGATTTGTGCTTGAATCGTTTGCTGGAACATCCAACGATAACACCAGTGTCGTGTTCATATTGAGTCAGGTACCAGGTTGTTTTTCCGAGTTCATAGATTCCAAAAACGGGAACAGCACAGACCATCAGAATGAACACAGCACTGACTGTATATCCAATAATATGTAAGAGTACATTTTTCATGTGTGACGACTTCTTCAATTTTTTAATCAAGAATTCACAGGTGCTTTTACTTTCTTCATTTGCAACCGGAAGCATGGCAAGAATCTAACTGGTTATCCTCAAAAATAATTCTGCACAATAGTACCTTAAGGCATTTCTGAACTGCAAGCGATCATTGATCGATCACTGGTGGTAGAAAAAACGGTTGTCTGAAAATGAAAAGAAATATGAGTGTCCGGGAATGCGAGAGGGTAACGTATTTCGTTATACTGGAATCATTCAAAGTCTGAATCGGTTTCAGGAACATCGAATTGAGAAATGTCGGTTGACGGGAATATTATTATGCGTATCAAGTGGACTGTATTGATTGTTGCTTTGACGATTCTTTCAGAGTTCGCAGCTCAAGCCCAGGAAAATGTGAAACGAGCGGAACTTACTCGATGGCAGAAGCAGCAGCAAGCCTTCAAGGACGATCCGGATGTGATCGCATATTATGATTTTCAAGAAGGCAAAGGGGACACCCTGAAGAATATGTCAAAAACAGGTACAGGTCTGGATGGTAAGATTCAGAGCGCAAAGTGGGCTCAAGGACGCTGGCCGGGCAAGAACGCCTTGAGTTTCGATGGATCAAAGAGTCTGGTTGAGATTCCGTCAGCGAAAGCACTGTTTACATTGGACAAGGAGCAGGGCGGCACAGGCGAAATGACGATTGAACTGTGGCTGAATGCAAAGTCGAACCAGGAAGGGGGGCTTGTCGACAAATCATCTGCCGGCACAGCATCTGATGCTCCCTACTCGCTCTGGATCAGTCCGCATCGGCTCAGTGCTTACATGGGGAGACAACCCGAAGAGGGAACCACGACGACCAGTGACAGTGAGCAACTGATTATGGGCGACTGGATTCACGTTGCGATGGTGATTAATGAGAAGTCGCTAGCACTTTATCGCGATGGAGTTCTCGTAGGCCGCGTAAATAGAGGTCCGAAAATATTGGATAATGACAAACCATTATTACTTGGAAGTATGGGATTGCCAGGACGCTATTATTATGACGGATTGCTCGATGAAGTTGTCATCTATAAAAAAGCGTTACCCGAATCGACAATTAAGGCACATGCTGGATTTTATCCTTCTCCTTCAGGCCCGGCGTCAATTACATTAAATACACCTAAAGCGGGAGATCATTGGGATGCCGGTTCTCAGCATTACATTACCTGGGAATCGAAGAATCTGCGCAAAGCAAACCAGCTGAAAATCGAATATTCAACAGACGCTGGGAAAAACTGGCAGCTTGTAGGGCCAGCCGTTAATAATACGCACCAGCTTCTCTGGACGGTTCCAGATACCGTTTCAAATACGTGCCTGATGCGCATGAAAGTGAACGATCGAGACACTCAGGCAGAAGTCACAGATTTGTTTGCCATTGATCCAACTCCCGATATTCCCGGTTATAAATGGATTAAAGTAGCGCTGCCGGCTGCATTCGCTCCCCGCGATGGCGCCGGTGCACTCGTCTATAAAAATCATATGTGGCTACTTGGCGGATGGAACCCGCCCGATCGCAAATTTTTCCCACGTGGTTGTAACAATGAAGTGTGGAAATCACGCAACGGTGCCGACTGGACACTCGTAAGACCGAACACTTTTATCGACAGTAGTTTTAATCCGGAACTGGACTGGGAAGGGCGGCATACCGCAGGCTATGTCGTTTACGATGACAAAATGTGGATCGTTGGTGGCGATGCAAACCAGGGCCATTACCAGTTCGATGTCTGGAATTCATCAGATGGAAAGACATGGAATCATGTCAACAAAGGAAAACCGGTTCCCTGGGGGCCGCGCGTCCTGCATTATACGTTAGTCTACAAAGACCGTATATGGGTCATAGGTGGGCAGAGCCTGCCTCAGATTGGTGGCGGCAAAGAAATCTTTTACCGGGATGTCTGGACCACCACCGATGGAATCAACTGGACGCAAGTTACACCGCAGGAACCGTTCTGGCCACAGCGTGGCATGATCGGCGGGAATGTGGTTTTCAAAGATCGCATGTGGATCCTGGGTGGAGGAACTTATGATACGCCGCAGACGAAACAACGAAAATACTTTAATGATGTCTGGAGTTCAGACGATGGCGTGAAATGGAAATCCCATACGGAATCGGCACCATGGGCGCCGCGCCAATATCATGAAGTCGCTGTATTCGATGACCGAATGTGGGTTCTGGAAGGATATGGCAGAGGCAATCGCAATGATGTCTGGCATTCAGCCGATGGCGTCAACTGGTATGAAGTCCCGAAAACACCCTGGAAACCCCGACACGCAGCCAGCGTTTATGTCTTCGATAACGCACTATGGATGGTTGCTGGAAATAACATGCAAAGCGACGTGTGGAAACTTGTCAGAAATGACAAACACGATGAATCCGGAAAGTCTGCTAAGTAGGGCAAATAATGGAGTACCAGAAATTCGAAAATCATTTTATGACGCCGATCGATTCAAACGATCAAAGACGCATTTCGTTCTAGTCATATGATTCTCGAATTTGACGCGACCGATATTAGTCTGGTCAAATAATAAAACGAATGCCTTTAGTTTGTCGGGATCTTACCAAAATAGACAGAGGATAAAGTTACCTTTGCTCCCCAACAACGTGAAAAGAGATACCGATTGAGATCGGCTATCCTGCAGCAATGCCGCATGCGCATTTCGATGGAATCGAGAAACAGACGACATCAAATTTGAATATTGATTCCAAAACGCGGCATACGCGCGACACATCGCAATACTCTATTAATAAGAAGTATTTCCCATTTAAATCCCGAAATTTTGGTGTTGGTCATGCCTTTGAGCAGTCTCTTAAAGTCTGCTGTCAATATTATATTAAGAGCCCCAAAAGAAAATTCTCCAGCAACGGGCTCCGCCAGTGAGTACTTGCTCTGTCGATATTATGCCGGTAAACTGGCTATGGTTGATCCGTTTGTTCAGATAGTTCAGTTTGTTTTCGGGCCAGTACACCAGCAATGGCAATCACTCTTCAACAATTTGTAACTCAGCTTGACGAAAGCGGCGTTATCTCTGCCGTGGATATCGCCGCCTTTCAAAAGTCGCAATCTCCTGCTGCGGAGTCTGCTGAAGACTTGGGAAAACTGCTGGTGAAACACAAAAAAGTCACCAGGCTGCAAGCCCAGTTGGTCTATCAGGGCAAAGGAAAGCAACTGCTGCTGGGTAACTATCTCATTCTGAAAAAGATCGGTGCGGGTGGGATGGGTGATGTCTATCTGGCTGAGCACCGCCGTATGAAGAGGCAAGTTGCTCTTAAAACTCTGCCCGCTGCGATGACCAAAGATGCTCAGTCTATCCAACGCTTTCAGCGTGAAGTACAAGCAGCCGCCAAGCTGACTCATCCAAACATCGTTGCCGCTTATGACGCCGATGAAGCCAATGGCACCCATTACTTTGTGATGGAGTATGTGAAAGGTATTGATCTTTCAGCGGTTGTGAAGAAGCAGGGTGTGCTTAAGGTCGATGTCGCCGTCGATTATATTCTGCAAGCGGCAACAGGATTAGAATATGCCCATGAAGAAGGAATTATTCATCGAGACATTAAACCCGCAAATCTGTTGCTGGACAAAAAAGGCACCATCAAAATTCTGGACATGGGGCTGGCTCGGATTGAAGACGAAGCCCACGAAATTCCAGCCACGCAGTTAACACAAGACGGCTCAGTGATGGGCACTGTCGATTACATGGCCCCGGAACAGGCCAAGGACACGCACACTGCCGATGCCCGATCTGATATCTACAGTTTGGGGTGTTCGCTCTATTATTTGCTCACCGGGGAATCGGTTTATAGTGGAAGTACCATGGTCAATCGAATCATGGCTCATCAGAACGACCCCATTCCGTCACTGACAGGCAAGCACATTCTCATTTCTAAAGATGTGGATGCCGTGTTTCAGAAGATGGTTGCCAAGAAACCTGAAGATCGCTTTCAGTCAATGCAGGAAGTCATCCGTGCGATTAAAGCCTGCGGCGTACTGAATTCTGCTTCGTCCTCCCCTACCATTTCGTCAGAACCCTCAGACGTGGCTCTGGCGGAATTCTTGCAAAACCAAAAAATGGCATCCAGTCCAACCGTAGTTATGACAGCAGAGAAACCGCTGACTGATTCTCAAAATGAGACACTCACTTCCGGTTTTCTGAATAACACGCTGGGCGGCTCTGTCTTTAAACCGTTACAGAAGCGGATGCAGTCCCTCGGAAAACGGGGCTGGATCGTTGTGGGCACTGTATTGGCATCGCTCATTTTACTGGCTGGTATTATTTTTAAAGTAGACACTTCCGCAGGCACCATCATTCTGGAGATCGACCAGCCTGAATTGGCGGGGGCTGTGGTTTCCGTGGACGATCAACAGAAAATTACCATCAAGACGGGTGAAGGTACAGAACCGATTGAAGTGGTGGCTGATGAAAAAACACATACATTAAAAGTGACCAAAGGGGGCTTCGAAACATTCACAAAACAGTTTACAGTGAAGGCGGGTGGTAAAGAGACGATCAGAGTGCGGTTGGAGCCTTTGGCTGTGGCGAAGAAGTCACCAGCGAGTGACAGTTATGCGTTGGAGTTTGATGGGAAAACGGGAATGGTCACTCTGCCATTGAAACATGAAACGGAAGGCGATTTTACCATCGAATCTTGGATGACTCTGGAAGAACCGACACCACTTCAGCAGAACGTCATTATGAATGGCAATGATAATCAAGGAATCTATCTCGGTTTACTGGGTACAAGTGGAGCCAGGAAAAATGTCTGGTACGCCGTGGTGACGAATGATGGAAAAAACCTGTTTAGTGTCGCTAAATCATCTGCCCAGACAGGAAAGCCAACACATGTTGCATTCTCTTATAAGGGAACAATTGGGCAACTCTATATTAACGGCAGTAAGCAAGCAGAGATGAATTTCAAAGGCTCGAAAATTCATTCCGATAATCACTTTACCATTGGCAAGCCTAAATATAGTGACTCGGGATTTCATGGGAAGGTGGATGAAGTACGCATCTCCAACATCGCACGCTACTCTAAAGACTTCACACCAGAGAATCACTTTGAAACTGATGAGTACACAATGGCCTTGTATCACTTTGACGAAGGCAGCGGCGATGTGCTGAAAGACTCTTCCGGCAACGGACATGATGGCAAGATCGTCGGTGCCAAGTGGGTGAAGGTGGATGATGAGTTGCAGGGTAGCATGATTCCGTTGGGTGTGGCTGAGAAGAAGGTGCCATCTGCGGGTACCCCAGCAAAATCACATTATGCATTACAATTTCAAAACAGTTCCGATCTAGTGACTTTACCCCTGAAACATGAAACAGCAGGCGACTTGACAGTCGAAGCATGGGTCACCATTGATGAGCATTCTACAAAACCACTACAGTTTATTTCAAATGGATCCCGTTGGAGTAGCTTCTCGATTGGTTTCTTCAATGCCAATGAAAACAAACCGCAATGGCATACGACTATTTCGAATAATGGTAAATACCAAGTGCTGCCATCCAATTCCAAAGTCGAATTGGGGAAAAGAACCAATATTGCAGTCACTTTTAAAGGGAATGTTGCACAAATTTATGTGAATGGTCACAAAAAAGGAGAAATGAATTTCAAAGGATCAAACATTCATTCAGATCAGTTCATTACTATTGGAGCTCGTTTTAAAACTCTCCTTCCTATCAAAGGTTCCATCGACGAAGTACGTTTTTCCAACATCGCCCGCTACACCAATGACTTCACACCAAAGAACCACTTTGAAACCGACAAAAACACACTGGCTCTCTACCACTTCGACGAAGGCAAAGGCGAAGTGCTGAAAGACTCTTCCGGCAACGGACACGATGGCAAGATTATCGGTGCCAAATGGGTGAAAGTGAATGATAAGTTGCAGGTGGTTAAGCCAACCACGACAAACGAAAAGCCCATGACTGACCGTGAGGTTGCTGAGTGGGTGATTGGTATGGGTGGCAAGGTTAATATCAGTGGTAAAATTGTCACCAAGATCAAACAGTTACCGACCTCACCGTTTGTGCTCGATAATGTAACACTAAAAGGTACGAGCGTGAAAGATGACGATCTGAAACGCTTGGCTGGCTTGATTGCTCTAGAGGACTTGAATCTTGATACGACTCTCGTTAGTGACACAGGACTTCTATATCTGAAAGACATCCCGTTACAATATATTAATTTATCAAGTACGCAAATTACTGATGAGGGGCTTGGTTACCTCATGAACATGCCAAGTCTGATACATCTTAATGTTAGCAGCACTGCAATTTCCAATTCCGGTGTGAAGCGATTAAAAGACATGAAACAGCTTGAGAGTTTAACTATCGCCAATACACAAGTCGATGATTTGAGCCTTGGATATTTAGCCGGTTTAACAAACCTCCGATCTCTTGCGATTTACCAGACACCAATCACAGACTCCGGGCTGAAATATCTTAAGGGAATGAAGTTGCTAAGTTTTCTAACATTAGGAAGCACAGGCATCACAAATGCCGGACTGAAAGAGTTATTAGTCTTAACGGACCTCGAAAGACTAGACGTCTCTAACTGCAATATATCTGACTCCGGCCTTGAGCATCTCAGTGACTTGAAGAGTCTTACGGATTTGGGTCTTAATTTAACGTCAATCACTGATGTAGGCCTGCAACACCTGACAGGCCTGTCGAAACTGGAAACTCTCGATCTCCAAGAGACAAAAGTCACCCCCCAAGGCGTTGCCAACCTGCAAAAAGCCCTGCCGAACTGCAAGATTGTAAGCGATTTCGGGACTCCATAACACATGACAAAAGACGCGTAACGTCGATCAGTATGCAACAAGGTCCATGGTCATATTTGCCACTGTCAATCGCATCTGGAAATCAGTGACTGATTTTGAGGTGTGCAGTTAACTGAAACGAGCACATTGGTTCTTGAGTTAGCCAAGTATGTTTAATTTTCATTGATCAGTTCAATGCCGGAAATCACAGGTGGATACAGGGAATTGTTAATCGTGTTCAATTCAATTGCAATTTGATCTGTCACGGGAATTCCATTGAATTCCTTAACGAGACAACGCATGGCCTGTCCCGTTTCGCTGAGAATATCCAGATTTTCGACGACTGTTTTTCCTTGCAATCGAATCTGAAATTGTCGTTCACTGACTTTGAGACTCGCATTGGGTTCGACAAATGTTAATTTAACTGTATAGTGATTTTCAGGAGCTTTTTCTGCAGTCTGTGTCAGAGATTTTGTTTTCTGAACCCCTTTTGTTTTCGTTTTGAGTACAAGCCGCGACGAACCGGAACTGGCACCTTTATAAGATTTTGCGATCCGTGTACCGGTCCCTGTAACCAGGAACGATATCGAATTTCCAGGCTTCCAGTCTTTCCGAGCGAGAACTTCTTTCAGGAGAGCCGTCAAATCGGGAGTTGCCTGAGCTGTGCCAGCAGTACCCACTTTTGTCCATGCTGCAGGCGTCCATTCGACATAAGCTTTTGAGCGCTTTCGAGAGGAAAGGTTCTGTTTTGTTTCTTTCAATGGTTGAGAATTGCCGGAAATCTCAGCTTGAATTTTAAGCCTGCAACGCGATTTTCCCTTTTCATCGACTGTAAACTGAATATAGGCTGCTTCAAGATCCTCAGGCGTAGCCAATGGGATGTCGGTGAATCGGAGAGCGACGACTTGTGGATCGCCCGCATCGAGTCCTAATTCCAAATCGCTACTATGTAATTTGACTCCGCCTTTGGAATCTTCTTCCGCGTCGTCGTCGACACCTGCAATCGGGATCCCTTCGGGCAGAACCTGTTTGGTGTTTTGTTTGATCGCAATTGTAATTTTGTGTGGATTTTCAATTCCCGAAGCGGCAACCCAATTCAGAGCTTCCGCTGGTACTGGTTTGACAATTTTCAGTGCATGGTGCCGAAATGGGCGATAATCTTTATTGGAAATATTGACTTTGAGATCGGGCGATTGTCCGCCCACACTGGGGAAATCAAGCCACAGAGTTCCGTTAGTTGATCGTCGATCTCCGGGCGCACCAAAATTGATACCCGCCTGTTTTACGATGGTCGATGTTTTTGATTCGGTACCTAATTGACTATTGGTCCAGAGCTCGATTTCGGGCATGTGAATTAATGCCAGTGAAGTCTGGTTCTGGTAAGAGCAGCTGCAAGTGCGCGTGTAATCGGGCGCATTTAACACTCCGTTGGCAACGACTAAATTCGAAGTACAACTGGATTTGAAACCACCAAAATTACCGGTTCCACTTTTCGATTCCAAATCATAAAACCCGGCTGCTCCAGAACGGAACGTCAGCAGGTTCTCGCTGGCGATGACATAATTACAACCATAAGTTCGTGAGAATTTTAATGGTTCTTTCTGATTCGTGATTGGATTCACAATCGAATAGGGTGTTCCATCTAAAATATTGAATGCACCACCAGAAACTTCATAAGAATTGGCGGACGTGATGATCAGGTCATTATGCAAAACGCATGGTCCGGTGTATCTCTGGTCTTTGTTTTGCCAGACAACATCGCCGGTTTTACCTTGGTAGGCTGTCATCCCCTGGCCCACTTCATCACTCGAACGATCTTTAGCCCGGGCGCCTGCTTGAAGTAACAAGTCATGTTTTCCCGAGTAACCCAGCCAGGAACCGAAAATGTTTTCTTTCGTCGACCACAGTTCTTTTCCAGTGTGGATATCCAGACAAATAATACGATATTGTGCTGGATCGGCCATGCCTCGCCGGGATAGTTTTTTCTCCGCACTTGCTGGCAGCTTATCGATGCAATAAATACGCTGATTACCGGCGACGATTCCATTGTGTAAAAACGAATGGATGGCATCAGTCTGCCAGAGTTGATTACCAGAGTGACGGTCGTAGGCAATCAGTCCGTTGCTGGCAGAAAGATCTGTCGCAGACGGTCCATCTTTACCTGGCTTCTCATTTAGTTTCTTTCCGAAATGCGCGAAACCATTTCCAGCGAGCAATATGTCTTCATCGACGGCAATGAAGGCCCACTCATTTTTAGGGTCAGGCAGCTTGATTATCTGTCGTGTTGTTCCATCAACGGCATCAAGTACATGGCATTCTGAACCAATGGCGAGATAGACCTCATCGGCAGTCGCAATGTAATTTGTACCACGGGCATTTGCCCCCGGAATATGTCTCTGATTGTATTGCGTGCTGAGGGGGGTGTCTTTGTATGTCGTGTTGAAGTAAATTCCGAACGTTCCCAGGTCTTCAAATTCACGATGCCAGAGAACTTCCCCAGTATAAACATCACGTGCACTGAGACTGTTCATGCCTTCCAGAAAGGTCCGGCCACCAACGACCTGTTCCGGAGGTCCGTGACCGTGTCGGGGAAGAATGTCATCGTGTGTGTTACCGCCGAACCAGAGAACTCCCAATGGCAGTTTGACTCGTTTGTCATTCGATTTGACTGTATTAGCGATATCGCCGTACTGATGTGTCCAGTCTGCCGAGTCAGGCAATGCTCCTTTTCGTTCGATCAGAATTTCCCCGGTACGTGCCGTATAAGCTGCTTTTGGTAGTTTGGCCTCTCTGAATATTGTTTGATGATGTTTGAGCGGGCTATGCTCATTTTGTGGCATCCAGATGACACCGCCATAGGGACGGACCGAGCGGTAGATTTGTTTGAGTTGACCGGGTGTGAGGGAGCTTGCAAAAGACTTACTCAGTAATGTGATCCGTGCAATGTGTTGAGGCGCCTGATAGGAATCGGGAGTTCCCTGATGTATTGAAATTCGGGAACCATATAAATTCAATGAATCATATTTACTGCGTAACTTCTGAATCTGAGAAGTGTCTTTTTCAATAACGATCAAACGTAGTGGAGAATGTTCCAGGAATGCATCAATCAAGGGCTCCTGGTCTGCCCCGTAGCATATCATGTAACCTTTGTTTGACTGGGTCGCTTTAAGTAAGGTTTTCGCCGTTTCAATTGATTGCGCATCGGCAGTTAATTTTACTGGTTTAGGTTTCGTTTGTGAGTCATGCGAGGGCTGTTTTGCCGGGCTACCAAAGGCTTTTATTTCTCCGTCTAAAGTGACCCCAAACAACTTATTATCCGCTGCCAGTAATCGTAAAAACGGACTCTTTACAGGTAGCTGCCAGGCTTTTTTTATTTTCTGATTCTTCGATGAAGGTAGATCAATAGCGGTAAGCGTCTTTTCGCCTGCTGCGTACAAACGATTTCCTGCGCGAATTATGTCGCCCTGGCCATCAACGGGGAGCGTCCATATCCCTTGATGGTTCTTTTTGTAAGCTCGAATTAAGGGCTGCTTGTTTTTGATAATCGCTGAGTAAAGCATGTCTTGATCTAATACTGGTTCATGGTGCACATTCAGGGTAGGTAGACCTGTTTTGAGATCGTATGCCCGTACGCCCCGCAATCGAGTGTGAACGAAAGCCTGTGTCGCATTTGCTATTACAAATGAGCCACCGTTTCCTTTACCACCAAGGTGAAAATACTTTAATTTTCCCGTCTTTCTATCCAGAGCCGCCGGCACGGATCGACCGCCGGGTACCAGTATGAGATCTTCGGTAGCGACCAAAGTGCCCTGCGGTGCAACACCGGCAAAGGAAGGGGCACTATGTGGTTGTTTGATGTAACTGGCACTGGTGGAGTCGTTAATCCAGACTACGTTACCCGTTTCTGTATCGAGGGCATAAATAAATGTTCCCATGAAAGGCCAGATGCTGGCGGCAAAATAAATCGTGTCGTCATAAAGCACCGGGCCGCCTCGTGCAGGCCAGGCCGAGATGACGCGTTTATTCCCCAGTGCCTTTTGCGCAGCGGGAGCACCGCGAAATTTCCAGATTATTTTTCCATTTTCTGAGTTCAGGCAATACAAATAACCATCATCACTCACAGTGTAGACATGATTTTTTGTTGCGACAGGAGAAAATCGAATGGGGCCTTCCGCGTAAAATGTCCAGAGAGTATTACCGTTTTGCGTATCAATGGCCAGCAGTTTATCTGACTCATTGAAACCAACAAACATGCGTTTTCCGAAAACGACTGGCTCTAATATTTTATCGTATGTCATTAAGTCATTGTTGAGTGGGTCGTCCCAAACCTGTTCACGCTTCTCAAACTTGCGCGTCCAGAGTGGCGTCAGTTGGTCGGGTAAACTGGCTGGAGAGGCAGCGGTGTGCCCTGCATCATATCGCCATTGAGGCCAGTTCGCTGCGGTCGCTGATTGATCAACCCACAGCAGTGTCATCAGGAACAGGACGAAGATTCGGGCTATCGCAAACTGGTAAAGCATAGATTATTCCAAAGAGTATTCATTACACCTGCCATTCGTTCAGAGTAATGATTGAGTTTAAGATGATTGACAATGGGATTGTCGTTTCAGTTCCAGGCATCTTTGATTACGGCGTTTTTCCCGCTTTCAGCTTCAGGCACAGAGTTACAATTCCCCAGATGAAGAGCAAAACGCCGGCACTCTTCCAAAACCAGGCGAGGTCTTTATCCAATGTGCTAAAATAGAGAAAGCCGCATCCACCAGCGAGGGCAAACAGGTCATCTTTATATTTTTTCATCAATCCGTTTCATTTTGATTTATATAAGAATCCATTTTCTCTGATTTCAGTACAGATTATTGAAATTAGATACGCAAAAACAGAGAGTACAGTCATCAAGTTAAATAGTTTCGTCTCAGAAAATCTGAAATCATTCTAAGTCATAAATCAGGGTGCGAACCAGTATACGCTACCGTTCAATTATAGCGTCGATGTGATAAAAGGTACCCCACTTGTATTGTTTTAAAGTCATTGTACAATTGAATATATAATAAAAGCGTACCGATCGCAATCTGATGGGGCGCCCGGCTGGTCTAAACATCTCTTGCATTATTTGCCTATCTCAAGGACTGTTGTGAAGTGTTGAGTATCTTAATACGTCATCACAATCGAGAATTCGGTTCCGCTTTTGCAATTGCGGTAGTTTTGTTGTTCTTTTTTTGTCATTTCAATGACTTCATCCATGCCTCAGACCCTCAAATTGCACCTCCAGGGGAAGGTCTCTCTTTCCAGATAGACCAAATCGTAGAACAGGCAAAAACGCGAAACGGGATCGTCTCGGCGCCCCATTCGACAGACGCCGAGTTTATGCGACGTGTCTCACTCGACATTGGCGGGAAAATACCACCTGTTGCTGAGCTACGTCTCTTTCTCAATGATCGGGATTCAGCGAAACGTGAAAAACTGATTAATCGCTTGTTGGACAGCCCCGGCTTTGTCGTGCATTTTTCAAATATCTGGCGTGCGATACTTTTGCCGGAAGCCTCTACAGACCTTCAGGCCCGAAGTCAGATGCCAGAGTTCGACGCATGGTTACGTGAACAATTCGTCAAAAATACCCCCTTTGATGACATGGTCAGGCAGATCATCAATACTCCTCTCAATGCAAATCGCCTGGAAGAACCGTCAAACGCTTTACAGGGATTAACACCACGTGCCTACTATCTTGCGAAGCAGTTAAAGCCAGCAAATCTGGCAGCGAGTACATCACGCGTTTTTCTCGGGATCCGAATTGAATGTGCCCAGTGTCATGACCATCCATTTGATACATGGAAACAGCACCAATTTTGGCAGTATGCGGCTTTCTTTTCGAATCTTGATCAACTCCAGCAGAATGCGGGAATCAATTCACAGAACGTGCGAGAAGTCACTGGGAAACCACAAATTAAAATTCCCGATACAGATCAACTGGTCGAAGCGCTATTCCTGGATGGCATCAAGCCGGATTGGAACAAAGTGAATGTGAATCCAAGACGCCGACTTTCACAGTGGATGACATCACCGCAAAATCCGTATTTCGCAAAAGCAACGGTTAATCGTGTCTGGAGTTTTTTGTTTGGTCGTGGCATTATTGATCCGGTCGACGATTTTTCTTCCACAAATCGTGCCACTCATCCGGAACTGATTGACCTGCTGGCAGCCAGGTTTCGGGAGCACAATTATGATTTCAAATATCTGATTCGTGAAATCACCAATAGTCGAACCTATCAACTTTCAAGCCGGCAAACCGACCCTGGTCAGTCTCAATCTGAATGGTATGGAAAGATGCCGATACGAGGATTAACGGCAGAACAGATTTATGCCAATCTGGTTCAGGCAACAGGATTTTTCCAGCAAACGACTGAAATGAATGTGTTTCCATTTGGAACAGATTTGAATTCGCCACAGACAGAAATTACTGCCTTATTTAATACAGGATTAGAAAACCAGACAGAAACACGGGCCACAATTCTTCAGGCACTGGCCCTCATGAATGGCACCTTTATTACTAACGCAACGAGTCTGGAACAGTCAGATGTGTTTACCTCGATTGTTGATTTTCCCGGACTTTCGGTGGAACAGAAAATCGAGGCGTTTTTCTTGACGACTTTAAGTCGCTTTCCGACTGACTTGGAATTAAAACGTCTGTCAGCTCGTATTTCATCAGTCGAATCGGTCGATATGCAAACGGCGCCTATTCCGATCTTTTTTGGGCGTTATTAAACAGTAGCGAATTTTTATTGAATCATTGAGATGACACAAATACAGAAGAAAACTTGCTGGTTCTTTTTTGCACTGATTCTGGGAGTATCTTCGACTTCCACTATGGCAGCGGGTGAAGTGCGCGCCGATACATTGGAGCATCACGACAAACATTCTGTACAAAGACTGATTCTGCTGGCTCCGTCAGCTCCCTTGATCATCGAACTGAGTCTACTGGTGGATGATCATCATTTTCGTACTACATCTACCGATTACATCGAGCGACTCTTTCGCTCACTTGACCGCAACCAGGATCAGTATATTGATCTGAAGGAAATGAAGCAGGTTCCTGCATTTGGTATCAAAAAATATGACCAGGGAAGCCCCAGGCAGCGACTCAAAAATTTAGAATCTGCACCGGCTGATAAACGATTGAGTCTGTCAGAATTTGCTTCTTACATTCACAGCGCACAAGGAACCGCTTTCCGGGTTACAGGCGTACCTTCACGGAGCTCTCAGGCAATCGAGTTGTTTCGAAAGTTAGATCAAGATGGTAATGGTTCGGTCAGCGATGAAGAATTCAACGAAAGTGCGAAAACACTTGTCATGTATGATCGAGATGAAGATGAAGTATTTAATGTTGTTGAATTACAACCGTTTGGAACCAGTTCGGACAGAGGCTTTGCACAAACAGTTGCCAGGCAAACTGTAAAGACGTCTTTTCGTCGAATCGATCATGATCGATCGATTACTGATACGATTAATGAATTGTTTAAGAAGTATATTGAATACTCAAATTCAGAAAAAAATGGACTCTCGCTGAGTTGTTTCAAATCAGAACAGCCGGATGCAGCTGACCGCATCCAGAAATTTGATCGTGATCAGGATCAATATTTAAGTCGTGATGAATTATTTGCCTATCTCCAAAATCCCGTCGTGGATTTAAGACTCCAGATCATTTTACCCCGAAAACAATCATTTCGTCCACGATTAAAGTTATTGAAAAAACAGTCAAGTCGCATTAGTGATATTGATATCAGGTCGGCATCCAAATTACAATTTCGAATAGACAGCCTGCTCGTAGAGATGAGAGCAAAAAGTTCAAGTCATATGTTTGCAGATAATGTTCGCTTTTATCAGACACGGTTTCGTGTTGTTGATCGTGATAAAAATGGTTATCTGAACAAGACAGAATTTATGCAACTTAACTTGCCTCGAATAGATTATATTAAAGTCGATAAAAATAAAGATGGTATGTTGCGTGTTGAAGAGCTGACGGATTATTTAATCAAGGATACAGCCAGCGTTCAGAATCAGGTTGTCATGACTGTTCAAAATGATGGAAAATCGCTGTTTGAAATTCTGGATACGAATCTGGATCGACGTTTAAGCCCGCGTGAACTAAAAAAAAGTGTTCAACGCATCAAGGAATATGATGGCAACCATGATCAAGCGTTGGATGCTGCTGAGTTACGTGGTCATTTCAAGTTAACGTTTGAATTGGGGAAACCTGAGTTGTTTATATTTAATCCGCAGATTAATTCAATGGCAATGAGGCAGAACGCTGCGGTCCAGCGGACTTCAACAGGTCCACTCTGGTTCCAACGTATGGATCGTAATCGGGATGGTGACATTTCTCCCAGAGAATTTCTTTTTGATGCGTCTTTATTTCAAAAACTGGATCAGAACCAGGATCGATTAATCAGTTCTGAAGAAGCAGAAACTGAAAAGCACCAGGAAAAAAATAACGAATCGTTAACATCTCCTTCTCTTAATGAGGGGAAAGTAAAATGAAACTAATGAATAAATCAGATCAATTAATTGAACGCGTACGACGGCGTCTCGCTTTGGCTGTGTGGGGGCAGAAACTGTTTGTTGCATTTGTCATCTGCCTGGCTGTTTTTGCTGCATTGCTGCTTTTTAGTCGGTTTTCAGGTTATCTCAGTGACTGGTTCTCGCTGGAATCAGTCAGTCTGATTTTTGTTGTAACTCTCTTGCTGTCCCTTGTTCTGTATCGAAAACCAGATAAAGAACAGGCTGCGCGCCTCATTGATCAGAATCAGGGAACGAAAGATCTCTACTTGACGGTGACCATGCTGGAAAATGCAGCAGGAGTTTATAAGCCGTTGGTTGTGCAGGACGCGGAAATTAAAGCAGAGAAAATTAAACCTGCGACGATCGTCGGATTTGAATGGGGTAAGCGATTTGCTGTTTCCTGTGCAGGTGTCATTGGTCTGATTCTCGTTTTAGAATATGCGCCTCAGTTCGATCCATTCGGCAAAGTGGAAGCAGCGGAAATAGAACAGGAAAAATCGAAAGAATTTCAGAGCTCCCGAAAAGCGACCAGAGCCAGACTGGCGGAATTGAAAAATCGAGATGACGGGAACAAAGACGAAGAATCGAAAGATGTAAAAATCGCTGTCGAAAATCTCAAATCAGATTTTCGAAAAATGAAACCTGGCAAAAAACAGGAAAACACAAAAACTCTTGCCGGGCACCAGAAATCCCTGGGAGGCAAGTGGCGTAAAATAGCAGAAGAGAAAATGAAAAGTATGATGATGAAGACAGACCAGGCTCAGAAGTTTGGAGGCATGTCGAAAGAAGAGGGGATGAAAAAATGGAACAAGGAATTGCAGGAAGGTTCAACTGAGTCCCTTACCAGAGAAATGGATCAGTTAAAAGACAAGCTGCAGCGATTAATGAAAGAGACTGATCCTGTTAAGCGTGAACAACTGAAAAATGAAATTCAGAAAAAAATGAAAGAAATGGAATCATTTGCACGCGAACAGACAGGTTCGAAAGCGATGGCAGCTTCGCTGAAGCGGGCGATGAAACAAATGCAGATGGCACAGTCCAAAGGTCTTAGTCCGGAAGAAGCGTTGAAAGAGGCAATGCAATCTGTTGATCTTGCGAAAATGGAGTTGAAGGAGGTCGCTCAATCAGCCAAAGATATGAAAAAGCTCGAAGAGGCTCTTAAAGTTTTGCAAATGGCCAAAAAGGTAAATGAAAAGTCGGAACTGGATGGTGAAGCCTGTAAGAATTGTATGTCGCTAGAGGATTATGAAGAACTCTATGCTCAAATGATGGGCAATCAACCGGGTTCAGGATCAGGTGAAGGGACCGGCGGAGAAGGTCAGGGGCGAGGCGGAAAAGTTGATGAAGATGATACCGGTGACAAAGGCTTTAAAACGGAGAAATCGAAATCGGCAATCACTGCAGGTAAAGTGCTGCTCTCATTCAAAACAAAAGGGCTCAGTGATCGAGGGGAAGCTCAAAAAAATTTCAATAAACTGATGACCGATCTCAAGCAAGGTATGAGCGAAGCAATCATTCAGGAGCAAATTCCTCCCGGCTATCACGATGGCATTAAAAAGTACTTCAATTCACTTGAGAAACAACCAAAAGAAAAAACAACCAGGCAATGAATGTGAATGCAGGAGGGAGGCGTTATTCTGGATGGTTCATTCTGGCAATAGTAGAACTGATTGTCATTTTGTGTGTCGGATTCGCCTTCTTTTACCATCAACAGAATGAGTCGCTAGTCGTGTATTGCGCGCACGACTCTGTTTTTTCAGAAGAAATCCTAAAAGCATTTGAATTAAAAACAGGTATCAAAGTCGAGCCGCGCTTTGATACTGAAGCGACAAAGTCATTAGGCCTGACCAATTTAATTATTCGGGAAAAAGATCACCCGCGTTGTGATGTTTTCTGGAATAATCAGACACTGGGCACGGCTGCTCTGAAAGAGCAGGGCTTATTAGCCACCTATAAAGGTGCCGGTTATCAGAGGATCCCTGATGGTTTTAAAGACCCCGACGGTTATTGGACCGGTTTTGCGGCGAGGCTCAGAGTGTATATCACCAATACTGGTATGCTCTCAGCTACGGAAGAAAATATCAAACAGAAACTGGCGGGAGAGCTGAGTGATGTCGCAATTGCCAAGCCTCTCTATGGCACCACACTCACTCACTATACAATTCTCTGCGATGCATGGGGGTTGGATCGATTAAAAGAGTGGCAGCATTCCCTGCATGCAAGACATATTAATGAAACCTCAGGAAATGCCAGTGTTAAGAATCTGGTTGCCAATGGAGCCTGCAGTCTGGGATTCACAGATACTGACGATTATTTTGTTGCTGTTGACGATGAAAAACCTGTTGCCTCTTTACCGATTACCGTTAAAGAAAAATCCATTCTGATTCCCAATAGCGTTGCGATAATTAAAGGGAGTAAAAAACGGGAACAGTCTGAGATTTTAGTTGATTATCTGCTTTCTGAAGAGGTAGAACTCAAATTGGCTCAGTCACAGTCGCGTCAAATTCCTTTAGGTGAAGTTGACTGGAAGCAGGTTCCGGAAGAAGTGAGTGCATATCGACCTCACATCAAAAATGCATATCCTCTGCTGAATTTAGTAAAACAAAGAGAAAAGACATTGGCCTGGCTTAAGTCGGAGTATTTGAAATGAGCCTGGCGACAATTTGTGGCGTAACAGTGTTACGCAGCCTGATTATTTCCATATTGGGTGTATTTTTATCATGTCATTTGTCAAAGCTGTCAGATATCAACAATCCAAAACGTTCGTTTCGATTGTTTATTCTCGTCCTGGCTCCGTTACTGGTCCCTGACTTGATCGTTGGTTATACCTGGTCTCTGATTTCATTGAAACTGGTGCATTATCCATTTTTATTGGAACTGGTCTATTCTGGTCTTCTGTTAATGAAAGTCGTTCCTGTAGGAATCATTTGTTTTTGCTTTACGGCCCCTCCAGCAATATCTCCCGAAGCAGACTTTATCAGAAAATCCGTCGGTTCTTCCTCTGCGCAGATTACTGGTGTCGCCTCTCGCGGAAGTTTCTTCTTGTGGAAAAATGTAATGCGTGCTTTTCCCGTCGGGGCTTTATTATTTTTATTATCATTTCAGGAGTTTGAGATGGCAGCATTACTGGGGCGGGCGACATGGACCGTATCAGTATTTGATGCACACGCGGGTGGGGTTCCTGTTATTGATTCAATTTCGTTTCTCCAGGGACCACTTCTGGTTGAGCTGATTGTGATTTCCGGAGCTGTGTTATTGTTGCAACGCACCAAAAATCAACCTCGCATCAAACAACGGTCGAGTGAGACAGGTGAATCATATCGGAGTCAGGTACTGTCGTGGCTTTATCTGTTAGTCGCTTTTTTACTGATCGTTCTGATTCCCTTCAGCCTTACGGGGTGGGGGTGTTATTTCATTGAAAAGTTTGCTGGAAAATCGTTTACAACTGACGGGAACTTTGCGCGAATGTGGTTGGGGATTGCTCTTTGGTGTCACTGCTGCCATTGCGGCATGGGGTTTAGCTGCTTTTTTCTTTTCACAACAAAGGTCTCGCAAATGGAAGGTAGTAGGGTTCATGTGCTGCCTGCCTGGATTATGTGGCTCTCTTTCTCTTGCACTCTTAGTGGCTACATTGTTTTTAACAGAATCAGGGCAGTGGCTGTATGAAACACCTTTTGCATTATTTGTTGCTTTTGTCCTGTTTCTTTTTCCGCGTGCTGCTTTTTTAAAATGGATATTTCGAACACAGCGGGATCGTGATTCTCTCTTTCTGGCACGTTTGTTGAGTCATTCCCATAATCAATTTCAAGCCAGACAAGGCGGATATTTGAATTGGGAATTGCAAGGGAAAATGCAATATGCGGCTGTTGTGATTCTTGCATTCTGGGCCTATTGGGATGTCACAATCAGTTCAATTCTTGCTCCCAACAGTCCGATGACTTCTGCCGTCCGGTTGTATGGCCTGATGCACTATCGCCAGAATTCGCTTTTCTCAGCTGTTACTTTTATCAGTCTCTGCATTCCTGTTTTACTGTCATCCTTCTTTTTCCTGTTGTCAAAAAAATCTGGATCTATTCAGCAGACCGCTCCAATATGAATCGAAACCGATTTGACTCTATGACTTCTGAAAAATTGCAAACTGAATCATTGTTATGGTCGCTGAAGAATGTCAGTCTGGACTGGTCGGGTGGCACTCGTATCGGTGTTGATGATCTTAAGATATCACATGGTGTGACCGCCGTAATGGGGTATTCCGGTGCCGGGAAAACATCATTGTTGAATCTGCTCGTGGAATATGAAGTTCCCGATCAGGGAACCATTTCTTTTTTTGATCAGCCGTTTCATTCTGATTCTGGTTTAGATCGTTTCTGGGTACTCATTCTCTGGGGCTCTGGCCACAGTATACCGTATCAAGAACATTTAACGCTGGTTCATCCTGAGTCAGCAACGCTCTCTGAAACAGTAGAAGAGTTGCTGACGGCATTTTGCCTGGCATCAGTTCAAAACAAATATCCAGGTCAATTATCGCAGGGAGAAGCGTCGCGTTTATCAGTCGCCCGAGCGCTTGCCAGTCAGGCCAAAGTGTTAATCATGGACGAGCCACTGGTTCACGTCGATCAGGCGCACTGGCCTTTGTACTGGCAAGTGATTCGTCTTTACTGTCAAGAAAAACAATTCGTCAATGGTCTTTTCTCAACGCATTTACCTGATCTGGTAATACGAGAAGCAGAGCATGTCATCTGTCTGGATGAAGGCAGGGTAGTCTATTCCGGGGATGTCAATGATTTGTATTATGCACCTCCATCATACAAGGTTGCGACATTTATGGGACCCATAAATGATCTGACTCAACTGTCTGGTCAATTCGATGCAGCAACTTCAACATCGCTCATTCGACCCGAACAGCTGACAATTGATATCGACGCTGGCAGTCCGTGGGAGGTTTGCAATACCGCATTCAGTGGAGCGATTGAAGAAGTAGAAACGATTCATCAGCAATCAAAACAAAAACAGACTTTTTATCATAGACCCGCACAAGCAAAATTCGTGAGAGGTGATCGTATTTCAGTACGCCTTCTAATAGGTCTGTTTTGTCTCTTGTTCGGTTATGGCTGTGATTCAAATTCCGATCCGGAGCTCACATTCTCTAACATTATACAATGGTCTCTTCCTTCAGAGGGGATCAAGATTCCGGCGCCGCGGAGCATCAATGTCGGAAAAAATAATGAAATCTATGTGCTTGATAATGCGGGGCGTGTTCTGGTTTATAATTCGAATAATGAACTGCTCAGGCAATGGAAAATGCCGGATTATGACGTGGGAAAACCAGAGGGTATGTGTTTGTTAAAAAATGGGCAAATCGCTGTCGCCGATACACATTATCACCGCATTGTCTTTTTTGATGATCAGGGCAATGTTCTACGAATGCTGGGAGAATTGGGAGAGGGGCCCTCACAATTTATTTATCCGGTGTCTGTGGTACAGGATCCCGCAGGTAATATTTACGTTTGTGAATACGGAAACAATGATCGCGTTCAAAAATTTTCTGAACAGGGAGATTATCTGCTGGAATTTGGTAAAGTAGGCACAGCCGACGGTGAGTTCCAGAGACCAGCGGGAATGATTTGGCATGACGGGAAAATCTATGTTGCGGATGCGATTAATAATCGTATCCAGATATTTTCAGATGATGGTGAATTTCTGGAAATATTGGGCACAAAAACAGGGGGACTTCCACTCTATTATCCGTACGATATTGCCCTCGATGAGAATAAAAAAGAGCTATACATTGTAGAATATGGGGCAGGTCGTGTGACCAAAACCAGTCTGGAAGGCAAGCTGCTGGGCCGCTATGGGAAAACGGGAACTAAGCTGGGGGAATTTTCAACTCCCTGGGGACTTGCAGTAAATTCAAAAGAACAGGTATACGTGGCTGACACTGGTAATCGTTTAATCGTAAAATTGATACCATGAAAATCAAAGACTTCTATTTTCAACTGGTTCCCAAATCGCGCATTGCTGTGACGTGGAAGCATTCCCTGTCTTTGATCATTTTTCTTGTGGTCTATGCGATAGTTTGTTTCAGTCTCGAATTCTCTGGTCTCTTGCTATTTGCTCGTCCCTGGGCCTTTAGTTTAATCGTCTTTGCTGTCTGGGTCTGGTGGCTTTCTGTTGCCGGCTATGGAGGCTTGAGTAAAGGCAGAGGGCTTGCTGCATTGATTTCCAGATTATTGATGCTGGGACTCTTTGTGATGCTGATTGCAGAGCCCCGTTCTGTTCGTGTTCGGGATGTAATTTCTGTTGTTTACGCAGTCGATCTTTCTGATTCGATTGGTGAATCGTCGGTCGATTCCGCGCTGGAGTTTGTTACAAAAACAGTGAAGGATAAACCACAAACAGATGAAGCTGGTCTGGTGGTCTTTGGGCGTAATTCTGCGGTCGAACTTCCCCCGCGCATTTCATTTCCGTTTGAAGCACTCAACTCGCGAATTGATCGTGACGCAACAAATTTGCAGCAAACGCTTTCACTGGCTGCTGCCATGCTGCCGGAAAAAAATCGAGGGCGGATTGTTTTGATCAGCGATGGTACTGAAACAGAAGGTTCCATTTCACAAATTCTTGATGAGTTGAAAACGCGCAATATATCGGTTGACGTTTTGCCCATTCAATATGAATACGACAAAGAGGTCTGGCTGGAAAATCTGGAATTGCCACGTTTCGTCAAATTGGGGGAAAACTATGAAGCATCCGTTGTTTTATCGTCACTCAAAGACGGCTCCGGTAAACTGGTCTTACGAGAAAATGGTGAGCCGATTTATGAGAAAGAAGTTTCGTTCAAAGCAGGAAAAAATCGCTTTGTCGTACCCATCTACTTAAGAACTCCCGGCTACTATGAATATTCGGCAACCATTGAAACGAAACGCGATGCCGATCAAATTCGCGAGAATAATACCGTTATCAACTACCTCTTTGTCGAGGGGGAAGGTAAGGTTCTGGTCGTTACTGATCCGGCAGGAGATCAGCGAGATTCACAGTCTCTGGTCAAGGCAATTCGTGAGGGTGAGAGAAATGTGGAGACAATGTCTGCCTATGAATTTCCCAGTGACTCTCTCTCGTTGATGCCTTATGACGCAATTCTGTTCGTCAATGTTCCCGCCGATGCTTTTAATGTCATTCAACTAAAAGCCGTTCATGATGCTGTCTTCAATCAGGGAATCGGTTTCATGATGGTGGGAGGTGAAAACAGTTATGGTCCGGGGGGATATCATCGGACTGTGATCGAAGATGCGCTGCCTGTGACAATGGATATCACGAAAGAAGAAAGTACTGCCTAAAGGTGCGCTCGCCATCATTCTGCACACCTGTGAATTTCCGGAAGGAAATACCTGGGGAAAACGGATCACAAAACAGGCAGTGAAGGTTCTGGGAGCTCAGGATGAAGTCGGGGTATTGGTCTATGATTACATGGATGGAGAAAAATGGTTGTTCAAGCTGACTCCCGCTGGTGAATATGAAAAAATGGTGCCAAAAATCAATGGTGCGCAAATCGGCGACATGCCCAGTTTTGTCAGTACGATGCAATTGGGGCTGGAAGGTTTAATCAAGAGCGATGCTTCCACAAAACATATGATTATTATTTCAGACGGGGATCCTCAGCCCCCATCTCCGCAATTGGTCAAACGTTTTGTGAAAAATAAAGTCAGTGTTTCAATGGTTGCGATTTTTCCTCATGGAGGTCGTGATATCTCAAAGATGCGCGCCATCGCAGGCGCAACCGGCGGACGCTATTATTTTCCTTCTGACCCCAACCAGTTACCTTCCATCTTTATCAAAGAGTCGAAAACGCTAAAACGGAGTATGATTCAAAACGAAACCATCAATCCTGAAGTCGGTATGATTTCCCCGGTATTAAAAGGGATACAGGAAATACCACCTTTACATGGTTATGTCTTAACCACAATTAAACCCAGGGCAGAAGGAGTGCTTAACGCTCCTGAAAAAGAAGACGCGGAAGGAGACATTGACCCGGTATTGTCATTCTGGCGGTATGGTCTTGGTACAACCGCGGCATTTACTTCAGACCTGTCACCAAACTGGGGAGCAGACTGGGTGAACTGGGATCATTATCGTGCATTTGTCAAGCAGTTGATGATCAAAATCTCTCGTGTCCAGAAACAGGCTCATCTAAAGATGTGGAGCCATACGACAGGCAACAATGCAACCATTATGGTTGAAGATTTTCATCCGGAAGAATCGTTTATGAATGTTGCTGCACGGATTTCAGGTCCTCATGATCAAAATGAAACCGTCGTGCTCAAACAAGTCAGCCCGCGCAGGTATCAGGCATCAGTTCCACTCTGGGGGAAAGGACGATATCAGGTGATGGCAATTGGGAAATCGGGTGACCGCGAAGATCACGCTAATGGCGGATTTATTGTTCCCTACTCGCCTGAGTTTCTTCGCTTTCGTTCTAATCCCATTATTCTGGAAGACATTGCTGAAAGAACCGGGGGCCAGAAACTGAGTCTGGAAAATGCAGCAGAAGTGATCTATGGTCGACGCGATCCCAAATTGAGTTCCAGTCCTGTGTTCGACTGGTTCCTGATTGCTCTGGCCGTCTTAGTGCCACTGGATGTGGGTATCAGACGAATCCAGTTGGACTGGTATGTTGTGAAAGGGTGGTTGAAAATAGGTCCCGAACACAAAACGAGTACCGCGACGATGGGCGCGTTACTGCAACGCAAGCAGGATGTTGGTGAAGAGCTGGAAACGAGAATCGACGTCTACGACGTCTTCCACTTTGAAGGTGACACAATCAACGATTTCAAAACTGCAAGAACAAAAACAACAAATCACCAGCAGACACCTTCAACCGGAAGAGGTACTGAAACAAAACGATCAGACAAGAAAGCAAAAGAACTCGCACAGCATGCAGCAGCACGTTGACCGATCGGAAGGAAGCCAATCCACGACGGGGCGGCTATTGGATCTCAAACGAAAACGACGATCAGAAGACGAAAAATAGAACGACATTTATTCCTGTGGAGACATCAATATGAATCAGCCAGAAACAACTGAAGAGCCTATTGTATCTGCAGGCCGAAGCCGATCATTTCAAAAAGATTTTCAATGAGTCCGGTCGAAGTGGGACGGATGATTGTGGTCAGGAGCGAGTTGTCGAATCGACTCTCTATGCATTATTTTCAGGTGGTAATGTTTTGCTGGAGGGGGTTCCGGGGTTAGGTAAAACAGAACTGGTGAAAGCACTGTCACGCGTTCTCGAATTAGAGTTTCAACGCATTCAATTTACTCCTGATCTAATGCCGGCTGATATCATCGGAACCAATATCATGAGTACCGATGAGACCGGTACTTACCGTTTTGAATTTCGGAAAGGACCTATTTTTACCCAGTTACTGTTGGCAGACGAAATTAACCGTGCTTCGCCCAAAACGCAATCTGCTTTACTGGAAACGATGCAGGAAGGAACGGTGACGCCTGCGGAGGGACGTCATTACCGACTTGACCAGCCTTTTTTCGTGATGG
Organism: uncultured Planctomycetaceae bacterium; assembly: GCA_942492165.1. GTDB lineage: Bacteria > Planctomycetota > Planctomycetia > Planctomycetales > Planctomycetaceae > Gimesia. The sequence continues at coordinate 84,140 of CALOEF010000044.1, forward strand.
CAACGCAGAATCCGATTGAACAGG
>CALOEF010000045.1:0-17749 GCA_942492165.1 uncultured Planctomycetaceae bacterium
CTTGATTGGAAGTTCCCCGAGAATCGGTCTGAAATGAAAAATGTCCTTTTCCGTCAGAACTTGCCTGACGAGAGATTTCGTAGCGTTGACCTTTATGTTTGATATCAAGCAAAGCGGACCAGGGAGTTGCATCAGGAACGTTCGTCTGTTCACGAATATTATTTTTCTGGAATCCATATAGCACACCTCGAATCATGCGCATTAACGTCGATTTCCCTGTTTCATTCGGGCCATAAAATACATTAATCCCCGCGTTAAGGGGAGCAAGATTCAGGTCATTCCAGTTTCCAAACTGGTCAACGTGGATTCTGGTAATTTTCATGAATGAATTTCCTCATCCGAAGGTATATTGAGCCAATCGTGTCCATTTCGGATGGCAGTGTTGAAGATGTGTTTCTCGTTCAATTTGGTTTTCATTGAATCCAGACGTTGATGCCAGACCGGATCAAGATGCGCCGCATCGACGAGTAATTTATCAAGTGGTGTGGCGTTTGCCATTTGAAAAGTTTCAAGCTGATGTCGATAACGCGTCATTAACGGGGCCTGTGTTCCGTTCACATCAGATACAAGGTTTTGAATTTCAAGTGATTGTTCAAACAGAAGAGGAATATGATCTTTGATTTCGCTCTCAATTTCTGTGAGTAATTCGCTTTGTTTTTTCGAAGTGTTGAGAGAATGAAGTAAATTTCCTGAGCCGGCGAGTTGCCAGTGCACCATCCAAAGTTTTTCAAGAGCTCCGATTTTATACGAGTAGAGAGTTTCTCTCATAAGGTGTTTGAGTTGTTTGAGTGATGTTTCCCGATCCAGATTCAATTCAATGTCGATCCAGCGAACGGTGGAAAGATTCAGCGTTCGAAGATCTAATTGTTCTTCGGGTCTGACGGACACTAAGGTAACACCGTTATTCTCGATTGCGTCGAAGTTAAGTCCCTGTGCGGTTCCCGGATGGTGGGCAATTCCAGGCTGCATTTCGAATGTGTATCGCTGTGTTCCTTTACTCAAAGCGAGATAGTCTACAGCCACTTCCTTGATTTCCGCCGTCAATGACGGGGTTGTGAACGGTTCCGTTTCCGCATTCTGAGAAGCAGACTCACTCGATAAACTGGCAGGGAGAATTCCGATCGACATTGCACGTTGATCGTGTTTGTTGAACAGGTGATTTCGCTGGTTCAAGTTTAATGTCGTTTCCATTTTGTCCTGAGATGGACTGAGAACCTGAATCGTGGCTACGAGTTCCTCTTCTCGCATGATCTCAAGCGTTTCTGTATCTTGCGAGGAAAGGAATGTCACATTTCCGGGCCAGTTGAATTGAGCACGCTCCAGTTTTAAAGAATCATTCTGTCCGGGTAAAATGAAGACGGGAATGTTTTTCGAGGCCAGCTGGAAGAAGCCGTCCATCAACGCAATTTTGCCTCGAATGCTATGGTCTTCTTCGATCAGAGTGTTGCCACTCAGTAGCAAAAAATCGATTTCGTGTTCAACACATGCCTTGATAACGTGATCGAAGGTCGTGAGGGTGCAGTCTTCAAGGGTGATCTGGGATTCAGAGGAAACCTCTCCGACTCCCCGAGGTTGATGATCGAGACAGAGGTGATTTGCGTGAATGAATCGAGTTGGTACAAATGACATGGCAGACTCCTTTCCGCCGCACTCCCTGCTCAATTACGTTCCACATAACATTTTTGGATGCAGGTATGCTTTCAAGATTGATATTTTCGTCTGGAAGTGTACTTCACTATGCAGTTTATGAAAAGTCGATTCTGACGAAAAAAGCACAGAGGTCACACGTGCGCAGGAAATTGCCTGACAGAGATGAGATGCAGAGTCTCGCAGTGGTTCACAATCGATAGATAAGCTAATTTCCCAGCCAGGAAGGAATATCCGGGTCATGATACGTATCCAGCAAGGCATGAGATACTGTAGAAACTAACTCCTGTCGTTTGACCGGTTTAGACAGAACTTCATATGCTTTTGCAGCACTGGCATCCTGGCGCAATTCGTCTGTCGCATCAGCGGTAATGAGTATGCATGGCAGAATCTCATTCATCTGCTTCATAATACGTACCGCTTCAAGACCCGTGAGAACGTCCATATGCATATCGAGTAAAACGATATCGACCTGGATCTGTTCCACAAGCTCTACCGCTTCCTCTCCCGATTCAGCTTCAATCAGCTCAAAAAACGGATTCAGGAGTTCTTTGAGGACAGTGCGGAATCCGGGATCGTCATCAGCAATCAGTAATTGATATGGAGCCTGAGATTTGGCATTGACCATGATTCATCTCACCAAATATTCTTAAAATCACCTGCATCAGCTGAAACAGAGACTAAGCCTGCTTCAAAAAGTAACTGATGCAAACAGCGGTTCAACAGAATAATAGCAAATCAGATACCATTATCATATATAAATAGATTGCTTGTTGTAAGTCATTATTTCAAAAGAAGATAAAAACGACTTTTGGTAGAGCTATCTGTATCATGAAATACGACACTTTCATTTTTCTTTTCAAAACATGCGTGTTTGCTGTCAAATAGGCAGAAATTGAAAATGGGCTCAATGCACTTCTGGTGATCGTGGTGTTATCTTCTTCTGGAACAGCAATATGCGTTCCAGTGAGATCCACGATCGCCCTGATGGGGAAATCAAGACGAAAGGAAGTGTAGACCGTATTGAACAATACGATCAGCGTGGCTTGCTCTGTTTTGTAGCTGGAGTCAAAGAGAGCAATTAATGTAATAGATTAATCATTATATTCTGAGAAAATCAGAGAAATGTTTTGCCCACCAAAACCAAAGCTGTTTGAGAGCGTCGTCTTGACATTTTTTTGACGTGCTTCGTTGGGAATATAATCCAGATCGCAATTCGGATCGGGTGTTTCATAATTGATTGTGGGGGGGACCACATTATCTCGGATCGTCATCAGACAAGTGATCGCTTCAACGCTCCCCGCAGCGGCAATTAAGTGTCCCATCATACTTTTGGTACTGGAAACGGGAACTTGATAAGCTGTTTCGCCTAAAGCTCCTTTGATGGCTTTCGTTTCCACTTTGTCATTCACTGCCGTACTCGTCCCGTGTGCATTGATGTAGTGGATCTCTTCAGGGTTGACTTTCGCATGTTTCATAGCCATCTGAATGCATTTGATGGCTCCACGACCGTCAGGGTGAATATCGGTGACACGATAAGCGTCAGCACTGGAACCATAGCCAACGAGTTCTCCGTAAATATGGGCTCCGCGATTTTGTGCACGTTCAAGATCTTCTAGAATCATCATGCCCGCACCTTCACCGAGAACAAAACCGTCACGATTTCGGTCAAAAGGTCGTGATGCTTTTGCCGGCTGTTCATTATAAGTGGAAAGTGCTGTCAGCAAACTAAAGCCGGTGACTCCAAAGGGATGAATCATGCTATGTGCACCACCTGATAGCATGATATCTACATCACCACAACGAATCAGTTCAGACGCTTCACCAATTGCCTGGCTGGAGGCAGCACACGCTGTCAGGCAGTTGAGGTTCGGGCCTTGTGCATTAAACAAACTGGCCAGATGGCCGGCGGACATATTCGGTTCCTGTTCCAGTTCGAACAGAGGGTTCAGCTGTTCCAGCCCGACCTTCGTGAATTTTTCCAGATCGACTTCGCCATCATTTTGGGCCTGGGCAATGATTTTCATGAACTGATAAAAGTCCTGTTGACCTTCACCGGCTCCCAGATAAACTCCAAAAGTGGCAGGATCAAAGTCATCGTCCAGAATTCCAGAATCTTTAACTGCTTGAGTTGCAGCCCCAATGGCGTAGCGGATATTGCGTCCGGAGTGTTGAAATCGATCCGGATTGTCAACATAGTCTTCCAGATGAAAGTCCTGGACTTCCGCTGCAAAGCGCGTCGGAAAATTGGAAGCATCAAAATGAGTGATATTGGAAATCCCGCACTCCGATTCCTGAAGGGCTTTCCAGGTATCTTCCACAGTTTTTCCCAAAGGAGTAATAGCGCCAATTCCAGTAACAACAACACGGCGATTCATAGCTTCAAATTCTATTTATTAACTTAAATTCTGCAAAAGCAGTCAAAACACAGACAGGTTTGTGATCGTCAGTCGTGATTTGCTGCCAGATTAAATATATCGGTAACGATGTACTACCATGTGTAGCGGCATCATCATTGTAATCGATTTGGAATCAAGGCCACCATACCAAGCTCCCAAAATAGCTGTCTCATGTCTGAACTTCGCCAGTTCCGGCTTTTCCGACATCAAGAATTCCTAACAGATTCATTGAAAACACAAAATTTTTCTGGTTAATGGCTCCAAATTCTGAATCACTCTGGTCAAGGTGGACAAAAATGATGCTGCCTTCCGCAACCATCCGATCACCTGCCATTGCTGTGACATCAACAGCGCCGCCCTCCTCGCCGGCGTTCGTGATCTTTGCTGTATAAATCAGTTGATCTCCCGGACAAGCCCAGCTGTGAAACGTCATTTTTGGTACTTTGGCCAGAATCACGACATGCTCAAAGTCGTTAATCTCGCCTAAGAGAATTCCTCCAGTTTGTGCCATACCTTCAATCATCAGGGAACCAGGCATTACTGGAAATCCGGGAAAGTGATCATGCAGATGTTCTTCTGCCAGAGTGATATTTTTCACACTCTTCGCGTAAGAACCACTTTCAAATTCAATAAAGCGATCAATCCAGAACCATCGCATGTTGAAGAGCCTTTAGTTTGTAAACTCGAAGCATTAGTCAATTGAGCCCACCAATCGAAGATTGTCGCTCGTCTCCTCAGGAGCACTAACAGTTGCGCAGCTCATGGTCTCAAGCTGCGCAACTATCAGTTAATCATATCGATCAGACTTTTTACTGATTGTTAAGCTAAACGCGCTTCAAGGAAGTTAGCCAGCATATCGACAGTAAACAGATCCTGCATTTTTTCTACTTTGGGGTCGCTTGCAAAAGAATCGACATCAGCATGTGGCATTTTTTCACGGAGTTCCGCAATACCCGCTTCAGTGAAAACACCGTCTTTGACAAACCCGGAATCTGAGGAAGCAATGTTTTCCGGGAACAACTCACCACGTGGGATTTTGATATCGAAGGCTTTCTCCAAACGGAATGCGATATCAAGAAAGTCAATGGATTCGGCTCCCAGGTCACCCATCAAAGTGGCTTCAGGCACGACTTCGTCGTCATCCAGCCCCAGAGCATCCACAAGTGTTTCACGCACGGATTCGAAGATTTCATCTCTAGTTGGCATCTGTAATTACTCCTTGGTTCAACCTGATATTGGTTGATTAGTCCCGTCGACCCAGCCTGATTTGAAACTATTCGGCGGGCAGAATAGTTTCGACGTTTTCGTTATTGATAAATGAAATTGACCCAATTTGATATTTATCAATAACACAAATTGTTTCTTCCCAAAGTGGCAACGAGCTGCTTTGGATATACGTAAATTAAATTCCACCTAAAGTGAGACCACCGTCAACGGATAATGTCTGACCCGTAACATAGGAAGCACTTTCACAGGCAAAGAATAGAACCGCATTGGCAATATCTTCTGGCAGCCCCAAACGGCGGGCAGGAATATGTTTCTTGATTTGATCGCCGGCTGCATTACGGACATCAACGGTCATGTCCGTTTCAATGAAACCGGGGGCGATCGAGTTCACCGTCACACCCCGTTTGGCTAACTCCGTTGCCAGACAGCGACTAAATCCAATGATCCCTCCCTTACTGGCAGCATAATTGGTTTGGCCCGAGTTGCCAAAGTGTGCAGCAACACTCGACATGTTGATGATGCGTCCGTATCGCTTCGACATCATGGGACGCGTGACAGCCTGGCAGAAGTTGAAAACACTGGTGAGGTTGGTGTCGATCACAGCTTGCCAGTCTTCAGACGACATTGTCGCCAGAAGACCATCCCGAATGATTCCCGCATTGTTAACAAGAATATCGATCTTTTCCCATTTTTCTATCACTTGTTCAACAACGGCATCTGCTTCTGATTTACTGGCAACATCTGCCTGTATTGCCATTGCCTCACAGTTTTCAGCTGCAAGCTCGCTGACAATCTGTTCTGCAGATTCAGCACTGGAACGGTACACAAAGGCAACCTTTGCCCCTTCACGGGCCAGGGCATTGACAACGGCCTTTCCAATACCGCGGCTGCCACCGGTTACCAACGCTACTCTTCCTTCCAGTTTCATTCTTATACCAATTCTAATAGTGATTTAAGTTATTGTGATTACTTTGACTAAAAATGATCGTACTGACAAACCTGGTTTCAGGATGTGGTCGGCTTATTTGTGCTCCAAAGTTGCCCAAATTGTGACTGAAGATCTTTTATCCGGTCAGCATCTTTTTCTGCCATAGAAGGGTTCTTGTCCCGTAAATTAAATTGCTCAAGAACAATGCGGCCACTGACGGCGGTTTCGCCTTCGACTTCACTGGATGCTTTCAATGTGCACAAATCTCCGTCCCATTTTTGAATACTTAAAGAGACGCGGAGTTGTTTTCCTGGAGTGACAAAACTATTAAAGCGGATGGCTTTGGTTTGTTTCAACAGGATTGTGCTGTATTGAAAATCATTTGTGTATCGCATGAGCCAGGCACCTGCCTGCACGATGGATTCAACCATCAATACGCCAGGCATCACAGCAAAACCGGGGAAATGGTCTTGCAGGTATTCTTCTGCCAGAGAAAGATTCTTGACAGCCGTAATCGACTTGCCTTTCTCTAATTCTATAATTTGATCGACGAGCGAAAATCGCATGTCTGTATTATCTCGCTACCTGTCAGGGAAGGGGGAAATCAGGTTAACCGGAAGAGTAGATGTTTGCCTGCTGATTCGACGTACCAAAGTTCACTCTGATTGTCATACCGGTTTAATATATTGGAACCCCTATCGATGATCGAACTGACAAAACTTCGTTCGATTCTTTTAGAGTCACTGGAAACGAGGCAGTATAATTCCCTGATACCTGTTTCTCAAGCTAGTGGCTCTGTTGACAATCCTGAATTCTGGCGTTTTTTTGACGTTTTGATTATCCTGGTTGTAAGTGATTGAAATTCATAGCCTTATGAATTGTTTCCTTTACCCGTTAATTCATTAATTCAGGTAATGAGAAAGTGGTTTGTGAATCAAATGCGAAATGGGTAAATGGTCATGTGTTTACAGCAGTTAACGAAAATGATTCTAATGATTTTTGACCGTAGCCCTTTAGTGAACTAGATTTAGTTAGCCGATCTTCTTCGAAATTCAATTCGGGCTTTGATTTCCAGTCGAGTCAATATCCGTATTTGATGAAACAGGGTGATATATAATGGATACAATATTAAGTGACGAAACAAGGGTCCGTTCTTCTAAAGATCCTGTGAGCTTGATTTCGACCACCCCTGGTCTCAAGCCGGCAATTTCATTTCGTCGATGTCGGAGAGGCTATCGTAGCTCATTGAAATCTCAGTCAGGAAATCGAGATTGCTCATGGGAACGAATTCTCAAAGCAGTTCCATCGCAGTCACCAGAATTAAGATCTCTGCTAAAAGACGATCAGCGGGAATTAAATTCCATTGATCGTAGAGAGTTCCCCCGGCATGCGAGCGAAGCACTCGTACTTGCATTCAGTCGTGCTGAACCAGATATCTCTACAGAGGGAGACAATACTGGAGATAAAGGTTATGCACTCAATATCAGCCAGAATGGAATTTCATTTGCTTCACATTTTCAGTTTCATTTGCGCGATGAACTGCAATTACATCTTGAGGATCAAATCGTGAATTATGATCTTGATGTGATTGCTTCCGTTGTCCGCGTGACTCCAATTGACGATCACTTCTGGCGAATTGACTGCAAGCTGGTCACTGCTCTGACAGACCATCAGGTCTTGCTGTTAAAAGAACACATTCCTTCATGCTATGCAGAATGATCCGGGCTTTTTTTACTGTGAATCGATTACGCGGGAGGCACACCAAGTGACTTGCCGCCATCGATGCGGATTGCAGTGCCGGAAACCATTAATGCATCTTTACTGGCCAGATAACATATAGCGGAAGCAATTTCCTTCGGTTGAATCATTCTCTTGTTGGCGGCGGCTATGGGGCTGGCGCGAATCATTGACTGTATTAGACCTTCGGGGTCTGCTGAACTGGCAATATCATCATTCATCATACCAGTTTCACCAACGGGTCCCGGACAAACACAATTGATACGGATATTATCCTTACCATGACAGAGTCCCAGGCTGTTAGTCAGTGCTACGATGGCATGCTTACTGATTGAGTAAACGGGATCATGTGCACGAGGCAACAGGCCGGCATTGCTGGCTGTGTTGACTATCGCGCCACCTCCTGTCGTCAGCATGTGCTTGATTGCATGTTTGCAACCAAAAAATGTTCCTTTGAGATTGGTCTCGATACAGGCATCCCATTCCGCTTCAGTGACGTTATGGATTTGACTGACTAATCCGATACCTGCATTATTGACCAGAATATCGATTCTGCCATATTGGTGAATGGCCTGTTCGATCAAAGCCTGTACCTCGGATTCCCGGCGAACATTACACACGACTTCAACAATTCCCAGTCTGGTGAATGTTTCACTATTTTCCCGGAGATGTTTCACATCGCCTGCAAATACATGTGCACCTGCTTCAGCCATCATAATTGCAGTCGCACGGCCTATGCCGTTACCTGCACCAGTGATCACGGCGACCAGACCTGAAAAGTGGTATTTGTTAGTCATGGTTCTCAATTTCGAGATTTATTCGGGGGAAAACATGTTTAAAAGTACACGTCTTGTGGGTATGCTCATGGAAAGCGTATGGCCTGTGACTGGATTAAGTAATTGTCATAAAGCACATTTATTACATAAGTCGTATAATAGTAAAAATTTATATGGATTTACCATGCTGAGATTTTCCTCAGATTGCATCGGAAATGATTGATATTCGCATTGGATCTTGTGTAAAATTGATTATTCTATGGCGTGTGATTTGATATCTATTTTGAGAATATTCTCGAGTCGCCTCGAATGTTTTTGACTTAAAGGAAGTTAATACATTAGCGAGGCTGTTTTCATTTCGCAATTTGTAGTTATGAGTCTGGTCGATAGAGCCTGATGATATAGTGTACTGCAGGGTGATGACCCTGTCACTTTTCAATACTGTGGAGAATAAGAAAATGCGTCGTTTTTCTAAACAACTAAGTGTTGTTTTAACTTTTGCGATCTGTGTCGGCACATTGGTCTCATCCGTGGGTGCTGCTCCTCCGAAATCCAGAACAAAGGCATTTTCGACCGGTTCGTTTGATCCATTCGTCGATTATATCAATAAGCAGATTCGTCAAGGTTGGGAAGACAACGAGGTGGAACCTTCTGAAGTCGCCTCTGATGAGGAATGGTTACGGCGCGTTCATCTGGATCTCATAGGTCAAATCCCTTCGACAGATACCGTAGAAAAATTTCTTAAAGATCGTGATTCTGCTAAACGATCCAAGATGATAGATAAACTGCTGGAGGATCCAGCTTATGTGTCAAACTTTACCAATGTATGGACGAACTTACTCATCGGTCGTCGTACTCCCCGACGTGTAAGTCGTAACGGTATGCAGAAGTTTCTACGTGAAGCATTTGCAAAAAATCGTCCCTGGGATGAAATCGTTCAGGATCTCGTTACAGCAGAAGGACACTTTGAAGAAAACGGCGCCGTCAATTACTTATTGGCACAAATGCAGAATAATGATGAAGCAGTTCAAGTGACTGCAGCAACAACTCGCTTGTTTTTAGGTATACAAGTACAATGTACCCAATGTCATAACCATCCATTTAATGACTGGAAACAGAATCAATTTTGGGAATACAACAGCTTTTTTCGTCAGATGCGTCGGGTGAATCATCGAAAAACTGATCCCAAAACGGGACGTCAGGTCGATGATTATTCTGAAATTGTCCCGAGAAATTTCGATGGTCCGGTTTATTACGAAAAACGTTCGGGGTTAATGCAGGTCGCATATCCCATTTTTGAAAATACAAAAGTGGATTCAGAAAGTGGGGTTGAACGCAGGAAAGAACTCTCCAAGCTGATTGTTCAGGGAGAGAAGCCTCTGATTGCTTCAGCCATTGTAAACCGAATGTGGGGTTACTTTATCGGATATGGTTTTACCCGACCCGTTGATGACATGGGACCACATAATCCAGCCTCCCATCCCGAGCTACTGGCAAAGATGTCTGAAGAGCTGGTAAAGAAAAAGTATGATATTAAACAGCTGGCACGTTGGATCTGTAACTGCGAAGCATACAATCTAACCAGTCAGATTGGACGTAAGAATGAGATTGATAGTCCTGAACGGGGAGAAACTCCACTCTTCTCGCATATGTATGTAAAAAATATGACAGCTGAGCAGCTTTATGATTCGTTAATCGTCGCAACAAGTGCTCATAAGTCGGGTCAATCAAACTGGGAACGTGCAGAAACGCAACGTCGCCAGTGGATGCGACAATTTATGGTGGCTTTTGATTCTGATTCAGGCGATGATGCGACGACATTTAATGGTACCATCCCACAGGCACTGATGATGATGAATGGAGAGTTGACGAAAAATGCCATCAGTCCTGATCAAGGAAGCTATTTGAATCAACTGTTACTTTCAAAAGGAAACGATCAGGCCAAAATTCGCAAAATGTTTTTGTCGACTTTAAGTCGGTATCCTGACCGTCGCGAATCAAACAGTGCTCAAAAGCTGGTTGGAGGTTCAAAAAATAAATTTGCGGCTTACCAGGATCTCTACTGGGCATTACTCAACTCAAATGAGTTTATTTTCAATCACTAAATGAATCTCAATAATCTGTTCAAGTAAAATTTCAACAAACAAAACTTTATCACAATAGAATCTAAAGAGGGCATTTGTTATGACTATTCTTAATCCTTATGGAATGACGCGTCGACACTTTATGCAGCACGTTGCAGGTGCTGCGACAGCAATCCCTACGATGCAATTCCTGTCTCATTTAGAAGCGAATGCGAGTCAGGTTAAGAAGCAGCAAAAAGCCTGTATCCTGATTTGGATGGCGGGTGGTCCTCCTACGATTGATATCTGGGACCTCAAGCCTGGTTCTAAAAATGGAGGCGAATTCAAGCCCATCAGCACCAAAGGTGATATGCAGATTTCTGAGCACATGCCTTCGACCGCTAAAGTGATGGGTGATCTTTCTCTGATTCGCTCAATGAGTACGCGTGAGGCTGATCATGCCCGTGGAACCTATTACATGCATTCGGCGTATGTCCCGAACCCAACTGTAGTTCATCCGACCTTCGGCTCTGTTGTCAGTTATGAGCTGGGTTCTCGCCGCAAAGAACTGGATATACCATCTTTCATTTCCGTTGGTGGAAGCCGGGGAAGTGCTGGATTTTTGGGTATGTCTCATTCACCGTTTGTTGTTTCCAGTAATGGAACAATTCAAAATGCAAAAATCGATATGTCTGAACAACAGCGTTTAGCTCAACGGCTTGACATGCTGCAGGTATTAGAGTCTGGATTTATCAAATCCAAACGAGGCGAATCTGCAAATTCTCATAAAGAGATTTATAAGAAAGCAGTTAACCTGATGACTTCCAAACAAATGGAAGCTTTCAAAGTCGATCAGGAACCAGATGCCTTAAAGGACGCTTATGGAACCGGTAACTTTGGTCAGAGCTTATTGCTTGCCCGTCGTCTGGTGGAAGTGGGAGTTCCGTTCATTGAAGTTTCTGCCTCTGTCGGAAGTTGGGATTTACACCAGGGAGTTTTTGATTCACTCAAGAACCAGAACCTGCCTCAGTTGGATAAAGGGATTTCCGCACTGGTCACTGACTTGAAGCAACGGGCGATGTTAGACGATGTCACGATTGTCTGCATGGGTGAATTTGGACGAACTCCACGTATTAACCAGAATGTGGGTCGTGACCACTGGGCTGCCAGCTGGACTGCCATGGTTGGTGGTGGCGGACTTAAAAATGGTCAGGCCGTAGGTAAGACAGACAAAGATGGAGTGGGCATCGATGGAAAAAGCTATCTTCCAGGTGATCTGTGGGCAACTGTATCGCATGCCTTAGGAATTCCTCTGGATATCGTTCATACATCGAAGCGTGGTCGACCCATGAAGCTGGCCAATGGTGGAACCCCAATCAAGGAATTGATCGGCTGAGTATTAAAGCAAGCCAATGAATTTTCACTCAAAACAGCGGACGCTCTAAAGAGGGCGCTTCCGCTGTTTTACTGTTGACGATAATTATTGAACTGGCTGACGTAATAAATTGGAAATACATTTGACAAATTCAACCGGGCAACCTGTTTTTCCGGATACGGAATCTGAAAGCGAACGTGAGTTTATTTCGTCGTTTACGAAATGTCAGCGTCGAATTTACTTATATATTCTGTCCATGGTTCCGCATCCTGTTGAAGCCGAAGAAATTCTGCAAAATTCGAATTTGATCATCTGGAAAAAATCTCAGCAATTTGAACCGGGAACTAATTTTTTTGCATGGGCGTGTCAAATTGCACATTATGAGATCTTGAAGTTTCGAAAAAAAAGAAGTCGTGATAAGCATCAATTCAGTGATGAATTTGTTTCACAAGTTGCTGAAGCAGTCAAAGAGAATCAGGATGTTTTTGAGTTACGGCGGAATGCACTGACATTTTGTCTCGAGAAATTGAGAACGAAAGATCGAGAGCTCATTCAAAGGCGTTATCAGGGAAGCAATCAAGGCAAAGAAGTTGCCGACGACTTGGGCCGCCCGGCAAATTCTGTCTATCAGTCACTGGGCCGTGTAAGACGTACTTTATTTGAGTGTATCAATCGCTACATTGCAGCAGAGACCTATAGTCATGAGTAAGAAAGAAATTGAATCAGCTGAGCTTTCTTTGCTTATGGAAGCATTGTGCGAAGAGCGTCTTTCCGCTTCAGAGCTAAAACATTTGGAAAAGATGATCCTTTCTGAACCTGATGCGATGCAGTTTTACCTGAACTATTCTCATCTGCACGGAACATTACATTGGGATCAGGCATTGAGTTCTGACCCCATGATTCCCGTTGCGACTCCCGTTGTTGAGAGGGCTTCGTCTGAGACCGCTGATATGTTTCCTGCATTACGTAGAAAGCGATTTCGAGCAGGACTCACGATTGCCTGTCTGTCAGTACTTTTTGTGATAGTTTTCATGTCATTCAGGAAACAGAATCGTTCTCCGAATCTGACAGACAATCCAGTCCATGAAAATCAACCTGTGATTGTTAACAACAGTACTTCAGAAACTCAACTTGCTACGAGACTAAAAAATCAGCGGTCGATTCAAGTGGAACCTTTTAAACATCCGATGTTACGCAAGCAGAATGGGGAAACCATTATCCCAACAGAGGCGTTTCCTTTGGTCGCATCCAGACCAAAGCAAATACCGCCTGCTGAAAAACTGCCATCGAGTGCTTCACAGGATGCGATTATCTCATTAATCAACCATCGTATTCAGGATGGATGGAACGCAGCAAAAATATCAGCCTCTCCTTTTGCTACCGATGAAGAGTGGGTAAGACGTGCGTATCTTGATGTGATTGGTCGAATTCCTACTTCGGTAGAAGCGGAACGTTTTTTAACATCCACTCAATCTGATAAATATCAGCGGCTGATAGAACAACTGACTGAAGATCCAACGTACGTCACCAACTGGTCGACGATCTGGGCGCGATTATTAATAGGCCGTTCCACTTCCAATGAGATCAACCGACGGGCTTTACAGGATTTTCTGGTTCAAAGCTTTGCTGAAAATCGTCCCTGGAGTGAAATTGTTTATGACCTGGTGTCTGCAGAAGGCGATTCGGAAAGTAATGGCGCAACGAACTTTTTGCTGGCACACCTGAATAACCAGGCAGTTCCAGCGACAGCGATTACGACGCGCCTTTTCCTGGGAACTCAAATTCAGTGTACTCAGTGTCATAACCATCCTTTTAATGATGCGACACAAAGTCAGTTTTGGGAGATTAATAGTTTCTTCAAGCAGACAAAAGTAGTTCGCACTCAGAAAATGGATACGAGAGGAAAAAAGAAGACATCGAAGCTGGAACTGGTATCGGTTTCTGGTGGAGGACCGACTTTCTTTGAAACTCGTAGTGGTTTAATGCAGCCGGCTTATCCCAAATATGCAGGGGTAAAAGTATCTGAAGCACCAACTGTCAACCGACGCCAGGAATTAGCCCGATTAATCACTACTGGCAAAAATGATCAATTGGCCCGTGCCATGGTGAACCGTATGTGGGCGCATTTCTTTGGCTATGGATTTACGAGGCCGGTCGACGACATGGGTTATCATAACTCTCCAACCCATCCTGATTTGCTAGACCAGTTAGCGGGACAGTTTATTGATAGTGGTTACGATATTAAACAACTCATTCAGTGGATTTGTCTCTCTGATGCCTATCGGCTCAGTAGCCGTTTCAACGCAGATAATGCTACAGACAATCCTGATAATGGAAGTACTCCGAATTTCAGTCGAATGTATGTCAAGCAGATGACGGCAGAACAACTTTATGATTCCTTGCTGGTGACTGCGAATTCATCTCAGGTTGTGACGGACTATTCCACTGCCTGGAGCAAAATGCAAAAACGGGATCAATGGCTGCAACAATTTGTCTATGCTCTCAAAAATGAAGAAAACGATGAATCCACTACCTTTGATGGCACCATTACACAGGCACTGTTGATGATGAACGGTCCTCTGGTCAAGCAAAGTCTTGATTTTGAACTCGAAGGAAGTATTTTGGCACAGGTACTTAAAGAACGTAGTCCTGATTCCCGAATCAAAAAACTCAGTTTGGTTGCGTTAACGCGATATCCTTCGGCACGCGAATTGTCTGAGCTGAAACGTTTGGTTAAAGAACGTACCAAATCTCTCACTGCTCGCAATGTATCTCCTCAGGTTGCTGTCAAGCAAAGTTACCAGGACATCTATTGGGCTTACCTCAATTCGAATGAGTTCATCCTGATCCACTAATTCAAATTGAACGAATCAGCGAATGTTTAAAACAACTTGCGGATTCGTTATTGAATTGCTATAGGTACTATCAGTGAATGAATATGTCTGCTGGTAGAAATTGCAATTGAGTGGAGAGTTTTAATGAGCGATCGCCTGTTCAACAAGATTGCTGTTATAACTGGTGCCAGTAGTGGGATTGGCCGTTCTATTGCAAAATTCTATCTGAACGAAGGTGCGAAAGTAGTTGTCTTTTCCAGAAGAAGAGAGCAGCTGGAAGAGTTAGAATCTCATTATCCTGCGCGCACGCTTGTTGTCGATGGCGATGTGACAAATCAGACAGATCTTGATCGACTGGCCGAAGCAACTGATCGACGGTTTGGTCGCATTGATATTCTGGTCCCCAGTGCCGGTATTGCACGTGTGATACCTTTGGAACATTCTTCACGAGATGCCATCAATGAAACTTTTGATGTCAATTTTCATGGAGCCTTGCAGACAGTTCGCACGCTGATGCCGCTTTTGAATAATTCGGCATCAGTCATCTTTATCACAACATTTTTGACTCAAGTTGGTTTCCCCGGGTTAGCCGCTTATTCTGCTTCAAAAGCTGCTTTGAAATCACTGGCTCAAACACTGGCGGCAGAACTGGGGCCGCGCGGGATACGAGTTAATTCGATTGCTCCGGGGCCTGTTGCAACCCCACTTTGGGATCGTGTGGGACTGAGTAACGAGCAACTGCAAAATGTGACTGAAGGTATTACCAGGCGGTTGATACCTCAGGTATTTGGTAAGCCGGAAGATATTGCGGAAATTGCTGTGTTTTTAGCATCCGATGCGGCCCAAAATATATTTGGTCAGGAAATTGTTGTCGACGGTGGTTACACAATAGGCTAGTAGATTATCGGTCTTTACAGTCCAGAGCCATATGACCGAGAAGTTTTTCCGTATATCAATATGTCTTTCAGCATCGATGCTGCTGGTAAACACTTCGATTCATTTTTGTGTTTTAAACAGCGGTATGATTTCATTCAGATTCTCCTGTTCACACAGGAGAATTACGGTATCACCAGATTGAATCTGGTCGTCAGCACCAGGAACACGTACGCAATCTTCCTTAACTACGGCAGCGATCAGTGCGTTTCTCAACTTCAGATCTTTTAAAAGTGATTTGGTAATAGGAGCATTCTTAAATACTTCCAGTTCTACAATTACTGAGTTTCCACCACCAATTTCTGAATGACTGATAACGGGGCCAGACTGTACCATACCCATTATCTGGCGTGTAATGACTTCACGGGGGCTGACTGCAACATCGATACCCAGTTTCTCCAGCACATTGGCATAGTCCGGACGCCTTACAATACTCATAATTCGTTTAGCTCCGAGTTCCTTCGCTTCGACTCCACATACAATATTGTCTTCGTCTCGACCCGTTGCAGCAATAAAAACATCGGCTTTCCCGACGCGTGCTTCTTCCATTTCCGTACGTCGAGTTGCGTCTCCATGCAGAATCGTCGTCGAATCAAGGTGTTTTGAAAGGAATTCACATCGGCCAGGATCCGACTCTAAAATTGCGACAGAATATTCTTTTTTCTGCAGAATCCGAGCAAGGTTAAACCCGATGTCACCGCCTCCGGCAATAATGACACGGAATTTTGCAGAGTGTTTGTGCTGAAACAGACGATGGACTTTCTCGATGTGCTCATGTGTACCAATTAGAGTCACCAGTTGCCCTGCTTTGATGAGATTGTCAGCTCCTGCGATCGAAGTGTTTTCACCATCAGAAATCAAACCGACTCGAACTCCACTGTTGAGTTTCAGGTTACGCAATTGCATGCCGTCTGCCTTCACACCCGGCTGCACATCCAGTACTTGAATTGCGACTTCACCTCTTGCGAAGTTTTCGACGGCAAATAAACCTGGTTCGCCAATTTCTTTAGCAAGTTCGAGTGCCGTCAAATTTTCCAGACTCAATAAACGGTCGATATTAAAATGCCGTTGATAGTCAAACGTACTCAGATTCAAATAAGCATGATTGAATACGCGTGCAACACAGCGGCGAGACCCCATCGACTTCGCAAGACTGGCACCGACCATATTGACTTCATCCTGACTGGTAACCGCCAGACATATGTCAGCACCAATTACACCCGCTTGAAATAAAATAGCAGAATCACAGGCTGATCCACAAATGGTTTGAACATCAACACGTTCCTCAACCAGATCCAGAGCACTGCGTGACTGGTCAATTATGGTTACATTATGTTGTTCGGCACAGAGAGTGTCAGCCACAAATGTACCAACAGTTCCTGCCCCCATGATTACGATATTCATATTTGATTCAATACACTACTTCGAGTTAGGGTTGCTGGCCGGTCATTAGCTACTTGCACTTCGATAACTGTTTAAGGACCAGTTGAAGATGTAACGTGAAATCACTAATAAGGCCAGTGTGACAAAAATTCCTACCAGGGTAATCCATGATGGTTCTAATGCTTTGGATAACAATACACGGGATGGAACTGTCACAACAAGTAAAATTGGAATGACATATGTAAATGCGAACTGAAGCACTTCACCCGTGGGTGAGCCACTGTAGATACTCCGGGGATAACGTTCAAAAACGGTGATGTAAAACCAGAAATCATAAAGTCCCTGATTGCGGCCGAACCAGATACTGCTGCTGGCTAAAGCGATCATCAGGCTATAAAAGAACGCAACGCCTATTGCCAGTAACAGGCAATACATCAATATTTGACC
>CALOEF010000046.1:0-39211 GCA_942492165.1 uncultured Planctomycetaceae bacterium
TTCGAGTATTCGACCATACTCGTTAATCGATCCATATTGAGCCCGTTGTACCCGCCCGCAATAAACATCGGACGGGCAAACTCCAGGATGATCGCCTCGCGTTCCTGAATCTCCTGTTGTTTCCGATTCGTATTTTTCATGACACTACTATTTTGACGGATCGTCAATTTTTGTCAAGCTATTTATTCGTTTTATTGACGCTCATTCAAAAGTATGCCGTGCCTGCGACATCCCCCTGAATCAGGACAGACAACAAAACGCCATATAACGAGTAATAAATACAACTTACAGCAATTCAATTTTGCCAGCCCTGTGATTCAGCCATACCACCTGTCAATCGGACTGCATGCGACAAAACCCAACAATAATTGAACGATTCGTCATTTTAGAGATTCGACACAACACAGAGTCGCTTACCGACATTGACCCGAAATGATCGAAATCCGTTTTCGAAAACAGAACATCAAGCAGCGTTTGCTGAATGCGGAAGCATTTTGTCATCGCGTGAGTACGAATCAATCAACAGGATGGAAAACGCTGCATTGATTGCGCAAGATTGAAACCATGCGTGTGACGGGCTCCAATGTTCAATACAAATCGTTTATTGATTCTGTTCTTCTTTTTGCTTCTGATATTCTTTGAGTTTACGATAGAGCGTTCTCTCGCCGATACCCAGCATCTTGGCGGCTTCTTCGCGTTTTCCGTCAGCCAAATCGAGGGCCCGTTCGATGTAATACCGTTCTACTTCCGAAAATGGTCTTCCGATCAGAAAGTCTGCCCCGGATCGATCTGAAACAAAACCGGCATCACCCTCCGGACCTGCTTCCGGTATAATCTCTTCGGGCAGATCATCCAGATCCAGGCTGCCATCCGTATCAAGTACGAGCATGCGTTCTGCTGCATTTCGCAGTTGTCGAATATTTCCAGGCCAGTCATAGGACATCAAAGCACGACGGGCTGCCCGTGAAACGCCTTCATACGGTTTATCATATTGAGACGAGAGCTCTTTCAGAAAATGATCCGTGAGCAATGGGATGTCCCCACGCCGTTCACGCAATGGAGGCAATTCAATTTTCACCACTGATAAACGATAATATAAATCTTGTCGAAAGCTGCCTTGCTTGACCATCTCCAGCAGGTCGGCATTCGTGGCCGCAACCAGACGCACGTTCAGACTGATTTCGTCATTGGTTCCCAGCCGGGCTATTTTTCGATCCTCCAGAACTCGTAATAACTTGATTTGCGTCTGCATCGGCATTTCGCCGACTTCATCAAGAAACAATGTCCCTCCATTGGCATGTTCGAACTTACCGATTCGCTTGCCTACCGCCCCGGTAAAAGCCCCCTGCTCATGCCCGAAGAGTTCACTTTCCAGAATACTGTCTGGTAACGCAGAGATGTTGAGTGGAACAAATGGTTTACTTTTGCGTTCGCTGTTCTGATGGATTGCACGTGCCACCAGTTCTTTTCCCGTCCCACTTTCACCTTCAATCAGAACAGTACTGTTGGTCGATGCCACATTTTTCAGTTTATCGATAATTTTATGCATCGACGGAGAATTACCAATGACACCTTCAAACCCGAATTTTTCATCGAGTCGTCGATGAAGCTCGGCATTGCGACGCATCAACCGCACACGTGTTGATGCTTTTTCTACTGCATTCCTGAGTTCATTGATATCGAGCGGCTTTGTCAGATAGGTATAGGCCCCCAACTGCATCGCGGTGACTGCCGAGTTGATTGATCCATGCCCTGTCAGAACAATCACCTCCGCATCAGGTAATTCATCCTTGGCGGTTCTGAGAATAGACAATCCATCAACGCCATCCATCCGCAAATCGGTGATCACAATATCAGCCGTTTCGCTTTCAATCAGCTTGGCGCCCTGCTCTCCTGATGTGGCAATTTTACAGTCGCAGCCGATGCGTTCCAGACTTTCGGCAACTGCTTGAGCATGTGCTTCATCGTCATCTATGATCAGGATGCGAATGACAATCGAAGCGAGATCTGTTTCAGTGGAATCTTTTGAGCTCATCGAGTGGACTCATAGCCTTTCCGGCTTAATACTGGTTGATGAAATTCGTCAGGGAATATTTCTATTAACGTTATCATACCTCTAAAGGGACTCCCACTTCCCCACAGGCAACATCATATTTCAGTCTGAAAATCAAATAAATTCTCTGGTGGGCTTTTTGCTTCAGCAAACAGGAAACGAGATTGTAAATCGCGTTCCCTGACCTGGCTCGCTCTCACATTCAATAGTTCCATGATGTGTATCTATGATTTTTTTTACCGTGGGCAAACCTAAACCACTGCCACCGGATTTTGTTGAAAAGAACGTATCAAACATGCGTGATTTCACTTTCTCATCAATCCCGGTTCCATTGTCGATAATATCGAGATAAACCATGTCTGCCTTTTGGTAAGTTTGCAGTTCGATCAAACCACCATCGGGCATGGCCTGGACAACGTTTAATGCCAGATTCATTAATACCTGTCGCAAGAGTGCTTTATCAACCAGAGTATTTGGCAAGTCGGAATCAAAGTGAGGGCTGATTTCAATCTTCGCTTCACGAGCCTGAGGCCGGAAAAAGTCGATAAAATCACTCACCAGATCATTCAAATTTGCTTCACTTAATGCCAGCTTGCCAACGCGGGCAAATTGCAAAAATGCTTCCAGAATTTCCTCCAGGTGTTTGCATTCCCGCTGCACACTTTCGACTTTTTTCAACATGCGATGCTTTGCCGGAACATCAAGCGAATCCAGATCTTCCGTCAACAGTTCCAGATTCAGGCTGATGGTTGAAAGTGGATTCTTGATTTCATGTGCCAGGCCGCCAGCAAGCGTCGCAATTTCCGAATACTGCGCTTCCAGCTTTTCGCGTTCATGAATGCTTAACGGACTCTCACTCATTGCACATGGTCTCAGCTATTTATCGTTTAAACCATTTTATACTGGACAACTTAACCTTCAAAAGGCCTGCTGAAAACCATCAGCAATTCTCTCTATAGAAAAAATAAAACGATGAAGTCATCTCAAATCGAGCTCCTTCATCGTTTTTTTTTTTCCTCAGATCAAACAGGTGATAATACTCTGATCAGTCCTCTTCCGTTTCAACATCACCATTGCTTTCGCCAGCCTGTTCTGCCAGAACGGCTTTTCGGGAAAGTTTCACTCTGTTTTGATCATCAACGGCGATCACTTTCACCTGTAAACGGTCGCCCATTTTACAGATGTCATTAACAGACTTCACGAATCCATCAGAGAGTTCACTGATATGGCAAAGCCCGTCTTTTCCAGGAGCAATCTCTATGAAAGCACCAAATTCTTTAATTGAACTGACAACACCATCATAAATACGACCAACACGAATTTCTTCAGTCAGCGCTTCGATGTGGGCCATCGCTTTCTCAACAACCGTTACGTTACTTCCGGAAACAGTGACGGTGCCATCATCTACAATATCAATATTCGCACCGGTTTCTTCCTGGATTGCACGAATTGTTTTACCACCGGGACCGATCAGCAGACCGATTTTTTCGGGATTGATCTTGGTCTGATGCAGACGTGGTGCGTACGCAGAAATCTCTGCTCGAGGACGTCGAATGGCAGTCAACATGGTTCTCAGCAGTTCCAGACGGGCTTTTTGGCCTGTTCCAGAGCTTTCACGAATGATCTCTTCACTGATTCCATCGTTTTTCAGGTCCAGCTGAATCCCGGTAATCCCTTTTGGGTTCCTGCCACTTTAAAGTCCATATCACAGAAATGGTCTTCATCGCCAATGATGTCAGTCAGAACTTTGAAGTCGTCTCCCTGAGTCACCAGACCGATTGAGATCCCGGCAACGGGTTGACGCAGCGGGACGCCAGCGTCCATCAGCGAGAGAGTCGCCGAGCAGACAGAGGCCATCGAGCTACTACCGTTTGATTCCATGAATGTCGGAAATCACACGGATGGTGTAAGGAAAATCTTCTTCGTTAGGCAGTACCGGTGCAACAGAACGTTCTGCCAGACATCCGTGACCAATTTCACGACGTCCCGGTCCTCGAATCGGCCGGCATTCACCAACTGAGTACGAGGGGAAGTAGTAGTGCAACATGAACCGCTGCAGTTCTTCTTCAAACAGACCGTCGACCCGCTGCTGGTCACGTGATGTGCCCAGGGTAACGGTTGCCATCGACTGAGTTTCACCACGTGTAAACAAGGCAGAACCATGCACACGCGGTAAATTTCCTGTTTCGCAGGAAACATCCCGCAGCTGATCGGGAGTACGACCGTCAAGACGACGACCGCTCATTGCCAGTTCGCGAACGGCCCGTTGTTCCAGATCATGGAAGGCTTCTTCGAACTGAGCGCGAGTTGCACCGTCTGCTGTTACTTTTGCTTCTTCGGGGAATAACTTTTCTACCAGTTCGTTGTGAATGACTTTGGTGCCTTCACGACGTTCTGCTTTGACCGTGCTCTGCATGGCAGCGGCCAGTTTCTGGTAGATGGGATCATCCAGTTTCGCGATGAAGGGTTTTTCCGGAGGTGCTTCGTATTCGAAGGGCTCGATACCTGCTTTCTCGCGCAGCTCCAGCTGCAAGCTTGCAAATCTTCCCCAGCTCGTGATGTGCAAACATGATGGCAGAAGCCATCTCGTCTTCAGGAATCTGATCTCCGAAACCTTCGATCATCAAGACCGATTGAAGTGTGCCGGCGACAATCAGGTCCAGATCGCTTTCTGCAATCTGTTCGCGTGTCGGGAAGACAACCAACTCACCATTGAATGCGTCCCAGTCGAACGGCACCAATTGGCCCCTGGAAAGGAACTGGTGAGAATGCACAGTGCCGCACTGGCAGCGTTGATTGACAGCACGTCAGGATCGTTGAAATCCATCACAGGACATGACGTTCGACATGATCTGCAGTTCGTCGTCACGAAACCCTTTGGGGAACAGCGGACGAATCGGACGGTCGGTTAACCGTGCCGTCAAAATTTCTTTGGTTGTGGGACGCCCTTCGCGTTTTAAAAACCCACCAGGAAATTTTCCTGCAGCAGCAGTTCTTTCCCGATAATCAACTGTCAGAGGGAAAAAGTCAGTCCCCTCTCTTGCAGGTCCTGTCGCCGCAGCGACAAAGACGACAGTTTCACCATACTGAATAAGAACAGACCCTGCTGCCTGCTTCGCTAACTGACCAGTTGTAAGACTAAGTTTCTGTCCGCCAACCTCACATTCAACAACTACTTTCACAATAATTTCCTAATTCTTTTCCGACAAACCAACACAGAGGAGCAACGCTTCGAAGTTATTTTCGAATGTTTAACCGATCCAGAATTTCCCTATAGCTTTCTGCATTCTTCGTATGCAAGTAATCCAGCAGACTTCGACGACGACTTACCATCTGCAGCAAACCTCTTCGGCTGGCGTGGTCTTTCGAGTTTGATCGTAAATGCTCTGTTAAATTAACAATCCGTTCTGTAAGTACAGCAATCTGCACTTCAGCAGATCCGGTATCCCCTGTTTTGGACTGATACTCTTGAATCAATTCTGCTCTTCGTTCCTGTGTGACTGACATTCTTCTAACCTAAACCTTTAAACAAAATTCTTGATAAACAGAGAAGATCGGGGATAACCCCATGCAAAGACAGCCACTACGTCCGTGTCTTGACTTCATCTGAGACTGGTAATGGCGAGAGAAAACAAAGCTATTACGCTAGCTTTCAGGGTATTTAAACGTACTTAATGTAGCAATTTGAATAAATTATTCAATGGATACGCGACTTCGATTACAAAAACCTCTGTGATTCGAATCAGTTAGGTAAAATAAGTCAGACTCTCCATCAGTAGTATACACAAAACCACTATCCGCCTGATTCTGAGCATCCAGAATACCATAAAATCAGGACAACTGGCGCACTGTAATCTCATTCCCTTTGACCATGGTCACAACCACTTCCGTCCCAGGCTGAATAAAAGGACCTTCACTGATGACATCGACCCAGATTCCTTCTATTTCAACGCGCCCTGCCGGCCTGAGTACCGACTGGGCAACACCCTGCATTCCCACACTCACGACAAGACCATTTGTCTGTACTGTTTCTGAATCTTCAAGTAATTCCGGATCTAACAAGACATCATTTGCCCCTGCTTTCTGGTTTTCCCCGGGAGGGGAAAGAATCAAGGAACTCATCAACCGTGATTCGGGAAGAAACCGGTTGAGAACGATGGCAAGCACAATCACCGTCACTAACGAGGCACTCATTGTACCAATTGTGCTCGTCATTGCTGCTAAATCAGAGGAAGGACGTAAAGTGTTATAATCACCAAATGTCTGACTGGCCAGAATCAATGAAGAAAACACAAGTACTCCCCCTGAAATCCCGAAGATTCCAAAACCCGGGATCACAAATATTTCCAGCAGGATGCAAGTCAGTCCCAGTGTAAAAAGGACGACTTCCAGATACCCGGCTGTACCACCCAATACATGACTCCAGAAAAACAGACCGAAACAAACCGCCGACAAGATCCCAAACAGCCCCGTCAACGTATAGAATTCGAGGTAGATACACAGAAATCCCATCATAATGATAAGACCTGTAAAAAACTGCGAATTCAGGATATATACCAGCGTATCGACCCAGGTTCGACCTGCCGCTTTCAATGTGACATCTGCGGGAATTCCCAGTCTTTGTTTCAGCTCAGACATATCTCGCACTGGTGGTTCTGCAATTTTCAGGGTATGTGCACGGGCTCCGTTCACCGTCAACAGGTTGGCTTTTCGTGATTCGGGAACCATGGGACCTTTGATCCATTCACCATTGGACTGGTGAATTTCCGCGTCTGTCATATACCAGAGTTGCCCTGTTTTACTGTTGGTCACTTCAAAGATTTCCAGATCTTTATCAGACATCGCTTCGCACACAGCTGCTGGCCGCCCTTTTTTCTCGGCCAGCTCTTTCAACGTCACGCGCAGCGGACTCAGAACCTTTTCTGGTGCATGTTCAAACTGGCCGTCTTTATTCATCGAGATCGGTCCTGCGTCTCCAATTTGCGCATCGGGTTTGAGAAAGATTTCATCACAGCCCAAGGCAATAATCGCAGCACTGCTCATCGCATATTCAGGAATATAGGCTACCGTTCGGACATTAATGGATTCCAGATCGGCAATTCGATTTGCAAGATTCGTTCCTGAGAGCAGATATCCGCCCCCCGATTCGATTTCAAAAATGAGCATATTCGCCCCGGAGTTGACGGCACGATTAATTTGACGTTCGATAAATGTTTCTAAAATTGGCTCGATCATTCCATCAACTTTGATCAACATCGCCTTGGGAGCCTCACCCATTGCCGGATCAGAACGCAGCTTTTCACGCGGTATTCCATATAGTTCAGCAAGATCGCCCCGCGATGGGGCCAATTGCTGAACCAGTACATCCAGCGAACGTGCTTTACTACCAGAAAATACCCCCGCAGAACCAACTTCCTTAATGGTTTCTACATCAACAATCACGGCCATATTATCCTGCAAGCGTTTCAGTTCTTCAGGTGTCACGATCCGTGACTCAACCTGTTTGTTCTCGCCTTCTCCCCGTTGTATTTTGATCTTCAGGACCGCCTGTTGCGGATTCATCATCCCCAGTGCCAGGGCACGGCTGAGCTTGGCATTGTGCCGTTTCTCTACTATCGAAAGGATAAATTCTCTTTCATCTCGATCCACTCCTTTACCATAACCAATATCCCCCAACTCAGCGTCGGGATGCATCACAATTTCGTCACAGGCCAGCGCCAATACAACATTATTTCCAATGACCGTGTCTGGTATCCACGCGATCGTCTTTAAACTGGATAATTGTGAGGATGCTAAAAACTTCGCCAGTCCCTGGACTTGATGAAACGGACTGGAGCCGGGAGAAATTTTTAATATCAGATACCCCGTCTGATTACTTTGAGCGGATTCATTTTGCAATGCCAAGCGCGGCATTTGTGACACGACCGTAGGTCACTTCACCAACCGGACTGTCAATTGTCAAAAACAGAGCCGGTCTCGCCGGGGGTTCGTCCGGCTGAGATGGCACCGTTTTTTTTACGTTCTGCTGCGACTTTTTGATTCTCGGGATCCGCTTGCAGACTGGAATTCCCATTGAGTACTAAAAGTCCCAGAATCAAAGCCAGTAACATCTGGTTGATACACTTCATTGTCTGACTTACACCCTTATTTGAAATCGTGACACAACGCCTGCCAGCGCAGCAATATGCTCTCGCATCAGGAGCCCGTTTTTCAAGAACAAGATTAAACAAGAACAAGATTAAACATGAACAGAGACAGATTATCTGATGTATGATTCTTAACGGAATCTGGCACCAGACAGATCATTTCATTTTCTTATATTATAGACGATTTCCGTTTGAGATACAGGGTTTCGTTTTTTTACGATTATTTTCGTTGTAAATCTTCATAATCCGGCGATCCCGAAAAACAATTCAAATCAAGAAACATCCCTGTTCGAAGAGCATATCTGACAGAAAACCAGACAGACTCTGAATACACAATTCGTGCAAAATCCCTCGAACGACACTTATTATTCGTTACATGAAAAAAAACAGAAAACCGGTTATTTTTTGTTTCTAAAGTCCATACAATACAGGGATCATTATTAAATACGTACCAAAGGGACTTCATGTCATTTTACGGCTATCACCCCATTATCGAAAAATGGTTTCGAAAACGGTTCCAGGCGCCGACAGATCCTCAAGAACAAGGTTGGCCGTGTATCAATCGTGGTGAGCACACCCTGATCTCGGCTCCCACAGGCAGTGGAAAAACGTTAACCGCTTTTCTCTCCGTCATCGATCGACTGGTAAAACGTTCCCTGGATGGTGATTTAGAGAATGAAATTTCTGTCATCTATGTTTCTCCCTTGCGGGCCTTATCGAATGACATGCATCGCAATCTAACGGAGCCGCTGGAAGAAATTTCTCAGCTTCTGGAAGAAGAAGGCTATCTATTCACTCCCATTCGTGTGGGACTAAGAACAGGTGACACTCCCTCGTCCCAACGTGCCGCTCTACTCAGACGTCCTCCGCACATTCTGGTCACAACTCCCGAATCGTTGTATTTAATGCTGACCGGTCCCAAAAGCCGCGAAACACTGAATACAGTGGAAACCGTTATCGTTGATGAAATACATGCTCTGTTACGGGATAAGCGGGGCTCACACTGGTCACTCACACTCGAACGTCTGGAAGCGCTTGTTGCTCACCCCCTGCAACGGATCGGCTTATCCGCCACACAAAAACCGCTGGAACGTGTTGCACAATATCTGGTGGGAAACCGCCCCGAGGTGAAAATCACTTTCGATCCGCCACCATCCACTGACCCGGCCACTGATATCGAATATCCAGAACAGGTCTGCCGGATCGTTAACATTGGTCACTCGCGCACTCTGGACGTTGCGGTTCAGGTCCCCCCTTCGGAACTGAGTGCGATTTGTACTCACGAACAATGGGCTGAAGTGCTGGAACAAATTGTCGAATTGATTCAATCACATCACAGCACTCTGATTTTTGTCAACACGCGCCGCCTGGCTGAACGCATCACACATCAATTGTCTGAGCGCCTGGGTGAAGACGTTGTTGGCAGCCACCACGGTTCCCTGTCCGCAAAAATTCGGCATCGCACTGAGCAGAAATTAAAAAGTGGGGAACTCAAAGCAGTCATCGCAACGGCTTCACTCGAGTTAGGCATCGATGTTGGTTACATCGATCTGGTCATTCAGATCGGTTCGCCTCGGGGAATCGCCACATTCCTGCAGCGCATCGGTCGATCAGGGCATTCACTGGGTCTGGTTCCCAAAGGGCGAATCATGGCCCTCTCCCGAGATGAACTACTGGAAAGCATGGCGCTGGTGCGTTCAATCAAAAAAGGGGTTCTGGATACGGTTCGTATGCCGGAAGCCCCCATAGATATTCTGGCACAACAGATAACAGCCGAGGTTTCCACTCAGGAATGGAACACCGATGACTTGTTCGAACTCATCACCCGCGCTTATTCGTTTCAGAATCTGAAACGAAAAGACTATGAAAGCACACTGCAATTTCTGAGTGAAGGCATCAGCAGTACCGCCGGTCGCAGTCGCGTTTACCTGCATCACGATCAGGTTCAGAACCGTGTCCGAAGCAGAAAAAATGCCAGATTAACTGCAACAATGAATGGCGGAGCAATTCCGGAAATTGCCTCCTATCGAGTCGTTACCGAGGATGACCAAACTGTCGTCGGCTCTGTCGACGAAGATTTTGCTGTTGAGAGTATGGCGGGTGACATTTTTCTGTTAGGCAATACATCCTGGAAAATCCGTTATGTTCGTGGAGGCAATGTCACAGTCGTTGATGCCAACGGCGCTCCCCCTTCCATCCCTTTCTGGTTTGGTGAAGCACCAGGACGATCACTGGAGCTTTCCACAGAAATTTCACAGCTCCGCGAAGAACTGGAAAAGCAAATTGAAAATCCGGAACAGGCCATCAACTGGCTGGTCCGTGAAACAAACACCGATGAGTGGGGCAGCAAACAGATTGTTGATTATGTACTAGCCCAAAAAGCGGCACTGGGGGTGGTACCAACACAAACGCGGATCGTCTTTGAACGGTTCTTCGACGAGTCTGGGGGAATGCAACTCGTCATTCATGCCCCCTTTGGTGGTGATATTAATCGCGCCTGGGGATACACGATGCGCAAGCGTTTCTGCCGTTCTTATAATTTTGAACTGCAGGCCACCGCGGACGACAACGGCATCATCCTCTCGCTGGGACCACAACACAGCTTCCCACTTGAGAGCCTGTTTACCATGCTGAACAGTAATAACGTTCAGCAACTCTCCGAACAGGCGATCCTGGACCATCCCATGTTCCACGTCAGGTGGCGCTGGAATGTTACGCGGGCGCTGCTGGTTTCTCGTATGCAGAACGGCAAAAAGGTCCCGCCTCCCCTGCAACGTTTTCGTGCAGAGGATCTGTTAACCGCGGTCTTCCCTCGTTTGACCGGCTGCCCTGAAAATGAAATCGGTGAAATTGTCCGCCCCGATCATATTCTGGTCGACCAGACTTTGTATGACTGCCTGAATGAACAACTCGACATCGAAGGCTTCAAACATGTTCTACTGCAGCTGGAACAGGGTTCGATCAAACTGATCCCACGCGATACAAGAGAACCTTCTCCCTTTTGTTATGAGCTGTTAAATTCCAGTCCTTATACGTTTCTGGATGGGGGCGAAGCACAGGAACGCCGCGCCCGTGCCGTTGCCACTCGACAGACTGTCTCTGTTGAAAGCGTTGAAGATCTGGGACGACTTTCACCAGAAGCAATCGCGCAGGTCTGCCAGGAGGCACAGCCGCTGGTACGCAATGCCGACGAATTACATGACCTTCTGCTGGGCCGCATCCACCTTCCAGTTAACGGGCAATCAGACTGGACTGACTGGTACCAGGAGCTGGAATCAACGGGTCGCGCGACCACATTGCAGCGTTCCAGGTCGCACTCAGGAAATAGCGCTCCCCAAAGCTGGGTTGCGACAGAACGCCTGCCCGCTGCATCAGCGGCATTCCCGGAGAGTCAATGCCAGCCACTCGTTTCTGTTCCTGCTGGCGTTCGTCAGGAATGGGAATCTACAGAAGCCCGTACGGCCATCATCCGGGGATTACTTGATACATGTGGGCCACTTACCGTTGCTGAACTCGCAAACCAGTCTGGTTTAACGACTTCTCAAACCGATGCGGCGTTAATGGCACTGGAAGGCGAAGGCATCGCCATGCAAGGCTATTTCCGTATCAAAGACCCGAACTGGGATCAGAGCCAGGATGCGGATTCCAGCAATGACAACGACACGTCCGCTACTGTGACACCTGACAAAGAATGGTGTCATCGTCGATTACTGGCGCGCATTCATCGACTGACCTTACAGGGTCTCCGTGCTCAGGTACAGCCGGTCGATACCAGTCTGTTCATCCAGTTTCTCACACATCATCACGGACTGGCTGGGGAAGAGAAACGTTCTGGAACGAATGGGCTTTTTGAAGTCCTTTCGATGTTACAAGGCGTGGATATTCCCGCAATCTGCTGGGAACGGGACATCCTGCCTGCGCGACTGAACAGCTACCAGTGTCATGAACTTGATGAACTCTGTTTTACAGGAGAAATTGGCTGGGGACGACTCTACCCACCCAAAAGAACCGCCGATCAGGGCAAACCGATGACCGGCATCACCCGCAATGCCCCGGTCTCCTTCTTTCTCCGCGAAGACACTCCCTGGTTGACCTGTTTTAACCAGGTGCAGTCAGAGTTCTGAAGAAGCAGAACACTGCCTGAGCAGCCCTGCACAGGAAGTACAGGAACTGTTGACCCAGCGGGGTGCCCTGTTTGCCACCGATCTGATGGCGGCGACCGAGTCACTGCCTTCGCAGATCGCTGATTCGCTGGGAGAACTGATTTCCCGCGGTCTGGTCACTTCAGACAGTTTCTCCGGTATGCGACAGTTTACGGAAGATCGCTCCACAAAAAGCGGCGTTCTTCGCGAAAATCGAGAATCGGTCTGGTCCGCAAACGATCGACTCCCAACAACACCGGACGCTGGTCAATCTGGAGACGCGAAGCCAGTGAGGAACCAATTGAAGAACGGAGCCTGCAATATTATGAATATGTCGAACAGTGGGCGTGGCAGCTGATCAGGCGGTGGGGCGTGGTCTTTCGCGACCTGCTGATTAGGGAATCCGGTGCGCCGCGGTGGTTTGAACTGCTGCAGATCTTTCGTCGGCTCGAAGCCCGCGGTGAAATCCGCGGGGGGCGTTTTGTGACGGGCGTAGCTGGCGAGCAGTTTGCCATGTCGGGTACGATTCAGGAACTGAGAAAGTTACGGGACGAATCGGGCAGCGATGAGCTCACGATCCTGTCCGCAGCCGACCCGCTGAATCTGGTGGGCATTCTGACCAAAGACGCACGCGTTCCCAGCACGGCTCACAATCGCCTGGCTTACTGGAACGGAAACCTGATCGCCTACTCGAAGAGCGAAGAACTGTTCCTGGTAACCAGGGTCAACGACAAAATTAAACGGGAACTGGTGCTGGGATTCGGACTCCTCCCATCGCAGGATCATCAACAGAACACAGTCGAAGAGCGATTCCGACACCTCAGACGCGTTGCAGACAGTCAGAAGCAACAGAACCCGAGAGCCCGGTTGACAGAAAAAAGTCCACGCACAGACGAAAAAAAATCGCCGCGTCCTTCCTTTCTGTAAATCGCAGGAATGTCCAGGTGTTTCATTTTAATACGGAACAAAGAATGTCAGACACGTCTTCCACTTATGCCAGACTTCCCGTTCCTCTCGTTTGATGTTTTTATTCTGCTGTGACTGCGAATACTTCTTTTGCATGCTGCGGAAAAGAAAACGGATTCGGCGGACGTCAACAATTATTGAAAACGCTTACGACACATCGACAGCATGGCCGCTATGCAGAGTCCCGTGAAGTTTATGACAAAGCAGCTGCACTACTGGGAAAAACGTCTCCGCCGAATGAAGAGCAGAATCTGAAATTACAGCGGGGACTGATTGAACTGGATCGGCTGACGGGGCAAGTCAGCTGCATTCATCGCGCTGGAGTCCGCGCTCAAACAGGCTCCCGAACGTCCCCTGCTGCATGCGCTGGGCCGCGTAAACTCTATTATGAAACGGGAGATTACGAGAAGGCCAACGAGTATGTCGCCGGCGCGCTGGCTTTGGACTCAGATCAACCACTGGCGCACCTGATCCAGGCACATCTGCTGACCGATGCCGGCAAGATTGATGAAGCCAACGAAGCCTACCGCTGGTTTGTCCGTTACTATAATCGGGCACAACCTGAAGATGCGGAAACACTGCTGCTGATCGGCGAAGGCGCTACCCAGTACGCTCGCTGGAACAGCGTTTCGCAAATCTTCAATTTTGTGATCAACACGGTCTGCCCGGATGCCCTAAAAGCAGACCCTCTGGCCTGGGAGGCTTCCTACCTCAGCGGTTCCATTCTGCAGGAAAAATACAATCGTCCCCAGGCCGCCGATGAATTTCCGCCGCGCTCAAAACCAATTCCCAGGCGGCGATGTGTATGTTGCACTGGCTCATTCCGCCATTGAAGCCCGTGAATTTGATAACAGTAGCGTGCTGATTGAAGGCCTGGAAATCAATCCGCGGCTGCTCGACGCGCTGCTGCTGCGCTGTGACCTGGAACTGATTAACGGCCAGTATCCAACAGGCACTCAAAACAGCACGAGCAAAGCTGCCGCCATTAATGCCCGCAGTCAGTGGTGCTGGCCGGAAAGGCGGCCTGCTATCTGCTGCTGGATGGTGTTCCCGACCGCGAAGGAACTCACATCGCTTCTCGATCAATCTGAAATCCCGACACTAAAACAGCGAAAATGTCCATCCCGTTTCACAAAACTGGCTGACTGACTTGCTGACAGCAAAATCCCAAACCAGGCTACTTTCTGTATGAGAACTGGGCTAGCTGATGGAAATGAAACGTCAGTTTGCATTTGCCGAATTTGCTTACCTGAAAACCATCAGCCTCATGCCTCAGCTTTCCGGTCCCAAATCTTCACTCGGGATGCTCTACATGCAGATGGGAAAAACGGATCTGGCACTGCAGACTTTAGACGAAGCGTTCAAGTCGGACCCTTATCATGTGCGGGTCAGAAACATGCGGAAAGTGCTCGGCGTACTGGAGTCATATGGCGCGATCGTTACCGATCATTTTGTGATTCGCTATGATTCGAAAGCCGATTCCATCCTCGGTCAGTACATGGCGGATTATCTGGAAGAGATCTATCCGGAAATGGTAGCACAGTTTGGCTATGAACCGCCGGGCAAAACACAGTTTGAGATCTATCACGATGCCAAAGGGCTGTCTGCCCACCAATGGTTCAGTGCCCGCATGATTGGTCTTCCCTGGATTCAGACGATTGGTGCTTCCACAGGAGCCGTCGTCGCTTTGACATCGCCCACGGCCATGAGCGAACCTTTCAACTGGGCCAGTGTTCTGAAGCACGAACTGGTACATGTCTTTACGCTGCAGCAGACGAAGATACAAAATCCCTCACTGGTTTACTGAAGCACTGGCAGTTAGAAGTGAAGGCAGCGCGCGCCCTCAAAAATTCAATCAGCTTCTGGCAGAACGTGTTCCCAAAAATGAAATATACTCGCTGGATGAGCTAGATGGTGTCTTTGTACGTCCCAAATCTTCGGACAACTGGAATTTTGCTTATTGCCAAAGTCTGTTGTGTGCCGACTTCATGATTGAAGAATTTGGAGACGACGCTTTAAAAAAACTGTTAACGGCTTATCAAAACCAGAACTCAACTCGCGAAGCCATTCACTTTATGCTTCAAGATCAGTCAGGAAGAATTTGAAAAACGTTACCACATTTATCTACAAAAAATCACCGCCTCGTTGAAAGGCTACCAGACCAAGGAATCCCTCAGCTTCAGTGATCTGAAACAGAAATATGAGAAGAATCAATCAGATCTCAGCATTGCAGGCATGTACGCTTACCAGTTACTTCTTCTTCGAAAAAAACAGGAAGCACGTCAAATTGCTCTGGAAGTTTTGAGTAAAGATCCGAAACACAGTCAGGCAGCTCTGACCATTGCGAGGCTGGAACTACTTTCCGAAGACCTGGACTGCTGCGCTCGACGTTCTGCAGCCAGCCGTTAATCTGCAAACCCCCAACGTAGAACTTCTGGAATTGACGGGCAAAATTCTCCTGAAACAGGCGAAACTCAAGGAGGCACTCAGTGTCTTTCAGGCTGGTCATAAAAAACACCCTTATCAGACTCGAGTGGTTCGAGGGCCTTTCTCATATCTATCACCAACTGAATGACGCTGAGTAATCTCGAAGCGACTCTAATCAAACTGGTTCACTTGGACCCTGCCAGCGATGAAACCAGTATGAAGACGTTAATGGATCTCTATATCGATCAACAGGGAGACTTTCAACAGGCCCTTGATTGGGGCAGGCGGCTTTGTAGGTAGATGTACTGGACCCGGAAACCCATCAGCAACTCGCTGAATCAGCATTGAAATTAAACCAGACTGACCTGGCGATCCGCGAATTCAAAATGGCTTTGCACCTGGACTCAAAAAATGAAAATGCGAGATTCTTAATGGCAAAATTGTTATTGGATTCTGGGAAAAAGCAGGAAGGTATCTCTGAACTGAATCTCCTGTTACAACAGAATCCGGATCATATCCAGGCACTTCAATTAAAAAAGAAATTTGAACTCAAACAACCGTGAATACTTCGATTCGTCCCGATATACTTATCACTCTGAGATTTTTTTCAATGTTGACAAGGATGCTCTGTGACCAACCAACCTGATGCCTCATTTTCTGAACCAGAACATGATATCCAGCAAAATAATGGAATCACACTCTCACAATTCCAATCCCTCATTCGCACCATGTTTTATGAAAAAGACCAGTCGCGGGGAATTGAAGGTACGTTTATGTGGTTCATGGAAGAGGTCGGGGAATTCTCTTCGGCACTCAGAGAAAACAACGACGCGGAAAATCTGGCGGAAGAATTTGCAGATGTACTGGCCTGGTTGGCGACGATGGCCAATGTGGCGGGAGTCGATCTGGAACAGGCAGTCACTCGAAAATATGTTCAGGGATGTCCACGTTGCCAATCAGGCGGTGTGTACTTGTGATCTGTCCCAGAAGCCGTAATACGTAAATGCGATTACCGTAAAGATTTGCGTCATAAAGATTGACACTGCATTACTACGGAAATTAGACTGGAGTTATGCGGTGAAGCTGTGGCTTCAAACTCCTTTCTGCCAGTTTCTCTCATCTCAGGTAGTGATCGCATTAATATGAAACATCATTTCACATTAAAACCGATGCATTCGATCTTCAGTCACGTACTTTCTTTCACAGGTTCGTGCCTGCCTGGATTGTTTTTCATCAGCATTCTGCAGTTACCTGCCTATGCTCAACCTCCACAAGCTGAAATCGATGCTGCTATCCAGCGTGGTGCTGCCTTTGTGAAAAAGAATAAAAATTATGGTCGGACAGGCATCAATGCTTTTGTCGCCTACGCATTAATTAAATCAGGCGAATCTCCAGAATCTCCCTTTATCCAGAATTGTCTGAAAAATATTTTAGCAGACCATAAGCAGAAAAATGAGAAAGGTGAAATCGAATATAAACCGGGCTCGGATTACAACTATTGTGCGGGAGCGCAGCTCATGGTCCTTGAAGCGATTAACCCTGAAAAATATCAAGACGAAATCAAGGCAACCGCAAAATTTCTGATCAGCACGCAACATCCCGGCGGCAGCTGGTTCTATCCGCGAAACGAATCTCACAATGGTGACACCAGCATTACTCAATACGCCGTTTTAGGGCTATGGGCAGCAGAACGCGCCGGTGTCACGATTCCGACTGCTGTCTGGGATAAAGCAGCCCGCTGGCATCTTAACCGTACAGCTTCCCGACGGTGGTTTTGGTTATCACCCCGCGGAACGTGGAGGTAATTTTGCCAAATCGACGATGGGGGTTGCGGGGACTGGCAGCCTGTTTATTATTTCCATGCAACTCTATCCCAACGGCGAACTCAGAAATAACGAAGTAAAAAAACGAACTCGAAAAAACGTTTTGGCTTTCTGGAAAAAGTGGATCTGACACAGGCGGAAAAAAAGAAAGAAGAGGATCAATAGAATTCAAAAACCGACAATCAGTTTCGGTGCCTTAAAAGCAGGAAAAAACAGAGGCGTTGCACGGATCGTCAAAACATATAATGTACGCGATTCATCGGGTTGGCCTAACTATTATTTATATGGTATTGAACGCATTGCAGCCATCGCCAACGCGAAAATGCTGGGGGCCCACGACTGGTATGCAGAAGGTGCCACCCACCTTCTCTCGATGCAGCGGGAGGATGGCAGCTGGAAAGGCAATGGCCCCCACGCTTCGTCCACGTGCCTCGCCATGATCTTTCTTTCGAAAGCGACAGGCAAGACCCTCGGTCGCACTTACACACCTGAACCCGTTGGTTCAGGGCTGCTGGCGGGAGGAAGAGGACTTCCCAAAAATCTGGCTGAAGTTCAGATGCGAGACGGAAAAATCGAAAACAAAAAAGTTGCAGGCGACCTCAGTCAGCTGTTGGCACAACTTGAAAATCCAGCCAATGCAAACCTGGAAGCGACACAGGAAACACTGGTTGAAACGATTATTCTGGGAGACCGCGAACAGTTGATCAAGCAAAAAGAACGAGTATTAAAACTGATCGACGCGCGCGCACCGGACGTCCGGCGAACCGCAATCTGGGCTCTTTCACGCACGAATGATTTTCGAGTGGCGCCCTACTTGATTCGTGCGCTGAAAGACCCTGATCTGGACGTCAGAATTGAAGCACGAAATGGTTTATGCACGCTGAGTAGAAAAATTCAAGGCCTCGGTATGCCTGCAGACCCGTTTGCTGATGCCCCCGAAAATCTGGATGAAAAAGAGCGTATTCAAATAGCGAATCAATGGTCAGAAGAAGCGACAAAACGCTGGCAGAAATGGTACAACAGCGTGAAACCCTTTGATGAAAAATTTGACTTTTTTGAAGTACTTCAGCAAAAAAATCAATCTGAAAAATAACATTTCATACAGTCATCATCAAAACAAGATACTTATTCTCAATGCCTGAATCAACACAACAAACTGACCATCGAAAGGCGCCTGTCATGCGGGTCACGCAATATGACCAGGTCAGCTCTTCGTTGATGGCGGTTGTGCTCGCATTGATCATCGCCGTCTTATGGCTGTCGATTGTCTGGATCACCAATCGGATCCCTCAAACTGACAGTGATGTCGCATTGGAAATGATCGACCTTGCCGGTGGTGCGGAAGATGGATCACCTGATGAATCTCTGCTGGTTGAATCACCTGAAGATCCTAGCGATAACCCTTCTCAAATCGATACACCTGAAGATGAAAGTCAGGTCGAAGAAATGCTCGACAGCGTTGTGGAATTATCTGATAAAGCGACACAACAGGTTCAGCAACAAATGCAAACCGACCTGTCTAATTCGGGCAAAGTCGGTAGCGCCGCCGGTACCGGGAAACGGGCATTGGGATTTGGCCCCGGAAAAAAGGGAGTTCCGCGCGAACAACGCTGGTTTATCAAATTTTCTGACAGAGGCTCTTTAATTGATTACGCAAAGCAACTCGATTTTTTCAACATCGAACTCGGCGCTCTTATGAAAAGCGGCAAAATGATTTATCTGTCTAAAGTCTCATCTGGAAAACCAGTCTCCCGAACTGTCTCATCAGGAGCTGATGAAAAACGGCTCTACATGACCTGGCAAGGCGGCGAAAGACGAACCAGTGATATCAGCCTGTTTAAAAAAGCAGGCTTCGATGTCACCGGCGGAATTCTGTTTCACTTTTACCCCAAACAAACCGAAAACCAGTTTACTCACGTTAGAAAAGAAATATCGGAACAAAAAATTCGATGAGATTCGACGTACCTATTTTACGGTACGGGGAATTCGCACTGGATATCGTTTTGAAGTCACACGTCAGACTTATTTTAGATAATACTCAAGAACAGGCACCCATGAATTATTCTCTCGCTCCCATTTTGAATGTTGCCGGTATCGCCATTTATGTGGCATTGGGATTAACCGCCTTGTACGGCGTTTTTTGTGTGATCCTGCTAGTCAGACAAATCGCCCAAAAACGGTTTTTAACTCAACACGCCGCAAATGAATTTCTCGATCAGATTCATGAAGATATTGAAAAGAAAGACTATGAATCGGTCATCAATCTTTGTGACTCGCCGCCTTACTGGAGTAAAGCCGTACCACAACTGATTCTGGTTGCGATGGCCAACATGGAACGCCCCCCCAAAAAAATCAGACAGATGCTCGCTGAAAAATTTGAACGAGATATTCTTGCAGATCTGGAATATCGAATGTCGTGGATCAGCACGATCGTCAAAAGTGCGCCGATGCTCGGACTTCTGGGTACGGTCATCGGTATGATTAACGCCTTTGATAAAATTGGAAACATGCAGGAATCAGGCGGGGATCCCAGTCAATTGGCAGGCGAGATCAGCTTTGCCCTGTTTACAACGGCTGCAGGACTGGCAGTTGCCATACCTCTGGTTATGGCAGGTGCCTTGATTCATGTACGAATTGGTAAATTACAAGATTCAGTCCAGGAACATACTGGTGAGTTTCTGGAAATTCTTGAAGCATCTCGTAAGTCATGATCTTGAGGAAAACAGAACATGGCTATGAAAAAGTCAATATTTAATACAGAAGAAGATGGCTGGAAAAAACGACCTGCATCAGGAATCGCCGGGGAGGACCTGGATATTACACCGATGATTGATGTCACTTTTCTTCTACTCATTTTCTTCATGGTCACTTCAACGATGCAGGCTACACAGGATTCTGACGTACCTGTTGCCCGACACGGCGTAGGCGTTGACACCCGACTTTCAACGACTGTACTGGTACACAACGATGGGAACGGACTGAATGGAACCAGCGTTATCGAATTTAAAGAATCGGGTGGAACAACAGAGGTCACACTGGAAGAACTAACTACACGCGTTCGCGAACGGGTTCAGAATGGAGTTATGGATGTCATTATTAAAGCTGACCGGGGTGTACCGCATGGATTTGTCCAGGAAGTCACCCGTGCTGTCACCGAAGTGGATGGCGTGAAATTTTATATCGGTATTGAAGAGAAGAAAAATAATTAATGATTTTCCGCTCATTCTCGACGTTCAAGTTAATCCTGCTTCAATTCAAAATTAAGATTTTCGACTAAAAATGACTATCAAGTTTTATTGTCAACATTGTGATCAACGATTAAGCGTGCCCGACACGAAAGCAGGGAAATCTGTTTCTTGTCCGGCTTGCCACAGTCAGATTTCAATTCCATTAAAAAGTGTTCCCCGACATACCGAACCAGGCAACAAAACACCGAATACTCCTCTCAGCAATAAAACGCCAGAGCCGCTGAACCTGATACGCTGAGCCATGAAGAAGAGACCACTCCTGAACGATCTGGACGATTTAGGACCACTGGGCGAAAGCTGGGATGAACTTCTGGAAGGAGATATCGAAGCAGACGCGGCCTGAACCCTGTTGAAAACAAATCAGAAGGTGAAGCCGAAGTAGCCCCTTACCGAGATCTGTGACTCCACAAGACGGAAAAAGACTGACTTACAGTAACCCCACCGAAGCAGATACCACTCAGGAGGCAGCGGTTCCCCCTGAAGAGGTCGAACAGAAAGACCAGCATCGAACGATTCTGCATCGACATCCTGAAGATGACAACTGATTCCCCCACAGAACAAAAAGCGGAACCAGCTTCTGCAATGACTGCGTGGGAAGACGATGAAGATGAAGACGATGATGAGGATGACAGCTTTTCGATACGTTCTGCCGAGTCTGAATTTGACGAAATGGATCTGACACCCATGGTGGATGTTACATTTCTCTTGCTCATTTTTTTCATGATTACCGCATCATTCAGTCTGCAGAAAAGTATTCAGGTTCCGCCGCCCAATCCGGATGAAGATGGCGTTTCGCAGTCACTGCAGACACTGGATGATTTCCGGGAAGAATCCATTATCGTTGAAATCGATAACAATAATGGCATTTATGTCGATGACACCAAACTCTCCAACCCTTCTGATATCGTACAGGCGATTCTGGATCGGCGCGAC
Source organism: uncultured Planctomycetaceae bacterium (assembly GCA_942492165.1). Taxonomy (GTDB): domain Bacteria; phylum Planctomycetota; class Planctomycetia; order Planctomycetales; family Planctomycetaceae; genus Gimesia. The sequence continues at coordinate 21,739 of CALOEF010000046.1, forward strand.
CAGGGATGGAAAGCCAAAATCAGAACTGGTTCTCAGCGCACATAAAGCAGCCAGACATGAAACAGTGGTCGCCGTTGTTGACGCTGCCAATGAAGTAGGCATGCAAAAGATCAGACTCGCATCCTATCGTGGCCCGGAAGACTGATCCGTCGATTGACCTCATTTTTATTTAACTGTTCAATAATCTAAAAAGACAAGTGATTGAGATGGCCAGTTTAGAAATTTCTTTTTTATCAGGCAAAACTCAAACAATTGAGTTATCCAAACAACAACCGCTTTCAATCGGCAGTCATGCTTCAAATGATTTGCAGATTGAAGACGAAGGTGTTGCGACGATGCAATGCCGCATCAGCTGGAATAAAAAAGGTTATGAAGTCGTTGCAGCAACCAGTGACGGAGTTGAGATCAACGGCACAATGTCGGGGCGTTCTCAACTTAAACGACGGTGACTTAATCCGGATCGGCGAAGCAGATATTCTGTTCACGGATGAAGTTGACCTGCTGGACCTCGATTCACCACTTCCCGATGTTTCTGACAAAAACAATGAGTCGATGTACGAATTCAAACCGGACAGTCAGGACGAAATCAACTCTGCTCTACGAACTCCTGCAAAAGCCAATGATTCAGACAAGACATCCAGTCTTCAACATCAAAAAATACATCAGCAAAACAAAAATCTTCCAAACCAGTAAAACAAAAGTCTTCCAAAAACAAAAAAGAAACAAATTCCCGAAGACAAAAGAGGAAGAATTCCTGGCAGAATCATTGACCTGGACCTGATGCTTCCGCTGCGAGTCTGCTGATAGTCTGGACGACCTTGAAACAGACGAAGCAACGCAAGCTCCCGAAAAACATTTTGTATCTCGCTCCACCAGTTCCACTGAAGAACAACGACGAGAACGACGAAGACGACAACCAGCCAGGAAACAAAAAGTACCGCTCTCGCTAAAAGACCGTGTCCGGCGACGTTCATCACGAAATGCCGTTCGTCCGGGCGAACGCCAGATGGTTCGATCTCCGTTGGTTCTCTCACTAACGGGTGGCAGCATTCTGCTGGCACTGACAGCACTTATCTTCTGGTTCATTATCGGTCGCGACACGGCAAAGCGTCATTACGATGCTGCCGTCCAGGAAATGGAGGCCGGAAAATATTCCCAGGCCATTCAGCTCTTTGAGGACATTTCTGGAAAATTACAACAAAAGTGATTACGCCGATGAAGCGCGGATCATGCTCAGTAAGTCGTTCGTTGAAAAAGAAATCTCCGGCTCAACGCCCGCCTGGAACGCGGGTCTGGAAGCAACCGATCAGTTTATCAGAAAGCACCGAGATGATTCCGAATTTAAAGAAATGTACCCCACGCTGGTCGATTATGGGCAACGGATCGCCCTCGGCGCAGTCGATAAAGCCAGTCGAACCAAAGAACGTGAGTTGCTGACTGTTTCAGAGAAGGCACAAAAAATTCTAACCCGATACAGCCCTGTCGATGCACCACCTGAGGAAGCATTAGCCAAAATCAAAGCGGGCTATGAGAAAGCAGAAGCGGAAATCCTGAGAAAAGAAGTTTTCGATGTCGCTGTTTTGGAAATCGAAGAATTCATTAAACAAAAAAACACTTTAAAGGCGCTTGAACGCAGACGTCACCTGCTGGATCGTTACCCGTATTATAAAAACGATCGTAAAATGGCGACAGTCTTGACTAAAATCCTGGAACTGGAAAAATCGTCTGGTACAGGAGAATCACGAACCTGTTCCCGGCTTCAACGGAAGACTACCCGGAGCCGTTTCCTCAAGCAGTCACGCTTAACACTTCATACACGCTCTCGTTCAAACGCGGTTTCAGATGGACGGAATGTGTTCGCTTTAGGAAATGGGAGTTGCTTCGGGATCGATTCTGTGACAGGAGATCCTATCTGGAAACGTCCTGTCGGCCTGGATCCTCCATTTACTCCGATTACGATTTCCGGTAATGAACCGGCACTACTTGTATATGACACCCGTCACAAAGAACTCATCAGTATCGCTCAGAAAAGTGGTCAATTAATCTGGCGTCAGGCAATGCCATCACAGCCTACGGGAGTACCACTGATTCATCAGGGGCTTATCTTTATTTCCTGTCAATCGGGTGAATTACTCAGCATTGATTTAATCAGCGGCAACATGATATCACAACTGAAATTTGCACAACCACTGGTGGGTGCTCCGGGATTAGTTTATGGAGAACAAGCCATTGCTGTCGCTGGATACGAGGCTGTGCTGTACCTCGTTTCTTTACAACCTTTCAAATGCCAACGTGTCTCTGCACTCGGCCATCGACCGGGAACGATCAAGATCCCGATCATTCCCATGGGAAAACTGCTGCTCGTCTGCGAAAACGACCGTGCTGAATCTGCATTGCTGCATGTACTGGAAGGCGAGGGAAAAAATGCAACGCTCAATGTATTAGAACAATATCGAATTAAAGGCCAAATACAAAGCATGCCCGTTCTACGGGGTAAACAGTTATTTTTCCCAACGATTCCCGAACGAATCACCGCGTTTACCGTGTCCGATGAAAAAGGTAAAAAAAAGCTGAGTGAACTGGCATCGTATCAACTACAGGATCCACTTTCCTGTCAGGTCTATCTTTCTGCGGGATCAGGAGGGCAGCTCTGGATGAGCAGTTCCGCCCTGCGAAAGCTGACACTTCTCAATTCAGGAATCAAACTCGACAAGAAAAAAATAGCCGACGGTCTGGGCGCACAACCAATGCAATTAATTGGATCAAATCTCTATCTTGCCAGGCGACTTCTCTCCTCGAAGTCCGTGGTGTTTACCATCGCAAACCGGGATGAAATGACCAGTACCTGGAAGTCCATCTTAGGCACAGATATTCTGGCATCATACCCGTATGGAAAAGAAGGTCTGATCTGTGTCACCTCTGATGGGGATATCTTTCGGCTCCGGGATAAAGACTTTGCAAACGACTCCACTGACTTCAAGGAAAAGCCAGTCACGCAACTCAAACTCCCGGAAGGATTGAAAGAGCCACTCAAATCAACCCAACTGTCGGATGGAAGAATTGCAGTCTATTGCAGTCTTCCCGAACCGACACTTTGGATCCTGAATTCGTTTGGTCAACTGGATCAATCAATCACTTTGAAATCTCCCTTACAAACGGCGCCTGTCCTGATCGGCGATGGAATTGCACTCCCATTTCAAAACAAAATTGCTGTGTTCCGCAAAGGGCGGGGAGTCGATTCAGTACAAGAGTTTTCCTTACCAGATAATATTGATGCAAAAACAAAATGGAAGCAACTGATCCCAACTTCAAAAGACCAATGCATCGCCATCACTTCCAGCGGTCAGATTATTGCTTTGCAATATCGAAAGACTCCGATACGGAGCATGGCCGCCCTCTCAACGATTGACAACAAACAACCTATTGACTTTAAAGCAGGATTCAACAAAGAATTCTTTGCACTAGCCGATGCCGCAGGACAACTGCTGTTGTTTGACACCAAATCAGCACAGCAGAAAGCGAAACTCCAGCTCACATCTCCAGCAACAAACGACCTGTGGATTACTGAAGGACGGCTCTTTGTTGAAACAAAACAAAACTTAAGTTGTTTCAGCATCGACAAAGGACTCCAGAAATTATGGGACTTACGAATTCCTGAATCACCGCTGGCAGGCAAACCTGCTGTTTTAAAAGACCTTACTTTGATCACATCTGCAAAATGGTACCATCGTAACAGTCGATGCAAAAACCGGAACCGTTCAATCCGAAATGAATGTCCCGCTCCCAGCAGTGGTTCCATGGTCGAACTGGAAAATTTTCCTGGTCGTACCAACCGTGGATGGCAGCCTGTATCGCATTGATCAGATTCTGGAGCAGAAAGGTCAGGCTTCCTATGATGACAATCGCAATTTTCCATCGTCTCTCTTTTATCCTGACACTGATTCTATGCCTGGCCCTGCCTGCGACAGGTGCGGCGCAAAATGAAGCCAGGCCGGACAATAAATCAAAGCCAAACCAGAAAGACACAAAAAAAGAGACGGCAGAAACAGAAACTGCGGAAGAGGGTAAAGAACCTCCTTTACCTAAAATTGAGGAAATGCAAACTCCATCAGTCAATGATCTGTTAAAAAAAACACCTGTTGACTGGATCATTCTGGAAAACGATTCGGTATTGATTGTGGAGCCCGTTTATCCTCGCCCCAATATACTTGGCCCAACTCGAAACCGCATTCAAAGAAAGCTTTAACTGGCCAAAGCCGAAAAACAAAGAAGAATTTGACGAACAAAAAAAAGCAAGAGCGGCTTTTAATTTTATCCAATTGACTTTAGTCGATGAAAAAGAAAGTCCAGAATATCAAGTCCCGAGGAATAAAGTAAAACAGGTGATTCATCATGAAGATCAAATTTTGATGCGCATTGATGAATTACTCAAAACCAATCAATTACGAACCGCTTTTGAACTACTTCTCGTTTTAGATCGAAAGCACCGAAACTGGCCAGGCTTTGACCAACGTCAGCAAAAACTGTTGTTTCTGGAAGCAAATGAAAAAATAAAATCACAGCAACATGAAACAGCACTGGCTTTTATTGAAGACTTGCAAAGGCAATCTCCTGGATTTACTGGTTTGAGTCAACTTGCCGGAGAGGTCATCGACACCTTAATCAGACAGTCAGTAGAAAACGGACAATATCGTAAAGCCCACTACTTTTTAAAGCGGCTCGCAACCATGTTTCCCAAACAAAGCGTTGTTGCAAAATGGACCAGTTCATTTCTGAGTCAGTCGAATACAATTCTTGACAAGGCAGATCAGGAAGCAAAACAGAACCAGAATCGACTGGCGGTTCAATCAGCAATGGAAGCGGCAACAGTCTGGCCACCTAATCCTCGCTTACGCGAATCGCTGCTACGCTACCACAACCGGTATCCAGTGATTCGAGTCGGCGTGCTCGAAACAGCATTTGATAAAACCCCCTACTTTTTGGAACGCAATTCCACTCGCCGGCACAAAAAGCTCACACAGATACCTCTATTTGAAGTAAACAAGATCAATCAGACTCCGCAATATCAGAGCCGCTTCTTTGAAAAATGGGAACCAACGGATCTCGGACGCCGTGCCGATTTTATTTTGAGACAGTCTTATGCCCCCTGGGAATCACATCCGGTTCTCCTGGCAGATGATATCACTCAATTCCTGAGAAAAAAGATCACACCGGGAAGCAGCGAATATGACGAACGATTTGACAGCTATGTTCACTCCATAACGACACTCGATCCGTTTTCTTTCAGTATCATTTTTGACCGTGTTCCATTACATTCGGAGTGGCTACTCGCTTTACCTGTAACGGCTCAGCCGCTCTGGAATCATGTTTCTGCAAACATCCAGACTCCGGCATCCCCTCCCAAAACACCCGTCCTGGCCTCCAGCCGTTTTATAGTCCAGGAAAAATCACCAAAGCAGGTTCAATACGTTCGCGCAATCCCAGAACCTTCAGATTTACGTGAATACAATGTTGCACAATTGAATGAAATTCGTTTTCCCAATTTTGAAAAATCATTTCAGGCACTCCTGCGGGGTGAAGTTTCGGCACTCTCATTCTTACCGGCAAAACTGATCTCGTTTTTCCAGGATCAGGAAGAATACAATGTCGTACAAAGTGCGATTCCTCTGTCACATGTTCTGCAATTCAACCCGGATAGCAAACCACTGCAAATCGTTGAATTGCGACGAGCACTTGCATACGCCATCAATCGAAAAGAAATTCTCACAAATACCCTGCTCGACCAGTCTCAGCTTTTAAAAGGCCGACTCATCACCGCTCCCTATTTCACAGGATTACAGGTTTATAACCAGCAAGTTCCTCAACGCGAATATAACTTTCCCCTTGCGGTCGCCCTCGCTGTGGCTTCACAAAAAAAACTGGGGGGAAAGTTTCCACCGCTGCGAATGCTCTGTGATCCCAATCCGGAAGCTCAGGATGCGGCAGGAAATGATCAATAGCCTGGTCCCAGAACTGGTATCAATGTCACGCTTGATCCCGAATACACAAATCGAAGCCGAAAAGAAAATCTGAAAATGGGATATTGTCTACCGCACGGTCGCCATGACAGAACCGGTGATGGAACTCTGGCCGTTTCCTGACAGTGGGCAAAGGGGCACAAATCGAATCGCTGGAAATTTTCCCAGACTGGCTGAGACTCAAACTCATTGAACTGGATGAAGCCACAGACTGGGAATCAGCAACGGCACTCATTAAAAAATCTACAACAGCAACTCTATTCGATGGCACATATTGTTCCTCTCTGGGAAATCGACCAGTTCCATGTATTTCGTAAGAACATTAAAGGTTACGCTGATCGCCCGCTTAACTTTTATGACAATGTGGAGCAATGGATCATTGAGCCCTACTACCCCGATGTGGAATCGTTTACTCAGAAAAGATAGTGTCACTGCTCCTAAGCAACTTCATGAGTTTTTGATTCAGCCTTGGTTAACTGGAAAATAATGTTCTGCCGTCTGAAATGGTTTGAAATTCTACTCGAATCCTGTTCTCGCTGATGGGGCTGATGCTCTACCCGGGATCGATTTCGCTTGTTGCTGCAGAAAACACCGCTTCCGTTTCGATTGAGTCACTGCACATCAGTCTCAAGCCATATCGTATTCGCATCGAAATCGCCTGCGATCCCGAATGCCCGACTCGACCGATTTGAACAGTCAGCAGATCAGCATCAAGCTGCATCAGATCATTGAACGTTCCGTCGGAGAAAAATGGATCCTTGAATGAACCCGGTGTTCCCCTGGCAAGATGACATACTGATTGGCATCTTATGAAAATGACTGGTTACCACTGCCTTCCAGCTGGGTTGTCACGATTGCAATACGAACAGATCTTCGAACGCTATCCGTATCAGTCATTTGATAAACTGTTTCTGATTGCGATCGAACCCGCCGGAATCGGCTATCGCATTTCAGGCAGAGAATTTGACATACTCTCGCAGCGTTCAGCCCGCTTGTCTGAAGACTGAAACGTTCGAAACCTCATTTCTGAGCGGAACCGTGTTTCAAACGATCAACGATCTGTTTTCGCCCATCGTAACCGTATTGAAACGGTTGAATGAGAATCAGGTCACCGTCAGCTGAGCAGGGCAGTCAGTATCTCTCACCGGATCCCGCAGTAGCCACACTGGCAAAAGGTTACTTCTTTGTACCATTTTTCCGCTATCTGAATCGAGACCGGGAAGTCAAAAACATTCAAATGATCCCCTGGACTTATCTGAGTTCTGGAAGAATTGAATCGAAAGCATGCAACCTGTTCTATTTCTTCCGGACTGCGCGGCATCCTGGAGTGGCAGCCGACGTCGGGTAGAAACACTGGCCATCCGCGTCAAACCCCGAATTTTCAAACACACGTCTGTCTCTTATTCCCCGTGGTACCTCAACTCAATCTTATGCCGGAATGCAAGTCCAAATATCGCCCCTGAATCCGCAGGAAGTCCGTCAGCTACAGATTGCCGCAAAAAAAGAAACGATGAATCCAAAAAACCACCGAAAGCTCAACCTGTGGATTATATTACGGGTGAGTTTCTGACAAATCGCAGTGGTACGATCAGCCGATCGAAACCCGATCCCAAACAGCCGCTGATCTGGCTCTATATCCGCAGTGGTAAAGCACTGGTCGCGAATGTCCCTTATCTTCCCGGCATTGATCCGCTTAGATCTCGATTCAGATTCCCGATGACCGGATTCGACTCAGTGTCGAAGGTGAACTAGCAGTATTCAATGGAGAACTGATCGAAGCAGTCGCATCGCTTTCCATGAAAAATGTCCCGCATCCGCAGTGGTGCCAAAACGAAGGACTGGAAAAAAGTAGACGAGGAATTCGGGAACTGGAAAGTGAATTTCTCCCAAACAAATTTTCAGGACAAACTGAATCGTCATTCGCGTGACGGCATTAGAAGCAGCCCAGGAACAATATAACAAAACCGCTCAGTCTCGCATTCTCAGCCTGTGTCGCGACACAGCTGACCGAATTGACCGTTTCCTGGATCCCAGCGGCATCATTGACCTCAAAACGGAACTCCAGGACTTGAAAGCGCTGCAAAAATCAGACCCCCAACGCTGAACACATCAAATCGAAGATTGTAAAAAAACATGTGGACTCTTTCACGCATCGCCCTCTTCCCTGTGAAATCTCTTGACCCTGTCGTTGTTAACCAGGCAGAAGTTCTGAATACGGGTGCCCTGGCATGTGATCGCCAGTTTGCCTTGTTCGATCAAAACAATAACGTAATCAATGGAAAAAAGTTTCCCGAAATTCAAAAGATCCGGTCTGAATATGATCTTTCACAACTGACCGTTTCACTTTCCACTCCGCACGTTTCGAAAACATCATCTCTCTTTCACCTCACAGAAAACAACAGGGATCTTACGGACTGGTTCAGTCACTATCTGAATCAGCCGGTGATTCTCAAAGAAAATAAAACAACAGGTTTTCCCGATGATGACCTCGCAGCTTCAGGACCAACGATCATCAGTACCCAGACGTACGAGGAACTTGCACACTGGTTCCCGGAGATTTCAGTCGAAGAATTAAGACTTCGTTTTCGAGTGAATCTGGAATTTGATGGGGACCTCCCTTTTTGTGAAGATCGTCTCTATTCAGCAACAGAACAACCAGTTCTGTTTGAAGTCGGAGACATCACTTTCAGGGGAACAAACCCCTGTAAACGCTGCGTAGTCCCATCGCGATCACCAGTCTCTGGAGAGACAGACCCGCAATTCATCAAAACGTTTATTCAAAAACGAGCAGATTCATTTCCGCCCTGGGGCACTCGCGCCTTATTTAAGAATATGTATCGATTATCAGTAAATACACGGCTTGCCAGTCCGCTTCTCGATTCGTCTTCGCAACTTCAAACAGGCAACCCTGTAAGTATCTTAACTTGACATATCAGAATATCCCGCTCAAACCGCTTTCAAAATCAAGCGGTCATAGATCTTGTATTCGATACAATCCATTCGTTAAGAGAATCGCTTAGCAGAATCTCTCCTTTTTTTTCAGATCAGAGCGGACACCTCAATCCAGTACGCTAAGTTTCAAGTGTCGCTTTTTCAGAGATTTGTCTCTTGATATTCACTGATGTTTCCCAAAGAAAGCTTTGAAAAACCTCCCAACAAATTATTCGCAGGGAATCGCGATGCTTGTTCTCAGCCGAAAAAAAGACGAAAAAATTATCATTGGAGATTCGATCACACTGATGGTGATCGAAATTAAAAACGATAAAGTACGCCTCGGAATCGAAGCACCGAAAGATGTCACCGTGCATCGAGAAGAAGTCTATGCCGCGATCAAGGAACAGAACGTTCACGACAACACGAACTTCCAGACTCCTTGAGTTCAAGCACTTCTCACCTGACGATTTTCAGATCGCTCCAAGACAGCAATTAGCTGTCTTGTGCCTGCGCCCACATCTTGTCAAAGAGCTTCTTCTGTTCCGCTAACGCGACAACAGTATCTTGCTTAGGCTGCTTACCTTCTTCGAGCATGAGCCAGCCCGTGTAATTCGCCCCCGCCATCAATTCAAAAAACTTTTGATGGGGATAATCAGAATGCACCAGATCATGAATATGCGTCGTATCGCCTAACCTGATCTTTCACCAATGCAAAGTTAGCAGCAAGGCCTTTTCCTTCCAGATCCTGCTTGTTGCAGTTCCAGCAGATCGCAACATTCGGATGATCGGCAACATCCAGGATTTTCCGAATCGTGGGAAGATGGGCGCACTTGCCATGAACTTCTAAACGAATCTGTTGTCCCCAGTCGGCGCCATACTTTCCCAGATCATTCAAGGCTCGTCCAATCTGCTCAATCGTTACTTCTTCTGAAACCCCCTTATGAAAAGAGTCCGGTTTCACTTTCACTCCACTCCCACCTACATCATGACTGAGCTTGATAAAGTCTTTTGTGTCCGCAATCGCTTTCTTTACTACCGCAGAATTCGGATTGTCATAGCGTTCATTACTGCCGATTCCAACCAATGACACGGGGCTATCAGAAAATTGCTGAACCACTTCCTGTCTCTGCTGTTTGTTGAGAGTTCGTTCAACCTTGTGTGCATGAGTGGTTCGGAGCTCAACACCCAGAACGCTGGCTGTTTTACAATTTTTTAATAACGTCGGCAAATCCCAATCTTTGGCCCACTGATAAGTCACTAAACCGTATTGCGCCTGGGGTGTTGTTTTTTTACCTGCTAATACAGAGCCGGACAATCCGCCGCCTAATGCCAATGCGCCTCCCCAAGCGGTAGTTTTCATAAAGTCACGACGCGAGTAGAATTCCATGGCGAGGATCTCCATATATATGTTGAGAAGGCAAATAGATTGAATGCTTAGAAAAGAATTACCCTGCAGAAATACGCATCAAAACGGGAATCTCTTTGTTATTTCATATTATTACTGGTTCAGCCATGAGATTACAAATGTCTTCTTGAGAGTTTTTGTGGGAGAAGACGAACGCGAATGGACTGAGCCGCTTTACAAAATTTCCCGTTCCTTTTATAAACAGAGCAATAACGATTCGGTAAGCAGTTTAATCCTTAAACCAGAGGATTTTCTAATAATATTCACTTTCTCAACTGATTCAGAGATAAGACGATGAACCAAACAACACCTGAAAAATTTACGTTTCAAGCAGAAATCAAAAAACTGCTGGATTTGCTCTCTCATTCACTTTATCAAAACCGCGAGATCGCAATTCGAGAACTCATATCCAATGCCTCTGATGCATTAGATAAATTCCGGTTTACCTCTCTGACGGATGATTCCATCAAAGATGAGAGCCCTCTGGAAATACGTCTTGAACCAGATACTGAGTCTCGTATTCTTGCCATTTCTGATAATGGTATCGGAATGACGCACTCAGAACTGATCGAAAACATAGGTACTATTGCCCATAGTGGTTCGCTCGATTTTTTAAAAAATGCAGCCGGAGATGAAAAAGAGGAAGTTTCTCTCATCGGAAAATTCGGCGTTGGCTTTTATTCTGCTTTTATGCTGGCAGACAAAGTCGAAGTTTTGACGCGCAGTCATCAGGAAGAGGCAGGCTGGAAATGGGAATCCGATGGTACCGGTGCCTTTACAATCGAAGCACAGGAAGGTCTTGAGAGAGGAACCTCAATCCGTTTACATCTGCGAAAAGATCTTGATGAATTCACCGATGATACCAGATTGAAATTCATCCTGAATAAATATTCCACGTTCGTCCCCTATCCAATCAAACTGGGCGATGAACTTGTGAACGACCAGCCCCCCATCTGGCTGGAACCCAAAACACAACTCACACAAGAACAATACGATGGATTCTATCAGTACCTGGCACATAATGGCGAAGAACAGGCACGTTGGCACCTGCATCTGAGCAGCGACTCCCCATTCCAGTTCCACGCTATTTTATATTGCCCCAAAACGAATCTGGAATTGATGGGTTTTGGCCGTACGGAGCACGGTATCAGCTTATGTGCGAAACGAATTCTCGTACAAAACGATAACAGAGACTTGTTACCCGAATATTTACGCTTTCTGTATGGTCTCGTTGATTCAGCTGACCTGCCACTCAATATTTCACGTGAGTCGCTGCAGGACAATACGATCTTTCGCAAGATCCAGAAAGTATTAACAAAACGTATCCTTTCGCATTTGACTTCAATTGCAAAAGACGATGAAGAAAAGTATCTGGAATTTTATCGTCAATTCGGCAGCAGCCTTCGAGAAGGTATCGGTACCGACTTTGAGAATCGCAACAGTATCGCCAGACTCTTGCGTTTTCCATCCTCAAATGGAAGTTCAGAGAATGAACTCGTCTCGCTGGAAACTTATCTCGAACGAGCTGATGAATCCCAGAAACAAATCTATTATCTTGGCGGATTTGATTTCAATACGATTGCCAAAAACCCCAATCTTGAAATCTTCCGAAAAAAAGGCATCGAAGTTTTCTATCTATCAGATCCGATGGATGAAATCGTGCTGTCAAATCTGGCTAAATTTGAAGATCATGATATTATTTCCATCGATTCCTCTGATGTAAAACTTCCGGGTGAAACAGAAGAATCAACTGATTCGGAAACCGAAGCAGAAAAGAAAGAAGACAAGGCTGAACCGCTCTCTCCCGAGTTTGAAAAAGTCCTTTCCCTCTTCCAGGATGAACTCAAAGACGATGTCGAGTCCATTACGAAGTCCGATCGTTTAACGGACAGCCCCTGCTGTCTTGTCATGCCAGAAGGCGCCATCAGTTCGCAACTGCAAAAAGTGTTGAGTATGAACAACAAGGATTTCCCGACAACCAAACGTATCCTGGAAATCAATCCCGATGCAGAATTGATCAAGCGTCTTTGCACACTCTCCTCAAACAGTGAGCAACATCCATTCATCAGACAATGTGGTCGCCAGCTTTTCTGGAATGCCGCGATGATGACGGGAATCGCAACAAGCCCGGATGAAATTACGAGCAATATCCAAAGCATGATGGAAGAGCTGGCTCAAAAGCGATCACCCATTATCACGTGAGAAATAACGATACCAAAACCAATCATCACAGTGGCTCTGATTCCGGAGCCGCTGTGTAATGATACATGTTTGCGATTCCGGGATGAAACAACCCTACTCGATTCCAGGGCATCAAACGATTTTCCGCAGATTGAATTGCCCGCCTGATCTCATCCGACTCATAAACCGATCTCTGCCTTATCTGAGAAACCAGTTCTAACCACTCTCTTACGACTCGCTTGAACTCACGATCTTCTGCGCACAGAAACAGAGGTTTCGTACGACCATGACTGCGTTGATGCTCAAAACTGGTAGCGGCAGCAAAATAGAATAACGTACTCGCGGTAAACAGTTCAAAATTCTCTAAACTTCGATAACAACAGGCTACCAGCTCATCGATCAATTCCAGCTCGTCTCGCACTGATTCTGAATATTTCATTAACGCATCTGTGAATCCAGCCTGCCCCCAATTCTTTTCGATCGTCACAACCAGACGTTCGATCCCACACAAGGTATGCGCAATCCCGGTACTATGTAGTGGATCAATAAATCCCGCTGTATGAGGTAACAGAGCCCAGTCACTCCCTGCACACAATTTCCAGCCACGCTGCATCCGGCCTGTGGAAACAAGACCAGAATCTGGTGACACCAGGGAAGCTCCATCAAATTGTGATTGAATCGCAGGATACTGATTCAGTAACTGCTTCCACAGTTCCTCAGCTGATATCGTTTTCTGGTCCGGTTCCAAAACCAATCCGGCACTCGTAATTCCGTTGTTGAATCGTAATTGCCACATCCACCCTGCTCTCAATACATGATGTAATGCGGCATGATCACAGTTAAAAGGATAATCAGACTGATCAATTCCATTCCGTCCCAAAATTTCAGTCCAGGGAACGACATGTTCAAAATGCCCATAGACCGCTGTCGAACAAGTCTCAAACTCTGTTTGACGTTCGATTCCCAGAGCATGAGGCACCAGCCCGGCGGCTCCTGTGGCATCGATCAGAAATGCCGCTTCCAGATCAAGACGTTCCCCGCTTCTGGCACCTTTAATCTCCCAGGCTTCACCCCGATGCAAAACGACTTCGGTCTCGTCAAGATAGACAATTTTCGTTTTTTGTACTTCTTCAGCAAAAAATGCATCGATGTCAGCACGAAACCAGTGCGTATCCGCCACTGAATCATCGAAACTTGCCGTTACGAGAAGTTCGTTTCCGTGATCTGGCCTGGATTGAAAGGTCTGATGCGATTCGTGATGAAAATAACTGAACCCGCGTTTGATACCACAAGGCAGTTGAGGATAGCTTTGTTGCCAACTCCCATACTTGCAAAATGGCGCAAATTGTGGAAGATCGTAGTTCTCAGAGAGTGATTGAAGCAGATAGCCGGCAATGGGAGTCGAAGACTCCCCAATGGAAAAACGGGGGTGAGTTCCCCGGTCGATTAATGCCACATTGAGACCAATACGCTCAAGCAGAAGTGCAGTCAAACTTCCACCAAAGCCAGCTCCCAGTACGACAACGTCAAAGAGTTCCATCACTGTTATTCTTCTCTGAACAGATTATGATAAATATGAAGCAGGCAACTATTTTAACCAATTGTCAGGTAAATGGCAGTTTTAGAAGGATACGTCATGGAAATACAACCAGTTCTCATCAATGGGCAATGGATTTCTTCAACGGGTTCAAAAACATTTCAAGCCGTCAACCCAGCAACGGCTGAAACCTTAGCCCCACACTATCCTGTCAGCCCCTGGGAGGAAATCGAATCGACGATTCTAGCCGCTGCAACCGCTTCAAAAGAAATGCGAGGTTGGCCAGGAGAGCGTTTTGCTACATTCCTGGAAGCATATGCTGCAGAAATTGAAAAACGAGCTGAAGAGTTAGTCGAAACCGCGCATCAGGAAACAGGTTACCCTGAATCGCCCCGCCTGCGAGATGGCGAACTGCCCCGCACAACAGATCAATTACGACAGGCAGCGGCACACGCCCGTGAAGGGTCTTGGGCCATGCCCACCATTGATACCAAAGCGGGAATCAGTTCGCAGTTCGGTCCCATTGGTCCGGTCGCCGTTTTTGGACCTAATAACTTTCCCTTCGCGTTTAACAGTATCGCAGGCGGCGACTTTGCTGCCGCAGTGGCAGCGGGGAATCCAGTGATTGCCAAAGGACACTCTTCTCACCCTGGCACGACAAAGATCTTTGCCGAAGCCGCTGATACCGCTGCCAAAGCGACAAAGATGCCTGAGGGCTTTATTCAACTCATTTATCGCACGAGCCATGAAGATGGCTGTCGATTCGTCTCACATCCAGAGATGGGCGCCATTGGCTATACCGGCGGTCGCAGCGCAGGATTGACCATTAAAGAAGCAGCAGACAAAGCAGGTAAACCCATTTATCTGGAACTGTCCAGCATCAACCCGGTATTTATTCTCCCGGGCGCACTCAGCGAACGTAGTGAAGCGATTGCGGAAGACTTTAAAGGAAGTTGCCTGATGGGTACCGGGCAGTTCTGTACCAATCCGGGATTAGTTGCCTTGAAAGCCGGCGCCACTACAGACACATTCATTCAACAGATCGTGCAAAAATTCGAAGAAGCTCCCTCGGGTACGCTGCTCAGCCAGGGAGTACAAGCAGGATTTCAAGCTGGAATCGCCGCCATTCAGGCCGCCGGCGCCACTCTGCTCACTGGAGGCAGTCCCTCTGACGGTCCTGCTTTTTCGTGTGCAAACACCTTATTAAAAGTGAGCGGCAGCCAGTTCCTGGAAAACCCGACTGCATTACAGGAAGAAGCATTTGGAAACAGCTCTTTGATCGTGGTGGCCGAATCCGATTCGGAATTAGCACAAATCGCAGAATGCCTCGAAGGAAATCTGACCGGCTGTATTTACAGCCACACCTCAGGCGATGATGACGCGCTCTACGATATTATTGCACCAGCATTAAGACAAAAAGTGGGCCGACTCCTGAACGATAAAATGCCAACAGGTGTCGCGGTGAGCCCTGCAATGAACCATGGTGGCCCCTTCCCCTCAACGGGGCATCCGGTCTTTACGTCGGTCGGTATTCCTGCTGCCATCCACCGGTTTTCCATGCTTGCAGTGCTACGACAATGTCCCCGTTGCGTCGCTTCCCGACTCGTTAAAGCCGAAAAATCCCAATCCGGGTCTGTGGCGTTATATTGATGGAATGTACACACAGGACGATTACGAGTCTTGAAAAATGATCGATTCCATGGAACTTAACGCACTCTGATCGTGTCCTGAATGGAATGACGTTCCTGGAATTTCCTGTTTCCGAGAATTCGATGAGAGTTTGATCGAGATGTTGGATTAAAGGCAGAGAAAATATGAATTTACAATGATTTTTTTGCCCGGTTAATGTTGTGAATTCAGCGAGCTTGTTGCTATTATCCTGACTCAGCCAACAAACGGCCCTGTCTGAGAACACAAAAGTATCTCGAAACTGGCTCCAGGCCGAATCAAATACAGTAAGAACTAAATGAGGGCGTAGCTCAGTTGGTAGAGCAACGGACTTTTAATCCGTAGGTCCAGGGTTCGAATCCCTGGGGCGTGTTGAAAAAGTCTGTTTGAAATAAACGGTTCAACGGGTGATTGATCTTGATCTGTGAAGCGGTTTGGCGGTATGAGCAAGTTCGCTTTGTTGTCCAATCTCCCTGTTTTCCATCATGGAGACGCTGATGCAAGGATTGCATGTTTTTGAGCCCAGGACCAGGACGGTCATTGATCTGGAGTCGTTCATCCCAGAAGATCACTTGCTCCGGCAGATTAACGGCATTGTCGAACCGGCATTCATCCGCAAACTGACCACCTCTTGCTATGCAGAGGGACGAGGTCGCCCTTCCATTGATCCGGTCGTCTACTTTCGAATGGTACTGGTGGCGTATCTCTACGGCATCGATTCGGACAGACGTCTGTGTGAGGAAGTCCACTTCAATCTTGCCTACCGCTGGTTCTGCAGACTCTCCCTGGAAGACGAAGTGCCGGACCATTCGTCATTCAGTCGCATCCGGGATCGGTATGGAGAAGCGATTTACGAGCAGGTCTTTCATGAGATTGTGAAACTTTGCCAGCAACACGGCTTGGTGGGAGAGTCCTGTAGCGTAATGACCGACGCCACATTGATCGCGGCGGATGCAGCCCTCGATTCCCTGGTCCACAATGAGCCCCAACAGGCACTCCAGGAGGCTGAAGCACTCAAAGGACGAACCAGATCCATCGAACCTCCGGCCACTCGAAAAATCTCAAATCAGACACACACGAGTCACACCGATCCTGATGCGACGTTGGCCCAAAAGCGAGGAACGCCGCGACAGCTCAAGTACAAAGTGCATCAGAGCATTGATGCTGACAGCCGCGTCATTTTAGACACGCATGTTACCACCGGAGCAAGGCACGACAACCAGCCTTATCTCGACCAACTGCAGCGAATCGAACACCGCTACGAACTCACGATTCACGAAGTAACAGCCGATCGTGGCTATGGTTCGGCGGCGATCATCCGCACGTTGCAGGAGCAAGGTAGGCGGACCTTCATTCCACTCTGGAGCGGCCGTGCCGGAAACAGTAAGTATCTGAGTAGTGGACTCGTTTACGAAAAAGAACAGGATCGCTTCCGCTGTCCGGAGGGGAAGTATCTGCATCCCAATCCTGCAATCGATAAAAACTACAAGCGGTACGTCAGCGCATCGTCGGACTGTGAGGTTTGTTCCCAGGCATCGACCTGCCCGGCGCGAAAACGAGGCTCATCCCCTCAACGCTTCCTTCTCCGGAACCTTGATCAGGATCTCTTTGAAGAAGTCCTAACGCGAATGCGCGATCCAGTGTTCCGACAGAAAATGTCAGAACGAATGTGGAAGAGCGAAGGATTATTTGCCGAGGCTAAACAAAACCATGGTTTGTCTCGGGCACGGT